>SUVN01000010.1 GCA_015061985.1 Akkermansiaceae bacterium
CGACTGCTCCTGCTCATGGGTGAAAGCACTTCCGTAACACAGCTTCCGGAAAAACTGATTTCGGGAGCTCAGGTTTCGTAACTTGAAAATTTGCGCAGTTTTGTATGACACAAAGCACGATTGCTTTGCGGGCTTGGTGAAGAACTCAGGCGTTGCGCTGAGTGGAGGTTGAATAAGCATGTATACGGTTGTTTGGAGTAGGGATGTGGCGGCTCATTTCTCTGTCTGTTTAGTGGTATAGGGAAGAATCAACGCTTCCTTGATGTAATTTGCTTGAGAAACGGTAACAATTCGGGTACAATAAGGGCATGAGAAGACCCCCGATACCCGGCTTGGTGCTGGCAGACAGCTGGTTAGCTCCCTTTGAACGCGATATCAAAGGCCGCCTGCGGCTTTTTGATTCGGCCATGGAGCGCATTTGTCGCCGCAGTGGGGATATTACGGAATTTGCGAAGGGCTATGAGCGCTATGGTTTTAACCGTGATGCCCGGACGGGTGAGTGGATTTACCGCGAGTGGGCACCGGGGGCACGGGCGCTGTACCTGATAGGTGATTTCAACGGATGGAATCGTTCTGCCACTCCCATGCAGCGCAATGCTGAGGGCGTGTGGGAAGTGCGGCTTCCGGCGGATGCTCTGGTACACGGACAGCATGTGAAGGTGCATGTCATCGGCGCAGACAATCAGGGGCGCGACCGCATGCCGGCCTGGATTCGCTACACGGAGCAGGATGCCTCCACCTTTGACTACTCCGGTATCATTTGGAAGCCCTCCGAACCTTACCGCTGGAAGAACACCCGCTGGAATCCGTCTGTGGTTCGCACGCCGTTCATCTACGAGACGCACGTGGGCATGGCGGGAGAGGAAGAGTGCATCCATTCCTACCGTGAGTTTGCGGACAATGTGCTGCCGCGCATTGCCCGCCTGGGGTATAACGTGGTGCAAATCATGGCGATTCAGGAACACCCGTACTATGGTTCTTTCGGTTATCATGTCTCGTCTTTCTTTGCGCCGTGCAATCGCTTCGGCACCCCGGAGGACCTGAAGTATCTCATCGACACGGCGCATGGGCTGGGTATTGCCGTGCTGCTGGATGTGGTGCATTCCCACGCCGTCAAGAATGTGGCGGAGGGGCTGAACGACTTTGACGGCTCCGGCGGTCAGTATTTCATTGCCGGTGATCGCGACAGCCGCCACCCGGACTGGGACAGCTGCCTGTTCAATTACGGGCGCATCGAGGTGCAGGAGTTCCTGCTCAGCAATCTGCGCTGGTGGCTGGAGGAGTACCGCTTTGACGGTTTCCGCTTTGACGGTGTTACCAGCATGCTCTACGTCCACCATGGGCATGAGCCTTTCACGGATTTGGGCTGCTATTTCAATAATCAGGTGAATCTGGATGCCGTGACCTACCTGCAACTGGCCACCACGCTGGTGCAGCGCGTCTGCCCGGGGGCGCTTATCATTGCGGAGGATATGAGTGGCATGCCCGGCCTTTGCCGTCCGGTGGATGAAGGCGGGTTCGGCTTCACGCACCGACTGGCCATGGGTCTGCCGGATTACTGGATTAAGCTGCTCAAGGAGAAGAAGGACGAGGAATGGAGTGTGGGGGATATGTGGTACACACTCATCAACCGCCGTTATGGCGAGCCTAATATCGCCTATGCCGAGAGTCATGACCAGGCTCTGGTGGGGGATAAGACGATAGCGTTCAGACTCATGGATGCAGAGATGTATACCAACATGAGCTGCCTGCAGCCCGCCAGCCTCATTACGGACCGCGGCATGGCGCTGCACAAGATGATTCGTCTGGCCACGCTGGCTGCCGGCGGCGAGGGCTGGCTCAATTTCATGGGCAATGAGTTCGGCCACCCGGAGTGGATAGATTTCCCCCGCGAGGGCAACGGCAATTCCTACAAATACTGCCGTCGCCAGTGGAGTCTGGTGGACAATGTCGACCTGCGGTATCGCTACCTGAACGCCTTTGATGCGGCCATGGTGGCGCTGGCTCGCAAGGGGAATCTGCTCGATTCCCGCCCGGCACAGCCGCTGAACATGGATGAGCTCAATCAGGTGATGGCCTTTGAACGCGGCGGCTTGCTCTTTGTGTTCAATTGGAATGGCTCCCGCGCCATCCCGGACTACAAGCTGCCGGCCCCCGCACCCGGACGCTGGCGCGTGGTGCTGGATTCGGATGCCGAGGCTTTCGGCGGCTATGCCCGTCAGGATTCTTCCGTGTACCACTTCACGGATGAAAAGCGGCAGCTCTCTCTCTACCTCCTGCCGCGTACCGTGATGGTCTTGCAAAAAGCCTGATTTTTACTCCGTGACGCAGAAAAAGTTGCGGATTCTCTTCGGAATCGGATGTATAGGGGTGTATGAGATACATTTTTTCAGCAGCGTTGGTCCTGGTGGCAGTCGGCTGCGGCGATGCCCGTCCGTCCCGGACACAGCCGCCTCCCGCCATCGCCACCTATCCTGCATCTGAGCTGGATGCAGAGATTCTCACCGTCTGCATCAACGACTATAAAAAGCGATACCGCGCGGGCAGAGAGATGAAAAATTACCTTCGCTTTGACTACCGCGTGCTGACAAGTGAAGAAGCATCACGCCGCCGCTTCCTGCAACAGCCGCAGCTTGAGCCCGGACAACGCTATGTGCTGGTGACTATCTGCGATTTGCCGCCCCGCTGGTTGGGTGGTGCAGCGGAGTATCTGGTGCAGCCGACGACACGGAAAATACTGGCCTGGACACACGGAAAATGAAACCCTGCTTAATCATGGTTGCGGCAGCAATCTCGTTGATGGTCTGTTCCTGCAGCGATATGCAGGCAGATTATTTCTGCGACAACACTATCACTCTTGACAATGGAGGGAAGCAACGGCTGACGAAGCTCCCTCATCCTGATAGATTGGAATTTGGCGAGCCTCAGGCGAGCGGAAAATCAGCCCCGGCAGGGGCGTAAGAACACTAGCCGGGGGTAAGAGCGCGTCAGCGCTCGCAGCCCCCGGTATATTGAAAAAAATATCGAAGCCCCGGAGGGGTGACAGAAAGCGAAGCAATACACTGATGCTGTGCTTTCTGTCACCCCTCCGGGGCTCCATTTTATTTTGTCGCATTCCGGGGGCTGCGCCCGCTCTGCGGGCTTACCCCCGGCTAGTGTTCTTTCACCCACTTCGTGGGCTCAAAATTCCTCGGGCTTTCAGCCCCACAACTTCGCATTTACCGAGTCATTTACTCAGACTTTGGGATACGTGTGGACATGCTGATGAAGCAGATGGAGCAATTCCATCAATCCCGCCAGGCATCCGGGAATTGATTGGGTTTCGGCAGCGCCCGGGCGGGGCGGCAGATGCGGTTGAACTCCACGGAAAGCTCCTGCCTGCCGTTGTCAAAGAGTATGTTCGTTTCCTGTACCGGGCTGTAGAGACAATCCCGCCGCCGCAGACTCATCTTCAGACCCGTGTAGCCACAGGTGTACACCTCTGCAACGTGGTCATAGCTCGGCGTTCCGTCCTCTTCCGTATACCAGGAGACCAGCCGCAGTTCCCGCGGGCTGACGCGATTGAGGAAGAGGCGGCGACCATCTTCCCAGAGGGCCGTTTTCCATACACCCTCAATCCATGCGGGATAATCTTCATCCGTACACGTGATATGTGCGACATGACGATGTGGAGGTTCCGGGCAGACCTCATCACTGCGGAAAAAACGGTCGGTGTCCCATATCTCCACCAGAATACCGCCGGATTCTGCATGCGGATAGAGGTGGAGTCTGAATGCTCCCCAGCTGCTGTCCATGCGGAACGCCAGATAGGCGGCATTGATGCTGATGGGAGTCAGCTCGCATTCTTCGTCCCGTGTCACATCCGTCAGGCGGATATCGAGATAACGCTCTCTGACCTTTATTTTCAGGCAATAGTCCATGATGTATGCAAAGTACCATGTGCCGGTGTACAGCGAACTCAGGGGAGTGTGGGTGCGGAGATTCATCGATGCTCCATGGTATCATGGGGCACGAATGCAGTCAATGTGATTTTTGTTATCGGAACAAGCGCTCAGCCTGTCGCTTTTCAAATGCGATACGCATTCATAATCTCCTTGTTATTTGCTTGTTAAAACTTTAGATTTAACCCTATCCTGCTAGTATTCGTTTCTCAATCGCGTGACACTTATTGTAAACGATTGATGTTAAACGCAAAATGCGTATCGCATTTGAAAGGAGAAAGATTGATTCCGGGTGAAAGTGCGCATCAGAAATAGAATGTCATAAAATGCAGAGTATGGACAAATTTGTACTGTACAAAACAACAAAAAAGTGATACAGATGGGTTGCCGTGTTAAAGTGCCTTTTTCATCCGTTTTCTTGCCTTTTCCTTGCGCGTGTCAGCGTGAAGGTAAGCGGATGATTTTTTTGTTTGTCGTATTTGTAACTTTGCTGCCCATGAAACTGCGTCTTTCTAATAGTTTGTATCGTTATTTGCTTGCTTCCGCTGCGCTGTTCGTTACGTTGTCTACGGGTAGTTATGCCGCAGATTTGGAGGTGGATGATGTGGCTGCTCTTTATTTCGGGGACGATGGGTTGACCGCATCAGGAGAAGCCCGCATCAGAAGAACCGGTAACAGGTCGAGCAATTATAGCTATACATGGTATGAATATGGCTCTTTTAACGGAGCAACATGGCAGACATCTTCCAGCACCAATGGTACTTCTGCCAGCTACTGGTGGGGCGCTTCGACTCTGCGCTTTTCCAAATATTCGGGAAACACGTATTATGCCACCAGCTCGGATGGTATATCCGATTCGATCAGCCGCATCGTGCTGGGCGAGGGGCGTAGTCTTTACCTTGGAGGTGAGAATAATACCTACAATGGTACGATAGACATAGTGACGAGTGATGATACAGATGATGATTATGCCATCATCGGCACTTATACGACAACAGCCGGTACTTATAATCTCGGCAAACTCACCGGTGAGGGGGTGGTTCTGTTGCAGGGGCTGAATACAAGTGACACGACAACCTTTAATTTTCAGAGTACAGATACCTCAGATTGGTTCAGTGGAACAGTGAAGATGACCGCCAACGGAGGCGGGGTAGCTGTCCGAATAAACGGTGAGCAATGGCAGAATACCGTATTCAATTTTGAACGAAACGCGACTCTGAGTAGCAGTCCTGTAGACACAAGCGGGGCGGCTCCCGCATCCCAGACGCTCACGCTCAGCGCCGACGCAACGGTGAAGGGCCTCGATTCCGGTTCCTCTTATGCAACTGTGAGTGGGGCTCACACCCTGACGCTGGGTACAGATGATGCCGAGAATTACACCTATACAGGCTCTCTCAGCAGCGGGTTGAGTATCAATAAGATTGGAAGTAACACGCAGACTTTTGAAAATGCCGCCACCCTTGCTTCCGTGGAGGTGCAAAACGGTACGCTTCAGTTCTCGAATACAGCGACGATAAGCGGCGCGGCAGATATTCAGGGTGGCAAGATGTCGGTGGGCGGCGTACTCAAGACCGGAAGCCTGAATCACACCGGCGGCACGCTGGAAACCGCATCTGACGTGACCGTGACCAATCAGGCACAGTTCAGCGGCGTATCCGATACCATCACCGGCACGCTCACGGCAGGCTCTCTTTCGCTGACGGATGCAAGCCTGGAGGTGAGCGAAATTGTGAATGTGGGAGGCGAGGTCAGCCTCTCCGGGGGAGAGCTGAACGTCAAGGGCGATTTTTCCGCAGATTCTCTTACTCTGCAGAGCGGAACGCTGACTACCCAGGGGGCGGTAACGCTGAACAGTGCGTCTTTGTATGGAGGAACGACATGGAATCTGGGCTCGGGTCGGGTCGGCAGCGGTGTAGACCTGACCCTGCACAATATGTCTGCCGGGGCTATTACCTTTGCCTCCGATACGGGAGCAAGCTGGACGTTCTCCCAAAATCTGGATTTGTCTGATGTCGGGGCTACTGCATATAGTCAACCTCTGTTTACCATGGACGGGGTTCATCTGCACCTGGGGGAATCCTTTACCCTGAGCGGAGTGCACGATGAGATGTCTGTCGGGGACACGATTGTGCTGGCCTCCCTTTCCCGTGGAGCCACTGCAGATTATGCGAATACCGCCTTGACTCTCTCTTCCGGCACATCGGAATATCAGGCGCAGCTGAGTACGGTCAACAATCAGGTGGTGCTGACGCTTACCGGAATAGTAGTGCCCACCACCACTGTGGAGAGCGGTCAGAAATTGTGGATTCATTCCTTTGCCGGGCAGAGCGGGCATGAAGACGGTGAGCTGGAAGGCTTGAGCAATGCTTCTTTCAATTCCGGCAGCTACAGCTGGTCAGGGACTTCCGTTACCAATCAGGCGGAGCTTCGTAATCTGGTGCTGAATGCCGGCTCTCAGGTGCATTTCCGCAAGGGTAAGTCCAATGTCGCCAATTATTGGAGTCATACGAATGCTGACCACATTCTGGAGTATGACGGCAATATTCGTGTGCAGACCGGGGAGGGGGAGGCTGCCCGTTTCGTGCCGGAAACTACATGGGTGCGGATGACGATGAGCGGAAAGCTGGAAGGCTCCGGGGCGTTGAAGCTTGTGACCAATGCCAGCTCTGACTGGAACAGCGTTATCAGCTTTACTGCGAAAGAAAATACCGCTGAACCCTGGTTCAGCGGAGAATTGGCACTGCGCGCACCGAGAGGTGGTGTCCTGCAGATGAATGTGGGTAATATTGCGGGAGATACTCGCTGGCGCAATGTAGTATTCAACCTCAATAACGCGACGGCAGATACGGAGTCCATTCTGACAGGCTCGGAGCAAAAGGTGGCCAAAGATTTGGTGTTGGGGGTAGTGGGGGATGCTCAGATTGCCGGTATTGTCGGTGACAGTGCCAATGCCGGACTCGTGGGTGATGGCGGTAGCCATACGCTGACGATAGGTGCAGCGGATGATAGCCGCTATGTTTTTGCCGGACGCGTGGGTAATGGTGTTTTTTATCGCGGCGGTAATAAATCGGGCACCGATCAGGGCGGGCTTCCCCCCATTACCCCGGAAGCCGGGATGATGAGTATCACTAAAATAGGCACCAATACGCAGATATTTTCCGGTGAAGCGGATGTTCAGACTGTGACGCTGAATGGCGGGACTCTGCAGTTCGACGGGAGCTTGAATGCGGAAAACATTACGCTGCGAGGAGGTACTTTCATCAGCAATGGCGAACTGACAAGTCAGAATCTGACCTTATACGGGGCTGCAGAATGGCAGATGGGGGGCACGACCACTACCGTTTTTGCTGATTTCATCATGAATGACACCCCATTCCTTGTCACCGGAACGGGGAATGATGTCTCCTGGACCTTGGGCGGGACGTTCCATTTGAACAATGCCGGCATGAGCAGCAGTACAGCTCCTTTCCTTACGATGGAGCATCTGAATCTGTCGATAGGCTCCTACCTGACGGTGAGAGGGGTGCATCTGGCAGATGGACAGGATAAAGTGGCTCTCTTTAATTTCTCCTCCGGTGATTTTGATTTTGGCAGTTATGAGTCGGCCTCTATCCGTACGCCGGATGGTGGCAGCTATACCGGTAAACTTGTCCTGGAGGATGGAGTGGTTTACATCAGTAATCTGGTCAAGGATATCGACTGGCCTCCGTGTATTGATGAGACAACAGGCTTTATCTGGAGCGGTGAGAGAAACGGAACGTCTCCCGGTGATTCTCAGCACCGCGCTCTGGTGATGGGTAAGGTCTGGCGTGCTGACGGTTCCGACGATAACACCGGCTGGCATGAACAGGCCGTTGAAGGGGGCGTTGCCGGTGTCTACGTCAACGGCAACAAGGTTACCTTTGGAGACTACAGTTTCCATGCCGATGAGAAAGTGGAAAAGGAGGGACGCATAGTCGATATTTCGGGCCGTGTTGCTCCGGGGCTTATCCATGTGACGGCCGATGAGGCTCTCGGTGAAATGTACGGCGGTTCTGAGGCTCAGCTGAAGTTCGGCTACGCGCTGGATGGCATGGACAAGGAAAGTTTCATCACGGATGTGATGGATGCCGCGGGCAATGTTATCACTCCTACCCGAATTGTGAAAGATGGAAAAGCGTTGTTGATTCTGGCAGCGAACAACACTTTCACCGGCGGGGTTGACGTGAATCAGGGCGGGCTGTATCTGGCCTCCGTGGGTGCGGCCGGTACGGGGACGCTGCGTTTCCATACGGACAACGAATGGAACTACGATGTCTACGACAGCATTAACGAGGAATGGGATAGCCTTGCGAAGCGTGGCGGTGAATTGATGGTGTGTTACATTCACAGCAATGAGCATGCCTCCGGCTATCGCTCCCCCTCGGTGAAGAATGATATTGTGCTGGTGGATAATGACCCTGGCAAGGCAGGACGCTTTACCCTTTCTTTCGGCACTTCCGCCTATGAGCATTCCTCCGGCAACGACGACCACGCCAATGTACCGCGCCACTGGCGGCAGCTTACCCTCAGCGGAGCGCTGCATGTGGAAGGTACGCCGAGCAAGGATGATGAGCTGGTGCTGGCGGGGTATTGCTCCACCTACACCAATTATTCCGACCAGAGCTTTGTGACCACCGTGGTCATGAATGAACATGATGTATCGGATAAATCCCTCAAGAGCAATTTCAGCGGCACGGTTGTCATGAAGAACACGCTGAATACCTCCCCTCTGGAATCGAACCTGGTGAAAGAAAGTACAGCAGGGCGTACCGGCGGTTCCGTGCAGTTGATGCTTACCGGTGATAAATTGCAGATGGCGCATCTGGATATGACGCGCGAAAGCGTTTCTTCGGAGGAGTTGAAGTCACTGTATGGTATTGATGAAACCAACACCCGCCAGACCTACAATAACATCCTTGTGCTGAGCGGCACGACCAACCTGCGCGGCCTTTCTGCCGATTTCTGCGGAGAAGGGTGGATTTTCACGCCCGACGGAACATCCCAAGCGACGAAAACATTTGAAACATTGGCACAGAATGAGGAAGTGTGGCATGTACGCACGGTTGCCAACTCCAATGCCGTGCTGCGACTGGGACTGTATGAGGATGATAACAGTGCTAAGTACGTCTATTCCGGGGCGCTGGGCTATGAGCAATCCTATACGGAATTGTCGCAAGGCCACGTTATGTGGGGGGATGGTTTTGATGCTCCGCTTACGAACGAAGACGGAAGCCTCAAGACAGATGATGCATTCTATCGTCAGGCCTCCGGGGTGTACAGCATGGGGCTGCCCACCATCAGCCTGATTAAACGCAACGGCGCGACGCAGTACATCCACACGGCGAAGCTCAATGATATCCTGTTGTATGGCGGTACGCTGGGATTCAACAGCCTGGATTTGCAGGGTAACCTCAATATCGTGGGTGGTTCTACCCTGCATCTGGGGGCAACGAGCGACTCGACGGACGGTGCCGTGAACTGGAATAACATCAGCGAGGGAACGACGTCTTCCTTCGAAACCATGGACGGCGGGACGTATCGGGTTGTGGCTACTTCCGAGACCGTCTCCGTGGAATCATCCAAGACCTTCACGGTGTATACATCAGACTCCTACGGAAGTGAGAACAACCTCCCCGTTGCCGCAGAGGTGAAAGGCAACGTGGACTTGAAGGTTGGTTCAGCGTTGACTTTCCGCGTCAACAACGTGCTGCCCTCCACTGACCGCAACTATGTGCTGCTGGATGTGGACGGAAATCTGAATCTGGTGAATGACCCGACAAATGTGACCATCAATTTCTCCGGGGTGGATTTCTCTACGGTGGATTTTGAAAACAAGACGTATTATCTGGCGGCAGCCAATGAGATAGTGGTCGACGGCGGGGACTCTTCAGGCTTTTCCGACCGCCTCATTTCTCTGGGATATGGCTATTTCGGCGTACTGGATACGCTGGATGACAGTGTTCTCAGCGGGGCTCAGGCATCCGGCGATAATCGCGATTATCTGGTCATGCAGGTCTCCGGCGATCCCCGCCGCACCTGGTCCGGCATGAGTTCCCGGGAACCCTCCTACACCTGGTTCTCATCTGCCAATGTGCCGGCCAATGAGTATGACTATCGCTGGAAAGAGAACACCGCCTTTGAGGATGGACAGGTGGTGCTGTTCGGCAACCTTTATCAGCCCGTGGAATGGGAGGAAGATGCCCGCCTGCTCAGCGCGCAGACGGTGGATGTGCTGAGCAATCCGCTGCATCCGGGAACCACGGTGGCTGCGGGTGAAAGCGGCTTTGCCGTGGATGATCGCGGCGAGTATGCGGAAGGCTTCCAGAAGGTGCAGATTGTGGGTAACGTGGCTCCCGTTTCCATCATCATCAACTCTGAATATGTACAGTCCGGCAAGCCGATGGAGGACGGAACCAATTATTATTTCTTCGGTGACGGACACATCGTGGATGCCGAGTCATCCGTACTACAGCAGCACGGATTTGATGGCGCATGGAAAACGGCACTGCTGAAGATGGGCTCAGGCGTGGCGGTGATTGCCACGGATAACAGCTTCTCCGGCGGATCGGAACTGAGCGGCGGCGCTATCGTTATGCAGCATCAGAACGCATTGGGTACAGGCAAGATTACCATTACCAACGGTGCTACGCTGCAAGGGGATTTCACGGACTCTTTCACTCAGGATGAGCTGGATGCCTTTGCCGGTGCCTATGAGGGCGAAGGAATGATGACATCCACGGTGTTAAACCCGGTGGAAGTCAATACCTATGTTGACCCCGACAATCCCGAGTACGACTTGGAGATTGATGCCCGCATCGCCAATGCTCATGACAGGAAGATGGTTCTCACCTCTCTGACGGGTGAATCCGATACCGTGGTGACGCTGTACGGTATCTCTGCTCCGACTTCCGGGGACGACATGATAACGCTGGAAGGGGGAGAGCGTCCGGCTTATACATACGCTGTGTTCAAGGTACTGGATCCCAGCCGCTTCTACGGCGCGGTTCGTATGGACGGTAATCTGTGGGGAGCGGCCGCTGATACGGATGGCGGTAAGGTTCAGCTCGAAATCATGACGACCGAAAAGTCGGACACAGGCGCCGACTGGCTCAATACGGATATCGACCTCTCCGTCAATAAGGGTACGGAACGCACGGTGCTGGCTCTGGATGCCATTGAGGGTGCAACGTATTCTCTGACACAGGAAGCGCTCATCAATTCACTCAACGGTACGGGAACGGTGCGCATGGCAGATGGAGCCATCAATTCTTCCGTGGTCAATATGAGTGAAGAAAAGCATATTACCCTTGTTATCAAAGGCCTGGATAATGGCGATTACGATGGGGTGCTGGGCTATGGTGAGTTTCAGCGCACGACTGATTACGGAACGGAGCATCGCGGGGATATTCCGCTGGTGGGTGAAACCTGTCACCATTACGGTTGCGGCACGTTCGGTGACCTTAACATCCGCAAGGAAGGCAACACCACCCAGAGCGTGTACAATGCGTGGCTGGATGAGCTCTATGTGCAGGGTGGTACGTTCATCGTGGACAAATCTCTGATGGTCAGTACCATCAGAGCCGGTGCCGGTCAGCGTCTCTTTGTGGGTGAGGTGAATGACTTTGCCACCGTGTATGCTCTGACCGTGGGCAAGGGGGGCATCCTCTCCATGGATACGCATCTGTTTGACAGCAACGGACAGAAGCATGATGCATGGGAAACGATTCAGCCCGGTGTGCTGGCTGATAACGAAGCATGGGTGAAGCTGCAGGACGGTGCTACGCTGACCGCTCATACCGACTGGTATACCGATACGCAGGTGGAATTGACCTACGGTGCCGCTGTGACGGTGAATGCCCACAATTATACGCCGGACCCCTACATCACCTCCGATCATGCCGACCACGCTCATATTGATGAGTCCGGCGAGGCACATGAGCACTTCAATCATTTCAACTCCAGTCATATCATCCAGCTGCTGGGTGATTTCCTGGGGCACAATGTTAACCTGACGTTCACCAACGAGCAAATCAGCCCCGGGGCGAATGAACAGGAAAAATTCGGCTCTGATTTCATGGGCTATGTGGCCATTAAGGACCATAACCAGATGAGTGGTGAGTTGACGGTGAAAGAACAGACGGTGTTGCAGATTCTGCAGAGCAAAACGAAAGATGCCGCCATGAATGCCACGATTGACGGCACGGATGCAGCCATGCAGGTGGTGGAAGCCGCACAGTCTCAGTATATCAACAATCTGACGGTGAAGAATGACGGTGCGTTGTTGCTGGGCGGTGTGGAAAAGACCTCTCTGGGCTCCGGGGAAGCAGCTCTTCGTTCCATTGATTATGGGGCGGAGGCGATTCAGCTTTCCGTCAGCAACCGCGATGCGTCTATCGGTACAATGAATAGCATCCACACCGAGCTCTCCGGCACCGCTGCCCGTATAGGCGGTTCGGAGGTACAGCAAAGTGTGGCAAATCAGGTTCACCTCACGGCACATTCGGCAGAAGGCACTCATTCGCTGCATCACGCGGATATGCTTTCCTCTTTGGTCGAACTGGAAAAGAATGTTTCATTGGATATCAATGAAAGCGTTCTGGTGGATCAGAACTCCATTGTCTTCGGTGATGCCGGTGTTGCCGTGCAACCGAGAGCCGCCGTTAGCGCCTCTCTTCAGGAATTCGCTGACGTGCGTCCTGTGCAGACAAGCGAACGCATCAACACCGGGATTTCCACTACGGTGGAGTTGACCGTTTCCGGCGGCGATGTCTATAAGACGGCAGATAAGGGTATTTACCATGTCTATGCGAATCAGCTGCATAATCTGGATGTCTATGGCGACGGTCTCACCATCCAACTGGCGAGTTCGGATATTATATCTGCTGCACAACAGAACGGATGCCGTTATGTGGCCATCCAGATATCCGGCTCCGGGCAGTTCCATTATGAGGATAGTCTGGGTAATTTTACCATTGATCAGCGTAAGCTGCTCAGTGTATCCGGGACGGATATTACGGATTTGTGGGTATCCTCTGCCACCGTGGCAGCTGATACCGGTGTAGAGGTGTCAAACAATATGCTTTACATTTACGCTGTGCCGGAACCTGCTACGACGACGCTCAGTCTGCTGGCGCTGACCGGGCTGGCCATGCGCCGCCGCCGCCGTCGGTGACGGGACGGCATCGTCACAATGTGTTTACACCCCCTTTTCTGCGCTGCCGGGAAAGGGGGATTTTTATATGCGCAGGTAACCCTCCATAAGAATGAAAGATTGACTTTCAGCGGATTTGCCGTAGAATAGACGGCGTATGAAGAGAAAACGCGTTGTCATCCTTGGCTCCACCGGCAGTATCGGCACCAGCGCACTCAAAGTGGCGCGCGATATCCCGGAGCGTATGGAGGTGGTGGCGCTTGCGGCCCACAGCAGTGTCGGCAAGCTGGCCGAGCAGGCACGTGAATTCGGCGTGCGCCATGTGTGCATCTTCGATGAATCCAAGGTCGCAGAGCTGCGCGCGCTTCTCCCGGCAGATGTGAAGATTTGTGCCGGACTGGAGGGGCTGTGTAAGCTGGCCGCGCTGGAGGACGCCGACATGGTGCTGGTATCCATCATCGGCACTGCCGGGCTGCAACCCACGCTCTGTGCCATTGAGGCCGGGAAGGACCTGGCGATTGCCTCCAAGGAGATTCTGGTGATGGCCGGTGAGGTGGTCATGACGCGCGCAGCGGAGAAGGGAATCAATGTGCTGCCTGTGGATAGCGAGCACAATGCCATCTACCAATGCCTGCAGGGCAACCACGGCGGTGCAGAGCAGGTGAGCCGCCTCATCCTCACCGCCAGCGGCGGCCCGTTCCGCACCACTCCCCGCGAACAGCTGGCAAACGTCACGCTGGAGCAGGCGCTCAAGCATCCCACCTGGAAGATGGGGCGCAAGATTACCATTGATTCTGCCACCCTCTTCAACAAAGGGCTGGAAATGATTGAAGCGCGCTGGCTTTTCGATATTCCCATGGAGCGGGTGGATGTCATCGTGCATCCGCAGAGTATTGTGCATTCTCTGGTGGAGTATCGCGACGGCTCCATTCTGGCGCAGCTCAGCTCCAGCGATATGTGTTTCCCCATTCAGTATGCCGTCACCTGGCCGGAGCGTATTGATAATTCTCTGCCGCATCTCAATCTGGCAGAGATTGCCGCCCTGCGTTTCGAAGCCCCGCGTTGGGATGATTTCCCTGCGCTGAATCTGGCACGCCATGCCGGAATCATCGGCGGCACGATGCCTGCCATGTACAACGCCGCCAACGAAGTGGCTGTGCAGGCATTCGTGGAAGGACGACTCAGCTTCCCCGGTATCTGGCAGACCGTGGAGAAAACTCTCGCCGCCGCCACCCCGGAGGATTACCACGGACAGCTGGATATCATCCTCGCGGCTGATGCCTGGGCGCGAGAATATGCAGCCTCTCTCATTCGCTGAGGTGCTGCATCATATGAAGCCCGGGCTGACAGGTTGACTAACTGGTAACAAACTGTTAAGCTCTTTTATTCTCCCCGACAGATTCGGCGGAGTCGTGCGCCCGCCAGCAGGATGGGAACAAGCCCCATGATGAAGAGGTAGACGGCATTTCTCTTCACGGTGGAAACGGAATTCTCATCCGTCTCCTGATCAATGGTGGAGAAAGGCGGGGCCTGACGGGGAGCAAGGAAGAAGCCACGCTGTTCGGATTGGCGCACATCCTTGCGGGCCGTATTGACACCTTCACGGATAGAGACTAACTTACGATTGGAAAAGTAGAACTCTGCGGGCTGGTCGTTGTCGTGTATGGCTCTGTTGTCCAACGTGGTGAAGATGGATTCCAGATATTTTTCATCTTCAATTCTGGCAGCTTTTCGTACACGTCTCAATAATTCTCTGGCTTCGCGTACGGACGCAGCACTCCCGTTGAACGCCAGGGCTGCGCGTTGGATGTAGCGAAGTTGCTCCGTACTGCCGGATTGTTTGTAAAGCTCACGTTTGCTATTGACCTCATCATTGGCCTTATCCCATAGGTTCTCTGATGTCTGAATAACAAACATCATTTCGAAAGCATACCGAAGCGGGCAGAACTCAGCGATGAGAGGTACGGATTTGCTGGTGATTTCGTGGGTTAATTCATCCTGATAGGCGACGCGGTGTCTCAGGTTGGAAAGTCGGAAGTCGACAACTTCCGGGATGATACCATCAGGTATTTCGGGGCTGAATTCGTTCATTTCCTCAAAGCGCACCATAGCTCCGGCCAAAAGAATCTGCGGCACGAGGAGCAGGGGAACGATATTGAGTGCTGTGCGGTCAGAGCGAACGAAAGCTGAGACCATGAGAGAAAGAGCAATACCCACGAACGAAGTCAGCAGCATGACCAGAAAATGATTCCAGAACATGCCGTAAATTCCCAGAATCAGATTCCCGACAATGAGATAGAGCGCGCACTGTAGCCCGGCTATGCCTGTCAGCACCAGCACCTTGGATAACAGATAGCCCGGAATGAAGAGGCGATAATTACTCTCTCTTCGCAGAATGGGCCTGTCCCGCAGGATTTCACAGGCTGCATCGGTCAGCCCAAAGAACATGGCAAGCACCAGCGAAAGAAATAGGTATTCATTGATGTGCAACGCCTTATAAAACGTATATGTTGATTCACTGGCGGCTCTCAGCGTGCCGGCAATGAGTAACGCCAGTACGGGGCCTTCCAGCAGGACTGCATACAATCCCATACGGCTGCGCACACGTGACAGGAATGTGCGCAACATCCAGAGTCGGAAGAGTCTCCACAGTTCAAGAGGTGTTCTCTTGGGTAAGCGGGGAATACTTCTTTTTTCACTGGCTCGCTGTTTGTTATTTTCAGTCTCAGCAGCATAGGCCGGAGATTTTTCAAAGCGCGATTGCCAGAGGGAAGAATCGGAAGCACGGGTGGAGCCAATGCGACGGAATGGTGCCTCAAGCACTTCAAAAACATAGTCGGCACCACCGGCGGCTATGGCCTCCGCAGGTACTTTGAGTTTAAGGTCTTTTGCGGCTTCCCGGAAATATCTTGTCATCTCACCGGGAGTACCCCAGAAAGCCATTTTGCCGTGACTGTCAAGCACCATGACCTTGTCGAATCGATTGAGCAGAGTCTGTGCCGGACGGTGGAGGGTGCAGAGAATGATGCGACCGTGCGACATTTCTTCCAGCGTGTCAATTACCCGCTCGGAATCACGAGAAGACAGGCCGCTGATGGGTTCATCTATCAGGAATACCTCTGCGGTGCCGGTGAGGTCAAGCCCCAGATTCAGCCGTGTTCGCTCACCGTCAGAAATGGTTCTCTCCCCGGCTCTGCCCACGGTTCGGTTGGACAAATGCCCGATACCCACAAATCCCAGAACTGATAACACTCTGCGTTTTCTTTCGGTGTGGGACAGACGTGGTCTTCTGGCGATGGAGGCCTGATAGACATGCTCCCCAACAGTCATGGCTTCATCGAGGATATCCTCCCGTGGTATGAAGGCAATATGGCGACGCAGATTTTCGGAATCGGATGTAAGACGTTCCCCATTGTAGCGGATGGAACCGAATGATGGCTCCAGATGCCCGGCCAGCATAGAGAGCAGGGTGCTTTTTCCGGAACCGCTGGGACCCAGAATGCAGGCCATTTCTCCCCGCTTGAGCGAGAAGACGATGTTGTCCACCACTCGACCGGAGCGTACGAAATCGCGCGTGAGCCCGCGCACACGCAGCGAGGTAATGACGGAAGATTCCTCTTCCAGAACTCCGGCGGAGAAGCGACAACGCAAGTACTGGGAAGCGCTCAAGCCGATGAGGTCGCCGTCCCGAAGCTCTGTTTCACCCTTAACCGGTATATCATTAATTTTGAGGGAACTGCCGTTTCCCTCCAGAACGCGGAGTGTTCCCGCGTGGGTGGATTTATCGAACTGAACCTCGAATACAACACCGGGAGCCAACCAGGGGGTCAGCATCAGTACCCCGGGTCTGTTCATATAGGGCAGGTTGGTGACTGTTATGCGGCGAATCCCCGGGTCAAGCTGGAAGCTGTGGCCGGTCGTATCCGTGTCGGAAATATCGGCGAAGGTGTAGGGACCAAGACCTTTGACGGTAAATGGGGTATAATAGGATGTCGTGACAGAATCTCCATTGAGCATCAATTTCCCGTCCAGGCAGAACATGGCGTTCTGTCTCAGAATCTCGATTTCAACATGGATACCGAACTTGATGCGGGCAATGCTGTTGATGGGGCGTTGGCGAGTGACGGCCAGCCGGTCACCCTCCAGATGAATGTAGTTGACGATTTTGGCACCGGTATATCGACATTGAAGTAAGAGCAGAATACTGTTATACGAGAAGTAATGATGGCGAAGCTCCACCATATGAGCAGCAGAAAGAGGCAGTACTTCATTCTTGCGTAATTGCTGCCCCCTTACGGTAATCGGTTCTTCTCCATCGTTGACGACCAGCAGAAGATGAACGCAGCGGATAACGCGGAACTGAACGCCTCTGTCTTCCGTCGGCAGCATAACGCAGTTCTCTTTCAGCGCAGAGGAGAACGTCAGGCTTTCCATGGGGCGCTGTGCCTCCATGCCGGGTGTGACCATCAGCGTTTCTATCACTCTGCTCATCCCGGGAAGATACAGTCCTACCGTAATGTCTCGGAATAGATTCGAGTTCATCACGTCGCTGCCAAGTCGGTGCAATAACGTGTATATCTCCAGAGCCAGGGCGATGCGTTCGGCCTCTGAACGATTGGAGGAAGCCATGCTCAGCGTCACCTCCAGCGGATACCGGGCTTCGTAGGCCACTTGGAAGCGTTCCGCAAGCCAGATGTGCTCCACATTGGGGAAGTCATGGCGCAGAATGTCGAGAGCACTCTCCATCTTGTCTTCATCCAGCCCTTCCACCTGCACCATGATAGAGGCAAAGAGATCCACGATGGTGCCGGCATGCGCACGACGGGATTCACCACGGAGAATCAGATTCCGTGGTGAAATGCGAAAGAGCGCCCCGGCGAGACTGCTGCGCCAGCGCAGTAGCCTGCGCCGCCAGAGATGCAGCCATGCCACAACCGTCTTAGCTCTGAATTCTCTGAAAATCATGATGATGCTGGCTCTTTACCGGCACCGGGGCAGCGCTGCTCCCATCCCGGAAAATTCCAGCGATGAGGGAAATCCTTGCACTGTTGCGGCTTGACCGGCTGTATTTTGCATGTGTTGTCGGGTTGCAGCATGATACAAGCCCCATCTGCCGCATCAATGAGAGAGAGCCCGCGTCTGTTGCGCTGCAAGTGACAGAGCGAATTGATGAAATCTTCCTCTGTCATGCCCAGAAACTCGGCAATGGCTGTAATATCTGCATCTGTCAGGCAGACATCTCCCTCCCAGCGGCAGCAGGCTCCACAACGCTGGCAAGTATGTATAATGGAGGATGAAGTTGACATGTCAGCGGCGAATCTCCCACGGTTTGTGGACTGCTTTTGTAATATGGGGCGGGCGGACGTAAATAGGCTCAGCAGGAGCATTCAACGCTGCGGTTTGAGCATCGGAGGACATATCCAGCCACGTCTGCACCAGGCCTTCGGCTGTTGGTTGCAAGCCTTCTGCATCCGGTCTTATTCCTTTTGCCTGCATCACCCCAGGTGCTTCTATGGTCAGGATTCTGACACCTTCTTCCTGCTGCTGTTTAAGGTATTCAGCAGAGACGACATCGATATCGCCGTTTTCCCGTCGCATCGTCCAACCGCCTCGGCGGGCGTCGGATACAACTACCGCACCTTCTTCCGCCAGCTGAGCCCAGGAACACAGCGCCGCAACAGCCGCTCCCGTGACCTGCGCGATACCCACGGCTGCTGCGAGAGCCACACGCACCCCTCCGTAGCTCCCCGGGCCGGCTCCCACAAGAATGATATTCAGGGCGGAATCATGCAGCATATCCATCGCCTTTTGCAAGGCCGGGAAAAGCCATTCATCATGATTGCGCTCAGTCGTCCATTCCGTTTGGAATACGATATGTCCGTCCCTGTACAGGCAAAGGGATGCATGCGGAAGTGAAGTCTCTATTGCGAGGATATTCATGCAATTTTCAACTTTGCAGTCGTCCACTTACCACGGGAGACCTTTTTCAGCAGCTGCAAGCCCTCAGCCTCCGCTGCTCGTATCGTTTCATCGGCTTGTGTATTGAGGATGCCGGATATGATGAGAATGCCATCCGGCTTCATGGCTGCTTTGAGTCGGGGAAACGCTTTCTGAAGCACGGCAGAGAAGAGATTGGCCAGTACAACATCGGACTGCTCGCCCTCAGCCGGGCTCCATTCAAACACATCTGCCTGAAAGAGACTGAGATTGTCTGCACCTCCATTGCGTTTGATGTTCCGCTGTGCTACTTCAACCGCTTTGGGGTCAAAATCAAAGCTGATGGCACGAGAGGCCCCCAGTTTGAGGCCGGCAAGCGCCAACACCCCTGTCCCGCAGCCGATATCAGTAAGTGTCCATGATGCTTTCAGATGCCGCACATGGTCACACAGCATGCGGAGACAGGTAGAGGTCGTGGCGTGATTCCCGGTGCCGAATGCTTGTTCTGCCGGGAAGGTAAGGATGATTCTCCCTTTGTATCGTGCTTTTAAATCCTCAAGCACTTTCGGATCAGAAGAGGCAGAAATGACGATTCTGTCCCGAATAATGAGGGGAGGAGTGTTTTCGGGAGCCGTCGCTGCAACCCAATCCGTATCAGGTAATGCACAGGCATTGCCGCCATAGCAAGCCTGAAGGACCAGTGCTTCCTCAGCCGTCTCCGTGTAGACATCGATGGCGATGCGTTCTGCCTGAAATCCGGCAGAAATGACGGTTCCGGGATAGGCGCTCAGGCGTTGTTGCCAGAGTTCTTCGTGTTCAGCCGATGCTGTTTTATGCCATTGCCACATAGATAAATGAAAAAGAAGATTACATGTCGATAATATCGCCGGCGAGCCCCTGAGCATCATCAAAGCTCAGGATGAAGAGTTCACCGGTTTCCGCAATGCGACCATAGAAGAAAGGTTTATCGCTGTCCCCTTGAGCCGGAGAAATTTCCAGAGTCCGGGTTTCCTTGTGCGTTTTTCTTTCAGCAAGGGCGAGTTCTCGCAGATGTTGGTCAAACTCATCCGTTTCCGACAGCATATCTTCCGGCGTTCCGGCGGCAGATTCATTCTGTTGCTCAACGATGCTGGATTCTGCATCGGAATAATCCGTTATCTCCAGTTCCAGCTTAACGGAGAAAACCGGGTTTTGGAGAGCCGCCTGAGCGTCAGTGTCATTGTATTCAAGCCATTGATTTGCTTTGAGCTTCAGCAGGTTTCTGATATAATGCGTAGCGCGGTGCGGGTTGACCCGCGGGGTAACATCTTCACCATTGATGCTTCCTTTCCATGACTCATCAATATAATCGAAATCCAGTTCCAGCGGCGCTTGCTGGAAGCCGAGGGTCAGCTTGCGAACGGCTGAAATCGGGAAGGAAAGCACTTGTTTTTCCTTCCATTTTTCCGGGCGGAGAGCCAGCAGACGGGTAAATTTGGTGCTGAGTCGGCAGATGGAGTTAGCGCCCTCCTCCATACCAAACCATGACATGCGTCCGGTAGCGGGATCCGGATGACGCCTGATGAGGAATACGCGGGGTGAACGGTCTTTAACCAGCGGTAAGTCATGGCCGAAAAGGGTTGCTCTCACCACGCAAGGTCTGGGCAACACGTAGATGATGTAGCGTGGTTCGTTAAGACCATACAGGTGCTTGAGCGGCCCCATATCCTCGCCCGGCGCAGCGTCTGCCACAACTTCCTGCACCGGAATTTCGCTCAAGCCGTTCAAGAATCGCATCACCGCGGCGCTATCGGCTTTTCGGAACGGCTCACCGGAAGCTGCGTACAACCACATATCGCCCACCTGGCTGTCCTTATCCCCCGGTACCATCATCAGGCGAATGGAGCCGTTAACTGCATTCGACGTACGCAAGACAACGCGGGACACATCCGCGGCATCTACGTCTGCAAACTTCAGTGAGCGGAGCTGCTCAAGCGAAACGGGTAATTCGTTGGTATAGGTGGTGCTGTTCTGCAGACGCACCTGTGCCAACGCCTTGTCCGGCAGAACCGGCAAATCACAAATGGCGTTTACCAGATTGGAATAGCTGCCTTTGCGTAATACCCTACGATCAGCCTGAAGGGTAAATACGGCACGGCGGTCATTTACCGTGGCGTAACAGAGCATCTGATCTCCGGCGTCTTTTCGGAATGCAGGATAGAGCGTCAGTTCCATGGGCTTATCATAGCCATGCACCGATAAGCAGATACGCAGTTGGGGGGTATCCGGCAAATCAATAGATTCAGGGTCTTCCACCCGAATGGCCGTCAGATTACTCAACCCCTGTACCAGCTGATTGACTTTTTCCGTGTCCGCCGCAGTAATGACAGGAGACAGAATACTCCAACTCTCCGTTTCCGTGCGTTGCAGTCGCAGCGTTTGTTCCCCGCAGATGATTGTTATTTCTTGAAGTTGTTCCTGGTCAAAGAGCAGGGGACGAGGGTCTCTCAGTGACATTAAACCATTCTTGAAATGGTTCAGAATATTACCGCTGACCACATGAACTCGTTTATCACGACCATAAAAATTGGTGCGCAGATAAGTCGTGGGAAGCAATGCTTCACTATCCTCCACCTCTGCCAGCCAGGGGGAGGTGTTACCCATAGTGTAGCGGGCAACCGTGGTGTAGTCATCCTTTTCTCCCTGCGGAACTTTGAGCGTGACATGGATGGGGGATGTCTCAACACCATATTCCCGCATATATTTTTTTGTTTCCTCATTACGCTCCAGACTGCTCACCACTTTGGCGTTTGCTGTAAAATTAAGAATAGCCTGAACGGCCTCCGGTGCCATGCGGTCAACAAAGGGCTGCCGAATCCACCAAACGCCCATCGCATCGCGTTCACACTCAATCTTGTCGTGCAAATCCGAAATGCGCATCCAGCAGACATCGTGAAGCTTCTTCGTGTTTTCGCCGGAGAAAAGCGGCATCCCGGCTCGGAATCGGTAGATACCGGTAATGCGGGACAGATTGCCGTCTACAGCCTGAAATACAGCCAGAACCGTGACGACAGCGGCCAGCAGGGCAAGCGCTATGGTGTAAATGATTCTCATGGAATGAAGCCGGTTTCTCAGTGGCGTCTCGTGTTCCAGATAAACAGAGCAATGAGCAGAGCGCTCAGCGGCATGAATACCAGAGTCAGATACTCCAGCGCATGTCGGGAGTGACGGTGCAGGTCGATCTTCATCGTCAAATCCTGATTGGCACTCTTGCCGGAGTATTCAGAGCGATTGCACATCCACGACCAGAGGGTGAGCATATAATCACGCTGCTCGGTTCTTGCGTTCTCACGGGAAAGCATCGTCACGTTGCCCATCACGACCATGGTGGAAAGATTGTTCGGATCCTTGACATTACCGCGAGTGACGGCGGCAATCAGACAGAGAGGGCCTTCCTTGTCCTCGCTCGGTGTGAACTGCGGCTTGAGATCCTGCCGGGTCTCACCATAATATTCAGCTGAAGAAAGGAGCAGGGGATACAAGGAGAGTCTGCGTAAAGATGCTGCATTTTCGTCTGCATGCTCCAGAGAGAGAGACATGCATTGCCCGTCCACATGCGTCGATCCGTTCCAGAAGCTGCGGGTGCAATCCAGGCTCTTCGGGAATACAGCAGAGATGTCATAGTATGCCCGATTGCGGTCGCGGAGCAGAACACGGTCAGAGTTGGGACGGATGCCCTGTTCACGCAGGAATCGGTAGAAGCGCGGAAGTTTGGGGGAATCCGGATTCAACGCCACCATAAAGGCATTGCGCCCCTCGCGTTCCCAGAACTCGCGAACAACGTTCATTTCTGCCTCCGTGAAATCCGTGTTGGGAGAAATTACAAAGAGCCCCTCTGCATCGTCCGGCAGCTTCTCAACATCTGCCAGGTTGACCCAGGACAGCTGGATATTGAGGGCCGTGGCCATGCGACCGATGGATTCCAGCAAGTCCTGATTATCGCGTGAAACACCGCCCTTACCCTCTGCAACGTACATTCTTCTCATTTCACCCTCTACGGCTTCCGTGATGGCCGAACAGACGACCTCATCCATCATCAGCGCCACGGCGCGGCGGCTCTCATCCGGCAACGTTTCGTATTTGATGAACGAAGTACCCGGGCGAATGCGCACGTGTTTGCGATCGCTCTGGTCGGATTCGAAGGTTTTGAGAGCTTGCGTTTTGTCCTTGCGAGCATCTATCACGCAAAGGTTCTGATTGAACTCCACGCCGTAAATCTGCGCAATTTCGCGCGCGCGGTTCGGTTGGCGAATGGGGTCGAAATACTCCACGGTTATCTTACCCTTACCGTAGCGCTCATATTCTTCCAACAGGGAGCGCATGCGAGCGTAGTTGGTGGTATTACGCTTGAAAGCAAAGATGATGTGAACCGGAGTCTCCCGCTTCTGAACACGCTCGCTGGACAGTACGTTGATCGTTCGCTCCGAGATGGTATAGCGCTGTTCCTCCGTCAAATCGTAACGTGCATATTCGTGGCAGCCGATATAATTAGCCCCGATAACGATGACGGAGAGCAGTATCAGATTAATCCAGGCCAGGGGATTATTCTTGGCCTTGCGGGCATCCGGATGCCCGGTATATCCTTGTTTACTCATAATGGGAAGAAAGAAAAAAGTTGAGATGGTAAAGAGAATCAGCGGTGCCAACGTCGGTAATCAACGATGCGTTTCGTAAGCCCGAGCGTGAGGATGGTCAGCGTGACGTAGAGCACCGCAGGCCGGGAATCTATCAACCCGCGGGAAAATGCGCTGATTTGCTCCGTGCAGGAAATATAGTGGAAGATGGGTGCCGCCGGGAACTCGCCCCAGAGTTCTGTCACACGCCCCATGAAGTAATACATAATCATGAGACAGGTGCAGAGAATGCCGGCGATAATCTGGCTGCGAGTCAGCGAGGAACAGAGAATCCCCAGAGCAATGAAGAACATGCCGGAGAGCCCCAGAATCAGATACGGCCCAATCCAGTCTGCCAGGCGGTAATCAATATTGCCCACAGGGTCAATATCATAGCGCAGGCTGGTGTACACATTACCCAAATCGCTCATCCAGGGGTAGAGCATCATGGGCAGCCACAGCACAATGTAGAAGAGCAGAATGGCAAAATACTTACCCAGAACAATTTGGGTGGTGGTGACAGGAGCTGTGAGAAGCCCTTCCAGCGTACCCAGTCGTTCTTCCTCCGCCATGGAGCGCATGGTGATGAGCGGGAAGATGAAGATAAAATAGAACCAGAAGTTCACGTTGTTGAGCATGTAATACATCACGCCCTCACCGCTGGCCTTACTCATGGTCTGTAACACGGTTTGCAGCCAGAAGCCTTGCAGTCCCATGGTGCAGGCCAGCAGGACCCAGCCGAACGGGGTGCCGAGAAAAGTCCTCAGCTCATGACTGAAAATGGTGTATAGTGTGTAAAACCAGCTCTTTCGCCGTTTAATCGTTTCTGAATCAGTTGCCATGTCAGGTTGGAAGTGGTTAAAAATTCTCAGTCGCGGCGGGTCATTTCTACAAACACATCCTCCAGACTGGGAATGTGACGGTAAATATGGCGCATGGGGTAGCCGTGCGCGGCAATAATGGCCGCCGCTTTCTCTCGGGTGTCAGTGCCCGGTTCTGCGCGTACAATGAGTCGATTCCAGCCGCCGGGCAGGGGCTCTTCCACGATGACTTTCTTCACCGGGGCAAAGGCCTCCAGCGCCTGCACAACAGGTGCCAACTCGCCCTTGTATTCAATAGACACACGACCTGCGGCGCGCAGCCCTCTTGTCAGGTTTGCCGGAGTATCATCTGCCTTGATGACGCCCTGGTCTATGATGATAACCTTGTTACATATCATTTCCACTTCGCTCAGGATGTGGGTGGAAAGGATAACCGTATGTTCCTCGGCCAGAGAGCGAATCAATTCGCGTATCTGGCGAATCTGGTTGGGATCGAGCCCGTTTGTCGGCTCATCCAATATCAGCAAATCCGGATTACCCAGTAGAGCATCTGCCAACCCTGTGCGTTGACGATAACCTTTTGATAATGTACGGATAAGGTTTTTTCTCTTCGGCTCAAGCCCACAGCGGTCAATGGCCCAGCCAATCTGTTGACGCACGGAAGAGCCGTACAGCCCCTTGAGTCGGGCTCGGTATTCCAGATACTCGTATACGCGCATGTCTTCGTACAGGGGCACGTTTTCCGGCATGTAGCCCAGATGTCTGCGGGCTTCCAGGGGATTGTCGATGATATCATACCCGGCTATGCTGCCGGTGCCGGCTGTCGGCGGCAGATAGCCCGTCAGCATCTTCATCGTCGTGGTCTTACCGGCACCGTTCGGCCCCAGAAATCCCACGATTTCTCCTTTTTCTACCGTAAACGTCGCGTCCTTTACCGCCGTGAATCGACCAAAGACCTTGTGCAAATGCTCCGCGCGTACCATACTCATAAGCGACAATCATTCTACCAGCTTCTCCTGTGATTTCAAGTTGAAACTATCGCACTGACGGGATGCGTGACGATATTCTCTTTCTCAGGTGCAATAATTCGGCATTACGTATATTATGCGCAGTTGTAACAAAGTGCCGAATGCCGGTGAAATTTGGATTCCCTGCGTAGAATTGATGGGAATTCAGGATTGTGGCGGGATTCTTTCTTGACGCATGAGCGTGGTCGCGATAGGATGCTCACATGGTAAAGTGTCATGTAACATATCAAGGTGGGCTGCATTGTGAATTGCAGCATGAGCCGTCCGGAGCAACGGTGTGCAGCGATGCTCCTGTGGACAATCGCGGCAAGGGCGAATCGTTCTCACCGACAGATTTGATGTGTTCTGCCATGGCAGCCTGCATGGCCACCATTATGGGGATTTACGCAGAAGACAACGGGCTTGATTTGTCGGGAGCCAAGCTGACCGTCGGCAAAGTGATGAGCGCTAATCCTCGTCGCATAGCTCGCATCGAGACGGAAATCACCATACCGCTTCCGGCTGATACCCCACACGCCAAAGCGTTGGAAGAATGCGTACTGGGAAGCCCGGCCATGCGAAGTTTGCACCCGGACATTGAAGTGCCGATAACCTGGAATTGGGTTGGTTGATATGATGCTCGCGCCATGCGAAACCGCTTCACATACATCTGCAGCATCCTTCCGGCAGTATTCCTGCTCAACAATCTGCCGGGATTCTTTCATGGATACTGGTCGCTGATAGTCGCCGGTGCGTTGGCGCTGCTCGTTTGGGTGTTGGTGTGGCTTCGCCTGTACAGTACGGGGAGCCTGCGCCCGGAATTCGCCATCCTTACCATCGTCCCGCAGATGGCAATTTACAGTCTCCTCAATGCCGGGACTGAGGCTATCAATTACTTCAATACAACAGTTTATCAATATATTTACACTTTGCTCTGGATTGCAGCAGCCTTCGTCGGTATCCGCTCCATGAAAGCCGGAGTCCGGGAAAAACCTAAAGGCAAAAAAGACTCTGTCTACGTGATGATGTCCATTCTCACCGCCGTATATTGTTTCTTTTGCTGCGCTTCGTTCTACGCCTTGATTACCAATAAATAACACTTACGATAAAGAACTTATGAAAAAAGAAATCCTCCTTGGACTGACCGCGGCAGCGTTAGTATCCTGTTCTCAAACGGAACAGATGGCCTCAGAAATACGTCCCGACCAGGTAGACGGACACGCCAGAATTATTACGCGTTATCAACCTGTGGCAACTCCCGCACCAAAACCTGCCCCGAAGCCGATTCTGCGTCAACAGCAACGCCCGACACCGCCCCCTGCAACAATGCCCCCTGCTCCTCTCCCCCCCGTTCCTGAGGAAATTGCAGCACCTGCAGAGCCTGTCGTGAAGTCTCTACCGACTCCCAAGCCTCAGATTCTTGCTCCTGCTCAGCCTGCCGGAACAACAGTTTCCCCGATTGCCCAGAAGCAGCCTGTTGTAGCTGAACCTGCTCCAGCGCCGAAACCCGCACCCGCTCCGGTTGTGACGCAGAAGCAGCCGGTTGTAGCGACCCCTGCCCCTGCACCGAAACCCGCACCCGCTCCGGTTGCGACGCAGAAACAGCCGGTTGTAGCTGCGCCTGCCCCTGCACCGAAACCTGCACCCGCGCCATCAGTTGCACAACAACAGCCGCGCGTGGCCACGCAGCCCGCAACATTGACTCCTAAACCGGAAGTCAAGACTCCGACGCCGAAGACAACAACCGTGGAGCAGCGACAGCCGTCCGTTTCTTCTCCCGGTGCTTCTAATATCCGCACTTTCGGGGGGCGGGCATTCCCCGTGATGCCCGGACAGCGTCGGGGACTGCACACCACCCGTCCTTCTAACTGATTTTTTCGCCATGCCAAAACAGCGCTTAGATGTACTGGTAAGCTCGTTGGGACTCTGTGAGTCCCGCGAGCAGGCGCAGCGGCTGATACTGGCGGGAGAAGTCTTTGTGAAAGGTCAGCCGGTCACCAAACCCGGCACCAAGGTGGATGATTCGCTACCCATAACCGTCCGAAATAAGCCGAAGTACGTCAGTCGCGGCGGATTGAAGCTGGAGGGCGCGTTAAAAGCATTCCCCGTGTCGGCAGAAGGCAAGGTGTGTCTGGATATCGGTTCATCCACCGGGGGATTTACAGACTGCCTGCTCCAGAACGGCGCGCTGCGCGTACATGCTGTGGATGTGGGTACCAATCAGCTGGTGTGGAAGCTGCGGACAGACCCCCGCGTCATCGTCAAAGAACAGTTCAATGCCCGCTATATGACCCCGGAAGATCTAGGGGAAAAGGTACAGCTGATAGTAAGTGACGTATCGTTCATTTCGCTCACCAAAATTCTCCCGGCAGCCTACGCCTGTCTGGCAGAGGGGGGCGAGATGCTCGTGCTTATCAAGCCGCAGTTCGAGCTGCAGCCGGAAGATATCGGTCCCGGGGGTATTGTGCGCGATTCTGCTCTGCATCAGCGAGCCGTCAATAAAATTCACGATTTTGTGGTCAATGAGTTGCACCGCGAATGGTGCGGTGTGGCAGACTCTCCCATCAAAGGTATGGAAGGAAATAAGGAGTTCCTCGCCTGGCTGAAATAATTTCTTACTCAACACGTCGTATCGGAAATCCCGCCTCTCAAAATACTCCAATAATTAGTGAACGAGAGGGCGAAGTCATACCTCCTAATCTGCATGAAGAATCGTGTGCGAACCTGTATCTGCGCTGCTCTCAATGCAAGCTGGATTCACCGAAGCGGGATGGGTATCATCTTTCTGCGCGTCTGTGTGAGCATTCTGATGCTGGGGCATGGGCTGCCGAAGCTGTGGATGCTGTTGAACGGCGGCGGGAGCGAGTGGCTTGACCCGCTGGGAATAGGCGGCACACTCTCGTTGGCTCTGTGTGCCTTTGCGGAAGTCTTTTGCAGTCTCTTTCTCATCGTGGGGCTTTTCACACGTTTTTCGGCCATGGTGCTGCTGATTAACTTCTGGGTGGTAGTGTTTGTTGTGCATGCGCAGGGCAGTTGGGCACAGGCAGAGCTTCCCCTGCTCTATCTGATATGCTACGGTACGCTCGTATGCACCGGCGCCGGACCATTCAGTCTGGACAGTCTGATAAAACGGCGCCTGCACTGCCGCTATTCAGAAGCGCCGCTCGGCATGCCGACCTGCGGTGTCAGTGAGGCTGCCAGTGCTTCATCCGCAAAGTAATTCAGCCCCGAAAGCTTGCCGCTGCGCAGTGCGGCAGCCAACTCTGCCTGCGCACGGGCATTACCGGAGAATGCAAGGCGGTGCAATTCCAGCGCAGCAGCGTAGGCCCACACGTTTTTATCCATGGGGAGCTGCGGATTGAGCTGTTGCAGCAGGCTGAGCACCAGTACCGGGAAAGTAGCGGTATTCACCGCCTGCCGGGCTTCCTGAAACAAAGCACGCCATTCAGGATTTGACGGCACCGCAGCCGGATTCAACTGTAAAATCGGGCTGACACCGGGGGACTGCTTACCACCGGTCACCTGCGCCCAGACTTCACTCATCGCCGCAGGGTCCAGAGTAATGGAATCCTGCTGTTGAGCCACAGCAGCCCCCATCAGCACAACGCAGAGGAACAATCGTTTCATCAGTTCTTGTTGGAAGCGCGGCGACGGAAAGAATGCACAGTGATGAGTCCCCATGCTTCCTGCATGCCGGAGGGTACAAACCACGGTTCTTTCTTGATTTTCTCCATGCGGATGTTAATTTTATTCTGAGCGCGAGCCAATTTATCCAACTGGATATCATTCCCGCCTATCAGCACCGGCATGGGGTCAAACATCTTGATGAGTTGCTTCGCGGCATCCTTTGCGCTCTTTTCATCCTTCGCAGAATCCACAATCGGTTCCGCTTCGGCCAATTTTTCAATCTCCTTGGTGTACTGACGCTCGATGCTTGCCTCATTGGAGCTCTGCTTTTTGCGCCCGCGGCGCTCCGTTTTTTCCTTCTTATCGTCGTCCTTATCAGCCCAGGCCACAGAGGACGTGACAACGAACAGCCCCAGCGACAGAGCCGTCACACGAATCAGAGGATACTGCGTTCTCATTGCCGCCAGCATAGCACAGAAGCCCTTTCATGTCAAACGGGAATCTTGCTTTCCGTGCCTGTTCGCGCTACAATGCGCGCGCATGAATGCCACGCAAATTCATCAGGTACTGGAAAACACCGGAGTGACCCCATCCAAATCCATGGGGCAGAACTTCCTGGTGGATGAGAATATAGCCCGCTGGATTGTCAGCCAGCTGGAAATTACACCGGAAGATTGCGTGGTGGAAGTCGGCCCGGGTACAGGAGCTCTCACCGAACACATGGCACCGCTGTGCCGTAAGCTCATTCTGGTGGAGTTCGATGCCCGGCTGGCCGAATACCAGCGACAGCGCTGGGCGGATTGTCCTCACGTGACGGTTCATCATGCCGATGGTGCATCCTGGGATCCGCGCCCGCTCTTTGCGGAGCGTCCGGTCAAGTTCATGGGTAACCTCCCCTATTCTGCCGGAGGAGCTATTCTGGCCAATTTCCTGACCTCACCCTGCGCAGTGGAACGCGCGGTGGTCATGCTGCAAAAGGAGTTCATCGACCGCATTCTGGCCCAACCCGGGGATGAGGCCTATGGGCTGCTCTCCCTGCGCATGCAGATGGACTGGATACCCAAGGCGCTCAAGACTGTGCCGCCGGAGGCATTTTCCCCACGTCCGAAGATTGATTCAACGGTCATGCTGCTGACACCGCGCGACCCGCTGAGCCTGCCTGCTTTCGACCACAAGTTGATGGATGAGCTGATGCGCCGCTGCTTTGCCCAGCGCCGCAAGCAGATGCACAAGCAGCTCCCGGAACAGACGGAGTGGAAAGAGGTGGCCGCACGCCTCGGCATCTCCCCCACTGCTCGGCCGGAGGAGCTGGGGCTGGAGGAATGGGTGAACGTGACCAACGCCTACGACCCGCACCCTCTGGCCGCCGTACCGCAGAAGGACGATGAGCTGCTGGATGTGGTGGACGAGCAGAATCAGGTACTGCGTCAGGCCACGAGAAAGGAGATTCATGATACCGGACTGATGCACCGCGCCGTCCACATACTGGTATTCAACAAGAACCACGACTGCCTCCTGCAGCAGCGCTCCCTCCTCAAAGACCGCCACCCCGGCGTGTGGGACTCCTCTGCCGCAGGTCATCTGGATACCGGAGAGGATTACGAAACCGCCGCCCGCCGTGAGCTGGAGGAGGAACTGGGAATCACGGACACGCGGCTGCTACATCTGGCAGACCTGCCGCCCACTCCCGGCAACGGCATGGAGCACGTAGCTCTCTACGCCGCCCTCTACAACGGCAAGGTCCACTTCCCCGCTGCGGAGATTTCCGGTGTCATCCCCTTCCCGGCTGCGCTCATCGACACCTGGCTGGAGCGCCGACCGCAGGACTTTGCCTGCTCCTTCGCCGAATGCTGGAAGATTGCCCGCACCATGCTGGGCAACGAGGAATAATGATTGAATGAGGAAGCCAACTGTGATAGAATGCGCGCATTGTATGAACTTAGACGAGCTGAGACAGGAAATTGACCGCATTGATGCCGGGCTGGTGGAGCTGCTGAAGCAGCGCGCCCGATGCGTGCATGAGGTGGGTGTCATCAAAAAATCAACCAACGCCCCCACCTTTGTGCCGGAGCGCGAGAGCCAGCTCATCGCCAAGCTGCTGCAGCTCAACAACGGAGCCCTGCCGGAAAAGAGCCTGCTGAGCATCTGGCGCCAGATTGTAAGCTGCTCCTTCTTCCTGGAGGGTAACATGCGCATCGGCTATCTGGGGCCGGAGGGAACCTGGAGTCACCTTGCGGCGCTCAATCGCTTCGGCGAGAGTGTGGAGCTGGTGCCGTTCACCACCTTTGCCAAGGTATTTGACGCCGTGGAGCGCGGCGAGGTGAACTATGGGGTCATTCCCATCGAAAACAGCACGGACGGCTCAGTTTCCCAGGCCATGGACAACTTTGCCAAGGCTGATACCTCCCTGCGTATCTGCGCCCAGATGCACCAGCATGTACAGAACTGCCTCATGGCCAACTGTGCGCCGGAGGACATCCGCGTCATCTATTCCCACCCGCAGGTGCTGGGGCAATGCCGGCTCTGGCTCATGCAGCATTATCCGAATGCAGAACAGATTGCCATGCCTTCCTCCGCTGCCGCCGCCAAACAGGCGCTGGAGGAAAGCACCAGCGGTGCCGCCGCCATGGGCACTCCCATGGCAGCAGAAAAATACGGGTTGAAGCTGCTGGCAAAAAATGTGCAGGACAAGGCGAGCAACGCCACGCGTTTTGCCGTCATCGGTAAACAAAAGACCAAACCCACCGGCAAAGACCGCACGACCATCTGCTTCAGCGTGCCTGCCCATGTGGCGGGCAGTCTGGTGGATGTGCTGCTGCATTTCAAGAAACACGGGCTGAACCTCTTCTGCATTGATTCCCGCCCCACGCGCGACACGGCATGGGAGTACCTGTTCTATGTGGATGTGCAGGGGCATGAGGATGCCGAGCCGCTGCGCACCTGTCTGGAGGAGCTGCGCGAGCAATGCCCCGTGGTAAAGGTGCTGGGCTCTTACCCGGACGAAGCCTGATTGATTCACCCTGCAGCCTATGTCCTTTACTGCCGACCACGCCCGCAAGCTTCTGCTGCATGCCCGCCACAGTGGACGCATGCCCCATGCGCTGCTCATCACCGGCACCCGCGAGGCCGGCACGCACGACCTCGTGCTGGCACTGGCCAAGGAATTCAACGGAGCCGTGGCCGACCAGCCGGAGAACCTGCGCCACCCCATGTGCCGCATCCTGCGTCCCGGCTCCAAAAGCCGCCGTATCCTCATCGAGGACGTTCGTGCCGTAGAACCCTTCCTCGCGCTGCGGGCAGAGGCGCACGAAACCAAGCTTGTGGTCATTCTGGAAGCTGACCGCATGATGGATGAACCGGCCAATGCCTTTCTCAAGACGCTGGAAGAGCCCCCGCCGCAGACGCTCATCATTCTGGTGACGGAGCAGCCCAGCCGGCTCTTGCCCACCATCCTTTCCCGCTGTGTGCGGCTGGATTTGCGCAGCGCCACCCCCGGGCTGCACCTCAGCCGCGTGCAGGAACTCTTTCTACCGGCAGTCTGTCTGGCTCTCTCCCTCCTCGGCTCCGACGTGGCCGCGCTGGCCCTGCGTGCTGATTTTCAGACCCTGCTGACCAATCGGCGCGAAAGCATCACCAAAAAGCTCACTGCCGCCATCAAGGCAGAATCAAAAGCCATAGCGGAAGGAACGGACATCCGCGACTGGGAAGCACGGCAGAAAGATGCCACCGCCGCGCTCATTGAAACGGAATATCTGGCCGAACGGGAACAGATGCTGGAGCTGCTCTCCCTCTGTCTGGGACAGGCCGTGCTGCTGGCCTCCCACGCGCCGGATGTCCGCCCCGTTTCCCCGGTGCTGCAGGAAGTGGCACAGAAACACAGCGTAGAAAGCCTCCTGCGCCGCATGCGAGCGGTGGATGCCCTGCGCACCGACCTCAACTTTAACGTAGCCGAAGCGCTGGCGCTGGATTCCCGCCTGCTCGACATCATCGGCAACAATTCCCACTTATGAACAGCATGACCGGATTCGGGGCTGCCACCGCCCCCCTTGCCTCCGCTTCCCTTCGCGTGGAAATCGGCGGCGTGAATCGCAAACAGACAGAAGTAGCCGTCACTCTCCCCCGCGCCTGGGCTGCGCTGGAAACCACCGTCCGCGAGCTGGTAGCGGGCGCAGTATCGCGCGGGCGCGTCAATATCAGCATCAGCCTGCAACAGACGGCCGGCGGGGCAGCCCCCATCACCATCAACCGCGAGCGTCTCACCGCCCTGACAGCACAGCTGGCAGAACTGGAAAACACCCTCGGCAAGCCCGTGGACACCTCACTGGACGCTCTGCTGCGGCTGGGCATCCTTGCAGAAGAAATGGAAAGCGATTTACCGCTCGAAACCGTGGAAGCAGCCGTTGTTCCCGCCGTGCAGGAAGCACTGCACGCCTTCCTCACTCTGCGGGCGCAGGAGGGTGCCAACATGAAACAGGATTTACTCACCCGCATCAACACGCTGCGAGGATACCGCGTGGCACTCATGGAGCGAGCCTCCGGCGTGGCACTGCGGCACAGGGAAGCGCTTCTCAAGCGACTGGAAGAAAGCGGACTGCCCATCCCGGCGGATGATGAGCGCATCATCAAGGAGATTGCCCTCTTTGCCGACCGCTGTGATGTGACAGAGGAAATGACCCGTCTGGAATCCCACCTCAACCAGTTCGAACGCATCTGTGACAAAACGGAAGCGGTGGGGCGCACGCTGGATTTCCTCTGCCAGGAAATCTTCCGCGAGCTCAACACGACCGGTTCCAAGGCCAATGATGCGGAGCTGGCTCAAATGGTCGTTTCCGCCAAGACAGAACTGGAAAAAATCCGCGAACAAGTACAAAATATCGAATAACATGACCTACGGAACACTTCTCATCGTTTCCGGGCCCTCCGGCTCCGGCAAAACCACTCTCTGCCGCCGCGCAGAAGCCGCCGGGCTCACCAGCTACTCCATCTCCTGCACCACCCGTGCTCCCCGCCCCGGCGAGCAGGACGGCGTGGACTATCACTTCCTCACCCCGGAGGTCTTCGCTGAAAAAGTACAGAACGGCGAGTTTCTGGAGTACGCCACCGTTCATGGCAACTCCTACGGCACGCTGAAGGCAGACATCATCGAACTGCTGCAGGCCGGAAAGAACGTGGTCATGGACATCGACGTGCAGGGTGCCGCATCCATCCGCGCCTGCGAGGATGCCATCATCCGCCGCTGCTATGCAGACGTGTACATCCACGTCCCCGCTGCGGAGCTGGAAGCCCGACTGCGCGGCCGACAGACAGATTCGGAGGAGGTCATTGCCCTGCGCCTGCGCAATGCCGCCGCAGAAGATGCGCGCCAGGGAGAATACCAGTTCGCCCTCGTTTCCGCCGACCGCGAGAGTGACTACACCCGCTTCACAGACCTGCTCTCTGCCCTCTCCATGCGCACCGCGCTGAGCTGATACCTATTCCGGTCGATTCTCATACGTCCGCCGCGTCCTTACGGATTGCGGCGGCGCATTCTTTCATGGCATTACACAAATATAAAGAGTATGATACAAGTATTTTACAAAAAAATTACCAAATGTCAGATTTACTTCATTGAAGCATTGACTTGACTCACAAAAAAAGCTATTATTCAGCCGAGTTAAACATCAGGTTATCCTAAACAATTTCTGCCGAATCATGAAGACCACCGCCGTACTTACCGCCGTTCTGCTGAGCACTCCGCTGATTGCCCAGGACGCAGCCGTTACTCCTACGACTTCTGCTCCGGCAGAAGAGATGTCGGAACAGGCAAAAAACCATCTGCAGCTCAGCCGCAATATATTGTTGGTACTTCGTGAGCTGACCGGCACACTGGAATCCGTCAACGACCAGACAACGGCAGACGCTGCCGCCGTCAAGGTGCAGGAAATAGCCGTCCGAATGCAGCAGCTGCAGCAGCAGGCCGACAGTTTTCCCTCCCTCAGCAAAGATCAGGAAGCTCTGGTCAAGGCCAACATCAATGAGCAGGAAGTTCAAAACACCGTTCACAATTTCCTGGTATCAGTTGTGCAGATGGCTCAGATGAATTGCTACGACTCGGAATCCATGAGCAGGGCTCTTTCTATGGTGCTCCGCAAGGCGACCAGTGCCCCGTCGGGAGCGACTAACTGAAGAGCCGCTGCTAATATATTTTCCCATCCGCCGTGGTCACCGACCCGGCGGATGTTTTGTTGCCGCCCCGTTCTGCAAGTAGGGGTTTTCCTTGCCGAGCGAGGGTAAGTGTGATACCATGTTGCGCGTTATGGCAGGAATGAGCGCCAAAAGAGAACTGCGGGAGCTGGCAGCACTGATGAACGCACATGGGGTAACGCGCTGTGTCGTGAGCCCGGGAAGCCGCAACGCGCCGATTGCAATGACGCTGGAAGCAGCGGGGTTCGAATGTCGCACTGTGGTGGATGAACGCAGCGCCGGATTTGTCGCTCTGGGGTGGGCCTCACAAGTGCAGGATGCCGTGGCCGTATGCGTCACCTCCGGCTCGGCCGTGCTGAACCTCCATCCGGCCGTGGCAGAGGCATACTACCGCCATATCCCGCTTCTGATACTGACGGCGGATCGCCCTGCGGCCTGGATTGGTCAGCAGGATGGACAGACGCTCCCCCAGCCGGGAGTGTTTGGCGGGATGGTGCGCGCTGCTTACCATCTGCCGGAGGGAGAAGGGAACGATTGGGAGGTCAACCGCATCATCAACGAAGCGTTGCTGGAGCTTCGGCATCGTTCCGGCGGTCCGGTACAGCTGAATATCCCGCTGAACGAACCATTGTTCACCACCACGGAAGAAGCGCTGCCGGAGCCGCGCATCATTCGCCGCACGGAGCTGTCGTGCATGACGGCAGATGATGAGGATGAGCTGCTGGATATGGTGGCACGACTGCCGCGCCGCATGATTCTGGTGGGCCAGCTGCCACAAAGCGCAGCCATACCGCCCGCACTGGTCACGGAAAAGCAATTCGCGACCGTGGGAGAACAACTGAGCAACACCCCCCTGCTCTGTGCCCGGCCGGACGCCCTGCTGAGCCGGGGTACGGAGGGGATGGCACCGGATTTACTCATCACCGTGGGGGGCTGCATCGTCTCCAAGCGGCTCAAGCAACTGCTGCGCAGTCATCCCCCGAAGGAGCACTGGCACATCAGCCGCGATGGCGAGGTCTGCGACACCTTTTGTGCCCTCACCCGCTGCATCGAGGGCTCTGCCGACGAAATCTGGGAGTTGTTGGCCGCCTTTGCGGAAGAGGGAGATGAGGAATATGCGGTCCGGTGGGCAACGGAGCCGCCGGCGTTTGAAGGCTCGTTCTGCGGCATGACGGCCGTGGGCGCAGCATTGGCCGCACTGCCGGAGAATGCCGTGCTGCATCTGGGCAACAGTTCTGCCGTGCGCTATGCCCAGCTGTTCCCGCTGAAAGAGGGGGTGCAGGTAGAGTGCAACCGTGGAGTCAACGGTATCGAGGGCTGCGTCTCGGCGGCACTGGGCTTCGCCGGTGCGGATAACCGCCTGCAACTGCTGATTTGCGGAGATTTGAGTTTCTTCTACGATATGAATGCGCTGTGGATGTCCGGGGCGACACCGAACATGCGCATACTCCTGCTGAACAACGGCTGCGGCGGCATTTTCTCTGCCATCGGAGCACCGGACAGCCCGCTGGTGAACGCTCCTCACCATGCCACGGCTGAAGCCTGGGTTCGCAGCTGCGGATTCGGCTATCGCGCTGCCCGAAACGCAGCAGAGCTGGCAGAGGGGATAGCTTTTCTGATGGAGGAGAGTGTCTCCCAACCGCTGTTGCTGGAGGTCTTTACCGATGCTCAGCAGGATGCTGATTTGCTGAAGAAGTTTTACAACCAAGCCGCTAACTGAATATGAAACGCGAATGGACAACGATTAAGGAATACAAGGATATCCTCTTTGAACAACATGGCGGCATTGCCCGCATCACCATCAACCGCGAACGCTACCGCAACGCCTTCACGCCCCTGACCACAGCAGAAATGAGCGATGCGCTCCGTCTCTGCCGCGAGATGCAGGATGTCTCTGTGGTGGTACTGACCGGGGCGGGCAAGGTCGCGTTCTGTGCCGGGGGCGATATGAATGTGAAAGGCCACGGCGGCTATCTGGATGAATCCGGCATTCCGCGTCTCTCTGTGCTGGATGTGCAGAAGCAGATTCGCTCTCTGCCCAAGCCGGTGATTGCCGCCGTGAACGGTTTTGCCATCGGTGGCGGGCATGTGCTGCATGTGGTCTGTGACCTCTCCATCGCCTCGGAGAATGCCGTCTTCGGCCAGACAGGCCCGCGCGTGGGAAGCTTTGATGCCGGGTTCGGCTCCTCCTACATGGCGCGCTGTATCGGGCAGAAGAAAACGCGAGAAATCTGGTTTCTCTGCCGCAAGTACAATGCGCAGGAAGCGCTGGAGATGGGGCTGGTGAACAAGGTTGTACCGCTGGAGCAGCTGGAGGACGAGTATGTGCAGTGGGCTGAGGAAATGATGCAGCATTCCCCCATTGCCCTGCGACTCATCAAGGCCGGACTCAATGCAGAACTGGATGGTCAGGCCGGTATCCAGGAGCTGGCCGGGGATGCCACCATGCTCTTTTACATGTGCGATGAAGCGCACGAGGGTTCCCGTGCATTTCTGGAAAAACGCAAGCCGGATTTCTCGAAATACCCCAAGATGCCCTGATGCGGATTCAATGGCAGAAACGGGTGCTGCATTTCCGGCGTCCGGCCGCGACCTCTCGGGGTGCGCTCACGGAGCGTGTCACCTTCATCATTGAAGCCCGCACGGAGGACGGCTGCGGCTACGGGGAGTGCTGCACCATGCCCGGGCTGCTGCCGCAGCCCACGGAAGCAGAGCTGAATCATTGGTGCCGCGAAACGGAGAAGCTGGGCGATATCCCCGCCGAGTTCAGCATACCCTCCCCCATCCGATTTGGTCTGGAATGCGCTCTGGCGCAAGTCCGCCGCCCCGGACAGCCCCGCTGGGACAGCCCCTTTTCGCGGGGAGAAATGGGTATCGCCATTCACCACCTTATCTGGATGGATACGACCGACCGCATGCTGGCGGCCATGGCCGACGGGATTCAGCGCGGCTTTACCTGTCTGAAGCTGAAGGTGGGCGCCCTGCCCTTTGAGGAGGAAATCCACCTCCTGCGCGAAGCGCATGCCGCTTTCCCGCAGGCAGAAATCCGCGTGGATGCCAACGGCGCGTTTTCTCCCGCCGAGGCATTCAACAAACTGGAAGCCCTCGCTGCAGTCGGAGTCAGCAGCATCGAACAACCCATCCGCCCCGGCCAATGGCTGGAGATGCAGGAACTTTGTCGTCACGCTCCGCTCAGTATCGCCTGTGATGAAGACCTGATTGCTGCACACCGTGATGCGGAGCGCTTTCTGGATACAGTCATGCCGCAGGCGCTTGTCATCAAGCCTTCCCTGCACGGCGGACTGTCTGCCGCCGAACACTTAGCCCATCTGGCAAGGCAACGCGGCATTCACTGGTGGATAAACTCTGCTCTGGAAAGCCACATCGGGCTCACCTCGCTGGCCGAATGGTGCGGCATCCATGCGCCCAATACCCTCCACGGGCTTGGCACCGGCCGTTTATTCATCGATGATTTTTCCGACCTGATATATCTGCGAAACAACCAATTACACTATTGCATTTCCTGAGTTTCCTTCAAGGATAAAATGTCAGGCTTTTCGCCGGCGCAGGAATCGGTTGGTAATGGCGTTAAGTTCCGGCACTCGGAACAACAGGCAGCCTACGCCGTATACCCCTGCACCGACGATACCGCCGATTGCCATGGTACCCAGACGCTCAAGGAACGACCACGAGGTAAAACCATGGAAGAGGAAATAACGTGCCACATAACATCCCACTCCAAGCAAAAGACCTGCACCAAGAATGCGAACCAGACCGGGTAACAGCACGTGGCGGCAAGCCATAGTGCCCAGCAGGTGGCGCAGATACAGGAAATAAAACAGAAAATTAAGCGTTGTAACAACGGATGTGGTCAAAGCCAGATATTGCACCGACATGCTGAACACCATGACAAAGAGATAGTTGAGCGTCACCGATATTGATGCTGCGAACAACGCCAACCATGCCGGAGCCCATGGCTTTTCTAAAGCCAGGAACACCGGTTGCAGCACCTTCATCCCGGCATAACTCAGCAGTCCCAGCGAATAAGCAGCCAGCACGGATCCGGTCAGAGCCGATGCCTCTGCATCGAAACGCCCCCGCTGGAAGAAAACGCTCACAATCTCTTCTCCCCAGAGACTGAGGAAAACAGCAGACGGCACGGCAAACAGAGCCACGAAGCGGAGCGCCTTGGCAAGATGCGCTGCAATCTCCCTGCCATTATCACCCTCCGTCAACGTCATTCGGGAAACAGAGGGCAGCACCACCATTCCCATCGCCACACCGAAGAGCGCCACCGGGAGCTGCCAGAGATGAAATGCGCCGGAAAGAGCGGTCACCGAACCGGGTTGAAGGTAGAGAGCAAATGAAGTGTTGATGAAAATGTTGGTCTGCGTGATGCCGGCGGCAATCACCCCGGGCAGCATCAGCATCCAAACCTTGCGGGCTTGCTCATCCGAAAAACGCAGCCACCCGTTGCGCCAATGCAATCCTAAATCCCAATGCGGGCGGAAGCCTTTCTGCTTCAGCTTCGGCAACTGCACCAGAACCTGTGCCGCCCCACCCAGAACAACCGCCACGGCGAAGCCATAAAGCGCATCCGAACCGAATGTGGGGTCTATCAGCCAACCGATGACAACACCTGCCCCCACCGTTGTGAGGTTGAATGCGGCACTGGCCAGATTCGGCAGACCGAACACACCAAACACATTGAGCGCCCCCATGCAAAGAGCGGAAACGGAAGCCAGCAGGATGAAAGGCCAGATGATGCGGCAGAGATCGGTTGCAAGCGCCATATAGCCTCGCGGCGCTACCGCCAGAGTTGCTGTGTTATCGGATGCCGTATCCGCAGCTGCGTCTTTCAACTCTTTTACCTCACCGGGTACGAGCTGTTCAGCGGTCTTCAATCTGATGCAACTCTGAGTGCTCAGCCAGGACGGTATTTCCGGGGCAACAAAGACGGCTTCTTTCAACCCATCTGCGTTGGTGCGCAGTTCTCGAAATGTAGTCGTCTCCACATTTCCCTGTTCTACAACTACCCGGGCACTTTCCGGATAAAGCGCCTGCATGAACGCTCCGGCCAGAAGAATACCGGCAGACACGATAATGAGCATCAGCGATACAAGCTGCGAGCATACACGGTTTGCCAGCTGCCAGGCAGCTCCCGCACCTTCCTGCTTCTCTACCTTACTCATCACGCTGGTGAAGCTCTGAGAGAGAGCCCCCTCAGCAAACATGTCGCGCAACATGTTCGGTACGCGGAACGCCGTCAGGAAGGCATCCAGCGCACCTGTTGCGCCGAAGAGTGAGGTGTAAACCACCTCACGCAGCAACCCGGTGAATCGACAGCAGAAGATAGCCGCCGTGGCTATCATGCTTTTTTTCTGCAGGGACGACATAAGCTCAGCAGATCATCAGCGTTTCTTTTCGGGCACGCTCTCCTTAATGGAACGAGCCAACGCCTTGGCCGTGGTTTTATCACCCACCAGCAGACAGCTGCGGGCGAACTCACGCACGATATCTTTGTAAAGCTTCGGGGCAACCTCATTGAGTCTGGCTCGGTCCTCCTCCGACATCTGGTCCACCTCGCGCTTGAGGTCTCTCAGCTTACGTATGGCAGTCGTATCCAGCATAGCCTTGCGTTGCACCAAGGCCAGTTCCAATCGAGCCTGTAGTGCTTTGCCATCGGACAAGACGGGGTGAGCGGCCTCAATCATGCGGGTGGACTGTTCAATCCACTTGGCAGCGTTCGTGAAGTCTTCCTTCTGGAGGTACCATGCAGAGAGCTCGTTGATGATTTCAGCCTTGCGCTCATTATCAGCAGGAGAGTTTTTATCCTGCATCATATTCCAGCATTGCATGAGCAGTTCCATCTTCTCTTCACCCTCGGCGTGCTTTGCCATGAAGGTGATGCAGCGCAGGATTTCTGCGTTATCTTTCTCGTGTTCCATCAGATAGCGGCAGTCCTGCATGGCTTCTGATACCGCGCCACGTGCTTCATTGGCACGGGATGCCAGACGGCGCAGTTTTACCTGCAAATCCGGTGTCATTTCCCCATAGCCTTCAGCAAACGCTGCGGCCAGAGAAAGGGCCTGGGCACAGCCGGCATAATCCTGCAAACGATAGCGGATTTCCCCCAGAAGGGTGTAACAGACCGGGAGTCGATGCTCCTTGTCCGGGTACTCCAGCATGGAATCCCGGCAGTGCAGCAGCTTCTCCTCTATCTCCTTGAGCGAGTTCATCGGGATATTGGGATTGTCCCGCAGAGCGTTGGACACCTCCTTGAGCATCAACTGTGATGTAGCGGGGCAAAGCGGCCACTTGGCCTGCTCCAGGATGTTACGAACATTCTGCAACACCGGCTCGGGGACCCCGCAGATATTCGCCCGTTTCATCTGCAAATCTGCGGCTTCTGTGGCAAGAGCCGGGTCAGAGAGGCGCACCATGATAGCCGGAGCATCCAGTCGAGTGATGGCATGCACGGCATCATCGTTGCGTTTCATGCGGATGCAGGTCTCCGCATAGCGGCGGATGGAACGCAGCAGCAGTTTCGTCTGATCCGGCGCATTCATGAGCTTATTCTGCAACTGCCCGTCCAGTCGAAGCTGCAGCTCATAATCCTCATGCTCAAGAGCGGCTTGCGCCAATCGGTCCAGTCCTTCTACGGGAGCCAGCGACTCAACCTCCGGCAGGATGCGTACTGCTTCTTCCCACTGGCCTTTATCCACCAGACGGGACATCAGGAACCAGCGGAACTGCCGCCGGGTGTCCACATTCTCAATCCAGCCGAGGCGGGTTGTTGAGTTTTCGGCCAGCTCCAGCAGTCCGGCCTTGTCGCCAGACAGGTCGCCCAGCAGACGATTCAGATTATCGTTGGCTTCCTTGTTGCTGTGTACGGTAATAGTCTGTCCCTTAAAATAGCGTAGGATGTCCTCTCCTTTGTAAAAGAGGCCGCCAATGGCTAAAGCTGCCACCGTAATGCCGATGGCAACAGCCGGCAGGGTGTGATTACCCTGTTTGCGGTTTTTGCGATAGCGTCGTTGCATGAAGTGATACGTTGTAAAAGGTGATTAGGAAGAAATATCAGATGTAAAATCAGGGTCTGTCATATGGAGCCGGCTTCGGCAATCCTGCATGCGGCGAGTGGCGTCGTCGCGTTGTTCCGGCATATCGCTCAGCAAAGGAAGCACTTTTTCCCATGCGGCAAGGGATGCTTCCCACTTCTCTGCCCGAAAGAGAGCATGAGCGTGCCCGAGTAGCGCCATGCGGCGATTCTCTGCGATATCGGGGGTATCTCCCTGCAACCAATCGGCAGCCTTGGCAAACAATTCTGCGGCCTGTTCCGGCATGTTTACCATATCCCGTGCATGCGCATGCAGCAAAGCCATGCGACCAAGTGACGGGGTATCGGATGCAAAATGTTTCAACCGCAGTTGAAGACAGTCAGAAAAGAGACGAGAGGCTTCCTCTCCCTGCTGAGCATCCAGATGACAGCGCCCTGCGCCCTCCATAGCCAGCACCGCAGTAGCCGGAAGCGGGGCATTATTCAGAGCACGGGAAAAGCTCTCGAGTGCCGTTTTTTTATCATTCAGCAGGAAAAAAAGCCAACCTTTCTGCACAAAGAGGCAGTTCCAGAAAGGCTCATCTGCCGCCACACGTCCGGTAGCAACACCTTCTGCCCGATTGAGCAGAGACATCGCCACTGCGTATTCTCCTTTATCCTGCGCCATGGTCGCCTGATAACGAAGGGCCAGCAAACGGCAAAGAGTATCCTGCAGGGAAAGGCTCAGTCGGGATTCCCCCATCTGAAACAATTGTTCTGCCTGTTCGGCATGCCCGACTTCCCGTGCGGCCACACCAAAGCAAATCAAGGCAGCAGGCGGCACGTTCCCCTTGTCCTCCGGGAGGAGTTTCAGGAGAGATGTAAAGCACTTGTTCGCATCCTCATCACGTCCCAGGTGACGAAGCCTCTCCCCCTCATGGGCCAGAATCATGGCCCGAACGGACAGGGCGGCTTCACCCAATGACTCAGCTTCCCTCAGCAGGTCGTTCAATTCCCCGTTCACCTTTTCTCCGGCGGCTCCCGCGCTCAGACACACGGCGGCTACACCTTCAAGAGCCTGCGCATATTCATGTACCAGAGCGCATTGCTTTGCCATGTCTGCCGTTTTTCGATACCATTTCCGGGATTCTCCGGGGGAATCGGCGTTGAAAAGGCTTTCAGCAACGATTCCCGCGCGGCGGCACCAAAGCGGCTCAGCCGGGACATCAGTAAAGAGTTTATTCAGAAGAGGAATTGCTTTCTCTGTCTGTTTGCGTTGCAACAGAACACAGCCAAGCATCCACTCGGCTTCCTTTAGGATAGCGGCATCGTTAATCCAGGAAAAGGACCGATTCGTATCCTCTGCCAGTTTCTGCAACTGCGAATCACTTGCGGATGCAGCCTGCATCAAATGAGCAATTCCCTGCACCGCTGCGGCATTGACAGCAGCCTCCACCTGACCGGAGGATATGCCGGATTCATAGCCCTGACGATACCCCAGCGCATACGTGGCGTAGCCGGAGCCCAGAACCAGCAGTGCAGCCAATCCCAACCCTGCGTATTTAACGAAAGGACGGTACTCGAGCTCCACCTCTTCTTCCTCCATGTCCGAAGCGGGAGCTTGCACAGGTTTTTGCGCGTCGCTCATCTAAGCAAGCCTCAGGCGTTTACCTGATCCAGATTGAATGCAGCGTGAACCACACGTGCAGCCTGCTCAATGTCGCCTGCCTCAACCGTGGTGGAAATGCGGATTTCCGATGTGGCAATCATGCCTGTGGCAATACCTGCATCGGCCAGCGAACGGAACATCGTTGCGGCCACGCCGGCGTTAGAACGCATACCGACACCCACGACCGTCAGCTTGGCAAGCCCCGCTTCTGTCTCCAGACGAGCCTTGGCACCCAGCTGCGGCAGCACTTTCTTGAGCGCAGCCTGTGCGGAGCCGAGGTCGTTCATGTTCATGGTGAAAGACTGGCGAGCCACGCCATCATTGGCAGTGTTGGCCACAATCATGTCGATGTTCACCTCAGCCTCTGCCAGAGCGGCCAGGATGATGGAAGTATATGCCACAGGGGCGGTGATGCCCGAGACGGTGACACGGGCCTGGTTGCGTTCGATGGAAACACCGCGCACGGCGATGGACTCCATAGCAGAATTTTCTTCTTGCACGATGGTACCGGGGTTATTATTCATGGAATTGCGCACTTCGAACACGACGCCGAACTTCTTGGCGAACTCGACGGAGCGTGCCTGCATCACTTTGGAACCGCTGGAAGCCATTTCCAGCATTTCCTCATAAGAGAGTACGGAGATTTTACGGGCATCTTTCACCACACGGGGGTCACAGGTGTAAACACCGTCCACATCCGTGTAAATCTGGCACAGGTCGGCCTTTACAGCGGCAGCCATGGCAATGGCCGACAGGTCGGAACCGCCGCGACCGAGGGTGAAGATGGTGCCGTCATCCTTGTTCACGCCCTGGAATCCGGCACAAACGACAATGTAGCCATCCTCCAGTGCCCGAAGGACGCTCTTGGGGTTGATATTGGCAATGCGACCGCGTGTGTGAGAGCCGTACGCATGCACACCGGCCTGATGCGCGGTGAAGCTCTTTGCCTTGTAGCCCATATCGGTGATAGCCATGCACAGCAGAGCAATCGACTGCTGTTCGCCGGTGGCCAGCAGCATATCCAGCTCACGCTCCGGCGGATTGTCCATCACCTCCTTGGCCAGACCGATGAGCTTATCCGTCACACCGCTCATGGCAGAGATGACGGCCATCACCTGATTGCCGGCGTTTTTGGTTTCAATCAGTCTGCGGGCGACATTGCGAATGCGGTCGATGGTGCCGACGGAAGAACCGCCGTATTTCTGTACTATCAGGGCCATGGTCGTCAGTTATTGGTAAAGGTTTCGATGCGGAATACAGCCGGGTGGCGTTCGATGTAATCGTGTTTGCGCAGCGCTTTGAGCGCCTTGCGGAGTCTGCCCCACGGGCAGGAATGCAGGATGAACACCAGATTGTTACGCGGCATGCCATCCACCATGTCGTGGGGTGTGGAAGAGGTGGCAGAGATGCCGATGTCCAGCTTGGCCAGCTCACTGGCAATCGCGGCAATCACACCGGGGCGATCCTGTACCAGGAAACGCACGTAGTACGGGGTCTCTGTCTCTTCCTGGGGCATAACGGCCATCTTCTTGGTGTAGGGATGGAAGCCGGTGTGGTACTCGGGATGGCGGCACTCGCGCATGGCCAGCACCACATCACCGATAACGGCGCTGGCAGTCGGGTTCTTCCCCGCGCCGCGACCGTAGAAAACGGTTTCGCCCACGATATCCCCCCGCACGGCAATGGCGTTGAATACGCCATCCACCTTCGACAGCAGGTGACTCTGCGGCACGAAGCTGGGCTGCACACGCAGCTCCAGTCTGTCTCCTTCCTTGTGGTGTTTAATGACCACCAGCAGTTTAATAGTGTAACCCAGACGATCGGCAAACGCAAAATCAGTGCTGGTGACCCGCTCTATGCCGTATACAGAAATCTTATCCGGTGCCAGAGGTGTACCATAGGCCAGCATCGCCAGAATCAGCGCTTTGTGGGCAGCATCCCAGCCGTTGATATCCAGTGTCGGGTCAGCCTCGGCATAGCCCTTTTCCTGCGCTGCGGCCAGTGCATCCGCATAGGAAACACCGCCCTTTTCCATAGAGGAAAGGATGTAGTTGCTCGTCCCGTTAATGATGCCGGTAATACTTTCTACATTGTTGCAGATGAGCGAATTCTGCAAACTTTGTATAATGGGAATACCGCCGCCGCAGGAGGCTTCGAAATACAGCGGCACTCCTTTTTCCTGCGAAATACGGAAGAGTTCGCTGCCGTATTCAGCCAGCAGAGCCTTATTGCCCGTCACCACCGGTTTGCCGGCCTGGAGGGAGGCCTTCACCAGATCATAAGCGACCCTGGTGCCGCCTATCAGCTCAATAATGATGTCGATTTCCGGGTCATCCACCAGTTCACGCCAGTTCTCCGTCAGCAGCTCCGGAGCCACTTCCACCTCTCGGGGGCGGGATAAGTCTCGCACAGCTATCTTTCTGACTTTGTATGCCATCTGCACACGCGCCTCAAGCAAATCATGATTCCGGCACAGTGTTTCATACACACCTGTACCCACTGTGCCAAGGCCCGCAAGCCCTATCTGCAACGTCTGTCTGGTCATGAGCGGGCGCGATTTTACACCGAAATAACATCTAACTCAAGTCTATATTCCGTCTGTCTCCCATTTTCCTTTCGATAGCACGCGCTGTGCGTAAGTCGCTGCATTGTAACAAATGTGTTACAATGCACTTTTGTCTTGTTGGCATCTGTGCTCTGTGGCATTTTATCTGCGATGACTGCTCTTTATAACTATGGCTTGCTTCTTCTGATACTTCTTGCTGCCGTTCCCCTGCATGCGGGGGAGGACAAAACGCCCCTGCTCGTGTCCGCCGGCAACGGAGACATTACCGCAGTACGGCAACTGCTGAATGACGGTGAAGATGTCAATCAGACCGGTTTTGCCGATTACACAGCGCTGATGGAAGCCGCCTACTACGGGCAGACGGATTGTCTCCGCATCCTGTTGGCCGCAGGGGCCGACGCAAACAGGACGGATGCTTTCGATTGCTCCGCGCTCTCCTACGCAGCCCTGCGGGGACACACGGAATGCGTGCGACTTCTTCTGTCCGCTCCGGGCATTGAGCTTAACCGCAAAGACCGGGATGGCGAAACACCCTTATTCAAAGCATGCCGGAGCGGTCAGAAGGAATGCGCCCGGTTGTTACTCTCAACTCCGGGTATTGATATCAACACCCGCAACCATATGGGCGAGTCTGCTTTTATCGTCGCTTCCCGCTATGCGGATACTCTGGCGTTGTTTCGACCATTCTCGGACAGGCTACGGCTAACAGTAGACGATTGGGAAATGTACGGCCCGCTCTGGCTGGGAGATGATGAAGTCAACATCGTTTTACTGAGTATCCTCAAACCTGCCGACATTCCCCTCGCTCTGCTTGGAAAAATGCTGAACAGCGAAAACCCGGAGCCCATTATGAAGGCCATTCTGGCACATCCTTCCTTCTGTCTGAATACTCGCGATGCTGACGAAAAAACACTTCTGCATTATGCAGTAATGGCCGGGAATGCAAAAACAGTCAAACTGCTTCTGGATGCGGGAGCAGATGTGAGCAGCCTTGATGGATTCCACTACTACGAACCGGAGTGTCACAGACTGATTCAGCATGCCAGAGATGTTCGGGAAGAGGAAATCCTGCTGAGTAGTCTGCCACCCCTTCACCGTGCCGTCATGGAGCAGAACCCTTCTCTGCTAAGTGCTCTGTTACAAGCCGGAAATGATGTCAATATGACAGATGCAGATGACCGGACTCCGCTGCATTTTGCGCTCGGTTTCATCAGCGGAAGCAATCAGGATTGTAATCAGAACTATATCCGCTGCGTCAACATTCTCCTATCAACACCCGGGGTGGATGTGAACAGGAAAACCTGCACAGGAGACTCCGCCCTCCATCTGGCAGTAGAGACGGAATCCGCAGAATGTCTGCAAGCCATTTTGTCCAAGTCCGGTGTCAACCTCAACGATAACAATAATGATGGCAACACAGCCTTACACCTCGCCGCAGATCAGGCAGATGGAAAATGCCTGCGTCTTCTGTTAGGCTCTCCGGAAGTCATGGTGAATGTGTGCGATTCTGAGGGAAAAACACCTTTGCTGCGAGCAGCACAAAAAGGGAATGATGCCTGTGTACAATTACTGCTGTCGGCTCCGGGTATTGATATCAATCGACCCGATGCAAGCGGCCGTACACCTTTAACTGCAGCCGCCGAACGCGGCCACCACGAATGTGTCCGTCTACTGTCTCAGGATAATCGGACGGAACTTCTTGCCAGAGACGCTAAGGGGATGACCGCTCTTCATTATGCCTGTTGCAAAAGAAACGGCGCACCATGGCTGCCTTGGCTGCTCAAATCCCCCCTTGAGCCCACGCAACTGAATACCCTGCTGGAAACTGCCATCTGTTCGCGCTCGGCGGAGGCAGTCCGAATTCTGATGCAGCAAGCAGAGGTAGATGCCGGTCTCGTTATACATCTCATCCATAAGGCTGTGGAAAATCTGCATGCAGAGTGTGAGAAAGTCCTTTTGGAAGTCTCAGATGAGGAGTGACGTCACTCAGCGTTTTTCGTAATGAGCAATACCCCTGCGGCTATCAGGAGGAGGGAGAGACACTTCTGCCATGTGAGGATGTCCAAGCCCAGCATTATCCCAACAACAGCAGCAATAATGGGCTGCACATAGTTATAGGCCGCCACCGTGGGAGGATCCAGTCGCCTCTGCCCCACGATTAACAGCAGATAGCTGAAAAAGGATCCCCCGATGACGACATAGGCAATGGCGAAAAGTTCCTGAAGGCTGAAAGTAACGCTTGGCAGAGCTACAAGACGGCTGCGCATCGGCTGCAGCGTCAGCACAGCGGCAAACAGGAAGAGCCACTTCATGATGGTCACGGGATGATACCGACGCAGCACCCCGCCGAAAAAGACAAAATAACACGCCGCTGAAAACTGGGATATGAGACACAGCGTATCGCCCAGCGGATGCCCACTGAGGCCGCCGCCTGACCCGAGTATCAACACCAACGCCCCGACGGATGCCAGCAGAAATCCACCCACGCGCAGCAACGTCACCCGATGGTGCAGAAACAGTGCGGCAAGAATGAAGGTCATCACCGGGGTGGACGTACCGACAACGCAGGCATTCGTGGGTGATGTGTACTGAATCCCCAGAACATAGAGGAATTGATTGATGACCATACCGCAGAGCGACATCCCCAGCAGCGGCAACCAGTCATTGCGGGCTATTTTCTCGCGCGGCGTCAGCGGAGAGATAAGCCAGAACAACAGCGCCGCACCGCTGACGCGAAAAAAGGCCAGCAGAACCCCATCGATAGCTCCGTTCTGCATGGCAAGCTTACACATGGGGCTCATCAGCCCGAACAGGAGGACTGCCCCAAGCGCGCAGATGTGACCTTTAAGCAGATAATGGCGCATGCGGCCGGCATTCTACCACAGCGGCTCCTGTTCTTCAATGCCAATCTGTTTTCGTTCCCCTGTTGACACCCCTGCTCACCGTGCTATAATGCCGGGGATGAAGACACAACGGGAACTGATGGTATCGGGTGAATTGTATGACCCCATGGATTCAGAAATCGAGCGTCTCCGCAATCGCAGCCGAGACATTCTGGCGCGATACAATGCCACGTCTCCGGCTGAGCAGGACACCAGAACCGCCCTGATGAGCGAATTCCTGGGCGGTCACGGTCGCAACCTGTATATCGAGCCCCCCTTTCGCTGCGACTACGGGTGCAACATTCGTGTCGGTGAGAATTTCTATTGCAACTTTGACTGTCTGTTCCTGGATTCCGCACCTATCACCATCGGCGACCGTGTCATGCTGGGACCGGGAGTCCACATCTACACCCCCTGCCACCCGCTGCAGAAAGAACTGCGCGCCACCGGCAGAGAATACGCCAAACCTGTAACCATCGGTAACGATGTCTGGATTGGCGGCCGCGCCATCATCTGCCCGGGTGTTACCATTGGCAACGGTGTTGTTATCGGTGCCGGTTCCGTTGTGACTCGAGACGTGCCGGACAACTGCGTAGTCGCAGGCAACCCCGCCCGCATCATCCGTACCATCGAGCAGGTTTGAATCCTGTCAGCTCAGCGAGAGCGCGCCCCAATGCCGGAGAATTTGCATCACACCGGATTCGGGAGAGATAAAGCCGCTGTGTTCACGGAGCCAGGCAAGAACCTCCGGGTGAGCATCGGACGGCGCGGCGTTAAATGCCCCCGGGAAGCGGGAAAAGGCATCCATATCGTTGTGACCGTCGCCGATGATAAGAAGGCGGTCCTCCGGCAGTTGCCATGCTTCTGCCACGTGAGCCAGCGCTGAGCCTTTGTGAAAGCGGGAGTCTGCCAGCCGCATGTAGCGCCCTGCCCGCTGCATGGAGACATCCGGGTGCTGCGCCATGAGCGGCCGGAGGAGAAAGGCGAGGGCATCCATCGTGGCTCCGTCTGCCGCTTCTACCGATAGGGGATCTGTCGGCGCAATAATCCAATCCAGCTGCGGTGCGATACAGCGTATTTTATCCAACTCCGCATGCAGCAGCGGCTGCATTTTTTGTTGCAGGTGAGCTGCGGCGTTGTTAGCGGCCCGGTTATGCGAGGTCAGCGGCTGCAGAGCGCCATCTGTATCCGCTAGATAGACAAAGCGCTCACAGGTGCAGATAAAATCCGGCAAAAAGGGAGCAATGGGTGCCAAATCATCGAAAAGATAGGCCATCGTGCGGCCGGTATTGATTCCCCATCGAACGCCACGGGAACGCCATTGCTGCATCAGCGCAAAAAACGACATCGGGATGGGCGGAGTGACGTCTCCGTGCCAGAGAGTGCCGTCAAAATCCAGAGAAATGAGCCAGCGGCAAGGCACATGCTGAGGCAGAGTCTGCCCCATCGGGAGAAAACTGTCCATGGGGCTTTACTTTTTAACGGGTGCTTTATCCGGCTTGGTCTTGAGCCCCGGGGTAATAGACTTACTGAGGGGGACTTTCACGCCCTTGATAATCTGTGCCCGAACGGCGGTCTTCATATCCACCTTAAAGGTGCTGGGCATGGAGCCTTCAGGGATTTTATCACCCTTTTTGCGCATGTGAATTTCCACACGACGGTTGAGATTCTGTTGCTCCTTGGGCAGCTTGGTGTCGACCAGAGGGGCGCTGCAACCGCAGGAGCGGATATAGACATTGCGCACCGGCACATTATTGCCGGAAAGCCATTCGCGCACGGCGGCTGCACGCTGCATACCCAACAGGGCGTTATAATCATCACCGCCCACACTATCGGTGTGTCCTTCTATCAGGAACACCGTCTCCGGGTTCTTCTGAATGAGCGCGGCCAGTTGCAGCATGGTGATGCGAGCCGAGTTCTTGAGCTGGCTCTCATTGAAGCCGAACAGCACATCTGCCCCCAGTCGCGCCACGCCGGATTTGGCGCTCAGATTGCCTTCTCCCAGCAAATCCGCCAGACTGCGGGTGTCAGCCGGCAATTCACCATGCCCAAGCTTGGTTGCCGACTCTCGCAAATCTTTTTCCATGAGAGAGGACGCTTCGTCCACGGTCTCCGGCTGAGCCTCCACCGCAGCGACTACTTCGTTGCTGTTGACCGGGGCCGGTTCGGGAATATCCAGAGCCTCACGGGGAACGGCTTCCATCTGCAGGGCGCCTACATCCAGTTGCGCAGGGGGGATATCGCTGATAGAGGGAGCAGACTCCTGTGTATAGACCGGTTCGGGCAAGGCAATTTCCGTCTTACCGGGAGCCATGACCAGTTCTTCCATCTCGGCATCCAGAATATCGATTTCCTGTGGTTCGTAGGCAATCTCTTCCACTTCTTCCGGGGGAGGGGGAGGTTCTTCGGTCTTGGCTTCCTCCAGTTCCTCCTCCGGCTGTTGTTTGACGACAACGCGAATTTCCTCATCCTGAACCCGCTGCGGAGCTTCGAAAAGGTGGCGGAAATTGAATTGAATAACGGAAGGCCCCCACAGGAATACAACGATATGCAATACAGCTGCGGCACAGGCCGCCCCCAGAGCAATGGGCAGCATATCGCGCTGTTTGGTCAGCTCGTAGCCCTCGCGGCGACGATTACCAACTCTGCGGGATTTGGAAGAGAATAAAGACATGAGAGAATAACACTTATAAATGTAAATCTGATGTAGGAACGGGGCGCGCCGGATCTGCAATACGGGGTGACAGGATAGCATCAGCCACCGGACCGTCCAGCCAGTGGACGAGAGAAGTCATGGCGGTTTCCTCATCAAACAGACGCTTTACATCCGGCAGGATGTCCCGCTGTCTGGGAGAGAGAGACGGCAAAGGCTCGTCTCCGCGAAGGAGTGCCCACACCTCACGCTTATCGCTGCACAAGCGATGATAAATGGTAAGAGAATCAGCCAGAGTACAGACGGGGTTATCGCGCGTCAGATGAATGACCAGTACGGGGACATCCCGGTCAATAAACGAGGCCTGCTCCACAGGGGCCACGTCAAAGCATTCCATGCCCACGGTGCGATCCATGCGCAGATTCATCAGTTCCAGAACTACCGGGGTAAGTATAGAGTCCGGCAGCATGCGTTTCACGGACTGACGGAGGGAGGCGTAGGCATCAATGACGGCAAGTCCCTGAATGCGTTTATCATGAGCAGCAGCCCGCAGCAGCAGCCCGGCTCCATATCCCTGCCCCACGGCCACAACAACCGGCTCCGATCGCTCACTACCAGCCTCCAGAGCATCGATGAGTAAGGGGACATCCCGACTTTCCCGAAGTCCATGGGTGCAATAGGGTCGCCTGTTATCCATACCTCTGGGATCCCAGAGAACACAACGCAACCCGGCGGCCGTCAGCGTTTCTGCCAGAGGGAGCGCAGAGCGAATGCCATGGTCCCAGTCCACACAAAGAAGCACATAATCAATGACCCCAAGCTTCTCAACAGGATTGACTGATAAATCACTCATGACGGTGAGCTGGCGAGAGGACTCTTCCCCCTCCTTGGATACCAGAACCGCCTGCATTTCACCGCCGTCCCATCCCTTGAACGTGAAGGGTTCCATATGAAGTCCCAACACCTTTTTGGGGAGGTTGGAGTAACCCGTGTAGGCCTGATTCAGGGGTACGAGAATGGGCTGCACCTGTCCCTCAATATAGAACCAGACACGCACCGCGCCTGCCCCCGCAAGCAGCAGGAACAGCAGGATAAGCAGATGCCTGAAACGGTGCTTTCTCATCGTCGCATCGGCATTATAACAGTCCCCTTGCCTGCCTGCAATCTGAAATTAAGCCATAGGGTTGAATAATAACACTTCGGGCAGCCGCATGCTACCCGAAGTGTCAGAAAAAAGGTGAGGAAAGATAATTTACTCGCCCAGCTGGCTGGCAAGCATTTGGGCAACACCATGGAATGCCGCCGCCACGCGGCTCTGTCCGGGGTCCTGAAGAGCCACGGGAGCACCCTGGTCACCACCCTCGCGGGTGCTGATATCCAGCGGAATTTTGCCCAGCAGGGGCACATTGAGCTTCAATGCCTCGCGGTCGCCGCCGCCCTCCCCGAAAATGTGATAGACCAGGCCATCGCTCGGGCAGATGAAGTAGCTCATATTCTCAATGATACCCAGAATCGGCGTTTCGACGCGCTGGAAGAGGCCCACAGCCTTGCGGGCATCGATAAGCGCCACCTCCTGCGGCGTGGTCACGATGACGGCTCCGGCCAAATCCACCGTCTGCACGATGGTCAGCTGTATGTCACCGGTGCCCGGAGGCATATCGAGAATGAGGAAGTCCAGACCGCCCCAATCCACATCGCGCAGGAACTGCTGAACGTAGCGGGTAGCCAGAGGGCCACGCACGGCCACGGGAGAAGCCTCATCCACCATCAGCCCCATGGAAAGGAGCTTGATGCCGTGAGCCTCCACGGGGAGGAATTGTTCTTTCTCAGAGCAGCCGGGGCGTTCTTTCGTGCCGAACATCAGCGCCATGGAGGGGCCGTAGATATCCAAATCAAGCAGACCCGTGCGATAGCCCAGACGGGAAAGTGCTACCGCGAGGTTCGCGGAAACGGTGGATTTACCCACCCCGCCCTTACCGGATGCAACGGCAATCACATGCTTCACGCCGGGCACGGAGGATTTCCAGTCTGCCGGATCGTCGTTCGGTGTCTTGGCCTTCACCTTGGCGGGAGCATGGTGCTCGATATTCACATCAAGCTTCTTCACACCGGGAAGCTCTTTCACGATGCCCATCACGTTCTCGTAGATATAACGGGGGACATCAGAGTTCTTGCTCTCCACGACAAGGGCGATGGTGACAGCCCCCTCCGGGCTCACCTCGATGTTGCGCACCAGACCGAACGATACAATGTCGCGCGAAAACCCGGGGTATTTCACCGTGGTAAGAGCCGCGCGAATCAGCTCAGGAGTCAGATTGATTTCACTCATAGTAAATAAGCAGATTAAAATTAAGCCTTCTTAAAGCGTTTCCATGGCATAATGATAGTCTCTACCACCCAGACGAAAGCCGAGCAGCAGGCACGGAAAGCTGTCACCAGCGGATGGATGCGGCTGCGGAAGCCGGTAAAGTGCTCATAGAACAAACTGGCGGCCACTATGCAGCAGATGGTGCTGAACTTGAGCACAATGCCCATGTGCCAGTGAATACCGCAGGCAGCCAGAGCCATTTCCGTGGTAAGCGCCACACCCACAAAGCCGACCAGCAGGAAAGCCGTGTAGCCGAGAATGGGGTGTTTTTCAATAATGCCGATACACCAGCCGGCCACAATTCGCAGGGCTGCAATGCCGATGAACACACCCAGACAGACCACCCAGAGATGCATTTCCTCCGGGATTTCCTTCACGCCGTTAACCATGCCGACAGCGGCCACCACGTTATCGAGGGACAGGGACAAATCCATCAGCTCGATACTCAGGATAGTCATCAGGAAAGTCTTACCCGCCGTCTTGGCGGCTTCTCCGCCGACAGAGGAATTCGATTTTGCCTTGGGATGCAGCTGCACATGCTCGCAAGCCAGATAGATGAGGTATAGTGCGCCGAACCACTTGACCCAGGCATTGTGCATGAGCCACGCCACCAGAGCCAACACAACGCCTCGGAACACGTAGGCTCCGACAAGCCCCCAACGCAAAGCCGCTTTCTGCTGATGCTTAGGCAGGTGGGATGCCATGGCAGCAATCCCCAGCGCATTATCCACGGAGAGGAGGCCCTCGATGAGAATCAGGTTGAAAATAACCATGCCGCAGGCCGTCAGGAAGGCCGGCATATTCTCAATACTTTCCCATGCAGTAACAATATCAGCAAGCATGGGGGTGTTCTATCACAGCCCACACTCAGATGCAAGCGCAGGATTTGTCATCCCCGAGGCTCAAGCTTGACAAGGCTCTGATGCGTGCGCTAGAATGTGGGCGATATATCCGGCATGAAAACAATACTAGTCACAGGAGGAACAGGATTCATCGGTGCCAATCTGTGCCGCCGTCTCATTGCAGACGGACACCGGATTATTTGTCTGGACAACAACTACACCGGCTCGTTGGACAAAGGGCTCGATCTCACTATTGCCTATTTCCGTCGCAAACTCGGTTTGTAAACAATCCCGCTCCCGATTATGCAAGAACTCACAGAATCCATTGGTAAGTATCTTCTGGCCGTTATTTCTCCACTCATCCGGCATCAGGAAAAAGCAGAACTGCGAGTAGCCGTTTCACCGGAGGGAGATGTGGCGCGTTTCCGGCTGGTACTGGAACAACCGGATGTGGCGCGCGTTATCGGTCGCAATGGCATGACCGCCTCTGCCATCCGTTCTCTGGCCAAGGCTGCCGGTGAAAAACGGGGCATCAAGGTCATCGTTCACATTATTTCCCACGAAGAAGTGGGGGTCTGAATCATTCCGTCCCGGTCATGCAGGGGCTCTTTGCAGAAGAATCACTATCCTGCCGCGCAGCCCGCGTGCTGGTGGATGGCCTCAATGACATGGTGCTGGACTATGCCATTCCACCCGGAATGGACGGCGTGACGCGAGGCAGCCGCGTGGAAGTTCCCCTGCGCGGACGTGGGGCGACGGGTACGGTATTATGTCTGGTTCCCCCGGAAGCACAATGGGGAGGCTCTCTACGCCCCCTCCGCAGGCTGGTGAATGAAGAGCCTGTCGTATCTCCGGTGCTCATGGATTTGGCAGAATGGGCATCGCGCTATTACGCCGTCCCCGTTGAGCAGATGATACGCTGCATCGTGCCTGAACCCGTGCGACAGGAAAGACACGAAGAGAAAACCCGCAAAATCGCCGTTCTGACCAACTGGCCGGATGATGATAAGCTGAATAAAATCAACTCCCGAGCTCCCAGACAAGCACACATCCTGCGCTACCTGCACCGGACAACCGAAAAACGCGCCCCGCTGGCGGATTTGGGCGGCACAGCCGCATTGAACCCGTGCCGTGCGCTGGAAAAACAAGGCTTTGTCCGAATAGAGGAAGAAAATGTCCACCGCGACCCGGCCGGTGAAGAAACATTTGCTCAGAGCGAGCCTCTGCAACTGAACGATGAGCAGGAGCTGGTTCTGAAAGCCGTGCTGACAGCCACGGATGCGGGCGATTCCAAACCCATGCTGCTGCAAGGGGTCACCGGCTCCGGCAAGACGGAAGTATACCTCCAGGCGGCGCAACACGCCATGGAACAGGGCAAAGGGGTGCTCATCCTCGTACCGGAAATCTCGCTCACGCCCCAGACAATGGCTCGATTCAAGAGCCGTTTTGCCGAGCATCAGGGCTCTGTGGCCATTCTGCACAGTGCCATGAGCGATGGCGAACGCTTTGATGAATGGCATTCCATCCGGCGGGGCAAGGCTCGCATCGCCATTGGCCCGCGCTCCGCACTATTCGCCCCGGTGCAGAATCTGGGACTCATCATTGTGGATGAAGAGCATGACGGCTCCTATAAACAGGAGAACAGCCCCCGTTACCATGGCCGCGACCTGGCGGTGCTGCGAGCCAGAATGGAAGGAGCAGCCATCCTGCTGGGCTCTGCAACACCCTCTCTGGAATCTCTGCAGAATGCCCGCATCGGCAAATACACTCTGTTGCGTATGGACAAACGCGCTGACGGCCAGCACCTGCCGCTCACACGCGTGCTGGATATGCGAACGGAGGCCAAGGATAAGCGGAATCTGGGAATCCTGTCGGAGCGACTTCGAATGGCCATAGAGGACAGACTCCGCAAACAGCAACAGGTCATCCTGCTGCTGAACAGACGCGGATTTGCCCGCGCTCTGCAATGCCCGGACTGCGGGCATGTGGCGCACTGCGAGCATTGCGCCCTGCCCATGACCTATCACGCCACGGAAAACAGGCTGGTGTGCCACCTCTGCGGATTCCGTGCCGTCGTTCCCCTCTGCTGTCCCGAGTGCAGCTCCAATAACATCCTGCTGGAAGGATACGGCACACAGAAAGTGGAGGCGGTGCTGCGCCGCTGTTTCCCGCAAGCCAGGCTTCAGCGTGTGGATGCCGATGTCACAACACGAAAGAATGCGCTGCGTGACATCCTGAACGACTTCCGCGCCGGCAAGACGGATATTCTGCTGGGCACACAGATGATAGCCAAGGGACTGGACTTCCCGCGTGTCACACTCGTGGGGGTACTGAATGCGGATTTGGGGTTGAATATTCCCGACCCCCGCGCGGCGGAACGCACATTTCAGTTATTGACCCAGGTGGCAGGGCGCGCCGGGCGCGGGGAGTTGGACGGCGAGGTGATTGTGCAGACCTATTCCCCCCAATCCTGCGCGATTCAGTTTGCCAGACGTCATGATACGGACGGATTTGCTGAAAATGAACTGGGGCTGCGCCGTCAGTTCGATTTTCCGCCTTTCTGTCACATGGCTGTGCTCACCGTACGGTCTCCGCAGGAAGAAATGGCCAGATTCTCTCTGGAAACGCTTCACAAACGGCTGATGAGCAAACTCCCCCCACAGGTGCAGGTGAGTGATCCCCTGCCCGCGCCCATCGCCCGAGCATACGGACAATTCCGCTATCAATGCACGTTCAAAGCACCGAGTGCCCGCATAATTGCGGATATCGTTTCAGCAGAAATAGCTGCCATGCAATTTGGTGATGAAATTATTGCCACGCTGGACATTGATGCCTACAGCTTCATGTGAGGCTTTTTACTTGACATGATGAAGGGCAAAGGCTAGTCTGTGCAGATGATGAAACCTCTTCTGGTAAATACTGCATTGGTCGGTTTAATCCTCGGTTCGATGGTATGCCCCGCGCAAACACCTTCCGCAGCACTCGCAGCGGAAGCATCTGCGCTCAGCCCTGTGGCAGCTGCCATCGCCAAATTACCAACGGTCGGAGCGACATCTTTCAACCGGGATGCCGAGTACTTCATCTATCTGTACTCTGCCAGCTGGTGCGGCCCCTGCCGCCGGGTAATGCCGCATATTGTCCGATTTTACAAAGAGACGCTCAGCAAGGATAAGCGCATCGAAATCATTCTGGTGAATGTAGATAGAACGGAGGAAGAAGCTAAAGCCTACCTTGCCCATTATGATGCCGATTTTTATACCATCATGGGAATAAATCCCGAGGTGGAGAAGCAGCTGCCGGGCGCATATCAGGTTCGCTCCATTCCCCACTATATCGCCGTTGACAAAAACGGAAATCGAATCAGCGGCGGGCATGCGTCCAAAATCTTCCTGGAGGTAGACAAACTCAAATAAGACATAGTATAAAACATCTTTTCTGCTTCTTCTGCCGCAGAGTATTCATCCTATGCGATACCTTTTTCGTTGACAAATGGATATCAAACCTGTACGATGCAAGCGCAACCGATTATAAAATGATGACGAAGAACATATTTTCTGTCCTTTGCCTGCTGGGCTTCATGATGGCTCCCGCCACCTATGCTCAGGATGTTGATGCTGATACGACCGAAGAGGTCAGCACAGATAAAAAGAAAAAGAAAAACGGTATACTCAGCAAAGTCAAAAAGCTCAAGCCCAAGTTTGCCAAGCTTCCCAAGTCTGCTGATTACCTGATGATTTGTAAGCTTTCTGCGGAGGATTCCGGCGCGGAGGAAATGCTGGAGACGCTGGCCGACGAGACATCCAAACTGAAGAGCAAGAAGGTGGCTCTCCTGATTCTCTGTGAGGATGATTCTGCCAAGAAAGCAGCCAAGATGATGAAAGCGGCCAAGCTGAAAGTGCCTGCCGTGTTCACAGCTTCTCTGCCGGATAAGGTTGAGGATGTTTCCGAGTACCTGCCTGCCACCTCCGACACCGTCACCTGTGTAGACATGGATGGTGAAGTCGTGTTCTCCGGAGATGCCTCTCTGGCCGGCTCCTGGCAGGATGCATTCGAAGAGATGGAAGCGAAAAAAAATTGGGCTACTCTCAAAGTCGACGAAAAGAAATTCCCCGTGGCCGCAGCGCTGAAAGCTATTGAAACTCCTACTTTCGGCACATTCGATACCAAGGCGGACTATTTCATCTATCTCTTCTCTGCCAGCTGGTGCGGCCCCTGCAAGGCCATTATGCCTGATATCGCCGGGAAACATTATCCCGAGATGCGAAAGAGCAAGAAGCCCAGCGTAGAAATCATCCTGATTGGCAAAGATCAGACCCCGGAGGGTGTGGGAGAATACCGTGACCATTACAAGGCCAAGTTCTTCGCCGTTCACGGTAAGGATCCGGCAGTAAAACAGCTCCCCGGCTATACCGAGCCCAACGGCATTCCTCACTGCATCTTTGTGGATAAGAAAGGCGAGGTCATTCATTCCGGCCACGGCAGCGCAATCGGCAACTGGAAAAACATCGTAGATAACGCAAAATAAAAGTTATGAGACGCACTACTTTTTTCTCCCTGCTTTGCCTCGGCCTCGGTCTGCTTGCATCTCCTCTTTCTTTGGCTCAGGACGAAGCCCCGGCGGATGCCCCCATCTCAAAAAAGGCTGACAAGAAGAAACAGCCTGACAGCCCGGTAGTCAAGGCCGTCAAGAAGATGAAAAAGGTCAAGGGGCGACTTAATACCAAGGCCGATTACTATATCTACCTCTTCTCCGCAAGCTGGTGCGGGCCTTGCTGCAAGGAAATGCCCGAGATTGTGGAGCAGCACAAAAAAATGAAAAAAGACGGGCGCGTGGATATCATCCTCATGGGTAAGGATGAAACGCCGGCCGGAGTTAAGGGCTTCATTAAGCAGTTCAATATGAAGTTTTACGCCGTGATGGCCAGCGACAAGGATGCTACCAAGGTTCCGGGGTTCACCAATCCTTCCGGTATCCCGTTCTGCATCGTGGTTGATCGCTATGGCCGCGTCATGGCGCAGAGTCATCCCGCCGGCATTATCCCGAACTGGGAAGCCTACACGATTGATAAGGGCGTTCCCGAACCTCCGGCAGAAACGGAAAAATAACCCGCTCACCACACAGAAAGGCAGTCATCAGGCTGCCTTTCTTTCGTCTTGCTGAAACGGTGAAAATATGGTAGGGTGTGGCCATGGAACTCACGCTTGACTCTCCGCTGGACATGCACCTGCATCTGCGGGATGGGGATATGTTGAAACTGACGGCTCCGCTCTCATCTGATTTTGCGGGAGCGGTCATCATGCCGAATCTTGTGCCGCCCGTTACGACACCGGACATGATGCTGGCGTATGCGGAGCGTATTCGCGCCGCGCTGGACGGAGCCGCATTCACTCCCTACATGTCTCTCTTCTTCACGGCTTTGGATGAAAAAGCCCTTCAGGCAGCCATTTCCACGCCCGGATTCTTCGGGTTCAAACTGTATCCTGCCGGCATCACAACTAACAGCGAGGGAGGAGTCTCCAATCTGGCTGAGGCGGAACGCACGCTGAAGCTCATGGAAGAGATGGGTATCCCCCTGCTGGTTCACGGCGAGAGCCACGGTTTTGTGATGGACAGAGAGCAGGAATTCCTCTCCGTCTACCGTCATCTGGCCACAGCCTACCCAAAACTGCGCATCAGCATGGAACACATCACCACTGCTGCCGCTGTGGAGCTGCTGGATGAGTTCCCCAACCTCTGTGCCACCGTGACGTTGCAGCATCTTCTCATTACTCTGGATGACGTTGCCGGAGGCATGCTGCAACCGCATCTCTTCTGCAAGCCCATTGCCAAGCGCCCCGCCGACCGCGAAGCTCTGCTGCAGGCGGCGCTCAACGGGCATCCGCGTCTCATGTTCGGCAGTGACTCTGCCCCCCACCCCCGCTGCAAAAAAGAAGCCTGCGGCTGCGCTGCCGGTGTATTCACCTCCCCCGTTGCCCTGCCGAAACTGGCAGAACTCTTCACGACCCACGGAGCAGCGGACAAATTGCAGGGTTTCATCTCCGGCAATGCCTGCCGACTGTACGGGTTGAAACCTGCCTCCAAACAGGTCACGCTCTGCGATACGCCCATGCAGGTACCTGCCCGCTACCGCAGCTACGGTCAGGAGGTAGTGCCCATGTACGCCGGACAGACGCTTCCCTGGAGCATTAAGAACTGAGCCCATGCAGGACGCTCCCATCCCCTCTGCCGATGACCTGCGTGCGCTGTTGGCAGAAATTGCTGCCGCGCATATGCCGTATGGCAAATACGGCCCGTCTACCTATCCGCCGGAGGGATGCCCGCTCATGGACTTGCCCACGGAATATCTGGACTGGTTCTGGCAGCGCGGCTGGCCGAAAGGCAAGTTGGGGCGGCTCATGGAGCAGACTCTTCTCATCAAGAATAGCGGGCTGGATAAACTATTCGACCCCTTCCGTGCCGCCAACGGCGGCCGCCGCAAATATCCCCGTAAATAACCATGCATTACCTCCGTTCCATCATTCTCGCTGCCCGTCCCAAAACACTCCCCGCCGGTATCGTGGCCGTCTGGGCTGGCTGCGTGATTGTTCACAAATTTCAGACACACATGCCGGAAATGGGTATCCGGCTCAATTGGTCACTGGCACTTTTCACCGTGCTGAGCTGTATGTGCATCCAGATAGCATGTAATTTCTTCAATGATGCCATCGATGCCACGAAACACGCCGACACCGACAAACGTCAGGGGCCCCGACGCATCACCGCCGGTGGGGATATGAGCCCGCTGACCGTCAAGCTCTGGGGCTGTGCCTTTCTCTCCGCAGCCGCCCTGCTGGCCATTCCGCTGATAGAGGCGCAGGGATGGCCCATTCTGGCCATCGGCATTCCGTCCATGTTCTTTGCCTACGGGTACACGGGCGGCCCGTGGCCGCTGGCCTATCACGGGCTTGGGGAATTATTTGTGTTGCTCTTCTTCGGGCTGGTGGCCGTGGCCGGCACAGTTTTCGTGCAAGTGGGCTGGCAACCCGGGTTTGAGCATGTGTATGCCACGGCCTTCATCATCGGGATTCAATGCGGATTGCTCTCCTGTGTGCTCATCGAGGTGAACAACATCCGCGACCGCAAGGAAGATGCCGGCACCGGCAAGCGAACGCTCGCTGTGCGACTGGGTGACGGCAAAGCACGCGGGCTCGCCATGGCCTTCATCGTGGCGGCCTATGTCACCCTCAAACAGACCGCCTTTTTCCTGCCCGGATTCAGCTGGAATCTCTGCTGGATTGCCGCCATTCTGCTGGGCGGTTATATCCTGCTGAAACTCCGCACCATGCCCGCAGACAGAAGAATGAATATGCTGCTGGGACTTTCCTCCCTGCACATGATACTCTATCTGTTGGCTCTTACTCTTTGATTGTATGCTGCCCATTGACCGGATACGGGAAAATGTGCTGGAAGCCGTGCATGAACCGGGCTTCTGTGTGCTCCTCAGTGCCCCTACGGGTTCAGGTAAATCCACACGGATTCCGGGCATGCTGCTGGAAGCCGGACACGGAGAGCGTGGCACCATCATCGTGGTACAGCCACGACGGTTGGCAGCACGGTTGCTGGCGGGTTATGTGGCACGACAGTTTCCCTGCAAGCTCGGTCAGGAGGTGGGCTATACCGTGCGGTTTGATTCCCGCTGCTCCCGGGACACCCGCATCCTCTTTGTGACGGACGGTATACTGGAACGCCGCCTTACGGATGACCCGGAGCTGAAGGGTGTATCGGCTGTCATATTTGATGAAGTTCACGAGAGGCGACTGTCCGGCGATTTATGCCTGGCACGCGTGTTGCAACTGCAACGGGGCAGCCGCCCGGACATTGGCGTATTCGTCATGTCTGCCACACTGGAGCTGGACAAGTTGCAGGGCTATCTTCCACAGGCAAAAGTGCTGCGGGCAGAGGGGCGACTTTACCCCGTTGAGGTGAGCTACCGCCCGCCCGTGGCTGTCCGAAACCGCTTCGGCTATGTCGTGCCGCCTCCCGTCTGGGAACAGTGTGCAGAGGCAACGTGCAGCCTGTCAGCGCTGCCTGACTGCGGGGACATCCTCGTCTTTCTGCCCGGGGCCTACGAAATTCGGCGCACTGTTGAACTGCTGGAGCAACGCCCTGCCCTGCGTGGGTGGGACATATACCCCCTGCACGGTCAGCTGCCGCCGGAGGCTCAGGCCCAGGCCATAGAGCGCGGAGACAGCCCCCGAGTCATTGTCTCTACCAACATTGCGGAAACTTCACTCACCATTGAGGGCGTGCGCTCTGTCGTGGACAGCGGGACAGCTCGGGAAGCCCGCTGGGATGCCCTGCGTGGCATGTCCACGCTGCATATAGAACCCATTTCTCAGGCTCAGGCAGAACAGAGGGCCGGTCGAGCCGGGCGACTCGGCCCGGGCCGCTGCATACGCCTGTGGAGCGAGGCCGAACACCGCCGCCGTGTACCCTTCCCTTCGCCGGAGGTCCACCGGGCCGATATCTCTGCCGCCTTTCTGAATCTGCTTGCCTGGGGCTGCCACACTCTGAGCGACATACGCCGCTTCCCCTGGCCGGATACCCCGGCAGAGGCAGAAACGCAGCGTGCCTGGCAGCTGCTGGAGGATTTAGGCGCGGCAGATGCCGGCGGGCTCACCGATATCGGCCGCCGCATGCTCTCCTACCCCCTGCCCCCGGTTGCGGCACGCATGCTGGTGGCGGGAGCAGATGACGGATGCGAGCCGGAGATGGCCGCCATCGCAGCCCTGCTGCAGGGAGAGCATATAGCCCTGCCCGCCGGACTGCATGATTCCCTGCGGCACGATGATGATTTTACCGATTTTCAGGCAGAATGGAGAGCCGTCCGTGCTGCGGAGCAAGCCCATTTCTCGCCGGATGCCTGCACCCGTCTGGGTATTCTCGGTAGAGCGGCCAGAGAGGTCTGCGCTGCTTATCGGCAAATGCTGCACCGCTCTGCTGAGCCGGACTTTGCCGCTCACCGGGAGGGCGTGATTCGCGGCTTACTCGGTTCGTTCCCGCAACACGTCGCGGCCCGCAATCGCACCGCTGCTGAAACCGCCAGAATGACAAACCGACGAGGCGGCAAAGTGGCAGCAGATTCCGTGGCGCGGCGAGCGGATGTTTTTCTGGCAGCAGAAGTTGCCGAAATCGGAGGCAAGGGCGTGGAAACCCGTCTTTCCCGCTGCACTATTCTGCAAACAACTGATTTGCCCACAACGGAGGATGATGTGGCCGTCTATGATTCCAATCGCCGCCGCGTGCTCAATATGCACCGACTTCTCTACCGAGACCTGGTGTTGGAAGAAAAGGAGACCGGGGATGCCGCCCCCGATGCCGCAGCCCCGCTGCTGGCCGACCGAGTGGTGCGCGGTGAGCTGCGTCTGGAGGGCTGGGACGGACATGTGCTGCAATGGATTAACCGTCTGACGTGTCTGCGCAACGCCATGCCGGAGCTGGAACTGCCCGACTTCGGTGAGGAGGACAGACTGGTAGCCATCACCATGCTTTGTGAAGGAGCTGTCTGTTACAAGGATATTCAGAGCCGCCCCGTGTTGCCCATTCTGGGAGAGTGGCTCTCCCCCTGGCAGAAAGAGTGCCTGAACCGCTATGCCCCCAAAGTCATTAAATTAGCCAATGGCAGAGAGGTAAAGCTGCTTTACCGAGAGGACGGAACGCCCACCTTTGCTCTGAAATGCCAGCTGCTCTTCGGCGTTCCGCAGACTCCGGTGATAGCGGACGGACGGGTGCGCTGTCTCATCGAGATTCTTGCGCCCAACCAACGCCCCTACCAGATTACTTCTGACCTGGCCTCCTTCTGGCGCAACGGCTACCCGCAGATGAAAAAAGACCTCGCCGGACGCTATCCCCGCCACAACTGGCCGGATGCGGCACCGGATGCTACCGTATAAATCAACTGAAATAATGACGCCCCAGACATCGTATTTATCCATAGCATGAAACGCTTTCCCTACCTCTGCATCAGTTTTCTGTCGGTTCTTCAGTTCGCACAGGCACAGTGGGCTCCGGAGCGGCATCCTATGTTTGATGCCGCCGCCCCCTCCTCAACGGTTCAGAAGAACCATACGCCGGGAGTTGATTCGAATCAGAAGAAGGCCGTCCCCCGCGCCACACTTCTGGAGATAGCCGACGCAAGGAATGAGCGAATCACGACCTCTCGCAGCTATCCTTTCGATGCTTCTGCCACATCCACCCCTCTTCGGATGCGTGCATGGCGAGGTGAGCGCTGCTCTGCCCAACTGGGAGTCCGCCCCAATGGGCAGGCCAATCAGTTCGCTGTTGCCTGTAGCCCGCTGAGCAACGGTAGCGGCAGCATCCCGGCCACCGCCACCCTGCTCCTCTATACCAAAGCGCATGGGGAAGCAACCGCCGACATCATTTCGCGAGACTCCTCCTGCGACAACCCCAATGGAGTGATTCGCGGCATCTGGCTGCAGATAGATGTTCCGCAGACCGCCGAGCCCGGGCTTTACAAGGGATTTGTCACAGTCAGCGCCGAAGGTTGTGAAGCTGTGCAGCAGGAAATCGAGCTGGAGGTAGAGCCCGCCCATCTGCAGGAGCCCAAAGACTGGAGAATTCATCTTGACCTCTGGCAGCACCCGCAGTCTGTTGCTCGCTGGCATGATGTCGAGCCTTGGTCGCCGGAGCACTTTGCGCTGCTGAAACCGATTATGAAGCGACTTGCCGAAGCCGGGCAGAAATGCATCACCTGCACGCTGCTGGATGAAGCGTGGAACGCGCAGACGTACGATTGGTTCCCCTCCATGGTGCGCTGGGTGCGCGGCAAAGATGGGCAAATGCGCTACGATTACTCCGCGCTGGATGCATGGATTCATTTCATGCACGATGAAATCGGTATTCGCGAGCAAATCAGTTGCTATTCCATGATTCCGTGGCATCTCAGCGTCAGATTCTTTGATGAGGCTACAGGTAAATATGCCTCCATCAAAGCA
>SUVN01000050.1 GCA_015061985.1 Akkermansiaceae bacterium
TTGATGAAAAAATCGAGCTCAATCAGCAGATAAATGATAATTTAGAAGCCATGGCGCAGGCTCTGTATGACTACTGGTTCGTGCAGTTCGACTTCCCGGATGAGAACGGCAAGCCGTACAAGTCCAGCGGTGGCAAGATGGTTTGGAATGAAGTGTTGAAACGTGAAATACCAGCGGGCTGGAAAAGCGGTCAAATAGGTGATTTCATACAAGCTAACCCACCCGAACGCTTAGAAAAAGAAAAGGTAGCCCCTTACATTGAAATGGACGCGTTAAGTACAACTTGCTACTTAACTGATGAACCTGCTAGAAAACGATACGCAGGTGGAATGAAGTTCAGAAATAAGGATGTCTTGATTGCAAGAATCACTCCATGTTTGGAAAATGGAAAAACGGCTCTTGTTCATGACCTCAAAGAAGATGAGGTTGGATTTGGTTCTACGGAGTACATTGTAATACGAGGAAAAGCTCTTCCATTACCAATGTTTTGCATATGTTTGGCTCGTTCATCAGAGTTTAGACCTTATGCAATCAGTAAAATGACTGGAACATCAGGTCGTAAACGACTCGACTACAAGGATGTAGAAAGATATAAAATTGCCATCCCGCCTACCTCTCTTCTCGCCAAATTTGAAAATTGGGCTAAAAATGTTTTAGACAGAATGCACCAGGCACATGTCCAAAATCGATTGTTTTCACGGCAGCGGGACTTCCTCCTGCCGCTGCTGATGAACGGCCAAGTGCAAGTTAAGCCGCAAGGGGAGCTAAATTATCATTTCCTTCGGCGACGCCTCCAGCTGACGCTCCCCCGGTGCTCACTTTTTCCTTCCTCACGCCGCAGCGCTCACCCCGCTGCGGCGTTTTTCTGTTGTGTTGCCCGCCCCTTTTTCGGTATCTTCCAGCAAGCTTCACAAATGACAGCCCGCGTATACGGCATTTCAAATGCGATGTACAGAAAAAACATCCGGCTCGTTTGAATTTAAGCATTTTTGCACCGTAAGAGCACCGGCTTGAGAGCAATGAGATGCGTTTCAATGTTTTTTTATGTGTTGAATATCAATATAAAAATTTACATCGCATTTGAAAATCTATATACTAGTTCGGTAAGTTCGAGTGAATGTATAGAAATGAACATCTCTGACATAAGACAAGTATTCATACGCATGATGGCTCTCTCTTTGCTTGTAACAGGCGGGGGAACGGCGGCTGCCACCACAGCCGCGGAGCTGGAGGAAGCAATCAAGCGGGGAGACACGCTCGAACAGATAGTTGCTATGTTCGAGGAAGGACCGGAGGTCAATTACAAGGTCACGCTGCTACCGGGCAAGGAACCGGCTCCTCTCATCTGCGCTCTGGCAGATGATGCCGTGTATGGCTATTCCGATGAGCACAAGGGGCTGGATTTACCCTACAATCAGGCTGAAGCCATGGCTGCTCTGCTGGATAACGGAGCAGACCCGAACGCCCGCGATGCCCGGGGGCGCACCCCTCTGCACCTGACCGGTCATTCTCTGGCCCAGCATGTGCTTCTCCAGAAAGGAGCCGACCCCCGACTGGAGGACAACCGGGGAAATCTGCCCGTGGTGCCCGAAGCTGAGGGAATCGCCACGGAGGGACAGGGTAGCGATAGCTCAGATGAAATCATAGGACTGAGCCCGGGGGAAATCCGCGAGCTGGGTGTGTGTTACGCCGAGGGTAAGAACGGCAAGGCGGTGGACGAGGCTCACGCCATCGTGTTGTATGAGGAAGCGGCGGAGCGAGGGGATGCTACCGCAGCCCGCTGGATGGGCTGGCGCTACCGCCAGGGGCGTGGCGTACCCAAAGACAAGGCCTTGGCCGATTATTTCTTCAGCCTGGCCGCTGCGGCGGGAGATGAAGCAGCAGCAAAACAGGTGAGCGATATGGCTCCCGAACAGGTTGGGGGCATGGTGTTCCAATTCCGCTGCGAGGAGTCCCGAGTGGAAGCACCGCTTCCCCATCCGGAGCAATACAACATCCTCGACCCTGAGGACAGCGGGGTCTACTATCTTGCACAATGGCCCGAAGACAGCAACAAGTTTGAGTCTGACAGCAGGATTGATGGTATCAACGGCGTGCGTCTTTCCAACACATACCAGAAAATCAACAAGAATACCGCCACCGTCGTGACGGAGTTCGAGTCTGTATCCTCCGATTCCGGCAACGGCTGGTACAAGCGCTCGTACAAGCTCATCTTCACCTCTCCCACCGAGGGAAAGGCCACCTGTACCGTTACAGGGAAACCTACCACCATCGGGGCACAGTCCATTCATTATAAAGGCACTTTCACGCTGAAAAATGAATGAACAGCTTCCCGAATCCAACTGAAACCAAACAACAAAACAACGATTATGGCAGTTACTGAAACAACAACGGAAAGCTGGGGCAGTCGCCTCGGGGGCTCCATCAAGGGCGTCGCTATAGGCGGCCTGCTCTTCATCGCGGGTATCCCCTTGCTTTTCTGGAACGAAGGCCGCGCGGTCAAGACCGCCAAGGCATTGGAAGAGGGGGCATCTGTATGCGTACAGCTTCCCAACGCTGACACAATAGATGCCGCCATGGACGGCAAACTGGTGCATGTCACCGGCAAGGCCGTTACCGATGATGTGCTTACCGATGACCTTTTCCCCAATCTGGCACCCAAGGCCATGAAACTGAACCGCAAGGTAGAGTTCTACCAGTGGGTTGAGAATGAGAGAAAAGAAAAGAAAAAGAATTTGGGTGGGTCTGAGACCACCGTCACCACCTACACCTACGCCAAAAAGTGGGTGAGCAAACCCGTGGATTCTTCTTCCTTCCGTGAAGCCGGCCACAACAATCAGGTGTTCATGCCGGAGGCTACGGCCAGAACCCTTGTTGCCGAGAATGCCCGTTATGGCGCATTCGAGCTGAACAAGAGCCAGATTAATCGCATTGTAGGTGACAAGGCGGTCGAGCTGAAGCCCGAGTATATTCCTGAATCCCTGAAAGGCCGCGTGACCATCTCCGGCAACTATGCCTACGTTGGTTTCCCCGTCGGCAGCATGATGCCCGGCACCATGCAGCCCGGTGCCATGCAGCCCGGAATGATGGCTCCCGGCATGGTACAGCCGGTCGCCACGCAGCCGGTTCCTGCTGAGAACATCGGTGCCGTGCCGCAGACCACCATGGGCGGTTTTGTGACGGTGCCCACCATCCAGCCCAACCGCATGTCTGTGACGAACGTGGATGGCGTGCCCTTTGTCATTACGCCCGATGGTACGCCCACCCCGGTAACCCCCAACGGCATTTATTACGCAGGTACACTGCATGCCATTACCGCCACGGTTCCCGGCAATGGTTTTGTGTGGCCCGCTCCTCCTGTGGTGCAATATGCTGACATCCCCGGTTATGGTTCTCTGCCTCTGTTCACCATCGAGAATAAGAGCTATGTGCGTCTGGCCACAGGTGCTTTGGCTCCCTACATCCGTCAGACCGCTTCTGCCGGCCAGATTATCGTAAATGGTACTCCCATCGCCGTAACCGTGAGCACCACTGCAAGCACCCCTGCCCCTGCATACAACACGGCACCCGCCGTGCAGCCCGCCGTGGCTCAACCCGGCATGGTACAGCCCGGTATGGTACAGCCCGCCACCACCGTTGCAACCGGCACCGTACAGGGCACAGCCAACCCCGGCAACCCGCAGGTGGGTGATGTGCGTATCTCCTGGACCATGGTTCCTGCCGAAATGCCCGTGAGCATCGTGGCCGTGCAGACCGGCACCACCTTCGCTCCCTATGTGGCTAAGGATTCTGCCGCCGGCGGCTACACCGTAGACCTGCTTGAAACCGGCACCAAGACCAAGGAAGAAATGTTCCAGAATGCCGAGAATGCCAACACCATGATGACCTGGATTCTCCGCATCGTGGGCTGGCTGATGATGTACATGGGGCTCAAGATGGTGTTCAAGCCGCTTGAGGTTCTGGGCGATGTCCTGCCCATTCTGGGTGATCTCATCGGCATCGGCACCGGCATTCTTGCCTTCCTCATCGCCACGCCTGTGGCACTCATCACGATTGCTGTTGCCTGGCTGTTCTACCGCCCGATTCTCGGCATTGTGCTGCTGGCTGCCGCCGGTGGTTTGCTCTATCTGCTCATCAAGAAGCGTGCCGCCGCCAAGGCTGCCAAGAAGGATGAGCCGGCTCCTGCTGTAGAATCCGCTCCAAGCGAATCTGCTGAGTAAAAAAGCAAACAACATCAACTATATTCAGCGGGGTGCTCCGGCACCCCGCACTTTTGAACCCGAAAACCAATATTCCGACATGACTCCTTTTCGCGCTTATTCTTTCTTGGGCGTTGCCTGCGCGGGCATTGTATGCTCCTCGTGTTCCCATGTACCGGCAGAAAAGCAGTCATTGGCGGTGCCTGCTGCGCTGGATTACTGCACCATCAGCCTGACAGGCACCAAAACCGGGCAGACCGACCCGGTGACATACACAATGGGAGAAAATGCCCCCATGCCCAAACTCAAGATATTTGCCTACAAACCCATGGGCCGCCGGGCTGAAATTTCATTCGATGGCGTGGGCGATGGCAAGGCGGTTCACTTCAATGGCCGCATGGAGCTTGTTTCCTGCTCCGCTAACAGTTACTTTTTCCGGTTGAGCGGCGAGATGCTGGGGTTCGAGGGCGAACCCGATGCCAAGTTTGAAGCCACACCCCACACCGCAACCATTACGCTTGTTCCGGCACCATGATTGTCTACGTCAACAACACCACCGTCCGCATTTTCTCAGGAGCCACGGCTATTGATGCCGTACGCCGCTATTGTACCGATGCCGGGCTCCCGCTCTGCGAGGGGCCTTTCTTCGATGCCTGGGGCAATGAAATTGCGGCCGATAGTCCCATGAGTGATGGCCGCCACATCTTCACTACCTCTCCCCGCTGATTTTCACCCCATTTCCGCACATATGAAAAAGACCGCCTTTATTTCTCTCCTGGCCATGCTCGGTACTGTATTTGCCGAGCAGGTCACCATACTAGGGATTAACGATATGCACGCCAATATTGATGGCGTAGCACGTCTGACCACCTGCGTGAAACAAGAGCGGGCAAAAGCCCCGCAGCTGCTCCTGTTCTCTGCCGGCGATAACCGCACCGGAAGCCCCTATGTAGACTGCGGCGACCATCCCGGTATCGCCATGATTCAGCTCATGAACCACATCGGCTTCGACCTGTCGGCTCTGGGTAATCATGAGTTTGACAGTGGCCCCGCAGCCCTGGCCTACTGCATCAATGCCGCCGATTTCGACTTTGTGAGCGCCAATGTCTTCCCCACAGACCAGCATGGCATTGACCTGAAACCCTACAAGATTTTTGAGCGCAACGGTGTGCGCATCGGTGTGCTGGGTCTGCTGCAGGTGGATACCACCGGCCGCCCGGATGCCCACCCGGACATGTGCAAGGGTATCGGTTTCCTGGACCCGCTCAAAGTGGCCGAACACTATAAGTACCTCCGCAGCCAGTGTGATGTGCTCATCCTGCTCACCCACCTGGGCTTCGAAACCGATATTGAGCTTGCCCGCCGATTCCCGGAGGCCGATGCCATCATCGGCGGTCACAGCCACACCAAAGTGGAAAACGGTCACCTCGAGAATGGCGTGCTCATCACCCAGACGCAAAATAAGTTCAAATACCTGACCCGCCTCACCCTGGAGGTAGAGAACGGAAAAGTGGTGAGCAAGAAGGCCGAGCTGCTTCCGCTGGGTGCCTACGAAGCAGATACCGAGACTACTGCCATGGTGGAGCAAATCAAAGCCCAGCCCTTCTTCAAGCGTGTGCTCACCACCGTAAAACGTGATATTCCCCGCCGCGAGAGTCTGGGCTGCATGATGGCTGATGCCATCCGCAGTTGCGTCGGAACAGAAATCGCTATCGTCAACATGGGGAATGTGCGTCTGGATTCTTTCCCCGCCGGCCCCCTCACCGTAGCTGATGTATACAGCCTGGACCCCTTCGGTAATGATACCATTCGCATGACTGTTACCGGCGCCGAGCTTATCCGCGTGCTGGAAAACATCACCCAGAACGATGACCATGGCGCGCCCTGCGTGTCAGGCATGAGCTATAAGGCCGTATGGCCCAAAGGAGCCGACAGAATGCGGGTGACCTCCGCTTGTCTGCCGGACGGCACACCCATTAACCCGGAAGCCCGCTACACGCTGGCCATCAATTCCTATCTCTGCGCTACCACCGAGGCAATGCCCGCAGACCCCGGTGTTTCGGCCAAGATTGATGGCGCAACCAGCATGATACGAGCTTTTGAAGCCATGTCGGAAATTGACTACGCCGATATTTCCCGTGTTGAAACGAGCAAGGAATAAGTGAACACAAAAAAAACAGCCATGATGTACAGAACCCTGCTTCCGGCCTTGGTGCTTGCTCCGCAGCTGCTGTGGGCAGCACAGCCGCTGCCTACCATGTCAGGCCGGTGTATCCGCATTGCCATGGCTGATACCCATGTGGCGCGGGTGGGGCTGAACCAACCCGCCAAGAGCCCTTGGTACAGACTCTCCGACCTCACGGACTTTGTACTGGATTTCCCCGCTGCGGATTCCTTTACTGCGGTGACCGATTATTGCCCTGATCTCGATACAGAAGTCAGCGTTACCTACGATGCCGGGCAAGGCAAGGTAAAGCTGCTGAGTGAGGATTTCAGCGCAGATATTGTCCTCCGTTTCATTGACAAAAACACAGGCTCAGCTGAGATTGTCTGGCACGAGGCCGGCAATACCCGCTACTTCCGCGGTGCTGTCTTTACCGTGCAGAACGAGGCAGACGACATAGCCCATCTGGAGCTACCCATGGAGCAGATTGCCCGCGACCCGGAAATACTGGATGACGGGCTGCAGGAAATCCTGTGGGATATTGAAAAGATGGTTCCCCGCAATGCCACGGAGAAGTTGTATAAGGCCCGTCTGACCACGCTCCTTCCCCACGTGATGCTGTCTCAGGACGCATCCTATACCAATCCGGATTACAAGGGCAATACCGCCCTGCACTATGCCTGCGGTCTGAGCCATGTGGAGCTGGTGCGCTGGTTGGTGGAACATGGGGCTGACCTGCAGGCGTACACCGAAAAAGGCGCCGGCATTGATGCCTGCGTGGGCGGCAGAAATGCAGCGGTCATCAAAACGATTCTGAGCGAGGCTCGCGCGTGGCGAGACAAACCTTATGAAGGCCCCGCCATTGATGAAGCAGAAGCGCGAGAGGCCGCCGCTTATCTCGAGTTAGCCTTCAGCGGTTATGAGATGGAATCCCCTGATTTTTGCATCCCGGCAAAGGATGAAAGGGCGAGGGAATGTGCCCGGATGCTGTACCGCTGCGTGAAATCCGGCACCGGGCCGTTTGCTCTCGCTATGAACATGACGGAGACACCCGCGATACTGCTTACCCGTGTGCTGAATGCCAAGGTCAGCGAAGAAATGTTCGTGGAGAGGATTCTCCGCGAACTGGAGCAGCGCCGCATGTATCAGCAGGTGGTGCGCCGCAAGGATGGGCTGTCTCTGGCTGCGCTGCCCCACATGATTCTCCATCGCGAGGAGGAAGGCATGCCCTACGATGGCAAGTCGCCCCTGTACCGCGCGGCGGAGGAAGGAAACGAGGAGCTGGTGAGGTGGCTGCTGAAACATAGCCCCAACCGCCGCATCACCAATGAACGGGGAGAGCCATGCGAGCTGCCCGCTGATGCGCCGAACGCTGCTGCTATCAAAGAAATCATCAGCCGGGCGAGTGCCGTTGGTTGTGCGCCCGCTTCCGTAGTCGGCAAGACCCTCACCTTTACCGCTCCCTCGCTGGCGGAGTCCTGCTCGGTGAAATGGAAGAACTCCAATGTGGAAAAAGAGGGTGCCGTGGCAGTGGATGAGGACTGGAGCATCGTTGAGCTGCGCTATACCCGCACCGGCAATACGACAGCCACCGTGATTCGCCGCGCCCAGTGGTCGCCCGGTGGCCACTATGCCTCCGGCTGGTCGGAGAAAGTCTTTACCCTGCAATTCAATACCCCCGATAGTGGCACGGCCACCTGCTCCGATACCGGCAAGACCGGTACCCCCATGATGCATCACGGAACCTTTACACTCAAATAATCTCTATGGCCAAGAAAAAGAAATCCACCCCCCGGGAAGAAGAAATGACCGGCTGGCAGATCTTCACCTACTACATCAAAGAGATAGCCGGTGCGCTGGCACTTATCGCCTTTGGCTGCATCCTGTACCGCTATTCGGATGACATCAGCAAATGGTTCGGCGATATGGTTCAGGAGGCCTTTAATTCCCTCTTACGCGCTCTAGGGTACGAATAAACGCGCCATTCTGTTATGAAAAACTACTTATCTGTGTTCCTGTTTCTTGCAACGGCTCCGGTCGCTCTTTGCACCCAGACGGTGGAAAAGATTGCTCACGCAGCACCCATTTCTCTGGACGGCAAACTGGTTGTGCTGAACTTCTACTCAGCAGAAGAGGCCAGAGCAGAAAGGGGCGAGCAGCCGGAAGTTTGGAGCAGGCTCGCCGCCTCTCCTATGGCCTTGCAGTTCCCCGTCCAAGGCAACAATACGTATAGCTACCAACTCTATGAGTCAACTCCCGACTCTCCCTGGCCGCCGGTCAAGGTGACATATGACCCCGCCGAGGGCTGCATCCACATCACCGGCAATGATATGCACGTGCGGGTTGTGCTCAGTTTCCAGACTGCCACAAAGGGCACGGCCGGCATCGAGTGGCATGATGAGGGTGGCTCCTGGTATGTCCGCCATGCCGATTTTGCAGTGACCCCCTCCTCTTCTACCGCCGGGCTTGTCACCATGCCACAGACGGAAGAAAGCGATGGAGCCATGCAGAGCGTGGACGATGGGCTGGGCGAACTGGTGCGTGAGCTGGAGAACCGCAAGTACAAGACCGCGGTGGAGCGGCTGTATCAGAAGCGCCTGCTCACCGTACTTCCCCAAATTATGGAGGGAGCCCCTATCGACACTATCATTCCCCATGCCAATGGCACTACTGCTCTGCATAACGCCTGTGGCTTGAGCCATGTGGAGATTGTGCGCTGGCTGGTGGAGCATGGTGCCGACCTGAACGCAAAAACCGCCAAGGGTGCCAGTGTAGATGATTGCGTGGGCGGCCCGAACGCAAAAACAATTAGCAATATCCTGCAAAAAGCACGTCGCTCAAAATAACTCTTGCATCATGAACAGCAAAACTGCAGCTATTGTATGTTCCCTGTCGGTCGGACTACTCTTCACCTCGTGCGAGATGATGGTTGATGCACTGCTGGAATGGGACTGGGATACGCCCCACCATCACCACACACCTCCTCCGCCCAAACATCACCACCATCACGCTAAACCCTCGCACCATCACGCTAAACCGGGCGCGAACCCCTCGCATCACCATGCCAAACCTCGGTCCGGAGCTCATACGACCAAACGCGACGCACCTCCCCATTCCGAGAAACGACCGAATAGCGCTCCGCGCCACCATCACCATTGAATATCCATCTGATTTATCCTGTCAAACCATACTGAACAATGAAAACATCACTCTTTGTTACATTGACCTTGCTGGCGCTCAGCTTCAATGCTGTGGCGGCTCCTTCCATGGCTCCCAAGCGTGACCTGGGTTATACGGAATATTACCTCAAGGAGTTTGAGGCCGAGGTCAAGCGCGCCGGCGGCAATGCCAACACACTTTTCCGCAACAAAAATGAGGCTCTCAGCCGCGTGCAGGCTCTCATGAAGGCTTACCCGCAGGACCCGGCGGTGCAAGCGCTCTATGAGCGAACCCGCGTGGCGCTCATGATGAGTAAGGGTAACTACAACCAGATTACTCCTGCCATGGTGGCCTACCTCAACAACGAAAAGCAGCTGCGCGAGAAATATGCCCAGCTCAGTGAGACCAAGTGGAAGGAACTGCAGCAGAACCGAGACCTCCTCACCAAAGTTTTCCCCACCGTAGATCCGCTGAAGAACACCCCGGAAACCGACCCCACGGAAAAGACAATCGTGCTGCCGGATGTCAAGTACCCCGACAACCAGTTTGTGGGTGCCTCCGGCGAATATATTGTGGTCGGCAAGCCCTCCACCGGTTTCTATTTCGTGAACATCAGCGGGCGTGAATGGCTCGGGCCGTATGAAGCCATCAAGCGCTTCCGCCGCGAGGTGGATG
>SUVN01000011.1 GCA_015061985.1 Akkermansiaceae bacterium
GCTCATCATTAAGTGCATGTAGGTATTATAGTGCTTTTTATTTTGAGGCAACCACTATTTGAGCTCTCAGTAGGCGAAACTGGGATTTCTCCTTCGGTTCGATTTTTTTTGAGGCAATGCGTAAGGCTGATTGACCAAACTTGCTCTGCAATAAGTCTTGACATACACCACTCTGACTGATAGCATGGACGGGTACTGCCTGTTTCTTATGAAAAATACAGAACTCTACCCTGTGTACCGTTTCTATGTCCGCAAGATAAAGATGTCGTCTCTGCTTTTTCTGCCGTTGAGTGCGGGAATGGCGTATCTGACATGGTGCAGCTGCGAGCGGCCGGATGTGACAGCTCTGGTACTATTTGTCTGCATGGCGTTTGTTGTGATAGGTTCACTGGTGATGAATTGTTTTCTCTTATGCCCGCATTGTGGAAAGCATACTGTAACCATTCGAGCGGAGGCTTGTTCCGTGGTGAGCATTGCCTGGTCGCTGGCTCCTTATACAGCCCATTGTCGCCACTGCGGAAAGACTATGCGAACGGATTTGGCATTGAAATCCAATATTTTTTTCAAATCCATACCTACCAGAGTGACAGTTGAGCAGTTGGATGCGATGCGGCACGATACATTTTGAACTTAAAACATTGTATGAAATTTCCGCTTGTTCGTTTTTCTCTGCTGTTATTGCTCGCGGCTACTGCTGTTTCCTCTGCCGTGTTGAATTTCGGGCCGCCGCCGGTGCAGGAGAGTGTGGCGGCAGAGGCGGCTAATCTGAGGAAAAGCCGCGGGAAGCTCTCTTCTCTGCAACGCGCAGCTTCCGCATGCAGCGGGATGCGGGTCATGCTGGTGCATTCTGCACAGGCTCGCATGCGTCGGCCTGTGGAGTTGGCGCGTTTCAATGCGGCCGAGACGGCACAGATGAAGTCGCTCATTTCCCGCATGACTGCGGTGAAGGCGGTGCCGTCTGCTGTGCCCAATGCGGGGCTCGTGGTGAAGCTGGAGCTGCTGGGGCAGGGGGATACCGTGCTCGACAGCGTGGAGTATCTGGACGTGACCGGCGAGGGGCTGGTGAATGCACAGGGCTATGCCGTAGGCTCGCGTCTGCTGTTGCGCGGAGGGGATGCCACGTCCTGGCATCTGCTCATGCGGGCAGAGCAGGCTCGCGCCATTGCTGCCAACCCTGCGCCCTCCCGCCAGCGCAATCGCCCCATCCGCTTTGCTAGCATTCCGCAGCCTCCTGTTCCGAAAGAGGAGTCAGACCCATTCCCGAAAGAAGAGAAAGAATACTACCACAAAGATTGTCACCACGAGCATAAGCACCACAGACACCGCAAGAAGAATCACTACTGCGACCATCCACAGAAAAAGTGATGGGCGGGGACGGTGCTCCAACTGCTACTTCCCGTTTAAACGGTGAGTGTTTCCTCCCACTCCGGCAGGTCATGGCCGATGAGCCAGGGCTGATATTCCGGAGGGATGGGGGATTGGAGCGCGATGCGGCGTCCGTCTGCCGGATGATTGAAGGCCAGTCGCCAGGCATGCAGCATCAGGCGGCCGGGTTTGGCCTTCTGCCGCTGCGGGTGGGCATAAATGGGGTCGCCCACCAGCGGGTGACCCAGATGCAGCATGTGGACGCGTATCTGGTGGGTGCGTCCGGTATGCAGCGTACACATCACCAGGCTGGAATCCGTGGCGGCATCATAGTGCAGCACCTGCCAGTCGGTGATGGCCGGTTTGCCGGAACCGGGATTGACCACCGCCATCTTGAGGCGGTTCACCGGATGGCGTCCGATGTTGGTGAACACGGTGCCTCCGTCCTCTTTCGGGCGTCCCTGTACGACGGCCAGATAGATTTTTCCCGTGTCGCGGTTGGCAAACTGTGTGGTGAGTGAGAGGTGCGCCGCATCATTCTTGGCCACCACAATGCAGCCGCTTGTATCTTTGTCCAGCCGATGAACGATACCGGGTCTTTCCACCCCGCCGATACCGGATAAATCGCCGCAGTGGAAAAGGACGGCGTTGACCAGCGTGCCGTCAGGGTTGCCTGCCGCCGGGTGGACAACCATGCCGCTCTCTTTGTCGATGACGATGACATCCTTGTCTTCGTACAGCACGGATATGGGGATATCCTGCGGCTGCGCTTCGGCCGGTTCCGGCTCGGGAATCGACACCTCGATGCGCATGCCTCGCTCCACCGGGGTTTTGGCCTTGGTGGATTTGCCGTTGAGGGTGATGGCTCCTTCCTTGATGAGCACCTGAATGCGGGCACGGGAGAGCTCCGGCAGCTGCGCTGCCAGAAATTGGTCCAGCCGTGTTCCGATGGAATCTTCTACGATTATCAGCATGGTGCAGGGGGAGCAGGGGTTACATGCCCGTCGGGTTATCAATGAAGACGACGGGAAGCCCGAATCTCTCTGACAGCAGCTCTCCCAGAGCTTTCACGCCGAAGGTTTCCGTGGCATAGTGCCCGGCAAAGAAGAGATTCATCCCCATGTCCTCTGCTGTGTAGGATACCCAGTGGTTCTCCTCGCCCGTCAGGAAAGTAGTGTAGCCCAGTTTCTGCACGGCATACACCTCCGGGCCTCCGCCGCCGGAGCAGATGACCACACGGCCTGCCGGTGCATGCGGAGTAGGCATCGGGCCGGTCACCTCGCAGCCTGTCACTTCCGCATATCTGGCACGCAGCTCTGCCACCGTGCCCGGGAACACCCCGGAGAGGCAGTACTCCAGCTCCGGTTGCACATCCTGCAGGCCGAGCGCCTGCGCCAGCCGTGCATTGTTGCCCAGCTCGGGGTGCACATCCAGAGGCAGGTGCGCGGCATATACCGCCAGATTGGCTCGCAGACAGGTCTCCACCTTGCGCTTCCACCAGCCCGTCAACGGACGCAAGCCGCACCAGTACAGACCATGATGCAGCACCAGTAAGTCCGCGTCCGCAGCCACGGCGGCATCCAGCGTGCGCTGTGAGCCGTCCACCGCCAGCGCCACTTTGCGTACAGTGCCGTCGTTTTCCACCTGCAGCCCATTGAGCGCGACGGGTGCATCCTTCACCTCTGCCACGCGCAGCGTGCTGTCCAGCAGGTTCACAATTTCATCAAGCGTTGTCATCTCGTTCAGATAAAGGAATATCAGTCAATCAAAGGTATCAATCTTCTGTGGTCGGCATGCTGCGCTGGCGGATTTCGCGATGCAGACGGCGATTGAACTCTCCCGCCATATCATAACCGCTCTCGCGCAGGTATTGTCCCAGCGCCGCCACCTCTACCAGTCGCGTCATGTCGCGTCCGGGTGCCACCGGCAGGTTCAGTCGCTCCACTTCCACGCCGAGAATGGACATCATCTTGCGCTCCAATCCCAGACGCTCCAGCTCCGACATCTGACCGTCCGTCAGGTTGATGACCAGATCAATCTTCTTCTCACGTCGGTATGCTTTCAGCCCGAAGAGATTGGTGACGTTGATGATGCCGATGCCGCGAATCTCGATGAAGCCGCTGCTCAGTGCCGGGGCAGAGGCTATCAGCTCCCCCCCGATGTTGCGGATGCGCACCATGTCATCTGCCACCAGAGAGGAACCGCGCTCCACCAGACCCAGGGAAATTTCGCTCTTGCCCACGCCGCCCTTGCCGGTAATGAGCACCCCCACGCCACGCACGTCCACCATGCAGGCGTGCATCGTGGTGCTGTCGGCAAACTCGTTTTCCAGAATCACCGTGGCGCGGTTCACGAAATTCATCGTCAGCATGTTCGTGCGGAACACCGATACTGTGTTGCTGTCGGCCATGGCCAACACGTCTGCCGGCACATCCATCCCGCGCGCAAAAATCAGACACGGGATATTCTCCCGGAAAATGCGTTGCAGGCGTTCACGCCGCTCCTCGCCCTGCAGAGAGTTCAGATAGGCCATCTCCGCAGCGCCGAACACCTGGATGCGCTCGTGGGCAAAATAGCCGAAATATCCCGTCAGAGCCAGCCCCGGCCGGTTGATGGAGGGCTGCAGGATGTAGCGCGACATTCCCAGCGGGCTATTCAGTAACTGCAATTCCAGCGCGTCACGGTACTTCTCGTAAAACCGCGATACCGATACATGCTCGACTTTCCGTACAATCGGGTTCTTCATACTCTCTCCGCTCATTGTAACGAACTTAACTCTCCCGGTCAAGGTTATTCACATTTCCTTTGCTGCGCTTGTTCGCAAGTTTTTTTTCATTCTTTTTCGAACGGCTGTTGAATGATTGTACCTCAGAACGTTTCTAAATAGTGACCGAAAGGAGTCTCAACGTCATGAAAAAAACACAGATGATAGCAATGCTGGTGGCCGTGGCCGGACTGGGGAGTGTCGCCGTGGGGCAGAATGTAGCTTCTTATCAGATTGGTAAGAGGGCGGTTAAGTCAGCATCCGTGGCACAGTTGCAGCAGGCTCTGCAAAATGGGGTGAGCCCCAGTGCGCAGGATGCCGATGGTGAGTCGCTGCTGATGGAGGCGGTGGAAACCGGTAATGTGGCCATGGTGCAGGCGTTGATTGCCGCCGGCGCGAATGTGAACGCCGCAGATGATGACGGCGAAACGGCGCTGATGATTGCCGCTGATGACGGCCGGGTGGATATTGTCAAGGTCTTGCTGGCTGCCGGTGCGAACGTCAATGCTTTCGATGAAGATGGCGAGACGGCGTTGATGATGGCTGCTGAGGAAGGCCGCGCCGATGTGGTGCAGGCTCTCATCGCCGGCGGTGCCAATGTGAATATGATGGATCATGAAGGGCGCACAGCCTTGCAGCATGCCCGCAAGGAGGGCCGCTCCCATATCGTGACGATTCTTCAGAACGCCGGGGCACAATGAATGATTTTTACCATAATAGGTTAGGTTAATTAGTGCAGAAGAATCGGCCGGCATCCCCCAATCGGAGGATGCCGGCTTTTTCAGCAGGATTTTCGCGCCAATCAGTGGTCAGGCAGACCCCTCCGGGGCGACTTTGTCGAGCCACTCTGCCGGGATGCGGATGGGGCGTCCCTGCGGCATCTGGACGAGTGCCAGCCGCTGGCGGACGGTGACGCAAAGTTTGTCATTGACAACACGGCGAATCTCGAACTTGAAGTAGAGAGATGATTTTTCCGCGCGCTCCAGGATACCGTTGACCACGACATCGTCTGCCAGAAAGGCAGGGGAATGGTAGTCGACCTCGTGCCGGACGAGGACGGTGTGGCGGTTCTGTTCCAGCGCGAGGGTGGCATAATCAATGCCCATTTCGGATGCCATGAGGGTGCGCGCCTGTTCAACCCAGCGGAGGTAGGCCAGATTGTGTACTACGCCGCCGGCATCGGTGTCGTAGTACATCACCTTGTAAGAAAGTGTGTATTGCGGAATCATGGTGAACAAGCAGGGGGAGGCTTTTTCAAGTCTCCCCCCTTTCGTGTGTGGTTAAAGTGTTTTGAGGTAATCCTCCACAGCAGAGGTGATATCCTTCATGTCGTCCAGGGTGAGCTCACCCATGTGGGCAATGCGGAAGGTCTTGTCCTTGAGCCCACCGTAGCCGTTGCCCAGCTGCATGTTGCGCTCGGCAAGGAAGGCGTTGAGCGAGGGGATGGAGATGAGCTCGGAGCGTCCCTTCGGGCAGGCATCGATAACGGTGAGAGTCTTGGAGAGGTACTTGCGGTTCGGGTAGACGCGGAAGTACTCATCGGCCCAGGCGCGGGTGTAGGCGGCCGTCTGTTCGTGGCGGGCGAAGCGATTTTCGATGCCTTCTTCGTAGACGATGTGCTGGAGCTGCTTGTCCAACGCATACATGAGGGAAAGACAGGGAGTGGAGGTGTACTGGTAGTTCTTCTTGTCAATGAAGTCCCAGATGGTGCGCAGGTCAAAGTACAGACCGCGGTTGGGTACTTCGGCGGTGCGGTCGTAGGCCTTGCGGCTCATGGAGCAGATGGCGAGACCGGGAGGCAGCGCCAGCGCTTTCTGGGTAGAGGTAATCAGCACGTCGATTCCCAGCTTGTCGGTCTCAATTTTGGAGCCGGCGGCAGAGGAGACGGCATCCACACACCAGACCACGTCCGGGTATTTCTTCATCACCTCGGCAATTTCCTCTACGGGGTTCTGAATGCCGGAGGAGGTCTCGTTGTGCGTAACGGTCACCACGTCGTACTTACCGGTGGAGAGGGCTGCGTCCACCATCTCGGGTGTGGTGGGTTCGCCCATCTCGCTGGAGAACTTATCGGCGGGCACACCATTGGCCACAGCCATCTTGTACCATTTGTCACCGAACGCACCCACGGAGAAAACAGCGGCGCGTTTGGCCGTGCAGGAGCGGATGGCGCCTTCCATGAGGCCGGAACCGGAGGAGGTGGAGAGCAGGATGCGGTTCTCTGTGAAGAGCACCTTCTGCATGTTGTCAGAGATACGCTTCTGAATTTCAGATGCCTTCTTGGAGCGATGGGCAATCATCGGCAGACTCATCTCCTGAAGAATGTCTTCCGACACGATGGTCGGACCCGGAATAAACAGTTTGATAGCCATGGTTATGGTAATTATGGTAAAGAGTTATCTAAGTACCCCCCCATACTAGCACCAAAAACGGGTGGATGCGAGCATAAAGTGAGTCGGTGACAAAGAAGAATGTTGCATGTATAACCGAATCGCGCTAGAATGAGTGCGTATGAAACCTGCATGTCGTCTAGTCATCCTGCTGCTTGCCTCTCTCTCGGTGGTGTCCGGCGCGGCTGCCGGGGCAGAGGGTGTGCCCGCCGCTGAAGGCGGTGTGGTGAACCGCGTGGCTGCCACGGTGAACGGCCGTCCTATTACCTCCAGCGAAGTACGCGCCCGTTTGGGCCCCTATTTCCGCGAGCTGATGATGCTGTATCCCCGCCAGGGCCCCCGGTTCAATTCTGAGCTGGTGAAGGCGAAGAAGGCCGTGCTCAGCGAGCTGATTGACCGTGAACTGGTGCTCAGTGAGTTTGAGACCAAGGGATATATGCTCAAGGATGATCAGATTGAGGGTGAGATTAACCGCCGCATCCTGATGATATTCAACGGTAATCGCAAAGAATTTCTGGATAACCTGCGTAAGAGTGGTATGACCTATAGCGAGTACCGCGACTCCGTCCGTAAGGAGATTACGGTGGCCTCCATGCGTGCTTCCCGTTATGACCGCGGCATTCCGCCTACCCCGGATGAAATCCGCGCCGAGTACAACGCCACGAAGCATGAGTACCGCAACATCCTGAATGACTCTATTCAGTACGACAAAATCTTCATCCCCGCCGGTGACCCGGAGGATCCCATGCTGACACCCGAAGACCAGTACAAGACGGCGGTGGCTTTGAAAGAAAAACTGGACAGGGGTGAGATTTCTTTTGCCGATGCTGCGCGGAAGTATTCCCGCGACTCCAAGGCAGAGGAGGGTGGTGTATGGCCCCGAATGAAGCGCAGCGACCTCGCAGTGGATTTCGCCAACGTTGTATTCAGCGCCAAACCCGGCAAAATCATCGGGCCGTTGCTTGATCCGCAGGGCTTCACCATCGTGAAGGTGCGCAGCCGCCACCTCGCCCCGGCTCCTTCTCTGAGCAATCCGGAAGTGAAACGCCAGGTGGATGATGCCGTGCGCCGCAAGCAGAGCGAGAAGCGGTACCGCGAGTGGGTCGAACGTCTCCGCGAGCGCGCCGTTGTTCGCCAGTATATCTGATTTTTCCTTGCCGCCCCTCCGGGCGGCTTTTTTGTGAATTGGCAGAGGGTGGAAAATCAGGAGAGCCTGAGAGATGCCTCTTTGCCGCTAATTCTTATAGAATCGGTTGATGATGACGGCGAGGGCTCCGTCGCCGGTGACATTGCAGGCGGTGCCGAAGTTGTCCATGGTGATATAGAGGGCAATCATGAGTGCCTGTTCCGTATCACCGAAGCCAAGCATGGAGTGGAGGATACCCAGCGCGGCCATGATGGCACCGCCCGGTACTCCCGGAGCCGCTACCATGATGACACCCAGCATAAAGATGAAGCCAACCATGACGGTGGGGTCAATCGGGCTGCCTTGCATGAGCATGATAGCAATGGCGCAGGCCACGATTTTGAGCGTGCTGCCGGAAAGGTGGATGGTGGCGCAGAGGGGAATGACGAACCCGGCCACGTCCTTATGAACCTTGTTGCAGAGGGTCTGTTGCAGGGTGATGGGGATGGTTGCAGCGGAGGACTGCGTGCCCAGTGCGGTGAAGTAGGCGGGCATCATGCGCCAGAGCAGCAGCAGGGGATTCTGCCGGGACACCAGCCCGGCCACGCTGTATTGCAGCAGCAGCACGCCGACATGCAGCAGGAAGATGATACCAATGATTTTGAGGAACACGCTCAGCAAATCTGCTGCCTGGCCGCTCCAGGACATGTTGAGGACAATGCCGAAGATATAGAGCGGCAGCAGGGGAATGATGGTTTTGCCGATGGTGCGGGCAATGATTTCGCGAAAGTCATCGCAGACTTTTCGCAGGGCTTCACCCCGGCAGTAGGCCATGCCCAGCCCCAGCATGAAGGCGAAGATGAGCGCGGTCATGACCCCCATGAGCGGGGGAATGGAGAGGGTGAACCATGCAGGTGCTTCTGCGGCCTTGCCGAGTTCCTGAATGGCGGTGGGCGTAATCATGCCCGGGAAGATGTTGGCTGCGGTCAGGTAGGAGGCAAAGCCGGAGACAAGCGTTGCACCGTAGGCCAACAGAGCCGTTGCCAGCAGCATCTTGCCCGCTTTGCGACCGATATCGGCAATGGCCGGAGCCACCAGCCCGATGATGAGCAGGGGTATCAGGAAGCCCAGATATTGCCCGAACAATCCATTGAAGGTGTTAAATGTGCGAACCAGCTCTACGGGGGTATACGGGCCGGTGACTGCGCCTACTATCAGCGCAATGATGATGCGACCAATCAGCCCGAGACGAATCTTCTTCCACTTCTTCTTTTTCATGCGATTGCCGCATTCTAACATATTCCGCAGAGAAAGTACAATTCTTTCCTCGGAATTTCATAAATTCGCTGTGCAACATTCATTTACCCGCTGTCGGGGAGCAGAGGGTGTGGAGCAGGTGCTCTATTTCGCGGGAGTTGCGGAGATTGTCCAGACCCATGGGGCTGTATTTTCGGAATGCTTTGCCGGGGTAGTTGAAATCCAAGTCTACCCGCCCATTCGGGTAAATGGTTTTTCGTATCGGGTAGCAGCCGGTGATGGGGCGTGGATGGCGGCCCTCGACGTACAGGAAGCGGCTGCCCAGTACAAAGCGTTTCCCCGTAGTGTACTCGTGGCGGTTTTTCCACAGGAAGTAAGCCATGGTCATTGTCAGCAGGATGAGGATTCCCCAATAAGCCCACATTCCCGGTTGTACGTCATCGGAGGGGTACAGCAGTCCGATACCGCCTACGGTGAGAAGATAGAGCGCTATCAATCCCGTCAGAATACGTACTTTGAGCGGAGAATCCGCTTTCGGTTCTTCCATGCCTTCTGCCAGCAGGTCTTCGCCCACCGGCAGTAGCGGATGCGGGCGGTGCTGAGCCTCCGGGAGGGGCAGGGGAGTCGGGATATCAGCTCGGAGGGTTGCCAGCAAATCATCTGCGTTTTCTACCCGCAAGAGCGCCTTTACCGGCAGATGACTCCGCATGCTGCGTGGCCCGCAGATGCTTAAATCCGCGCTGCCGTCGTTCCCACGGTTTTCCGGGATGAGTCTGATGCTGCGCAGCGGTGCATCAGTTATATACAGCGTCTGCCATTCGTGCTTGAAGAAGAGAATACGGCGGTTGGTGATGACCTCCCATTGCCGGAATCGGCGGCGGTAACAGCGGCAAATAAAATGGACCGTCCGATAGATGACCAATACCAACAGCAAGGGAGGAATTGCCTCGTGTAGCATGGGGGCCAACATCATCGGCAATATAACCACAATCACCAGCAACATGGAGATGGCGATAACCACCACCCAGAATTCCGTTGCCATTTCTCTGATGTGTTCGCGGATGGCAGGCGGTGTTTCTCGCAGCCACATGATGCGTTCCCCGGGAAACAGCTCTTTTTCCGTGAGTTGCCGGGATGTCGGGTGGGTAGTTGGCATACTGTTGCGGGAGGATAAGGATGAATCAGTTAAACTTATATGTCCATTTGTTGTGGGATTCGGGCGTATTGTATCAAAACGTATATAGAACACAAGCTAAATATTGTTGAATGTGCGATAATATGAATGAGTGGGATGATGGCGGTTTTGCGATTGCTCGTACTTTTTTCAGAAAAAGTTGCGGATTTGGCTCGCCGTGGGATTAATACAGGTGTAGAATGCCATGACAATGTCAGATATGAGCCGTTTTTGTGCCAATTTTCTGTGGATGATGAGCCTGCTGCTGGTTGGAATGCTGCGGGCGGGGACGATTGATTCGAATCAGAGCCAACAGACGGTCACAATACGTTTTCCTGAGCCTGTGGTACAAGCCTCAGCGGTGCAGGACCCTTTTGACGAGCCGATATCGGCAGCGTCTGAATTGTTCAGGATAACAGGGGATTCACGTCATGTACCTCTGACTCGATGGGTAGATCAGGATTGCCTGAAAATCAGTTTTCCGTCCGGTTGCAGCTGTAAGACGCAGTATAAGCTGACCTTTCATGAGGGAACCTGTTATCTGGGCGGGGCAGAAATGAAGAAACGTGAATATGTCTTTCGCTGTCCGGATAATCAGCTGCGCATCTGCCCCGTTGCAACTGCTCGTGGCTGCGCTTTGCTGGTGACCCCGCAGCGGCACCATACTCGCGAAGCTCAGCAGTTTTCGGAAAAGACGGCGGTGAATTATGTGTTCCGCCGCGTGAAAGAGAGTATCTGGACGGGGAAACGCTATCTGGGACGCAGCGTGGCAGCTACGGTGGAACCAGCCCGCGTTTGTGACGGTGTTCTGGAGGAGAGTCTGGAGAGGCTGGCAGATGCCGGGCAGAAGGTATGGGGTAAATTGAAGTCAGAATCGGTGTTGCCCGGACATGTGCTGGTGCGTCCGGTGGAAGAACTGGATGCGGATGAGACCTGGATGCTGTGTTACAGCGGAGCGCCGGACTCCGGGTTCGTTGCAGCACAGCAGGAGGCAGATCCGAACATCCCTTCATCCATGCGTGGAAATTCTGCGGATTTTCACCCCACCAATGAGCTGTTGAGCGGATTGAGTGTGGCAGAAAAGGCAACAGACGGCAGCGAGGTGGAGATGACGCTGTTCTTTTCCCAGCCTATCCCCGAAAAATCTCTGCCGGAACTATTCTCCCGGCTGGGGTTCAGTATAGATGGAGAAGGAGTGACGGAAAATACCGGAGTCGGAAGAAAATTGACGGTGAACGAGAAAATCTGGCTGCTTTTCCGCTATGACGGAGCCCTTCCGTATCAGCCTCATGGGGAGTGGCTGCCGGGCAGAGAGGAGAAACAACTGGCGTATCAGGCTCCGGGTATGGCAAGTGGGATGAGGATTCGCGTGAGTGGGGTACTGCCTGCTGTGGTGGATGTGAGCGTTCCGGCCGGCACGACGGCGGTCAATGGTGCGATGACACGGGACGAGCATGTGCACCGTTTGGCGCTTCAACCGGCATGGCCTCAGATACAGGCGCAGACGGAAGATCCGATAGTGCTGCCCTTGAAAGGTGCGCACAAACTTCGCCTCCCTACAAGCAATATCAGTAAGGTAACGGCCACGGTTCACCGCGTTCATCCCCAACAGGTGGTGGAGGCTCTGATGGAGCCCGCCTATGATTCCCGCAAACGCGATCAGTATCAGTATGAGTACCGCGTTCACCGCGAGCGTGAGAGCAAGGGTTTCCCGGTAGAGAGGCCAACAGCAGATGCGCGCGAGGCTCTTGTGGATAGGGAAGAGGAAAAATTGGAACTGAGGGAGGAGCAGAGAAAACGCCGTATAGCGGATGCGCAGCATTATCCGACCCGGCATTTTGATTTGAAAGGCAGTTCCCTGTTTCGCAGCTCGGAGTTGGCGCTGGATCTGGATGCCCTGGCGGGCGAAACATTGCCGCCGGGATTGTATCTGGTGACGCTGAACGTAACCCCGAATGCACATGTGCAGTATGCGCTCTCGCTACAGGGACAACGGGCAGATGTTCTGAATTATGAGCTGGATATTCCTGTGCTGGTGACTGATTTGAACGTCATCTGTTCCGAACAGGGGGTGCTGGTGACTCGTTTTTCTGATGGTTCTGTTGTGACCGGGGCAGAGATGAAGTCATTGGAATGGAACAGGGAGAACCGCGTATGCGAAGAATCTCCCCTGCCGGATTGCAGCGGTGTTGCCTTTATCAAACTGGAAGATGAGAAGAAAGTAATTGCCCGCTGTGGACAGGATATGGGCGTTGGGCGCGTTTTCGTGCCATATTACCGCTGGTTCGGCGGGGAGCCCGCAGAAAAATCATCCGTGCCTCGTATTTTCCTGTTGAAGGATCGGCCCTTGTACCGTCCCGGTGAAACGGTGCATCTGCGCGGTCTCGTGCGGAGGCTTAGAAACGACCATTTTGTCCTGACTGCGGAAAAGAAGGTGAAATTAAAACTGATTCGTCCGAATGGCGAAAAACTGTCGGAACAGGAAGTGACATTAAGTGACTTTGGTGGATTCTCTGCAGATATACGGCTCCCGGAGGGGGAAGAAGACGTGGCGGGGGATTATGCCGTAGAGGTACAGGCCGGAGCAGGGGAAGAAACGATGACCATTCCTTGCCAGGTGTTCCGGCGCAATGCCTTTGTGGCTACCCTGACCGCAGATGTGGAGGAAGTAGCCCCTCAACATGTCTCTCTGCGTGTGCAGGCAGATGATTATAGTGGCGTGCCGCTTTGCAATGCGAAAGTGGAGCTGAAATTGCGCAGCAATTCGGAGGAAGAAACACACCGACTGGCGACAGATGCCAACGGCTCGGCTGAGTTGGTGCTGCCGATGAAAGACTCGTGGCTGCACAGCGGAGAGCTTGAAATAGAGGGGAGTATTGCCAATGACCGAGAGGAATATGTCACGCTGCCGCCTCAGACCAGAAAGTTTTCCTCCGCTGATTTCCGGATAGATTATCGGGATACTCATATTTACCTGACGGATGCCCGGAGCAACGAGCCTTTGGGGCGTGAGCAGCGCATCAGCATCACCCTGAACGAGGAGGTGCATCGTTCCCTGAATCCCCGTTCCTGCTTTGCCGTGGTGGAACCTGTGAAACAAAAGCTGGTCAGCTGTGAACTGACCATCCCTGCTCACAGCCGTCAGGGCGTTCCCCTGCCGCCGAAGATAGGTAATGCGCTGCGGGAGCTCGGGTGGTATGATGATGAGGATGTACGCTACCATCCGGAGCTGGAGTTGGAGCTGCGGGGGCGGGATACCGCCGGGCGGGAAGCGGTGTGCAATACCAGGCCTTCGTCCCGCACAGATGAAGCCGGCGAAAAACTGTACCTGCGAGCTGAGCCGGTGAAGGGGGCACTGCGTCTGCATTTTCATTCCCCCCGCAAGGGGCCGGTGCATGTGTTCATCGGGTGCGGAGAGCGTTTGCGCCATGTGCAGAAGCAGGCCGGGCAGGGCGAACAGACCATGGATGTCCGCTTGCAACGGCTGGAGGAGGGAACGGTGAGCGTCTCGCTGGTCATCCCGGATATCGGGAAAAAGGCCTCTCGTCGGCTGTTGACGGATGATGCTTCCTGTTTTGTGCCGATTGAGCGGCAGCATCTGGATGTCTCCCTGCAACTGCCGCAGGGCGCATCCCGCCCCGGTCAGAAAGTGCTGCTGAGCGGGCAGGTGTTGTCCGGCGGTAAACCTGCGGAGGCAGAGGTGACGCTCTATGCCGTGGATGAGGGGATGCTGTCGCTGCGACAATATGACAAACCTGACCCGGAGCGTTTTTTTGCCTCCGATAAGGCGTTGACCTTTGCCCCTGTGTTCGTTCTGAAATCTCCGCCGATGCTGTCTGCCGGGGTGATGGATGCCGTCTGGATGGGGGATATGCTTCGGGGTAAATCGGTCAGCCTGTCACCCGTACTGAAAAAGAAGTTTGCGTTGAATCGAAAATCGCTGACAAAGAAAGCATACGGCGGCGTTCTGACGGCCGGGCTTCGCAGCGGTAGCGGGGTGCTGACCCCTGAGGATGTGGATTCGCTCATGGTTTCAGATGAAGATGATTTCCCGGCGGAGCCTTGTCCCGTGGCTCCCATCATGGGAGATTATGTCGAGGATGTTTTCCGCAATGACTTTGAGCCGGTGGCGGTCTGGAAAGCGGCGCTGAGAACGAATGCTGAGGGGCGTTTCTCTGCGGAGGCCGAATTGCCGGACACGCTGACCACTTACCGTGTGTTTGCCGTGGCGGCAGACAAATCCGGCTCACGCTTTGGGGCTGCTGAGGGTGCTTTTGTGGTGAACCTGCCGGTGATGATTACCCCCGGTATGCCTCTGTTCATGAGCACGGGGGATGAGCTGAAGCTGCCGCTCTCCATCACCAATGCTACGGAGCAGGACGGTGTCTGGACGGTCACAATGGAAGGCTGCGATACCCCGCAGCAGGCAGAGTTGCCGCCGGGTGGGAGCGCCACGCTGTATTTCGATGTAGCCCCCTCGCAGGAGGGGGAATACCGCTTGCGCTGGAAAGCGGAGGGTGCTCCCGGTACAGATGCCGTGCAGGGGAGTTGCCGGGTGCGATTCCCCGCCCCCTTGCTCAAGGAGGTACACCGCCCGGAACTCCTCCCCGGCCAGACTCCCCAGAAGCTGTCCTCTCTCTTTGCCCCGGATGTGGCGCAGTCCACCCGCTTTGATGCGGAGGTGTGGCTTTCCTCTTCACCCCTGCTGCATTTGCGGGGATGTCTGGATTTTCTTCTGAGTTATCCCTATGGCTGCACGGAGCAGAAGGCCGCCGCACTCATGCCCTGCCTGCTTTATGATGAGCTTGCGCCTTTCTGTCCGCAGCTCGCTGCCACTCCGCAGGAAGAGGTCAACAAGGAAGTGGAACGCGATATAAACGCCCTTTTTGCCCGTCAGTGCGAGGATGGCGGCCTGGGGTACTGGGAAGCAGGGAAGAAGGGCTGTGGCTGGGCAAGCGCGTATGCTGCCATGGTGCTGACTGTTGCGACAGAACGCGGTCACACGCTGCCGAAGGATAAGATGAAACGGCTGCTGCGTTTTGTGGAACGGTTGGATGAGGACGAACTTTTCGCAGATGCGGAGCTGATGGCGGCGCGCGCTTTGGGCGATGGCCGAAAAATGGAACGTATCCTGAAGAAAAGATGTGACGACTTGGCCGAACTACAGGAAAAAGGCATCCGCCCCGGGGTGTATGGTGCTACTCTCAGGTTTATGAAAGAAATGCGGCATTCCGGTGCTGTTCATGAAGCTTTCCGGGAGTGGATGCGGACGGTCGGGCGGGATTCCCGGCATCATCCTACGACTCATTCCACGCTGATGTTACTGGCGCTGCACGATTTTCTCCGGAAACAAACCATAGCCAATTCCGTGGTAACGGCGGTGACGGATTCCGACAGGTATCAGTTGAAGCGCGAGCCTCTGAAAGTATCGCTGCCGCAGGTGAAGAGCCCGGCAGAGCTGCCCACCACGCTGGCGGCAGAGGGTGGCCCGGTCTATGCGCTGGTGCAGGTCAAGGCTCAGCCGGAGCAGACGGAATTCCCCGGCGTGACGGAAAAGGGCTTGCAGGTGACTCGTGTCTATGAGGTGAAAGGCGCGGACGGCAAGTGGCAGCCGGCTCCGGCTCAGCTGAAAGTAGGGGATGTGGTGCGGGTCACGCTCACTTGTGCCAAGGTGGCGGATAATCTGGAATACCTCGTGCTGGAGGATTATCTGCCCGCCTGCATGGAGGCCATCAACCCGGAAGTCCCGAGTCAGGCTGCCGGGCTGGAGCAGGTGCCGTGGAGCAGTTGCTTTGACCGCCGGGAGTATCTGGCTGACAGGGTGCGTGGATTCTGCACCCGTTGGAGCGGGCGCAATTTGTTGAATATGACCTATTTTGCGAGGGTAAAGCGCGCCGGTGTCTCAACAGCTCCGCCTGCCCAGGCCCAACTGATGTATGAACCCCAGGTGTATGGGCTCTCTCCGAACGCCCGAGTGATAACCATCCCCGCCGAATGATGAAAAAAACTGCCACCGATAAGTTGTTCAACGCTCTGAAGGAGCGCGATGCCGCTGCCGCCCGCCGTGCGATTGCAGCGGGGGCAGACGTGAATGCTCGAGACTGCTATGGATGCACTCCCTTGCGTTACGCCGATTCCGCTGCGTTATGCCGACTGCTCATGGATGCCGGGGCCGTGCCTACGTCAGATGATGTGGTTTGCGGGCATTATGTTGACAAGCTGCGGCTGTTTGTTGACAGGGGCGTTGATGTGCGACTGCACAGACGCATGGGTGAGACGGCTCTGTGGTGGGCGCTGGAGGCAGATGCCGCACGTTTTCTGCTGGAGCAGGGGCTTTCCGTGCACGACAGGGATGATTCGGGTGCGACGGCCCTGTTCGGTAATATCTGGCCGGAAGTGGCAGAGGTGTTGCTGGAGGCCGGTGCGGACTTGTTTGTGCAGGATAACGCCGGGAATACGCTGCTGCACGGCACGGATGCCCGTCTGGGCTGTTGGCCGCTTTTTCTTTCTGCCGGACTGGATGTGAATGCACGGAATAAGTGGGGAGAGACCCCATTGCACCGGGCTGAGTGCGCAGAGAGCGTGCAACTCCTTATGCAACACGGTGCCGATCCCACGTTGCGGAATAATGACGGGGAGACTCCCGCTGAATACTGGCAGGAGGAAGAAAACGCCGCTTTCCTGGCTGATGAGTTGCCGCTGATGCTGAAATATGTGCGTGCCGATGGTGAATAATTGGGAGCAAAAAATCGTGTTATGCCGATGGTTTTTTCTTTTCATGAAGTCCCCTCTATGCTAGAATGCAGCCGCGATTGGGGAGGACTGTACCCTCTCGCTACGGTTGCGCATGCTCAGGTGATACTGCGTCTGCGCCGAAACTCTTACTAATACAATATATTTATGGCAATAGATCCTAAATTGCTTGAAGAACTTGAGGAGCGCCGTCAGAAGGTTATTATCTCCGGTGGTCAGGACAAGATTGACAAGCGTCACGAAAAGGGCGACTGGACTGCCCGCGAACGAATAGACTGCCTGTTTGACTGTGGTTCGTTCACGGAAATCGGTATGCACACCCGCCATCATTGCAGCAATTTCGGAATGCTGGATAAGTACATTCCGGGTGAGGGAATTGTTTCCGGGTTCGGGCTGGTAGGCGGTCGTCCGGTGGCTGCCGTTTCTGCTGATTTCATGGCACAGGGCGGTTCGCTGGGTTACATGCACGCTCAGAAGATTTGTGATGCGCAGCAGTACGCGCTCAAGGCCGGCATGCCCATCATTCAGATGAACGACTCCGGCGGTGCCCGTTTGCAGGAGGGTATCGAGGCACTGACAGGATTCGGCAATGTCTTTTATAACAACGTGGCCGCTTCCGGCGTTGTGCCCCAGATTTCACTCATCCTTGGCCCCTGTGCCGGCGGTGCAGCCTATTCTCCGGCGCTGACCGACTTCATCATCATCCGCCAGGGAGGTGCTGCCGGTATGTACATCACCGGCCCGAAGGTCATCGAACAGGTGACCTATGAGAAATGTACCATGGAAGAAATCGGCGGTGCCGCTGTGCATGCCACGGTTTCCGGTAATGCGCACTTCGTTGCCCGCACGGACGAGGAGGCTATTGCCATTGCCAAGCGTCTGTTGACCTACCTGCCGTCCAACAACGCGCAGGAAGCCCCGCACGATCTCTCCGCTCCGCTGGACATTGCAAACGACGAGGGCATGAACGACATCATCCCGGACAACAACAACACCCCGTTGGATGTGCAGAAGGTGATTTCCCGTCTGGTGGACGAAGGCTCGTTCATGGAAGTACACGCAGGCTTTGCCGGCAACGTGGTGGTGGGCTTTGCCCGCATCTGCGGCGTGGTGGTGGGTATCATTGCCAACCAGCCTGCTGTGAAGGCCGGTTGTCTGGATATCGATGCTTCCGACAAGGCTGCCCGTTTCATCCGCTGCTGCGATGCATTCAACATTCCGCTGGTGAACCTGGTGGACGTGCCCGGCTTCCTGCCCGGCAAGCAGCAGGAGCGCGGCGGTATCATCCGCCACGGTGCCAAGATGATTTATGCCTACTCTGCTGCCTCCGTGCCTAAGGTGACGCTCATTCTCCGCAAGGCCTACGGCGGAGCCTACATTGCCATGTGCTCCAAGGCGCTGGGCGCAGATGCTGTCTTTGCCTGGCCCTGTGCAGAGATTGCCGTCATGGGTGCTGCCGGTGCCGTGCCGATTCTCTATGGCCGCAAGCTGGCAGCCATCGAAGACCCGGAGGCCCGCGAGGCAGAGCAGAAGAAGCTCTATGACGAGTACGTCAAGGCTTTCTACAACCCCTACGCCGCCGCCGCTTCTGATCAGGTGACGGATATTATCGACCCGAAGGAATCCCGCGCCCGCATCGCGCTCACCCTCCGTACCCTGTTGGGCAAGCGAGAGTCTGCCCCGGTGCGCAAGCACGGTAACATTCCGCTGTAATTCACCCAAAATAAACTAATATGTTAACCATCCAGACACTCGCTGCGCTCGATATGGAAGCCGTGACCTATCAGGTCACCGGCATGTGCGTGGTGTTCTGCTGCCTTGTTTTGCTGAGCGTCATCCTGACGATTTCCGGCAATGTGGCACAGCGTCTTGATGCTTCCCGCAAGGCTAAGGCCGCGGCTGCTCAGGCAGCCATGGCTCCGGCTCCGGCGGCAGCCCCCGCCCCGGTGGCGGAGGCTCCGGTGCTGCCCCCCTCAGAGGTGGCGGCTCTTGCGGCTGGTATCTATGATGCGGCTCGCAGCAGCATAACACCGGAGGTTGTGGCTGCCATTGCCGCTGCCGTCAAGGTAACGCTTGGCAATGAAGCCCGCATCCTCGATATCAAACCCGTGGATACTGCCTACGGGCAGACCGGTCGCACGACCACTATCGTCAACAAAAACTTCCCCGTGAGAGGCTGATTTCCCTCTCCAAACATCTCAAACAATTCACTAACAAAACAACACCAATATATCAATATGAAACAGCTCCGTATTACCGTTGCCGGTCAGACCTTTGACGTAACCGTTGAAACCGTGAATGGCTCCGCCCCCGTGGCCGCCGCTCCGGCTCCCGCTCCCGTTGCCGCCCCCGTGGTGGCTGCTCCTGTGGTGGCCGCTCCCGTGGCAGCTCCGGCTCCTGCCGCAGCTCCCGCCGGTGCCGGCACCCCCATCTCCAGCCCGCTTGCAGGCAAGGTGGTGTCTCTCGACGTGACCCCCGGCACGGCCGTGAAGGAAGGCGACCAGGTAATGACCCTGGAGGCCATGAAGATGAACACCGTGATTTATGCTCCCGCTGCCGGTACGGTGTCTTCCTTCGCCGTGAAGCCCGGTGACACCGTGGCTGAGGGTCAGCCGCTGGCTTACCTCGGTTAATTCCCGTTGTCTTTGGCCCCGCCGGTTCTGCATCGGCGGGGGGTATTCCAACATCATCTTTTACAGATATGCAAGATCTTATCCAATCGTTTGCTGACTTCATCGGCGGCATGGGGCTTTTCGCCATGACCTGGCAGATGTATGTCATGTGGCTGGTGGCTCTGGTGATGCTGTATCTGGGTGTGGTGAAGCAGTTTGAACCGCTGCTCATGGTGCCGATTGCCTTCGGCGCACTCATCGCCAATATCCCGGACAACGGTATGGTCATCACCCAGGCTGACCGCGAGATTGTTGCCATGGAGGACGGCAAGATGACCATATCCAATATGACGGATGTGGGCTTCCTGCGCCTGACGCTGGCACGCGTGGAAGAAGCTCCCGTTACCTGCCCGGATACCAAGGCTGCTCCTGAGGAGCAGGAGAAGTATCTGGCCGCCATGGAGGAAGAAATGGTCGTGACTCCCACCGCCCAGAAGGGTAAGGTGCAGGTGAAAGGCCAGAAAATGGAGCACGTGATGGTCATGAAGCCTGAGGGCGGTCTCTTTGACTGGATTGGCCTGGGCATCAAGTGCGAGATTTTCCCGGCTCTCATCTTCATGGGGGTGGGTGCTCTCACCGACTTCGGTCCGCTGCTGGCCTCTCCCAAGGCTTTGCTGCTGGGGGCTGCCGCACAGGGCGGCGTGGCATTCACGTTCCTGTGTGCCGTGGCTCTCGGTTTCACCAAGGGACAGGCCTCTGCCATCGGTATCATCGGTGGTGCAGACGGTCCCACCTCCATCTTCCTGGCCAGTAAGCTGGCACCGGAGCTGCTGGGTGCCATTGCCGTGGCTGCCTATACCTACATGGCTCTCGTGCCGCTGATTCAGCCGCCCTTCATGAAGCTTTGCACCACGGAGGCACAGCGCAAGATTAAGATGAAGAGTCTGCGTCAGGTGTCTCAGGGTGAGAAGCTGTTCTTCTGCTTCACTGTGACGGTGGTGACCATCCTGCTTTGCCCGGATGCCGCCCCGCTGCTGGGCATGCTGATGTTCGGCAACTTCCTGCGCGAGTGTAAGGTGACGGAGCGTCTGGTGAACTGTGCTCAGAATGAGCTGATGAACATCACGACCATTCTGCTGGGTGTGTCCGTGGGTCTCACCATGCAGGGCTCCCGCTTCCTGCAGACGGAGACGCTGCTCATCATCATGCTGGGTGTGGTGGCCTTTGCCGTGGCAACCGTCTGCGGTCTGCTGTGTGCTCAGCTCATGAACCTCGTTCCAGGCTGGCGCAAGAATCCCATCAACCCGCTTATCGGTTCCGCTGGTGTTTCCGCCGTGCCGATGGCTGCGCGTGTGTCGCACAATGTGGGGCAGCAGGCTGACCGCACCAACTTCCTGCTCATGCACGCCATGGGCCCGAATGTGGCCGGTGTGATTGGTACTGCCGTTATTGCCGGTTACTACATCACCACGCTGAACTGATCTGCTGAACAGCGTTTGACAACTTTCGAGCGCAATCTTCTCATGCGGAAGATTGCGCTTGATGTCTTTATGCGAGCTGACGGCAAAAGGCTTCATTTTATCGGATTATCATGCTCACCTGTCATTTTTCGCTCGCCTTGGCCTGCTGAATATGGTAGAGTTAACCGTAATCTGCCATGAGCGAATCTGATTTTATTTACGATAATGTTGATGAGTACCTGAAGCTGGGTAAAACCATCCTCAGCCCGACCATGTATCTGGGCGCGGGGCTTCAGCCGTACTGGATGCGGGCCGCTGCCTATGAACCGGTGGACGAAGCCGCCGGTGTGCTGACCCCGGAAGATACCGGGAAGCTGGTGGAAAGCTGCACCACCCCGGAGCAGCGTGCCGAACTGGAGACCAACGGGGCGATTGATTTCATTGCCGAATCCCCCTCCGGCAAGTACCATGCCTACATCTATCTGCAGGAAGAAGGCCAGCTGCTCATTCTTATGAGCCTGCATGTGGACGTCTTCCTCAAGCAGGGGGTGGACTGCAAGTGCTCCGATATCCATCTGCCGGCGGCTTGTCCGCCTTCCTGGCGTCGCAACGGTCGCTTGCAGCCCATGTGGGAGGGTGCCCCCGCATTCACCCGCGAGGATGCCAAAATCCTGGTGGAAAGTTTCCTGGGTGAGCGCGAGTGGGAGCGCCTCAAGGAGCTGGGCGATGTTGACTTCGCCTACCAGAACGAGCATGGCCGTTACCGCGCCTCTGTGGTGAACCAGCGTCTGGGCTACGATATCTGCTATCGTATCATCAACAGCAGGATTCTGTCGATGAAGGATATCAACCTGCCGGAAGAATACGTTGTGCCGCTGACCCGTTTCACCAACGGGCTCATTCTGGTGACGGGCTCCGTGGGTTCCGGTAAGTCCACCACGCTTGCCTCTATCATTGACTTCATCAACGAGGATCGCAAGGACCATATCATTACGTTGGAAGACCCCATCGAAGCTATCTTCCCCTGCAAATCCTGCCAGGTGAACCAGCGCGAGGTGCACAAGCACACCGAATCCTTCGCCCGCGCTCTTCGCGCCGCTCTGCGTGAAGACCCGGATGTCATCATGGTGGGTGAAATGCGCAATCTGGAGACCATTTCTCTGGCGCTCACCGCTGCTGAAACAGGTCACCTGGTGCTGGGCACGCTGCACACCAACTCTGCCGCAAGCACCATTGACCGTATTCTGGACGCTTTCCCCGTGGAGGAACGCGAGCACATCCGTATCATGGTCTCCGAATCGCTGCGCGGCGTTCTCTCCCAGCAGCTTGTGCCGAAGAAAGACGGCACGGGCCGCGTGATGGCCTTGGAAATGCTCGTGAACACCTCTGCCGTGGCCAACTGTATCCGCGAGGGCAAGACTTTCATGATTCCCGGTATCATTCAGACCGGTAAGCAGCAGGGGATGCGTCTCATGGATGATTCCCTCCAGAATCTCTACACCTCCGGCATCATCAGCGCGCAGGAATGCCGAGCACGCGCCACGGACAAGGTGATGATGGACAAATTCCTGGAGGCTCACCCCGAGCCGACGGAAGCCCCCGCCGCACCTCAGGCATAAGCAACACCTAACTCTTTAATTTTCTGACAATGAGCAATCGAATTGATACCTATTTCCAGTACCTGGTGGACCAGGGCGGTTCCGACCTTCACCTTTCTGAGGGTGAGGCTCCCAAGATTCGTGTGCATGGTGAAATCACCCCCATTGAGGGCGAGGGAGAACTGTCACATGAGGATATGATTGAGCTGATGGAGCCCATCTGCCCGAAGCGCCTCTGGGAGAGCTATGTGGAGGACGGCGATGCGGACTTCGCCTATGAGATGAACGAGAAATCCCGTTTCCGCTGCAACTACATGAAGCAGCAGCGTGGCTATTGCTGCGTGTTCCGTCTCATTCCCACCAAAATCCTGACCATGGAGCAGCTCAATGTGCCGGAGCAAATCAAGCGCTTCGGCGAGATGCGAAACGGTCTCGTGCTGGTGACCGGCCCGACCGGCTCCGGTAAATCCACCACGCTGGCGGCCCTGATTGACTACATCAACACCAACTTCTCCCGCCACATCATCACCGTGGAGGAACCCATCGAATTCGTGCACCCCTCCAAGCAGAGTATCATTACTCAGCGCGAAGTGCCCACCAACTGTGCCTCATTCGCAGACGGCCTGCGTGCCTCTCTGCGCGAGGATACCGACATCGTGCTGGTGGGCGAAATGCGCGACCTGGAGACCATCTCTCTGGCGCTTACGGCGGCCGAGACCGGTCTGTTGGTGTTCGGCACACTGCACACGAACAACGCCCGCAAGACCGTTGACCGTATCATCGACGTGTTCCCGGCAGAGCAGCAGGCACAGGCGCGCACCATGCTGGCCGGTTCCCTGCGCGGGGTGGTTGCCCAGCTGCTCATGAAGCGCTGCGACAAGCCCGGCCGCGTGGCGGTGAATGAAATCCTCTTTGCCACGCCTGCCGTGGGTGCCATCATCCGCGAGGGTGCCACGCAGAAGCTTGCCGACGTTATCGTGGGCGGTAAGGGGCTCGGCATGCAGTTCATGGATGATGCCATCTGGCAGAAGCTTCAGCAGGGTATCGTTTCCCCGGAGGAAGCCTACATGAAAGCCATCGACAAGGCTCGCTTCAAGAACTTCCTGCCCAAGGAGTCTGCCGGCCTCGCCAACGCCGGCGGTGCATAAGGGATATCTGTGATAAAACTCAACAAAACCGCCTTCCGACTGTGACCGGAAGGCGGTTTTTTACCGAATTCGGCGAGAAATGGAGGGTTATACCCTCACTATCAACGGCGGAGCTAACCCTGCGCACAAGTTATCAAACTCCACCAGCTCCGCCTATCGAGTATACCCCGTCGGCGGGTAGCCAATACTCGTATCTCTTCGCAGTATGGGGCGAACTACGGCCTTCGAGGAGTAAGTACTGCTCTTGAGCAACAAGGCAATGGACAAGGTATTGGTTTGGCAATAAAAATTAACGACATCATTCGGGGGAGGCTCGCTAAAAATGGGAAGTTGTCGGGCTGGAAGCCCGAGGAAATTTAAAGCCCGAGGAACGGGCGAAGGCTGTTAGACAGGGGCAGAGCGTGAAGCGCGTAGCCCCTGTTCACGAATCAATTATAAAGGAACCCATGGAACCTGTGGTGACAGCGATCTATGCTTTGTGCGATGGTATGCTGTCACCACCGTTTCACGGGGTTCCCTTTTTATTTCCTTTGAAAAACAGGGGTTCCGCAGCTAACGCTGCTTCACCGCCTGCCTAAGCGCTACCGCCCTCACGGGCTCTGAAATTCCGCACGCCTGCGGCGTGCAAAATGCCCGACAATTTCCAATTTTTCCTTTGCAAACTTGTGGAATCATTTACCGAACGATATACTAGTTATTTATCGAACGTCATACTAGCTTAAAGAATGCATGCTGTCCAGTAAATCCTGATAGCTGGCAACCTCATGATATCTCACATTGGCGGAGGAAATGGAGTTAAATAGCTTTTTGGCACACGCAATCTTGGCTTTTTCTATGGTGGATAAGTCCATGGATGACATGGAGCCTTTGGTCTCAGCGATGAAGAAGATATGCTTTACGCCTTCGCGTTTCAAGGCTACGGCCCAGTCAGGTGCATAGTTACCCACGGGAGTCGGTATCTGGAACGAACGAGGAAGTTTAGCGTATACGATTACCTCATTGGCTTCATCAAGGTCTCGTGCCATTTTGTTGCACTCTGTTTTCAGTCGTGTCATGAGAGTTTATTTGTTTCCTCAATACATTGCAGAAACATAATGAAAAAATGTTCTTAGGCTTCTTGTTGAAAAGGGGTATTCGAGCAAAAACGCCTGCGTTCTCTTATATTTCTTTTCCTCGACTCAGGGAAACGAGAATCTGGGTATTTATTGCCGTATCAAAATGAGCTAGTGCAAAATCGCAGGAAACCAGAATAAGCGCCCAACTGAGCCATGCACTCACCAACATAGTAACAGCTATGCACATTACTGCAACCATAGAATATGACTTAGTTTCAACGTTAGCAGATTGTTGACTGTTTGAATACAAGCCGGATGTCTGTGTTGCATCGCTTTCAGGTTCTTCCTCGGGTATATACGATGATTGTCCAACATTTTCAGATGGCATATTTGAACTATCTTCTAATATGTTATCTTCTTTATAACTAAGACTTTCACCTATTGAGTGCGGAACGTTGCCAGGAGCATCTTCCCTCCTAATCGGCAATGATATCTCTTTAATTTTTAACGACGTTTCTTCTATCTTATGAATATGATTTATCAGATTTTCGCGTAATGATTCATTGAGAGTAACGTTGAGAATTACTCTTTTTGCTGATTCAAGGTCAATTTTAAAAGATACAGTATGGTAGTAAGAAGTGTTTTCAGTAACGTATAATAGGGGTATACTTTCTATCTCATACTGCTTATTTATGTCTGCTACCAGTTCATTATAGCACTTTATTTCATCGAATAAAGCATTGTAAAGTCCTGTCTCGTTTTTATGGAAGAAATAAGCAACAGATAATATTCTTTGAGAAAAAAATCCGGCCGTATATTTCTGATTGAAAGGGATTGTTGTAGTAACTTTTCGGCTACCTGACAGTGAAGAATATCCGGCGGATCCCAGATAAAGAAAGCTCCCCCATGTTCCCAATGCCAATAATAAGTAAGCCATAAATCGGCATACCTTGATAAAAGTAAAACCGGCTCTATATTTGTCGCGACTCTTATTCATGTTATGTGAGTTTCCAAATAATAAAATAAATAACCAGAAGGGTCAAAGAACTCCATGTGCCACATAGAGCTATGTTAAACATATTGGTGATGATATTATTCTTTTTTTTATTTTTGTCCATTTGATTTCAAATGAAATATTTTACAAATTACAGATTGAGCAATTGTTTCTTTTTTATGGCAAATTCCTCTTCTGTGATTACTCCCATATCTAACAAGTTTTTGAATTTAAGGAGTTCATCGGCAGATGATGCCGCAGTCGAGGATTCTCTGAAGCTTGAGGTAGCGTTTGCTCTTGCCTTTATGCCGTGCAGGAACATCATCAGATTATGAGCTTCTTGCATATATTGCTTGTACATCATACTGCCGGATTTTACACTTTTGTCCATCCCCATGCAATTAACTGTTATTTTTTTGCGATAAGGATTATTGAGTATAATAACAACTTCAAGCGAAGTGAGTACTTTTTTTGTTATTTTTCCGCCAGTGACAGCTCCAACTACTGCCCCTACGCCCCCGAAAAGAATACCACCTACCGCAGCTCTCCCCAAACCGCCGCTTGCAACAGAGTTTCCATCTTCCAACAGCTCAAAATGAGCAAGTTCCTCATGACGGAATAGAGTCGGGTTATCTGGCTTTTTAGAAGATGAAACATACCACGTTCCCAAATTTGCATCTTCTCGAAAGTATTGAGCACCAAAGAGACCAATTTTGACCTCATTAGTGGCACGAAATTGTCGGAATAGCTCCAAATCCTTTTTTCTTTTTTCGTAACACTCAGACAGAGTGTCAATATTCATCAATTTAAAAGATTCCTCATCTAAGTCCGCTTTGGCAAAGCAAGTCGGACAAACGGCGATATTATCTTGCATGCGGTACTTGAGTAAGCCTACTTTAGTTCCGCAGAATGGACAGTATTCTTTTTTCCAGAGTGACATAATGATTAAAAATAGTTTTATCGTTTTTCCTGCATATAAAAACCTACGACATTGCTGTCTTTATCAAATTGTACAGTAGCAATATACGTCAGCTCCAAGTTGTAAGCATTTTTTGCAGAAAATTCAATAGTTATTTCATTGCAGTTTGGGGTTGTTCGAGACGTGAACACTCCCAATTCATGACGATCGTAAGTTGACGGATAATTAAGTTTGCTCTTGATAACTTCTTCAGCCAGCACCTCGTGACGAATAAGGAGTGGAGCCAGTTTTTCTTGTTCACTGACAGTCGGCGTCTCCGTCAGTAATTCTGCTTCCGTAAAATAGAATTTCGTATAATTTTCTGCATGAACATAGAAAACAAGTTTCTCTTTTGTGCTTTTATCCGAAATGTCAGCCGACATTACTGCATCGCAACCGGTGCTCTGCGCAGCTTTTCTTGCAGCAAAGGGTAACAGTTTATTTGCTTTTTTAATGTTATCTAAGCCTAATTTTTTGAGCATCTTTGGAAAACCTGCTTTAATTAGACCTGATTTTGTTTCAGGATATTTGAATACGGCACCCGCTCTTATGGGTGCTCGATATTTTGGAGATTGAAAGCGATTATCTGTGACCTTTATGTTCTGCTCCAATTCAGGCAATGTAAATGTAACTTCTTTTTTGTTCTGACACAACACATAAATTTTAGGAGAACCGGGCGTACTGTACACATCATCAAAATCAGCCTTAACAACTGCATCGCAATTTTTGTGTTCTGAGACAAGTTTGGCAGCAATGGGGAGAAGCTGTTGAATTTGCGCCGATTTCCCCTCTCCGTACAAACCATCGATTTCTTGTGCTCGTTCAGGAGAAATGGAAACAACTGCATTTTCCTTGATAATAGCTACGTGCGACGGTTTTTCCTGTTCGGTGCATACTTCCGGATTAGAAGAGTCTTCCGAGGAAACTGACACTACTGAATCTGTGGAAGCTTCATTTACCTTGCTGGGTGCGTTTATGCCATTCACGATAGCATTCGATAACAACGATACCCATATAACTAACGAAATTAACGCATATGTTTTACTATATCCGGCAAGAGGTCGGCCCTCTTTATCTTTGTAATTATTCGTCAGTAAACGCAAATTGTCAATTAGCCACCAAACGATACCTACAAAAAAGGGGAACGAAATAAATTGGGCAAAAGCTGAACCGGGAGTACCCAAGTAGAATCGATGCAGACCGGGAATGGGTATCATGGCAAGTATCTGCGCCGTTTTATAGGAATACTGAGAATTTGACGATGCGGGTTGAGCCGCAAGTTCTTGTATACGCTGTTCCGTAGATTTTTGTGTTTCCTGTTGGAGATTAGCCCCGCAATGGAAACAGAATCTCGTGTTGTCAGGTATTTCTTTTCCGCAGTTGGAACAATACATAATGGAATTTTGGGGTGAATTGTTATTGCAAATGGAGAGAGGAACACTTGAGATACCATATAGGATAACTTGTGACACCTACAATAATTTTTTCGTATATGCTCAAAGGTATATCTTGGCGTATTCAATCAAATCTTCTGCTGATTTGTATATATCAACAATGGATTCCAGGTTTATACGCTTTTCGTTTCTTTCTTTGTCCAGCAGAATAAGCGTAGTCTGCTTATTGTTGAACAGGAAACGGCAAAGGGGTTTGCGGACGTTATGATCCAGTAGGACCCCGCAATAACTGCGCGTGTCTTTCAGAAAAATTCGTTTCGGTTCCACTACTTGAGAAAGGATGGCACGAACAATGTGGTATGCTTCCAACTCTTCCTCGGTTGTCACAATCCCGCCATCCTCCTTTGTCTCGTCTGCCGCTTCTTCGCTCGCCGGAACAGAGGACACCACTGTGGGTACAAGGCGATTTTCTTCATTTGGAGAAACACCATCAAGCGCGTTCTGCAAACGCTCACTTACTCGATTATTCACCCACTCGCGGAAAGCCTGACTGACAAGAGTTGTGAATTGGGCTCTACGCTCCTGAGTCAGCGTGCCGCCATATACCTGTTTGGCAAACAAGCGAACAAACTCTTCCGACGGTGATTCCAGCTCCTGCGTTAATAAATGCCTGATTTGTTTCTTATATTTCAACTCCGAAGCATTGCTGAGAATATTTTCGAGCTCAAACATGGATTTCGAAAACTTTTTCAGCTCGGTAACCTTCCGTGAATCAATATCCTCCAGAGTAAACTCGAAAAAGGGGCGATCATCCATTTTATTAGGTGCTTCGATATCAGTATAAAACTGATATTCTACACCATTCGTCAGAATGGCAAATCGCGCCTCTGTACAGGCAAAGTAACGGTAGAGCTGTGAAGCATGATTGATGTTGAGAGAAGCATTGAGTGCTTTACACTCGATAAGAATTGCAGGCTTGCCATCTTTCATGATGACATAATCTACTTTCTCTCCCTTCTTGGTTCCAACATCAGACGTATATTCAGGCACAACTTCAAAGGGGTCAAAAACATTGTAACCCAGCGCTTGAAGAACCGGCATAATCAAAGCATTCTTCGTTCCTTCTTCTGTCTGTACGGTTTCTTTCAGGCGAGGAAGTCGGGAAGCCAATTGAGAGAGAGCATCAATAATGTCCATAGTCTGGTTTAGTGATAGTGTTTGGGTAAAGAGGATAATTAATTCATATACGTCAGCGACTATACATCTTTCCGAATACTCCCACCGGGACAAGATTTAACCTGTTTACTGCCAATCACCCATTTAAGAGCGGGCATAAAGTGAAACACATCGCTCGGATCTTGACGGATTACATAACCCTTTGTATTGTACCGAATAATCATCCGATTCGGGTAAAAACAGTCATAATTTTCTTGACCCAGTATTCGGAATACTTATCCCATCTACCAATAAAAGAGTTATGAAAACAGCAGAGAAAATCATGGAGGCGTTGCCACTGGGCGGCAGGGATGCAGCGCGTTTAGTATTAGAGGTGTGCGAGGAGTTGGGTGAACGTGTGGCGGGATTGGATGGGCGGTCGTTGATTTGTCTGCTGAGGCGTGTGATTCGGCTGGGGGTGGAGGAGCTGGAGCGGCAGGAGCATACGGTGTCTTTTGAGACGGCGGTGTGGGCTAGTGTGGAGGCTCGGGCGGAGCGGAGGCCGACGACTCGGCGGGATTTGCGGCATTATGCGCGGCGTTTGCTGCGGGTGGAGGGTGTTGCTTCACGGCCGCTGAGGGCGATGAATACGGGTGAGTGCCGCAAGCTGTTGCAGGCTGCGTTCGGAGGGAGTGTTAGTTCTTTTCGCAAGGGGCGGGCGATGCTGCACAGCGTGTTTGCCTACGGGATGCGGCAGGAGTGGTGTGCGGAGAACCCGGTGGCGCGGGTGGAGGTGCCGCGGGTGCAGGAACGCGAGATTGTGCCGCTGCGGCGGGAGGAGGTGGAACGGCTGGAGGCGGCGGTGCAGCAGCCGGAGCATCGGGCAATGCGTTTATCGCTTCACCTGTTGCTGTACTGCGGGTTACGCCCGCAGGAGGTGGCGCGGCTGCAGATGCAGGACGTGCAGACGGAGCGTGGCTGTGTGGTAGTGCCGGGACGGTGCAGCAAGACGGGCGGCGGGCGTGTGGTGCCGCTGAGGAAAAGTGCAGCGTTGTGCGACGGGCGGTTGCGGATCCCTCGCAACTGGGAGGAACGCTGGCGGCGCTTGCGACGCGCGGCGGGTTTTGCACCCGGGCAATGGGTGCCGGATGTGTGCCGTCATACCTTTGCGAGCTACCATGCTGCGTGGTTCAAAGATTTGGGGGCGTTGCAGCTGGAGATGGGGCACCGCAGCGCGGATCTGCTGCGCTCCCGCTATCTGAATCTGCCGCGAGTGGAGGAAGCCTTGCGTTTTTGGGGGGTAGGTAAATACCCAGGGGGGAGGCGTATCAGAGGATGAGCATGCAGTCCCCGTAGGAGAAGAAGCGGTAGCGCTGCTCCACGGCCTGACGGTAGGCTTCCATGATGAGCTCCTTTCCGGCAAAGGCGCAGACGAGCATGATGAGCGTGCTCTGCGGGAGGTGGAAGTTGGTGAGCAGGGCGTCCGTCACCTTGTATTCAAAACCGGGGTAGATGAAGATGTTGGTGTCGCCGTAGCCGGGGGGCAGGGGACGACCGTGCCGGGCGGCCAGGGTTTCCATGACGCGGACGCTCGTGGTGCCCACGGCGATGACTCGCTGCGCGGCTTCGATGGCGGCAGAGGTGGCCTCCGGCATGAAGAAGCTCTCCGTGTGCATGTGGTGGTCCTCTATCAATTCTGCCTTGACGGGACGGAATGTGCCCACGCCGACATGCAGCGTCACGAAAGAATGCGGCACAGCGGCCAGGATTTCCGGCGTGAAATGCAACCCTGCGGTGGGGGCGGCGATAGCGCCCTCATGCGCGGCATAGACGGTCTGGTAGCGCTCCTTGTCGGCGGGCTCGCTCTCGCGGTTCATGTAGTGCGGGAGGGCGAGCCGCCCGTACGTTTCTACATCCACAGGTTTGTCCCAGCGGATGAAACGATACCCCTCATCGTCAATGGCTTCTACGGTGCCGGTGGCCTCACCCACCTGAACGGTACGCCCTATTTTCATCTTTTTCCCCGGGCGCACCATGCACTTCCACACAAGCTCGCCCATCATGCCGGCGCGGACGAGCTCGATACCGCCGTCATTGCTGAAATAGCGGGCGGGAATGACCTTGGTATCATTGAGGATGAAGTGGTCACCCGGCCGCACGTAGTCGAGAATATCGCTGAATCGGCGGTGCTCAATGAGCCCGGTGTCGCGGTGAACCACCAGCATGCGGCTGGCAGCTCTGTCCGGCAGCGGGCGGTCGGCAATGAGCTCTTCCGGCAGGTGATAATCGAAATCGACGGTACGCACGGCTTTGTGTGGGCAGAGGCTATCAGCAGGGGAAGATTTCGATGCGGCGCAGCACTTCATCGCGGCCAAGCACCTGCATGATGACATCGATGCCGGGGCCGGCGTGGGTGCCGGTGAGCGCCATGCGCAGCGGGAACATCATGGCCCCGACCTTGACACCTTGTTCCTTGGTCATGGGCTTCACGAGCTTCATGGCATCTTCCCCATTCCACTCCGGCAGTTCACGGGCGGCTGCGGCAAAAAGGTTGAGCATGTTGCGGGCGTTGTCCTGAAGCTTGGCCATGGATTCTGCCTCATACTCCAGCACCTGTACCCACTTCACCCAGGCGGGGGTCTCGCTGAGCAGCTGTACCTTGGTCTGCACACTGGGCAGCGTCTCGCGCAGCTGCGGTGTGTCCTGCAGCCCGGCGGCGGTGCAGAAGGGGAGGGCCAGCTCTACAAACTTCTGCGGTTCCAGGCGCATGATGTGCTGCTGGTTCATCCACTTGCACTTGGTGATATCGAACTTGGCGGCGGCGCGGTTCACATTCTCCAGAGAGAAGAGGTCGATGAGCTGCTGCTTGGTGAACACCTCGTCATCACTCTTCGGACTCCAACCCAGCAGGGCAATGAAATTGATAACCGCATCCGGCAGGAAACCCTCCTCCGGGTAGTTGCCCAGCTGGGCGCCCACGTCGCGCTTGCTCATCTTGGAACCGTCCGGATTCTGGATGAGGGGAATATGGGCATACACCGGCGGCTCGATACCGAAAGCGTCAAAGAGCTGGAGGTGCTTGAAGGTGTTCATGATGTGGTCTTCACCGCGAATGACGTGGGTGATTTTCATCTCAATGTCATCCACCACGTTGACCAGATGGAAGATGTAGGAACCATCCGTGCGTTTCACCACCATGTCCGGGGTGTTGTCCACATTGTTGTAGTCCACGGAAATATCGCCGCAGACGAGGTCATGCAGCGTCATGACTCCCTCGCGCTTGAAGCGGAAGCGCCAGACCGTGCCCTCGCTGGTACCGGGAATTTCATCGCCGTTCTTGTCGCGCTTGTTGGGAGCAGGGCACTCATACACGCGGCCCATGTCCACCAGCTTCTGGAAGTAGCGGTCATAGATGTCCTTGCGTTGGCTCTGGTAGTAGGGCGCATAGTCGCCTCCCTTGCCTTCGCCTTCATCCCAATCAAGCCCGAGCCATTCCATGCCGGTGAAGATAGCCTTCATGGCATCTTCCACATGGCGTTCCTGGTCGGTGTCTTCGATACGCAGGATGAATGTGCCACCCATCTTGCGGGCAAAGAGGTAATTGAAGAGGGCGGTGCGGGCTCCGCCGATGTGCAGATAGCCGGTCGGGGAGGGTGCAAAGCGTGTGCGGACATTCGTTGACATGCGCGCCTTATACACCTTTTGCCCACTTTTTTCAAGCGTAAACCATGTCGGTATCCGACATGGTGGCACATGATTCCCAAACTTTTCGGAGTAAATGTTCACGCTGCTGCCGCTGTCGTTACGGCGAGGATTTATTTTTTTTCGCTTTAACGCACACAAAGACAAAACCCCGGACTCACGGTTGCCTTTCGTCTGACTCTGTCGATGACTATAGAGCATTCTACTTGGAAACCCTAAAAGCTCTAGATAAAGCACCTTCGTATGAGAGGGCTAAGCAAAAAAAGGGCCCTGTGAGATGCTGGTTTACCAAAAACGCGAATGTTGTTTTCTCTGGTTGCGAATCTAAAATGATAGCAGAGCCGTTTGCTGCAGCGTTTCTTAAAAAAACAGCAAAAGCAAAAGGAACAAAAAAACAATTGGGACGGGATTATACTTCGGTAAACTGACAATGTTTTCTGATCCTGTAATGGATGAAAATGGCAATGTCATAAAATGGAATACAAGAAGTGATTACTGGAACTCCCCCCCTATGGGTAGAATACAGATGGTCGTTAGTATAAAATTGATTTTATAAAAATTAAGTTTATTCGTTTATACCATAGCGATTTTAATACATCGCTATGGTATATTTCTGTTTATTTGGCAGCAAAACATTCCGCATTGTTGCAAAGCAAAGATTTAGTCATAAAATTCAATATAATAATTCCGACATAAAAATGAACATCATCAGAGCGAAATGAGCAATTTAAAACTTATTTATCTAAAATATGTACCTACCGAACAATTCTTCTGGATAATAGGCTCTGAAAACTCGGTCTAAATACACCCCGCAAGCAAAAAATGTGTATAAGAAATGTTTATAAGACCATGATTATGCAAAACGTACGCGTTTTGCCTCAAAATAAAATCGAACCCAAGGCGTCATATATATTGACATAAAACGCAAAAAAACTTGACACACAAACACTCACACCATACAATCACGAAGAAATATGAAATCAATTAGTCCGTTAAAATTCATTATAACGTTGCTTGCATTCGTACCCTTTATTTTTTGCAATTGCACGTCAGATTACTGTGTACATTTGCCTCGTCCATATACAAGCGGGATACTGTATCAGCCAAAAGATGAAGAATTATGGAAATGTATATGTTATCAAGCTTTTTTATTAGATCGCAAAAACGCGTCTGTTGAAAGCATAGTAGCGAGATTTGGAGAAGGATTGAAGGGGTGGAGAAACATCATGAAACAAGGTGTTGACACTCATTATATAGAAGAAATATCTTACCAATATTTCAAAATAAACGGGGATTGTGAATACTTAACATTTACATTCAACGATGAGGGAAATATCGTGAATATTAGTAAGGCCATAGGAGTGGGAGAAGGTGTTGTACCTACTTCGCATTAAACTAAGATACTGCTTAATCTTCAAAAATATACAGGATATTACTCAGTCTGATTTCTTTACTATGATTCAATCATCCCCAACCAGTCACGACTGTCAATCAACCTGCCTTAAACCATATAACTCTAAATCTCACCTTAAATACTCTAAAATATCCAATAACAACTCGTCTATAAGTATCTTAAGTGCAATAATTTCTTTCGGCTCCAATTGACGACCCTTCGCGGGCGTTGTTTCGATAAGAGATAACGCCCGCGATTTTTATTTCTAAACCGCTCAATTTACGCCACTTAACGCTCACTCCTCTGCAAGCCTTGCCACCGAATTCCGGCAGCTTTCAGCCCCGCACTACCCCTTTTCTACAACATCAGGCACTCCTGAGCACTCCGCACTTCGTGACCCACTTTGGCTTATATCAAAGGGAGTCGAATGTACTGGTAGTCTTTGATTATCAATAGTCAATCGTGTAGGTTCTTTCTGCCATTCCGACAAAATATGTCCAGACAAAATTTCGACAAAGCACAAAACCCTTTTATAACAAGCGTATTACAAGCTTTTCGGGACATGTCGTTTGTGGACCACAAATTGGGAAGCCCGGAATAGCGCGTACCATTCTGGGCTTCTTAATTTGCCGCTCAGCTACCTCGATAGTGGCTCACTGGTGCGTTTATTTATATGTGGCATCTTGCCATCCCGTGAAATTAAATATTGGTTATCGGGAGTATGAGGCTCTACTGGGTTAATCCTCTGCCTCTCTGGTGAAGTGAAAGCAAAGCCCGGTGATTTCGCCATAGCGGCGAGTCAGAAACTTGCTGACGCCAAAGGGGATGAGGTCTTCGTCTATCTTGACCTCAATCTTCTTGTGTTCGCCTGTGCTCTGGATGGTGAAGCTAATGGTTGAATTGTTGAACAATCCTGTACCCATTTGGTTGTGATGATCCTATTAAAATAAAATTTCATCAGACTGTTAGAGTTCAGCGGATATAAATAATAAACTGCACCCTATCTCAACTTCGTTTGCAGCCCTTAAAAAGGGAATAATTATAGCTTAGCGGCGGTATTAAAACATTTTTGCAGTATAAAATAGTGAAATAAAATGCTGCATTAAGACACAATACTTCCCTCTTTCATTTTGCTAAGAATACAATAATTACATCTAGTTGGGAATTTATTAGTATCATGGAATGATTCTAGAGACTAAAAAGCTACGAATAGCTTTCTTATTTTCATAGAATTTATCGGGGTTATGACCAAGCAAATGTAGCTTTGAGGGAAAAATTATTGCATCCAGTTCTTCTAAAGTATTATGACCTCTATTATTTTCATTCAATCTATATCCATACCCAATTAGCATATCTAAGTTATTTAATCTTTCTTGCAACATTAATTCATTTTCACTCCATAGAGCACAATTCATCTGATATAGGAAAGCTGTTTCCCCTGACTTGTTAGTATGGTTTACATTCGAGCCTTCTTCTAATAGATGTCTGAGCACATTTCCCGATGCTACAAAAATTGCTGTATTTCCACTTGAATCCTCGTATTCCATATTGATGGGTAAATTTTTAACAAATAGAAAGGTATCTTTATCATAATTACGACTCAACGCATGATACAATGAACCTCTACATTTGTCATATATAGATTCGCCTTGTGCATACAGTAGGCGAGCTTTATCCACGTTTCTCGACTCAACGCAACTGAACAAGTCACCTTGCTTATATACCCTTTGACTGCAGGGAGTGACGCATGAAGAAAGAAGTATAGCAAAGCTCGTACTTGTAATGATTAAGTTTTTCGAAAGATGAAATATTGAACTCTTATACATAACGCTTTTTGAGTATAGAAAAAAAAGGGTAAAACGTCAAGTTTATTAAGCTGAACTTAGTGTTAGTGCGAGTTGTAAAATCAAATGCTACACCCACAAGACTCCCAAATATCACCTATGGTGCTAATTTACCCTAGTGTCTTGTTTAGCATGTTCTACACAATCCACTCTGTGCATAAGCATTTGTACCATAAAGGGTAAGTGAGATTGCTTATCGTAAAGGATTAACTCTACGAGACACTAGCAGCATATAGCGCAAATTAACGCTAAACATTTATATTTTCTTTTTATAAATCATTATTTATAAGCATCTTAAACGAGGTAGTTTCTTTCGACTCCCATTGACGACCCTTAGAGCGGGTCACGCTACAAAAACGTGACCCGCTCTTCATTTTTGCGCAATTTATTCAATCTACGCCACTTAACGCGCACTCTCTTGCGTGTGTTTTAGCCCGGTTTCGCCATGCTTCGGCATCTTCCCTACCCCATTCCCTCATATCAGGCACTCCCACGCACTCTGCACTTCGTGACCCGCTTTGATACTTATTCCTGTGGGCCGAAATGATGATAAATCGTTAATAGCTAATGTCAGCATTTTGCTGCTCAATCATTTTTGGGAACAAAAGCGCGCCGAGGAAAATAGGACGCTGGGGCAGCCTGAATTCGGCGCGAGCCGGGGACCGCGCCATGAAACGATTGTTGCTATCTTCGCGAGAGGAAATAGAGATTGTAGGCATAATACATTTCCGAAGTGTCATAACTATAAGCCGTTCAGGCTTGAACGGATGGCCGCTATATGCAAGACTCTCCTCGCTTTTCCGCCGACATGCCGCATGGCGGGTGTCTACGTGCACCGTCAGCGGGAAGTAAGCCAGTCCTTACCGCTGATGGTAACGTAGCCGAAAGGGTACGGAACAGCAGCTAACCATGGCTGGTGGAAATGTAACTCATGAACTATCGAATCATGATAGAGCTGATAATGCTCATTTTACAGGTAATCCTGTTTGTGATGAATTTCATCTGATGAGCATGTAGGGCTCCGCTCGGCGGGCGGCCACCTGCCGTGCGCTTTCCTTTCAAAAAGGGAGTGGTTAAATACCAAAAAAGATTGACAAAACCCTTCGATATGCTATGATGACCTCATCAGAAACGGTAGTTCTGATGTTACTTTTTCCAAAGACCTCCCGAGTGGCCGCTCTGGGAGGTCTTCTTCTTACCCTGACTGAATCCGCGCAAGGCTATAATGGCGTTGTCATGCAACGGTAATCATGCATGTTTTTTCTCTTAGAACGCTCACTCCGAGTCACCGAGGGCGTTTCTATTTTATTCCCTGGTGAATTTCCGGATAAGCCACCCTGCTGAGCTTTGAGTGCATAATGGTCCGCGTTACCAAAGAAACCCGTCCTTGGGGAGATGGAGGTAAGCAGATGACTCGCAAAGTCTATGCTGCTAATTCTTCTCGTTTCTATGATGCCTGCTTCATTATGGCATATGTACAAAATCTTTGGGGCACATGTGTGGTCATCACGGATTGGTCTTTTCTTTTCTGTCGGTATATGGTAGACTGGCGGCATGCAGGCAACATTCGGACTCATTTCTCTGGGCTGCGCCAAAAATCAGGTTGATTCTGAAATCATGACGGGTGTGATGGAAGAAGCCGGATTCGTCTATGCGGAGCCGGAACGTGCGCAGGTGCTTATCATCAATACCTGCGGGTTCATTGACCCCGCCAAGCAGGAGGCAATTGATACCATCTTCTCTGCGGTGCGTGCTCGGGAGAATGGTGAGGCTCCCGCAGAACAGAAAATCCTGGTGGCCGGCTGCCTTTCCCAGCGCTATGCGAGTGACTTGTCCGTTTCCATGCCCGAGGCAGATTGTTTTATCGGTGTGGATAAAATCGGCGAGGTGGCAGAGATTGCCGCAGCCTGTCTGAATGGGACGGCCGAGCGTATCTACACCACAAAGGTGTCCCGCCTGATGCCGGATTACGGCATGCCGCGCACGCTCATTTCGCCGCCTCATTACGCTTACATCAAGATTGCCGAGGGCTGCAACCATGCTTGTGCATACTGCGCCATTCCCCGCATTCGCGGGGCGCACCGCAGCCGCCCGATGGCTAATGTGGTGAAGGAAGCCCGGCATTGGGTGGAGCAGGGGGTGAAGGAAATCAATCTCATTGCGCAGGATACCACCTATTACGGTATGGATAAGTGGAAGGGCGGCGCAGATAAAACCAGCGGGGTGGATTCCACCCGTGGGGAGTCTCTGGCCGGGTTGCTTCGCGAGCTGAACGCTATTCCCGGCGATTTCTGGATTCGCGTGCTCTACACCCATCCCGCTCACTGGAGCCGCGAGCTCATTGATACCTTTGTTCAATGCGAGAAGGTGGTGAAGTATGTGGATATTCCCTTACAGCATATTGCAAATCATATTCTTGAGGAGCAGCGCCGGAAGACGGATGGTGACTACATTCGCCGTCTTATCCGCGACCTCCGTGCCGCTGTCCCCGGTATCGGGTTGCGGACGACCTTTATCAGCGGTCTGCCCGGTGAGACGGAGGAAGACCACGCGGAGCTGCGTGATTTCGTGCGTGAGTTCCGTTTTGAACGCGCGGGGGTCTTCGCCTATTCCAAGGAGGAGGGGACGCTGGCGGCCAAAATGAAGCCGCAGGTGCATCATGCGACCAAGAAGCGCCGTGCCAATGAGCTTTCCATGATTATGGCCGGTATTGCGGATGAAATCGGGCAGGAGTGCATAGGCCGGACGATTCGTGTTCTGGTGGATGCTCCCGGTGTTGCCCGTGGGCCGTGGGATGCCCCGGATGTGGATGGCTCCATCCATGTCGACCCCGCATTGCCTGTTGGTGAGTTTGCTGATGTGGAGATAACGGATGCCATTGCTTACGAGCTCTTTGCAAACGGAGCGGAGGAGGAATGAATTGTTTTATAAAAAAGTCTTGCAAATATAGAGGAAAGCTGTTAGATTCCGGGCATCTTGCCGGGATTGCTATCCGGACAAAAACCATAACATACGCATATATGAAAAAAATCTTTCTTACAATGATAGCTTTGTTGGCCGTGGCTTTTTCTCCGGCCGTGGCAGATGATTCTGTAGCCGTTCTGGCGGTGAAAGCTCGAGCCAACGTGTTGGCAAGTGCCTTGGAAATGCTCTCTCTGGACGGTGCTGATAAGTACCCGGTGATGCTGGCCTCCGGTATTGACGGGCTCGTTAAACAGATGAAAGTTGTCGAGGATATCATTGATGATTTGGAGGAAACTGAGGTGGCTGAGGCAGAAGCCGGTCTGGCCAAGTCTGCCAATTTTGACAAGCTCAAGACTGATTTCCGAGCTGCTGCCAATCTTGTTTCTGCCCGGAACTATTATGGCTGTGAGGAGCTTCAGGATGCGCTGGAAGACCTGGAGGATGAGATTGAGGATATGGAATAAAGCCGAAATAAGCTTCAAATGACCCGAAAGCCCGGTGGCGAGCTTGATTTATGCTTGCCAAACCGGGCTTTCCTGTTAAAATAACGTTGTACGAACATATAGTTCTCACGAAATTCAAGTTATGAAACCTACACTCCTTGTACTTGCAGCAGGTATGGGCAGCCGTTACGGCGGCCTCAAGCAGCTCGACCCCATGGGCCCCAACGGCGAAGTGATTCTCGACTACTCCGTCTATGATGCCATTCGCGCCGGTTTCGGAAAGGTTGTCTTCATCATCCGTAAGGATTTTGAGGAGGCTTTCAAGAGCCAGGTGGGTGCCCGCTTTGCCGGTAAGATTGAAGTGGATTACGCTTTCCAGTGCCTGGATGACCTGCCTGAGGGGTACAGCGTTCCTGAGGGCCGCGTGAAGCCCTGGGGTACTGCTCATGCTCTTCTGGCGGCTCGCGACGTGGTGAACGAGCCCTTCGGCGTGGTGAATGCTGATGACTTCTACGGTGCAGACGCTTTTGAGAAGGCTGCCGCTTTCCTGACCGCAGAGCCCGGATGCCCCTGCAAGGAGCACTACGGCATGATTGGTTATCCCCTCAAGAACACGCTCAGCGACCACGGCGATGTGAACCGCGGTATCTGCGGTATCAAGGATGGTTACCTTGACAGCGTGGAGGAGTACACCAAGATTAAGATGGAAGAAGACGGTGTATGCCGTGGTGACAGCCTGAGCGGTGTGCGTAACCCCGTTGATCCCGAGGAGCTTGTTTCCATGAACTTCTGGGTGTTCCCTGCCAGCTTCATCGCCCGCATCAAGGAGCACTTCACGGAATTCATGGCTGCTCATGGTTCCGAGCTCAAGAGCGAGTGCTACATCCCCACCGTGGTGGACGAGCTTATTCACAACGGCAAGGCTGATTGCAGCGTCATCAAGACCACCGCCAACTGGTTGGGTGTGACCTATCCCAGTGACAAACCCGCTGTGGTGGAGAGCATTGCCAAGCTGGTAGAGGATGGCGTCTATCCTGCCAAGCTCGGTTAACCCTGACAGGTGCATCTGATTATGTTCGATCTGAAAGCCATCGCTTCTCTGTTCGACCTCCGTGGGGATTACGTCTTCGGCGAATCCTACGGTTCCGGTCACATCAATGATACTTTCCGTATCGAGATGGATCAGGCCGGTATCCGCGTACGCTTCATCCTGCAGCGTGTCAACAGCAATGTCTTCAAGCAGCCCATTCCCCTGATGGAGAATGTGAAGCGCGTTACCGACGAGGCTCTTCGCGTGCTGTTGGAGGAGGGCTGCAAAGAGGCTTACCGTCGTACCCTCACCATTATTCCCGCTCGGGATGGCAAGCCCTACGCTCAGGATGAGGAAGGTAACGTATGGCGTGTCTACCCCTTCATTGAGCGCGCCCGCACCTATGATATGATTGAGAATCCCGGCCAGTGTGTGGAGGTTGCCCGTGCATTCGGTAACTTCCAGAAACTGGGTGCCAATCTGCCCGGTGAGCCGCTGTTCGAGACGATTCCTGATTTCCACAATACCTCCAAGCGTCTGCAGAACTTCCGCAACGCCATCGCTGCCGACCCCTTGGGGCGTGCTGCTTCCGTGCAGAAGGAAATCGACTGGTATCTCTCCCGCGAGGCTGACTGCCATCGCGTGGTGAATTATCTGGCAAGTGGCGAACTGCCCCTGCGCGTGACTCACAACGACACCAAGCTCAACAACGTGATGCTTGATGACGTGACGGGTGAGGGTATCTGCGTGATTGACCTCGACACCACCATGCCCGGTTCTGCCTTGTATGACTTCGGTGACATGATTCGTACCTCCACCTCTCCCGCTGCCGAGGATGAGAAGGATATCTCCAAGGTGACCATGCGCATGGAGTACTTCGAGGCTCTGTCCAAGGGCTACTGCGAGGCCGCTACGTTCCTGACCCCGCTGGAGAAGGAGCTGCTGCCGTTCTCCGGCAAGCTGCTTACCATGGAATGCGGTATGCGTTTCCTGACCGATTATCTGGAGGGTGACACCTACTTCAAGATTCATCGCCCGGAGCACAATCTGGATCGTACCCGCACTCAGATGGCGCTCGTCGAATCCATCGAAAAGCAGATGGATGACATGATGAAGGTCGTTGCCAAATACTGATAAGCTATTATCACTTTATGACAAGCGCCGCTCTGCGAATTCGCAGAGCGGCGCTTGTTATCACTCAGGGGGAAAATCGGAGGCAAACAGTTTCTTATTTCGGCATTACTCCGGAAGTTTCAGGTTACTCATCCACTCGCTTGCCGCGCGGGTGATTTCTCCCGCCACATTGCCCAGCTGTTTGGCGAATCCGGGGACGAACCAGGGGAAGCCCCCCACGAGGTCATGAATCACAGCTACTTCTCCATGGCAGGTGGCCGCCCCTGCGCCGATGCCGATGGTGGGGATGCTGCTGCGGCGGGTCAGTTCTGCCGCCAGAGAATGTTTGGTGCATTCGATGACCACGCAGAACGCCCCGGCGCGAATGACGGCTTCCAAATCGCGAGAGATGGCGGCGGCTTCTTCATCTGTTTTGCCTTTCATGCGGTAGCCGCCGTCTTTCTTGATGCTCTGGGGCAGGAGGCCGATGTGCGCCTGAACGGGGATACCGGCATCAACGATGGCTCGAATCTGACTCTCCTGTGCAACACCGCCCTCCAGTTTGACAGCATCTGCACCGATGGCCATGAGCCGCCGGGCATTGGCAACAGCCTGTTCCGGGGTGTCGTAGGAATGGATGGGTAAATCCACGACGACCAATGCTCTCTTGACACCCCGCACGACGCATTCGCCATGGTGGAGCATGTGCTCCATGGTGACATGGGTGGTATCCGGGAAGCCCATCATCATCATCCCCAGGGAATCTCCGACCAGAATCATATCCACCCCCGCCTCATCAAGCATGCGAGCCGTGGGATAATCGTAGGCTGTGAGCTGGGAAATGGGCTGTTTTCCTTTCTTTGCCAGAATGACGTCGATTTTCGGATTCATATCGGAAGGATCAGAGGGGGAAAGGGGTGACGGAGTGGTTATCTGCGAGTTCATCAAGAAGCTGCTGAATCGTGCGGTTACACCCGGGGAGAGTCAGCATCGGGTCAATATCGCAGAGTGGACGCAGGACGAATGCACGCTGTAGAATGCGGGGGTGGGGCAAGGTTAACTCCGGGGTGGAATGGATTTCGCTTCCGCAATAGAGAATATCAATATCGCAGGTTCGGGCTTCGCCATAAATGCCCGAACGTGTGCGCCCCAATTCCTGTTCAATCTGTTGGCAGATGCGGAGAATCTCCGATGCGGGCATGTCCGTTTCCACCTCCACGCAGGCATTGAGGTAGGCCGGGGAGCCCTCCGGGCAGCCTACCGGCTCCGTTTCGTACACCTGCGAGAGCCGCAAGGCTCCGAATACATCAGCGAGATAGTCGCAGACAGACTCAAGGGTGACCAGACGGTCACCCAGATTGGAGCCAAGGGAGAAGCCTACGCGGCGAACGCCGTTGGAAGATTCCTGCATGAATATCCTTAATCGGTGAGACCGAGTACGTCCTGCATGCTGTACAGCCCGGCGGGTTTATCCGCTATCCAGAGCGCGGCGCGAACGGCGCCTCCGGCAAAGGTGCCGCGGTTGGAAGCCTTGTGTGCCAGCTCAACACGCTCGCCGTCGATGGCGTAAATAACGGTGTGGTCACCCACAACATCGCCGCCGCGCAGAGTGTGCATGCCTATCTGGCGCTGAGGTCTGGCACCCACGTTGCCGAAGCGTCCGTGCACGACATCTTTGTCGTAGTCCATGCCGGTCTCCTCGCAGACAACTTCCGCAAGAGTGCGCGCTGTGCCGCTGGGGGCATCCAGCTTGTGGTGATGGTGCATCTCCACGATTTCGATATCAAAATCCTTGAGGATACGGGTAGCTTTTCGGGTGAGCCAGAAAAGCGTGTTGACTCCGACGGAATAGTTGGACGCAAAGACGACGGGAATCTTGGTTGCAGCATCGAGGATGGCCTTGCGCTCCTCGTCGGTGTGACCGGTGGTTCCGATAACCAGCGGTTTTTTCTGTTCAATGGCCGCTTTCAGCAGTTCCGGGGTGAAGCCATGGAAAGAAAAGTCAATGGCTACATCGGCGCATTCAAGAGCGCCTTCGATATCTTCGCCGACATCGTGTGTAGAGCCGATGACGGTATGGGGATTTGCCTCCACGGCCTGGCGGACGGCCTGACCCATGCGGCCGGAAATGCCAGTAATGAGAATTTTCATCATAGCTTTTGATGGAATGAGAGTTGCTTACATGAGGCTGAACTGTCGGAGCAGCTGTGCCAGTTTGTCGTGCTTTTCAGGTGCCAGCGGAACGAGCGGCAGGCGAATTTCCCAGCTGATGTCGCCGCGCAGCGCAAGGGCGGCCTTGATGGGAACGGGATTGGTATCCAGCGACATGAGACCTTTCATGAGCGGATAGTATTTCTTCTGCAGCTCAAGGGCTCGCTTGCCGTCGCCGGAAAGAGCAGCCGTGACAAGCTCCTTCATCTCAGCCGGAGCCACATTGGAAGTGACGGAGACCAGACCGACGGCACCACTGGAGATGAACGGAACGGTCAGCCCGTCATCACCGCTCAGGATGGAGAAATCGGCGGGCAGTGCCTGCACCAGCTGGTTGACGCGCTCCACACTGCCGCCGGCTTCCTTGATAGCCACGATGGTGGGGCAGTCTGCCGCAAGACGAGCAACGGTGTCAACCGCAATCTCAATGACGCTGCGGCCCGGAATGCTGTACAGAAGGACGGGCAAATCCGTGCTTTCTGCAATGGCTTTGAAATGCTGATAGAGGCCTTCCTGACTGGGCTTGTTGTAGTAAGGGCATACCTGAAGCGTGCCGTCCGCACCCATGGCGGCCGCTTCCTTCGTCATTTCGATGGCTTCCACGGTCGAGTTGGAGCCTGTTCCGGCGATGACCTGGCAGCGACCGGCGGCGAACTCAATCGTGCGGCGGATGACTTCCATGTGCTCACTGTGGGTGAGTGTGGGGGATTCGCCCGTTGTTCCGACGGGTACAACACCGTCAACTCCGGCTGCAATCTGTGCCTCTACGAGCGCCTTGAGGGCATCGTAGTCGACCTCATTATTCTTGAAAGGGGTAATAATGGCTGTATAAAGACCCTGGTATTTCATAAGTACGGGCCTATTTTACCACTCATGGACGAAAAGTCACGTCTTTTTTGGTTCTCAGCCGCGTGCCCGGGGTGCTAAATGGAATCAACAGCGGTAAATTCTTGACAATCGGGCCACTTGGCACTAACATGCAACCATGCAGAAGATGTTAATGGGTGCAGTTGTGGGTTGTGGCATAATCCTGAATGTGGCGGCTGCCGACGAGGCGGTATCTGCTTCCGTCTGTCAGCGCCTGGAAGCCGCGTTGGAAGCTCAGGTCACAGCTCTTTCTGATGTGCGGGATGCAGCGTCTGCCGCAGAAGCCCTGCCTGCCATCCGGCAATCACTGGCCGACCAGAAAGCGCTGTTTGGCGTGGATGAACGTGAGCTCTGGAACTACATTGACCATACGGATGAGGTCAAGATACCGCTGATGCGCGTATTGCAGCGTATGGCGGCTCAGGTAGACCGCATCGAAAAGGAGAACTACTATGGGTGCGAGGAGCTGAAAAAACTTCTCTTCTGAGGAGGTTATCGCAAACGCCCTGCATGCTGATGAAGAGGGTGCTGCTCCTTTTCCCTCAGCAGTTCCTGCAGGTGTTCCAGCTCCTGATCCATGTACTCCGGCAGGTCGTTGCGGTGCAGACTCATCTCGCTGAGAACGTGGTCACGATAGGCAACGGCTTCGCGGAATGATTCCTCCTCTGAGCCGTAGTATAAGTCTGAAAAATAGCGGGTGATGATACGGCCGCAGCGCTGGATGCTGACTCTCCATCCCTGAAAATCCGTGTTTTCGTATGTATACCGGGTGATGTTCTTATTTTTCATGAAAGGGTGTTGTGTGGCTTATGCTTGATGTGATGCGGATGGATGCGTAACACTTCAATAACGGATAAAGGCCACACAAATGAATGTGTGGCCTTTTTTCAGATAAACGATGCTGAGTGGGTATCGTCAGCGCTTGCCGTATCGCCGCTCTCGGGCGGCAAATGATTCGAGCGCCTCATCGAAATCTGCCCGGTCAAAATCCGGCCAGAGGGTATCGGTCACGTGAATCTCGGCATAGCTGATTTGCCATAGCAGGTAATTGGATATCCGCATTTCGCCGGACGTGCGAATGAGTAAATCCGGATCGGGCATGCCAGCGGTATACAGATGGTTGCCCAGCATCTCCGGGGTGATATCCTCCGGCTGAAGCTCGCCCTCTTTCACTTTTGTCGCAAGAGCCCGGGCTGCCGCCGTGATTTCCTGTCGGGAGCCATAGGAGAGTGCCAGTACAACATTGAGTGTCGTGTTTCCGGCAGTCGCCTCCATACACTCGCGCAGGAGCTTGCGATTGCGCTCCGGGAGCATGTACAACTCACCAATGGCATGCAGACGAACGCCTTTTTGCTGCATCTCAGGCAATCTCTCTGTCAGATATTTGCCGAGCATGTGCATGAGCGCGGAAACTTCCAGCTTGGAGCGTCCCCAGTTTTCGGTAGAGAAAGCATAGAGCGTGAGCCACCTGATTCCCTTTTCAATGCAGAGGTCAATGGCTCGCTGTACAGCAAGCCCACCGTTTTCATGGCCTTTGGCGCGGATGACGTTGTGCTGCTCAGCCCAGCGTCCGTTGCCATCCATGATGATGGCGATGTGTTGCGGAAGTTTCATTCGCAGATGATTACAGGTCGTATTCACCGTATTCAGCCAGAATGGCTTCTACGCGGGCAACATCCTCCGGAGAATCCACGCCGCTGGTGGTCTTGCGACCGCGGTAGGTCACTTCGACCATTTTGACGCGGAGTCCGTTGTAGAGGAAGCGCATCTGCTCCAGACCTTCCACGCAGCCTTTTTCATAGTCGCTCTCGGGCAGCTCAAAGTAGTTCTTGAGCGCTCCGTGGGTGTAGGCATAGAGGCCGACATGACGGCGCACCGGGCTCTTTTCCATGCTTTCGCGAGCTTTTTCCGGCTTGCGGATGGCGGGAATGGTGCTCTTGGAGAAAGCCATGGCGTATCCGTTTTTATCAACCAGAACGGTAGTGCCACTATAGGGCGTGGTCTTCTTGGATTCGACCAGACGGTCATACTCGGCCCAGTCCAGATGAATGCAGGGGGTAAAGACATCTGCGGGGCAGGCTTTCCACTCATCGATGAGCTGTTGGATAACCCAGGGCGGGCAGAGCGGGTTGTCGCCCTGGAGATTGATGATGAACGCCGGCGCTTCAGCCTGCTGGCTGACGGCATCCCAGCAGCGCTCCGTGCCGCTGCGGCAGGTCTCAGCCGTCATCACGCAGGGGATGGATGCGCCGTTGCAGAAATCGAGAATACGGGTGTCATCCGTGGCAACCACATAGTTGCAGTTGTCATTGTGGCGACAGATGGAGTCGGCGATATCGGCCACTCGCTTAATCATTTCCACGCCGGCAATCTTCACCAGTGGCTTGCCGGGAAGACGGGTGGATGCATATCGGGCAGGAATCACAATGAGAATGGAATCTGACATGACAGTATGTGGTTTCGGTTTGAACTGCTCCTATATTACAGGATAACTGATAATTTGCCAAGTAGAAAATGTCTGCCGTGATGCGTTGCGAACGGGCGTAATCGAAAAATTGAGCCCGCTCGGGGTTGGTTTATTTCAGGGATTGACGATTGGGTCTCTTTCTGGCAAAATAGGCGCACAGAGAAAGATATGATGAAAACATACGGTTATTATCGTCTGGCTGCGGCAACGCCTCGGGTGCGTGTGGCGCACGTGGAGTCCAATGTGGATGCTCTGGTGGAGACGATGAAGACGGCGGTTGCCGATGGTGCTGCCGTGGTGGTGTTTCCGGAGTTGTGTGTGACCGGGGCTTCATGCGGCGATTTGTTTTTTCAGCCCCGATTGCAGAAGGCTGCGGTGCAGGGGCTGCAGCGTTTTGCGGCAGAGACGGCCGAATGGAATGCCGTGGCGGTGGTGGGACTGCCGCTGGTGGTGGAGGAGGCCCTCTACAATGTGGCCGCTGTGGTGAAGCAGGGGAAGGTGCTGGGGCTGGTGCCGGCAAGCGTGCTTACCTGCAAGAGAGATTGTTACGCTGCGCGGTGTTTTTGTGCGGCTGAGGAATTACGGGTGGAAACCGTATTTCTTCCCGGTCAGGGGGATGTGCCGATTGGCACGGACTTGCTGTTCTCTGATGGGGTGGATTTGTGCTTCGGGGTGGAAATCGGCGAGGATGCAGAAAGCGTCATGCCGCCCTCGGCTCGCCTTGCCTTGCAGGGGGCGCGGGTCATCCTGCACCCGGCCGCTGCACCGGAACTGGTGGGCAGCGCTGTGTACCGCCGTCGATTGGTGGAGGGCCTCAGCTCCCGCTGCGTGGCGGCATATGTGCATTCTTCTGCCGGGGTGGGAGAGAGTACGCAGGATGCCGTGTGCGGCGGACAGGCCATGATTGCCTGCCGCGGTCGCGTGCTGGCTGAGAATGAACGATTCTCCCGAGACAATGGAGTCGTCTATGCCGATGTGGATTTGGCGTGGGTGGGGAATGCACGTTTGAGTGAGGGTTCATTCTCCGTTTCTCGTGCTCAGGAGATGCTGCCGCCCATGCGCTTCATTTCCCTGGGCGAGACGGACAATCACTGTGATTTGCAGTATGCGTATCTCCCCTCCCGTCCCTTTGTGCCGACGGCAGAGGATTTCGAGACGCAATGTGAGGATATCCTTAATATCCAGGCGACGGCCTTGGCGAAGCGAGTGGAACATTCGCATGCCCGCACCATGGTGCTGGGGGTGTCCGGCGGTCTGGACAGTACCCTGGCGCTGCTGGTCTGTGCGCGTGTGTGTCGTCTGTTGGGACGGGACAATTCCTGCATTCTGGCCGTCACGATGCCGGGCTTCGGTACAACGGGGCGCACCTACAACAACTCTGTGGCGATGATGCAGGCCATGGGCGTTACCTTCAAGGAGGTGAACATCCGTGAGGCCTGTCTGCTGCATTTCAAGGATTTGGATTTCGACCCGGCTCTGCGTACCAATACGTATGAGAATGTTCAGGCGCGTGAGCGTACGAAAATCCTCATGAATCTGGCCAACAAGACCGGCGGCATGGTGGTGGGTACGGGCGACCTTTCCGAAGTGGCGCTCGGCTGGTCCACTTACAACGGTGACCACATGAGCATGTACGGCGTGAATTGCAGCGTGCCCAAGACGCTCATTCGCTGCCTGCTGGAGTATGAAGCCCGCCGCAGCACCCCGGAGCTGGCTGCCACGCTGCGTGATGTAGTGAACACCCCCGTGAGCCCGGAGCTGCTGCCGCCTGCGGATGATGGCACCATGGAGCAGAAGACGGAAGATATTCTTGGGCCGTATGATATTCATGATTTCCTGCTGTATCATTTCATCCGGTACGGGGCAGAGCTGGAAAAACTGCGTTTCCTGGCACAGAAGGCATTTGCCGGAGAATTCGAGGAGTCGCTGATTGACCGCACGCTGTGCATGTTCCTCACCCGCTTCTTCCGTCAGCAGTTCAAGCGCAGCTGTGTGCCGGATGGCCCCAAGGTCGGCACCGTTGCGCTCTCTCCACGCGGTGACTGGCGCATGCCCTCCGATGCCTGTGAAGAATTGTGGACATCTCAACTCAACTGATAGAACCGTTTATTTATGCCGAACAGTCAACTTTATCGCCCGAACGCCGCCATCATCTATCAACGCAATGATGGCACGGTGCTGATATGCGAACGCAGCAAACAACCCGGTGCCTGGCAGTTCCCGCAGGGCGGTATCAAGAAAGGCGAAGCTCCCCGCACGGCGGCTTGCCGAGAGGGGATGGAGGAAACAGGCTTCCGGCCCAACGAATATGAGGTGGTGTCCGAAACGGGTCCCTATCGCTATGATTACCCGCCGAAGGAACGCGAGCGCGTGCTGCGGAAGCGTGGTATCCCCTATGCCGGGCAGGAGCAGCATTACTTCCTCTGCCTCATGCACCGCGATGATGCGGAACCTTGGCTGGACAACAAGGAATTCCGTGATTACCGCTGGGTGCAGCCTGCGGATTTTGACCTCTCCACCCTGCCGGAGTTCAAGCGCCCTGTGTACGAACAGGTGATGCGTGACTTCTTCTCTATCTGATACTCCATGCAGCCGATTGCCCATATCCGCAGCCCGTATGCCGAAAAATTCGGCGTCCCCAGGCAGGGCAATCTGGCACCGCATGTCATTAGTGAGATTGTTTTTGAGCCTCCGTATCGCAACGATGACTGCATCCGCGGATTGGAGGCTTTTTCCCACCTCTGGATTATCTGGAAGTTTCACCACAACGGGGAAGAATGGCATCCCACCGTGCGGCCGCCCCGCTTGGGCGGTAATACGCGGCTGGGGGTCTTTGCCACCCGCTCCCCCTTTCGTCCCAATGGACTGGGCCTTTCCGTCGTCCGGTTGATGTCCGTAGAGCCCGGCCCGGTGTTGCGGGTTTCCGGGGCAGATATGGTGGACGGGACACCTATATTCGATATCAAACCCTACGTGCCGTACGCGGATTCCATACCTGATGCGGCAGAGGGGTTCACCAGCGTACCCCGCACCCTCTTGCGGGTGGAATGGCAGACAGATATGCCGCCAATGCCGCCTGAGTGGCTTGCGGCGCTGGAGGAAACGCTTGCGCAGGATCCGCGCCCTGCTTACCAACAGGATGCGGAAAGACGCTACCATCTCTCTTTCCGTCCCTGTGAAATTACCTTTCGCGTAGAGAATGATACGGCTTATATTCTGGAGGTAAAAGCGTTGAGATGAAGGTTTTGGAAGAGGTGTTCCGTGAATTGCTTGATGCTGAGCCAACCTCCGGCTCTGCTGTGGCGGTGTACCGCAATGGAGAAGAGGTGTTGAGTCTTTGCGGCGGGCTCGCTCGCCCGGGTGTATCGTGGACACCGGAGACCGCTGTGCCTGTATTTTCTGCCACGAAAGCGGTGGCCTCTGCCTGTCTGTTGAACGCGCTTGCGGAGCAGGGCATGGATGCGTGGCTGGAGATAGGAAAACTCTGGCCGGGATTCCCTCTGCGGCAGGCTACAGTAGCCGATTTGCTGTCGCATCGGCTCGGATTGGCGGCGCTGCCGGAGCCTCTCCCCATGGAGAATCTGGAGGCGTTTCGCGCGGCGTTCGAAAGCAGTTGCCCCAACGCCGTCTACGGTTATCACCCGCAGACATTCGGGCCGCTGGTTGATATCCTGATGCTGCAACTGACAGGCGCACGCATGTGTGACTACTGGGAGCAGCGAATCCGCCGCCCCCGGGCTTTGGAGCTCTATCTGGGGCATGTGCCGGAGGAGGTGCTGCCCCGCATCGCGTATTTACAGCCCCCGCGCCTTCCGGGCGGGAAGATGCCGACGGATGAGTTCTACCGCGCTTATTTTGATGCGAACAGCTCTGTGTACCGCGCCTTTCATAGCGTGAAAGGCTATGATACCCCCCGCGAAATGAACACCGTAGCCGCCTGGTGTTGCGGCTCGCCCGCCAAGGGCGGGGTGGCCTCTGCCCGCGGCCTTTGCCGTTTTTATCAACTGCTGATGAACAGAGAGCCGGATTCCCCCTTTGCCCCTCAGGTGGCCCAATGGATGGGCACCCGGCAGGCAGGTGGCTTCGACCACACGCTTCTGCGCCATACCACCTTCGGCTGCGGTGTTATGATGGAGCCTGCGGAGCTTTTTCCCGGCGGAGGTTTCGGGCACGCCGGAGCAGGGGGCTGCCATGCTTTCTGCGTGCCCGGGCTCGGGCTTTCCTTTGCCTATGTGATGAACCGCATGCAGCTGGGCATCCTGCCCGGTGAACGCGTGCAGAGGCTTTTATCAACAATTCACATAAAACTGCCCCATTGAGGTATGCCTCTCATAATTCACGTTTCATAATCGATTAATATATTTTTTTTTCGATGATGAAAAGTAGGAGAATGCCAATGCTGCTCATTAATGAGGCAAGCAAAGCTGTCCCCGCATTATTTAGTCATGAAATAATCAGTAAAAGGATTGAACTCAACTTTTTTTCTTGTTTTGAAGTTATCAAACTTGAATTTATCATGAGGATTTATCGTGCATTCAGACGAAAATACTTTGAGTCTGAACAGAAAATAAGTGTAATAATCAAATAAATCACAGCTGCCGCAGTAGTCTATAAAGTATGCTGCATCTGTCAAAGTCAGGTGTATTAATTCGTTTTTAGATATATGCCTGACATATAATTTGGAAAAACAAAACAAAATACACATCGAAGAAATCAATATGTAAAATGTTATTCTTTTTATTTTTCCTGATTTCATTTTAAAGGAGAAGCTGCTGTTTTATATCATTTATGCCCGGGTTAAGTCAATCAATTTTTAAGACTTTTCAAAACGACGGAAAAGCTCTTCTGATGGCTGATAGATTGTTAATCCCAGCGAAAATTTTACTTCGAGCACAGGAGCGAACAGTCTTAATTTGTCGAGCCGGGCAGCGTAGGGGGTGAATCGACGTAGGGGTATTCATAATTCGCTTGCATGCGGGAAATAATTTGTTACAATAGTTTGCACAACAACTATGAAACTGAGTGATACAGATTTGGAACGCTGCGACCGCGAATGGGCAGAGCGAGTGTTGAGAGAGGATGAGGAATTATTACTGGCGTACAAGCCGAAGAACGATGCGGTCAACGGTGAAATCCTGCAGCCGACGTTTATGGGGTTGGTATTTATGGCGGTTCCATTGTATGGGGTGCTGTACGCCGGAGTGCCATGCACATGGGAGAATGTTCTGATATTGACGATTTTCATTCTCGCCGGAATGGGGTTTGTGTTTTTCCCGTGGCGAAAAAGGTCGCTGAAAAAGCGCAGTATGTGTCTGGTGACGAACAGGCGCGTGATACATCTTTCCCTTTCGTTGATTCGAAAGTCGGAGTTGATTGCATCCTATGAACTGCGACCGAACGTGCAACTGGACGTTGTGGAGGAGCAGAAAGACGGGACCGGCTGTCTGGCTTTTAATTACGCGAATGAAGAAGAGTCTCTGGAATATGGCGGATTGTTGGATAACGTGCCGCAGGTGCGGCATGTAGCCGCTGTGTTACAATCTGCGTTGCGCGATCGATAATAATAATTTTCCTTACTGCGTGCGTGCATTATTAGTTTTACGGCGAATGCACATTTTTCTGACTTGCTTGGGAGATGGAAAAAGCACACACGCAACCCTGGGAGGATTGCGTGTGAAAAGTGTGGTGTAAGACGAGGGGGCTCAGTTATTCAGACCAAGTGAGCACCACCTTGCCGGACTTGCCGGAGTTCATCACTTCGAAGCCTTCCTTGAAGTCGGTGTAGGGCAGGCGGTGGGTGATGATGGGGGTGACATCCAGCCCGGAGCTGAGCATGGCATCCATCTTCTGCCAGGTGTTGTACATCTCGCGGCCGTAAATGCCTTTCATCTTGAGCCCCTTCCACACGAAGGTGTTCCAGTCGATGCCGGAACCTCCGGGCTGAATACCAAGCAGGGAAATGTTGGCACCGTAGGCAGAGTGGGTGATGATGTCCTTGAGGCAGGCAGGAGCTCCGCTCATTTCAAGGCAGACGCCGTAGCCCTCTGTGATTCCCATTTCATCGCGTGCAGCGGCAATGCTGTCTCCGGAACTCACATTGATTGTGCGGTCTGCGCCCATGATGCGAGCCAGATTGAGCTTGTAGTCGCTCACGTCCGTGATGGTGACAGTGCGGGCACCGGCTTTCTTACACACAGCGGCAGCCATGGACCCGATGAGCCCGGCTCCGGTAATCAGCACGTCTTCACCCACCAAATCCCAGGACAGGGCGGTGTGGGTGGCATTGCCCAATGGATCGAGGATAGAAGCCACCTCCATGCTCATCTTGTTGCCCACGCGGATGACGTTGCTCTGTGGGATGGAAAGGTATTCAGCAAAGCAACCGGGGCGGTTCACTCCCACTCCCTGTGTGTTCGGGCAGAGGTGGAAGAGTCCCTTGCGGCAGTTGCGGCAGTGCCCGCAAACGATGTGTCCCTCGCCGGAAACAATCTCACCCGGCCGGAATTCCGTGACTGCGGAGCCCACCTTTTCAATGATACCGCAGTACTCGTGCCCCACATGCATGCCCACGGGAATCGTCTGCTGAGCCCATGCGTCCCAGTTCCAGATGTGCAGGTCTGTACCGCAGATAGCGGTCTTGTAAATCTTAATCAGAACATCGTTGGGCCCCACTTCGGGCATCGGTACGTCCAGCAGCTCCAGGCCTTTGTCGGCTTTTGTTTTAACCAGCGCTTTCATGGCGGAGATGATAGACCTCTCTGCTCCGGTTAGCAAGCCAAATTTTCATCATACCTTGCACATTTCGGCGTTAATCAATACGTGTATCCGGATATATATCTGTAATCACGGCATGCTGCTGCGGTCGCTGCCTGCGGGACTGTGCGCGTGAAGAAGCCGGGTGTGTGTGTGTGCAAGCCTCGTGCGGGGTGAGACGAGCAGAAGAATATATGAGCAAGATTATTATTTTTTTGACGGTTCGCAGAGGAAGATGGTGGTGAGGCTAATGGAGCTGTCGGGGTAAGAACTGTCGGTGGTTGCTTTAATATTTAGACCGATTTGGAGATGTACATATTTCTGATTTGCAGTTTTGCCTGACATTCGTTTGAAACCGGATATGTCGTAATCAAAGAAGGATGATTGGCTGTCAATTTGGCAGATTGCTTTTTGAAATGGGGTGAGCATAGATTAATCCTGCAGTGGATGAATCAACTTAAATAACTCTTCCTCGTTGATAATGGGTATATTGAGCTTTTCTGCTTTCTGCCGTTTGGAGCCGCCGCCCTCGCCCGCCACCAGATAATCCGTTTTTTTGGTGACGGAACCGGTGGCTTTGCCTCCGGCGGCGGCTATCATTTTCTCAAACTCCGGGCGCGGGCGGCTCAGGGCCCCGGTCAGTACGAAAGTCTTGCCGGAAAGCGGGCCTGCCTGAACGGTGAGCAGATTCTCCTCGAATACGGAGGAAATAGGATTGATTCCCAGGTTGCCCAGCGTTTCCATCACCATTTCACCCGCCGGGGAAAGGAAATACTGCCGGAGTTTATGACAGGACACAGAGCCGATGGGATGGGTGAATTTGAGCTTGTTCGCGCCGTCCTCCTCCAGCGACACATAGCCGCGTTCGGTGTAGGGAGCCGCCATGTCGCGCAGTCCGGCGTACAGCTCCTGTTGCCGTGCCTGCAATTCTTCACGGTCTGCGCCCTTGTTGGCTCTTGCCTTGGGATTCAGAGAGTTAAATGATTCTACGCCCTTTTCCAATTTCTGAAGGACTGACAGGAAATGCCCCTGTGCCAGTTCATTCAAATCACGATGATATTTTGCGACGGCTCGGGCGGTGACGGTGCCGATGGTCGGTATCCCGAAGGCGGTCAGCCAGCGCTCCAGCGGGAGCTTGCGAGCGGCTTCCAGGGCGGCGATGGCCTTTGCGGCATTTTTCTCACCGAAGCGGCGCGGTTCGTCATCCGTGCCGAGGTTGAGAGCGCCCAGTTCCTCCACGGTGAGGCGGAAGAGATCCAGCGGGCTGCTAATCATGCCGCGGTTGACGAGGGCTTCTGCCACGGTGCCGCCCAGGTTTTCGATATCGAGTGCCTCACGCTTGCAGAAGTAGGTGGTGCGCATGGCCGCCTGTGCAGAGCAGGTGAAGTTGGTGCAGCGCCAGGCGACCTGTCCCTCTTCCTGCATGATGGGAGCGCCGCAGCAGGGACAGACTCCGCCTACGGCATCGTACAGGCTGTACGGGACGGTATCGGCAGGGCGTTTGGGCAGAATGACATGCACCACGGCCGGGATGATTTCGCCGGATTTTTCCATCAGCACCGTGTCACCGATGCGGATGTCCTTGCGCGCGATTTCGTCTTGATTGTGCAGGGTGGCCCGGGAAACAGTAGTGCCGGAGAGCCGGACGGGTTCCAGCTCTGCCACGGGGGTGAGCACGCCGGTGCGCCCCACCTGAATGGTGATGCCTTTCAGGATGGTTTCCTTCTGCTCTGGCAGGTATTTGAAGGCGGCGGCCCAGCGGGGAGCGCGGGCTGTGTTGCCCAGCGATTCGCGGAGGGCGAAGTCGGCCAGCTTGATGACCGCGCCGTCCGTGCCGTAGCCCAGCGAGCGGCGCAGGGTGTCAATCTCCTGCACGGCGCGGCGCACTTCTTCCACTCCGGCGGCGCGGAGAATGGGCTGGTTGCAGGGGATTCCCATGCGCTTCAACAGGTCTTCATAGTCATCTGCGCTGCGCAGCGGAGTCCCCTCGTAGGCGCCGATACCGTGCGCCAGAAAGCGCAGCGGGCGCGTGGCTACCTCTGCGGCATCCAGCAGTTTGATGGTGCCGGCGGTGGCGTTACGGGGATTGGCAAAGGTCGGCAGGCCGTCGGCATCGCGCTCCTCGTTGAGCCTGTCGAAATCCGCAGACGGCATGTAGATTTCGCCGCGCACCTCCAGCAGCTCCGGGGCCCCCTCCGGCAGGGTAAAGGGAACGCTGCGGATGGTGCGCACATTGGCGGTGATGTCATCACCGGTGCGGCCGTCACCGCGCGTGGCGGCATAGACCAGCCGCCCTTTGCGGTACAGGAGGGTCACGGCGCAGCCGTCAATCTTCGGCTCGACCACCACGAGGGGGGCTTCCTGTCCCAGACTGCGCTGCAGCCGTTGGTAGAACTCGATCAGTTCGGCATCCGTTTCACCCTCGCCGGGCTTGTGCTCAAAGATGTCATCAATGCTGAGCATGGGCGCAGGGTGGGTCACCTTGCGGAAGCCCTCGCTCAAGTCGTTGCCCACGCGCTGGGTGGGGGATTCCGGCGTGACCCAATCCGGGTGCGCGGCTTCCAGCTCTTCCAGCTCGCGGTAGAGTCTGTCGTATTCCGCATCGGAAATCTCCGGCTGTGCCTGAGCGTAGTACAGCTCGTTGTTGCGGCGAATGGTGGCGCAGAGTTCATCATAATGAGCGCGCGGATCCTGTTCCTGCTGCGCGGCGGCAAATTCAAAGAGGTCCATCATCCTGCCGAAGAAAGGGAAAAGCTTGATAAATCGTGAACAGACAACTCGCGGCGCGCTACCACAGACGGGACTCGAACCCGTACGCCTGTTGAAGGGCGGGAGATTTTAAGTCTCCTGCGTCTACCATTCCGCCACTGTGGCATAAGCGCTGCAAGCGTATTCAACCACGAAGCCGTTGCTTTGACAAGGAAAAAGGAAGCATTTTTTGTCATGTCAATTCTTTATCCCCGGCACGATGGCGGCCATGCGCAGCACCGCCTCGTCCGTCTGCTCCCGGCGCTCTGCAAAATCTGCTGCACTCCACCACTCCAGCGCCTCGGATTCATCGGAGACCACAAATTGCTCGTGCGGGGCGCGGAGCAGGTAGCGGATGTCGTAGTGATAGTGGGCCGCTTCTCCCGGGCGGGCGGGAATGAGGTGCACATCGACATCGAAAATATCTCCGCTGACGGCCGTAATGCCGCTGATGCCGCTCTCCTCCTCCGCCTCGCGGAGCGCCACCGCCAGCGTGTCGCTTTGTCCATCGGCATGCCCACCCGGCTGCAACCAGCGTTTCAGCTTGCGGTGCAGCGTCATCAGTACTTTGTCACCCGCCGGATTCAGCAGCCAGGCAGACCCCGTGATATGCCCGGCAGCGTGACTCCGCTCAAAACAATCCGGGGTGCTGCGGATGAAATCCAGAATGCGTTGCGCGGCGGCTTTCCGGCCCGGATTCTGTGCACAAAAATGCTCTAATTTTTCCTCTAACGTACTTATTTTGTCATACACCGCATTTCTCATGCCCTTATTTTATGGATTTTGTGAAGAAAATCAAGTTTTCTTAAAGAAATTAGATGCTTAGCTTTAATTTAGCATTGTCAAGGGTCTGCGTTTATGATACGCTTATGAGCGAAAGGAGGGAACAGGCCTCCTCTCCATGCAAAAGAAACACATACCTATGCAAATCTCCAAGGCAATCATCCTTACCGCCGTCCGCCGCGCTTCGCTGTGCGCCGTGTTGCTGCTCTGCAGCTGCTGTCTGACTTCGTGCTCCATCATCGGTTCGATTATCTCTCTGCCGTTCCGCTTGCTGGATGCCATCTTCTGATAAAAACATCTTCTCATTATCCCCCCCTCCGCCATGCAATCCGTCGTCAAGAAACTCCTTCTGCTGGTACCGGCCCTTCTGGGCCTGGTTTCCTGCCAGTCAGGTGTTGACATGCGTCGGGCGTATGCCACATCGCCTGATGCGGTGGTCAACATCAACCAGGTAGACCCGGCCTATCGGGCCTACTTCCGTGCACAGCACGGTTCCAACTTCTCTCTGGCTGACCAGCGAAAGGCTCTTGCCGCCGCCGTAGCAACCGCACGCACCCCCGTGCCACGCTACATGCCTGCATCCGTGGCGAATCCCAAGCCGAAGAAGGCGAGCAGCCGGCGCTACCTCGCCAAGCGCAACACCAAGGCCTCCCGCCGCTCCGTTGCCAAACGCGGTCGCACCTCGGCCTCTCGTCGTTCCGTGGCCAGACGCGGCCGCGCCACGACCAACAAGCGTCTGGCCTCCCGCAACACCCGCAAGCGCCGCCGCTGACGCACCCCCGCGCAACGCTTAGCGTCCCGATTCCTTTCCCAACCCAACAGGCCGGAACCACCCCTCCGACCTGTTGGTTTTTTTTGCAGGGAAATGCTGAGATGCACAAGACATCGTTATCTGATTGCGCGTTGACGGAGGGAACAAGTACTCGTATGGAGGTTGACTCCAACGAGTCATTATGATATAAATTTACACGGAATACTCATACGCGCGCGAAAGTTCTGAAGTTGACTCCAACGAGTCATTATGGTATAAGGTACTAAGCTCTATTGCAACCAGTCTTGGAGTTCTGAAGTTGACTCCAACGAGTCATTATGGTATAAGCGTGAAAGCGTCCGCAAGGTACAGACACCTGTTCTGAAGTTGACTCCAACGAGTCATTATGGTATACTCCAGAAAAGCCCGGCTGTCATCACGCGCCGTTCTGAAGTTGACTCCAACGAGTCATTATGGTATACGTAAATCAGAACGGAATATCCTCGCTCGCCTGTTCTGAAGTTGACTCCAACGAGTCATTATGGTATAACCTCCTGCCGGAGTTTCAGTACATCATTCGCGTTCTGAAGTTGACTCCAACGAGTCATTATGGTATATGACAGCATCCAAGTTGATGATAATCATTGGCTTGGATGCTTCTTTGTTTTCATGGATTGGGAATTTAAGGAGAAATTCGGCTACCAAAACAGAACGAAATCCGGAAAAGGTCTCGGAGAGGGCGTGTCTGATTCACCGAGAAGCACAACCTGTTGTTCCCAGACAGAGCGTTCCATGGGGATGAGGCGGATATCTCCTTCCGGAACCTGAGCCGCTACACGGCGCATGTAACGGATGACTCGGTCAATTTCGTGGTCTTCACCTTCAAAAAGGTAAAGACTGTATTGTACCCGAATACCCCCCAGAGCTTCGAATTCTTTTCTCAGCAGTATCTGGTGTTTTGTTTCCGGCACATCATAGGCAAGCATCACGAGCATGGAGAACAAAAGGACGAAAGCCGTAAGGGTTTTGGGTCAGCAGAGCGCGGGCAAAGGATTCGACCGTCAGTCGGATGATGGTGCGGAGGCGGAAGCGTTTTTCATTGTATGTCCATAAATCTTCCATCATTTCGGCAAAACGTCCGGCCATGAACTTGATGTCGTGCATTTCATCCAGATGACGCATGACATAGAGCTCCACGCAACAACGAAATGGCTCGATGAGGTCGCAGGCAAGACTGGGGCGGCTGCGTCTAAGCCGATGGATAATGCCTATGCCGGGTTCCAGACCGGAGGCAATGCACTGCCACTCCAGAGCGTGGTAGAGGAATCCGTAGCCGTAGTTGAGAGCCACGTTAAGTGGTGCTTGTGCCTTGCGCTTCTCGCGCACGAAAAGGTCCTGAGAGGCAGCCAGAAAGTATTTGGCCCAGAAGAATCGTGCCCATTTGGCTTCCAATCGCAGGATTCGGTTGAAAGAGTTGGATGCGAGCTTTGGAAGCGGTGCGAGAGACGGTTCAAGAGAGCGGATGAGGGCATGCTGATTGTTTACCTTGGTGAAAAGTAAATCTGAAGCCAACTGGGTACTGTGGCGCGGTTTGAGGTTGCAGAGGCGGAAGGTGGCATCGGGATTCACGTAGCGACAGCGGGGCAAGAGGGAAGAAGTAAGCCATTTGCCGGAACTCTTGTCCCACTGAGCCATGATGACGGGACATTGCTGAGCCACAGTACAAAGCGCTGTCTGGCTCCACCTAGCATGTGAAGCCAGACATTGCAGGGATCCCAGTACCTGCACAGCGATGCGTTTATCCCCGCAGGTGAGTAATCCGTCTTTAATCCGCAAATCGGCTGCCTCGTCCATCAGGATGAGGTGGTGAATCATGATTGAGACGTAAGTTGTTTATCAATTATCCCCTTTGCTGCCAGAATGGTTTCTTGCGGCAGTAATGCAATCAATTTTGAGCAGTCCCCAAGTTCTTTCTCTTTTCTATCCTTATGTGACAAGGATTTAAACACTAATTTTTTATTGCTCCTGACGGCTGATATACTACCCCACGTTTTAATCACCTTCGGGAAGTCTTCCAGATTAACCAATCCTTTTTTCTGGAGCTTTTCGACATATTTGGGATCCAGCTCGAAGTCCAGCAGGAAAGTATCACCCTTACGGAAGGTAGCCACTTTGACGGCATGGGGAGGCAGAGTGCCGCAGAGCAGCTCTTTCAAATCGCGTGCCTTTCGTTTTTGGAGCAAGTCAAGCAGATACTGCGGGGCATTCTGCGTGCCTCGCCAGGGAAGTCCCATACGCTTGAATCCGGCGAGGGCGGCTGCGGTGGGGATGATGCGTTTGTAGTATTCCCACTGCTTTTTCTTTGCGTTCCAACCGAGCCAGAGTTCCATGCGGTCGTTGGAGGCTGCAAGGCTGCGGAGCTGGTCGAATTTACCGTTTTCCGTGATAATGCCATTCCATCCCAAGGGGGAATTATCCAGATTACCCTTGCTTCCGAACTTCCAGATGCTGCGGATGGGCGTGCCGTTATTGAGCCGGAGGGGCTTGATGACGACAGCCTCGTCCTTGGTGGCCGCCTGACAGTCGGTGAGCCAGCTTTCAATTTTCTTTTCCGAAGGTATCTGGTCGGAGGGGATACCCATTTTGCGGAGCGTGTCGGAGAGCTCCTTGGCTTTGATGGTGCCGGGATCCAGCGGGGTGCGCTGGCTGGTCATGCCTTCCTTATCCACGCGCCAGAAGGTGCTGTCACCGAGCGATTTGTACTTGCTGCGGCTGTTGAGCTTGATGAGCGGGCATTCATTGCCGTCTTTTCTGACTTCTTCAAAGTCCGGCGTATTGAGACCCCTGATGCACATGAGCCGGCGGTTTCCTTTGCCGTTGAGCTCCGTTTGGAAGATGCCGCCATAACGGACATCGTTGAGAGCCGTGGGAGGAATGCAGGTCATGGCCGCAGCATCCCAGCGGTGATGATTATTGTCTGTTCTGTCTTTTTTGTAATCCGGACCGAAGAAGCACAGACGCGCAGCTGCCGTATAGATGCCGGCAGGGTTACCGATGCGCTCACGGATTTGCTTGGCATCCCCGGCAATTCCCATCCAGACGGCGGAGAGGTTGCGCAACTCGCTTGCCAGCTGGGCGGTACGGGTCATGTTGTTGAAATCCGGGAAAGATGTATCTGAGGAATGGGCGAAGAGTTCCCGTTTCTTATCAGCCCAGTGAAATTTTCTGCTCTGAGCAAGCATATCTGACCACGAAAGCCAGCCCGGGAGCCCTGCTGTTGCTGCTTCGTAGGGAGTACGGTTTGCCATGGCGAGGTTAATCTCCTGCGTGGTGAGGACGAGGTTTTCTGCCATGTAGAGACCGCCGCGGGAATCCGGGTAAATGTGAGCTAGTTGAAGCTTGGCGGTGAAGAGGTCTGCAACGGGGATTTGCTGACCGGTAAAGGGGCAGGTGGCAGGAGCCTTCTCAGAACCTCCCTGTTCGCAGAAGAGTCTCATGCGCAGGAAATCTGCCTTACTGGCATTCGCTTTGCCGAATTTTTCAGCCTGTTTTTCGCGGCGAGCGCGATTTTCTTTTTGTTTTTTCTCAATTTCAGCCTTGATATCTTTGTTGGGTGCGGGGTCTTTAACACACTCGATGATACAATAGTCCGGAACGGATTTGCCGCCGAGCTTATCCCGAAGCTTATTGTTGAAGAGTCTCTGCAGGAAGCCATCTGTGGCGAAAACGGAGCTGTTTTTCTTCAGGGAGCCCAGAAGTGTCTGCACCTGCGGATAGATACCGCCTGCGGAGCTGATAGTGGCACGATGGGTGTACAGTCCGCTCTCTTTCTTCCATTCTTCGAGCTGCTCGGGTGCAAAAATGGTACCGTTGCAGGTGGCGGCGTTGTACAAGGCGGCCGCTGCGATGGCCGACATGTTGCTGCGCCCCTTGCGGAGAATGGGGGAGGGGGCAACGATATCGGAAAGTTGCTCCAACTGGGCTTTGTTCCAGTCGCTCTTGGGTGCGAGCTTAGCCGGCTTGAGTGCGGCTTCCATGGCCTTTTTTGCCTCTCCCCAGCCGGTTCCTTCGTGAGAGACTGCTTGCACGAGAACCCGGACAGCGTCTTCAGAAAGACGCTGACGACCCATGGGCTTCTTGTTCTCGGAGATGAGCTCAAAGGTGCGGGTGGAGACAAAGTCAATGAGCTTCCACTTGCGGATGTCGGTATTGCCGGAAAGGTCACAACGGGACTCCGGCAGCTCCAGCCATGTACAATAGGGACATTTCTTGACCTTTGTTTCAAAATGAGCCTGTGCTTCCTTGGGTGTTTTTCTGTTGTAGTGGAAAATGGCGCGTTTTTTGTTCTCCTTGGTATCATTCGGGAGGAAGAGAGCTTCCGTAAAGCCGCTCGCATCATCTATCAGGTCCGCATGGCGCTGAATGATGGTACGGAGGTGTTCCTCTACATGGGAGCGCGGGAAGTTGCGTCCGCGAGCCTTGCGGTCGTTGAGTTTCTTTTTGGCGTAATCTGCCAGCGTGGCAGGGATGCCCTCACTCTCTGCCTTGGCATAGCGTTCATTCACCATGGCTGCCCAGAGTTCTGCCTGTTCCTCTGTCAGTTCTTTCTTCTTGTAGGTTATGAGCGGAGCGAGAGCGATGAGCTGATGGCGCATTTCTGCATCCACATAGGTGGTGCTGAGCCATTTGGTGGCTTCGCTCAAGGAACTGTCTGTTCCCCAGGGAAATTCTCCGCCGCTTTCAGTATCGCTCATGGCCAGATAATTATAACCACGGCGGAGAACACAGGAGCGGATACAGATGGAGAGTGCTTCGCGGGAGGCAAGCTTGCCGGTGATGGCGCGGTAGCGGAGTTTGAAGGGGTCGCTGCGCGACATGACATCATCGCTGACCCAGGGGAGATTGTGTATGGCAAAGAGTTCCTTCAGCCGGCGCATGCGCGTCTTACGGTTTTTGCGAGCATGGCGGGCGGCGCGGAAAGCACGGCGTTCAGCCAGTGCCTGGGCTTCCGGCAAATCGACCAGAAGAGTCTTGCTGTATATCCATTCCTGACCGCGGCGGACGGTGATGCCGATGCCTTCAATGCCGATATCGAGACCAAGCACAACGGTGTCGGGGGCAAAGAAAGGAGAGTTGTTCCATTTCTCGGCAACAGCGGTGGCCATTGCGGAGCTTTGATTATCCATTGTCGTTTTCATGGTTGTTAATCTTTGCTGATGATTAACGATGGAGACTGCCTTCAGAACCATCTATTCAGCATTCTACCTCTCGAATATATCAAGTCAACGAAAAACTGCATTATTTTGGAGAAGACTCGCAATTTTTGCTTGCGGTTGCAGAAGAATTCTGATACGCTGAAGCCACTTCAGAACCAGCACGCATGAAATGTAAGCGTAGGAGAGCGTATTTCATGCATTAAGTGTGACTCCATACATACCCCGGCGTTTTCGGATGCCGGGGTTAATTTTTTGCGAAGTAAGAAGATTTAGTTTAAAGAGAATCAAAAAAACGCTCCCGGGGTTTTCCTCGGGAGCGTTGAAAGTGTATGGGGTTGAGATGATTACTTGAGAATCATCTTGAAGTCCACGACGACGGCGCGGTCGGCGGTGACGAGGACGGGGTTGCCGTCGATGGCGGTGATTTCCGGAATCTCCAGAACGAGTTTCTGCACCTTCTGAAGGGTGTCTGCCAGGGGGCCGACTGCCTTCGGAGCTTCGCCGCGAACGCCGTTGAGGATGACGCCGACCTTGGTCTCCTTGATCATGTCGGAGAAGTCATCGGTGGGCAGGATGCGCATGGTGGTGTCGCGCATGACCTCGGTGTACACGCCGCCGGTGCCGAACACCATGACGCGACCGAAGTTCTTGTCGCTGTTCACGCCGATGATGGTTTCGGTGGCCTTGGTAATCATTTCCTGGATGAGGACGGATGCGCCCTTGAGCTGGAACTTCTCGATGGAGCCCCAGAGGCCGCTCCAGGCTTCCTCGAAGGAGGCCTCATCAGCGATGTTGAGGTAGATGCCCTTCATCTCGGTCTTGTGCAGAGCGTCCGGAGCGGAGAGCTTGAGCACGACGGGGTTCGGGAAGAGGGTCTTGCAGAAGGCCAGAGCCTCTGCCTTGTCGGTGAAGTTGCCGCACTTGGGATAGTCGATGCCGTAGTGGTCCATGAGCATGTTGACTGTCTCCTGGGGCAGGGAGGCGAGGCCTGCTTCCTTGGCCTCGGTGATGGCGGCCTTGATGTTGGCGGGCACTTCACCCACCTCGCAGGTGGCGAGCTTCTTGCCGCGGAAGGCCATCTGAGCCTTGAGGAGGCCGAGGAGGCGCACGATGTCGGCGGGATAGTCGTAGTTGAGAATCTTGGCCTGGTTGAGCAGGACGCGACCCTCATCCACACGGGCACCACCCACGAAGGAGCAGTAGATGTTCACGTTCGGGAACTCGGGAGCCACGCGGATGACGGCTTCGGCGGTGCCGGGGCAGTCGGTGACGCGCTGGGGGGTGAGCAGCACGAGGATGTTCTTGTACTCACCGCTCTCGCAGAGGACGCGCAGGGCGGCCTCGTAGCGGTCTGCCTTGGCGTCGCCCACCACGTCGATGGGGTTGCCGAGGGAGGCTTCCGGGGTAAGAACGGCGCGCAGGGCTGCGATGGTCTTTTCGCTGGGACGAGCCAAATCAAGGCCGGCTTCCTCACAGAGGTCGGAGGTGAGCACGCCGACGCCGCCGGCGTTGGTGAGCACGGCTACCTGACCGTCGAATTCATTGTGGTTGCAGTATTGCAGGACTTCCAGCAGGCCGAAGAGCTCGCGGTCGTTGTAGGCCTGGATGGCACCGGCGCCCTGAAGAGCCATCTCCAGCACGCGATAGTTGGGAGCCAGAGAACCGGTGTGGGACAGGGAGGCTGCCTGTGCCTTGGCGCTCTTGCCGGGCTCCATGATGAC
>SUVN01000012.1 GCA_015061985.1 Akkermansiaceae bacterium
CGGGGACGTGGTGGCCACGCCCACCGTTAAACCCCGCCGCCGTACAAAATCGGCACCGGTTCCACAGCCCTGATGCCGCCCATTTTTACACCCGCCCCGCTTAACTGCCGGGGCGTTTTTTTTGCCGCTTTCTGCCGATGCTCTTCCTCACCTATGCGACAGTCTCGCCGTTTTTACCGGGTACATTCCGCACTTACTTCCGCACCCGCTAATCGCGCCCGTATCACCCTGCGTTTCAAGGCTTTTCACCCCTCTATCATCCCTCCTCACCTCTCACGCCGGGAATCAATATACTGCTTCGGGTGCAAACCAAAAACTTTCTCGTCGTAAGGACGAGGAGTTGAAAAAACATTCAACACAACAATACATATGAAATCACATTTTCTCAAGGCTCTATTGGCCGGAATAATCAGTCTGAGTTCTCATGCATTTGCTGAAACACTCTGGATTCAAGCGTCAAATAATAATCTTAATCTGGACTCAGTAAACGGCACGGATTATGAAACCATCATTGTCAAGGATGACAGCACTATCGGCAAGTTTGTGAACGATGCCCCGGTGGTCAATTTCATCAATGTACAGGCAAACCTGACGGTCAATTCCGATGTGACGGTGAATCAAATCAGCCTGACTCAGTACAAAGGGAATGATTCGCTGACAGTCAAAGGAAATTTAACGGTAAACGGTGCGTTGTCCGTACATCCCACAAACTCCGTCAACGTGTCAGGCACAACAACTCTGAACGGAGGGACTACCGTTTCCCAATTGACCGGCTCTGCCAAACTGACAACTGATAAGCTGATTATCAATGGTCACACATCACTGGCAGCAGGTTCGGGCGGCTCAGGCAGCGTTGTTGCCAACGAAGTCGAGGTAAACCACACCCTTTCCCTGCTCGGAGGTTCTTCCATCGCAACGGCAGACGGTGCATCCGGCATAATGACCGTAGGTGATGGCGGACACGTGTGGCAGCAGGGTGGCAATGTAGAACTCGCAACTCTGGTTGACGGTGGTGCTATGACCATGTACAGCGGTACTTTTGACTCTCTGGAACTGCAGGATGGTGAACTCAATATCCGTGGGGACATCAGCACAGGAGACCTCATTCTTGATGGTGGAGAGCTAAACTTTTTCGGTGATTACTCACTGGACCTCGGCGGAAACGATTTGGTTCTGGGAGATAATGTTATCATCACGCTGAGCGTTGAAACGCTGGAGAATCTCTCCGGCAGCTACACCCTCTTCAAGAATCTTGGCGCTAATTCCACAGATATGAAGGATCTTACGATTGAACTGACTGATGGGACTGCCTCCAAGAGCGTGAAGGTAAGCTATAACAATGGGACATTCTCAGTCGCCGCTGTGCCGGAGCCGACCACCGCGACGCTGAGCCTGCTGGCACTGGCTGCACTGGCTACACGCCGCCGCCGTCGCTGAAGCAATGGCGTACCATGCCGCCGCCAATAAAACGGACATGTAAGCCAACCGGCATTTCCACCTCCTTTCATAGCCACCGAGCAACAGCTCGGTGGCTATTTCCCTGTCCGTGGGAAGAATCCTCCGCTGAGAGGGCTTTTTTGTCGGCCATAACCGCCGACACCTGTGTCTCAACATCTTGAAAAATAGCCATTACACACTCAAAATTGATGCGTTCAGACAACTATCCCTTGGTCGGAAAATCATGTGCCCGGTTATTGCTGAAAAGTTTTCATTGATGCAATTATCGGCGTAAGCCGCTCACTTTTAATTCGTAATTCGTAAATCGTCATTCGTAAATCCACGTGTCCCAAAACTTTGGGACACGCATAACCCGCCGTATAACAGATATTCTGCGTGACGTTCCGCGCTGATGGTGCTATAATCTGCGCGGAATTCGCGTCAAAAATGATTACATCTGACTTTCTCGTTATCGGCAGTGGCGTGGCGGGCCTCAGTTTTGCCCTGCGCGCCGCCGAACATGGTAAAGTGATCGTTCTCTGCAAGAGCGACCCTCTCGTCTCCAGCTCCGCCAAAGCCCAGGGTGGCATCGCAGCGGTGATGGATAAAAATGACAGCTTTGAAGAACACATCGCCGACACGCTGGATGCCGGTGCCGGGCTCTGCGATGAAGCCGCCGTGCGCACCATTGTCACAGAGGCACCGGAGGCCATCCGCGAGCTGCTCAGCTGGGGTGTGGACTTTGACCAGGAAGAGGACGGCGAGTTTGAGCTCGGGCGCGAAGGCGGCCACGGCAAACGCCGCATTCTGCACGCCAAGGACACCACCGGACTGGAAATCAGCTCCAAGCTGCTGAAGGCGGCACAGCGGCATCCCAACATCGAGCTGCTCGACCACCGCATCGCTATCGACCTCATCACCACCGCCAAGCTGGGGTGCGTGACGGAAGACCGCGTGCTGGGTGCCTACGTGCTCAACCCCGCCACGGGAGAGGTGGACATTTTCCGCTGCGACCGCATCCTGCTGGCCACCGGCGGCACCGGGCGCGTGTACATGTACACCACCAACCCCGCCACCGCCACGGGTGACGGAGTGGCCATGGCCTGGCGCGCCGGGGCAAACATCTCCAACATGGAGTTCGTGCAGTTCCATCCCACCACCTTCTATAATCCAAAGAGCAGCGACCGTGAGGGACTCACCTTCCTCATCTCCGAAGCCGTACGCGGCGAGGGCGGCATCCTGCGCGGGCCTGACGGCAAGGAGTTCATGCAGAAGTATGATGAGCGCAAGAGCCTGGCACCGCGCGATATCGTGGCCCGCGCCATCAACAGCGAAATCCTCCGCACCGGCCACCCCTGCATGTATCTGGACATGACCCACAAACCCAAGGGCTTCATGGCCGAGCGCTTCCCCTATATCTACGAGACGTGCAAAAAACACGGTATAGATGCCGAGGTGGACATGATTCCCGTTGTCCCCTCTGCGCACTACCAGTGCGGCGGTGTCCAGACTGACACCAACGGGCAGACCTCCCTGCGCGGGCTCTTTGCTGCGGGGGAGAGCGGCTGCACCGGGCTGCACGGTGCCAACCGCCTGGCCAGCAACTCGTTGCTGGAGTGCGTGGTCGTCACCAAGCGGGCACTTGCCACCATGCTCACCCGTCTGCCGCTGGCACACCGCATGGAGGAATACCCCATACCCGAATGGTGGCACGGCGACCGCGTGCCCCAGGATGAGCTGGCCATTCTCTACCACTGCTGGGATGAGGTGCGCCGCACCATGACCGACTACGTGAGCATCGTCCGCACCGACCGCCGCCTCCAGCGCGCAGCCACTCGCCTGCGCAACATCAACCGCGAGATTCATGAGTACTACTGGGGCTACCGCGTCACCCCGGAAATCCTGGATTTGCGCAATCTGGCTCTCACCGCCTCGCTCATCGTGGACTGCGCCCTGCGCCGCCGCGAGTCCCGCGGGCTGCACTACACGCCGGATGCCCCGGATAAACTGCCCACCGCAGAGCCGAGCGTCCTGCACAACTGGTAAGATGAAGATGCGACTCCGAGCCCTCAGTCTGCTGCTGCTTCCCGCGCTGCTGCTACCCCCAGCAGACGCGCAGCAACGCGTGCGCCGCTCCATCTCCGGCAGCAAGCTCACCACGAGGGTCAGCGGGGAGACGCGCCGCAGCATGACGGAAGAAAATCTGCGTACGGAAGCCATCAAACACGGGCCGCTCCGCCCCACCTTCGACCAGAGCCACCGCAGCAATTTCCCCGACCCCAAAACCCGCCCGCAACGCCGCCGTCCCGGTGCCTACCCCTGGCATTTCGACATCACCGCCACCTATTTTTACATCGGGGAACTGGCCACGGCGCGCAACCCCGTGCCCAACACCGCCAGCAGCTGGGACAGCCAGTGGAATGCCAACTACGGTGGCTATGATGACCCCAACCCCGCCAACCGCGACCCCATCACCTACGCCCCCAAGGCCTTTACCCCGCAGCTCAACCCTTTCTACGTGGCGCTCCCGTACAACGACATCGAGAAAGGCGGGCCCAAGCCGGAGGCTTCCAAAGTCATCCCCTGGTACCGCCGGGACAAGGATGGGAAGTATGAATCCGTCTGCCGCGGAACCTGGGTGCAGATATACTACAACGGTCGCTACTGTTTCGCGCAGTGGGAGGACTGCGGGCCGTTCAACACCGATGACTGGCAGTACGTCTTCGGCGGTGCGCGCCCGCGCAACACCGCCAACAAGGGAGCGGGTATCGACATCTCTCCCGCCGTGCGCGACTACCTCGGCATCAAGGGCGGCACCGCCACCGTGCATTGGCGCTTCGTGGAATTCGGCCTCGTGCCCGGCGGCCCCTGGGCTCGCTATGGGCGTGACAATCCTTTCGTGAATCCTGCCCTCAAGAAAGCCATCCGCAAATACCAGGACAGATACCACATCTCCACCGCCCCGACCACCACGACCACCAAGGATGGGCGACGGCTGAAACGCAAAGACTGATTTTTACTCTGACATGTTCCGTAATCTCATTTTCGACTGGTCCGGCACGCTCTGCGATGACCTCGCCCTCACCATAGAGGCCACTAACTACGTGCTTGCACAATACAATCGCCCCGCTCTCAGCAGAGAGGCATTCCGCGCCGAGTTCCAGCTGCCCTACCCGGATTACTACGCCGTCAAAACGCCTGAAGCCAAGCTGGAAGACTTGGAAAACTTCTACCGCTACGCCTTTGATGCCTCAGCCCTGCAGGTGACGGAGATTCCGCATTCCCGCGCCTTTCTGGAGTTCTGCCGTGCCCGCGGCATCCGCTGCTTCATCCTCACCAGCATGGATCCCAAGGCATTCGATGAGCAGTCGCGCCACCTCAACCTCCACCATTACTTCGAGCACATCCACTCCGGGGTTCACAACAAGGAACACTACATCCCGGGGCTCATGAAACAACACGGACTCCGTGCGGAGGAAACCGCCTTTATCGGCGACATGCAGCACGACATCAACGCCGCGCACCGCGTCGGCATCACCGGTATCGGCGTGCTCACCGGCTACAACAACGCCGACCAGCTCTCCCAGGCCGCCCCGGACATCACCGTGCCCGACCTGAGCTACCTGCAGCGCCTGCTGGAAAAATGCCCGCTTCCGGCGGCGGACACCATCAGCATCAACTCTCTGGAGTTCACCTGCTGCATCGGCGTGCCGGAAGAAGAGCGAGCCCTGCCCCAGCGGCTCACTGCCAACATCACCCTCACCCCGCCCTGCCCCTTCTCTGCCACCGGTGAGGACATCTCTCGCACCATCTGCTACGACACCCTCTCCCAACGCCTCACGGCACTGGCACAGGCAGAACCCACCATCCTCCTGGAAACGCTGGCAGACAAATTCGCCGCCTGCTGCGTCCGCGAGTTCGGTGCCACCCGCGCCACCGTCGAGCTCCACAAATACATCCTCCCCAACACCGCCTCCGTCTCCGTCCGCACTACAGCGGGGAAATGAAAGAACGACTGTTTCCATTTTGGAAACAGTCATCAATCAAGACATTCCGGGGAAGGAGTGGTGCAAACAAAATAAACAAAATAACAAATATCTTGACAATTACCCGTAAGCGTGCTCTAATCCTTGCAGAAAGGTGATTCTCATCATTGGTGGGCGCTGCGGAGGCGCAGCGAAAAATGTCACAGTCTACTATGACCCACTCGGTTTCGGCCGGGTGGGTCGCCATTATAAAAGGCACATCACCTTATGCCCATCAAGCCTTTCCTCTCTTTTTCAGATCAAGCCAGACTCTTGATACAACGCGGCATGGAGAGTCGGCAGAGACTCCCTCGTCAGGACTTGATTGCCCTGATAGAAGCCGATTTGCGGTATATCAACTACTATCGTTTTTCTGCCTACTGGCATCCGTTCCGGATTCCCTTATCGAATGGGAAAAAAAGTGACGTATTCCAACCAAATACTCATTGGGAAACAATTCGGTCATACTACATGTTTGATCGGAAGCTTCGTTCTCTTGTATTTGAGGCCATCTCTCGTATTGAAATTGCATTAAGAACACAAATAGCTCACATTTGGGCAAAAGAAACAAACCTGAGCGTCCCGCAAAAAAACAGCAAATCTTACCGCAGAAGTTTTACAACGGGGAAAAATAATTCCCCCACAGCTAAAAGTGCCTTCGCCGAATTTCTGGATACCGTAGACAAATATTACAAGCGAAGCAACGAGGACTTTGCCGTTCATCACAGGCAACAATACGGTATCATCGGTGCAAAAGAACTTCCCATCTGGGTGTTTGTTGAGTTTACCACTTTCGGCAACCTTGCCTCACTACTTACTCGTGGGCTACAGCCTCATGTATGCCAATCAATTGCTACAAATTTTGGGTTTAGGGATTACAGATTCTTCATTTCGTGCATCAACCTGCTCAACGATGTCCGAAATACCTGCGCACATCAGGGCCGCATCTGGAATCGCGTGTGGTTATCGGGAAAAGCGGCAAACAGCCTGAAACGCCCCCGGATTCCGGAATGGGATTATGTATGGAACGATTCTTCATCCTGTTGGTGTCCCCCGACTCAACTGCTTCCCGGTCAACCATCCATACAATTGCATCGCGATAACAACAGAACGGCAACGGTTCTTACCATTTGTCGCTTGCTCCTGAAACATACTGCCGCCCACAGTAGTTGGCCCGAACGGATCAAGGAATTGTTGAATCACCCCGACTCTCCGCATCCTGATATCTACAAACATATCGGATTCGGGCATCAGCAATGGATCACTCATGACCTCTGGAAATAATCATCCGTTCAACATGAAAGGACACCCATAAAAAGCCCACTCCGGGGAAGGAATGGGCGATGGGATTCAGGAGGACGGGCACGCCTTACCAGCGCAACCACAGGAAGCTGTGGCAGCGGCGGGGAGGAGGGGGCGGCGGCGGACAGCCGCGATGCCGGTGGTGACGGCACGGCGGGCAATGGCGGTGGCCATGATGATGACGGGGCGGCGGGCAATGGTGGCGGTGTTCTGCCACCAAATCCTCCGCGCCCGGGATGATGACCGCAGCCGGCACTGCGGAGAATTCGGCAGCCTCGGCGCGTTCTGACACACAGAAAACGGCAGCTGCAGCAAGCATCAAGGGTAAAAGAACGGATTTCATGGTTGTTTTCGGCGGGCTTCATGCCCTGCGTCTGTACAGGCGCAGCAAACAACCGTTTTTATTTATCAGGCAGCACAAAAATCAACCCAGACGGCTGAGGAGGTTTCGCGCATCGCGGTGCCCCTGAGCGGCGGCCTGTTTCAGCCAATAGACAGCAGAAGCGCGGTCAGGGGTCACACCAAGGCCGTCCAGATAGCAGCAGCCCAGGCGGAACTGGGCATCCCTGTCGTTGCGATGGGCGGCGGCGCGGTACTCTTTCACATTCTGCGAGACATCTGCCACTTCTTCCACACCGCTGCCCTGCCAGATTGTTGCGGAAGCACACATATTCAACCCACCTGTGGCGGCCAGACTTCCAACCAACAATGCGGCGCGGCGCAATCCTTTCCGGCGGGGGTGCTTCTTTCTCTTCATATGTGGGGCAAATCCTACCATGATACCGCCGGATTTCAAGCAGATTCCCCACACCGGCATTCAAATGACTGATGCTCATCTGCTATCAGAATCCTTACGCTCGCCCCGTTATTTAGGAAATATAAGATATTCACCCCTGACTCGCTCAATCTGCATTTCATGTACAAAGGCAAATGTACAATGAACGAATGAAAGCACGGCGAGCGGAATTCTGCACCTTGACCATCGTCCATTTGACTTTGTACTTCTCGTTATGTTCCCATTTGTCGGGCAGTCTTGAGTTTTTGGATACCCTATTTGCGGTAATCAATGTGCAACCCTCGGGTGGCGGGGCGACCGCCTTTCCGGCGGAGATGCCGCAGACGGTCAGCGGCGTGGGCATCCGGAGCGCCGGTCAGGCGGTGGTCAAGCTCATCGCAAAGCGCACGGCGGGCGAGGAAGCGGTTAATTTCCCGCTCCCGCTCGCGGTGGCATTTCACCACGATTCCACTGGGAAGGTGAATCAGGCAGACGGCGTTGTTGGTCTTGTTCACCTTCTGCCCACCTTTGCCGCTGCCGCGCACAAAAGTTTCCTGAAGGTCATGCTCGCGCACGCCCAACTGCTGCATGCGAAGCCGCAATTCGTCGCGTTTCTGTGGGGAAACAGGCAAGGCCGGAGTATGATAACTTCACCCGCTATCAGCCGATTTCCACATCACCGCTCAGGGCTTCACCGTCCGCAAAGCGGTGAGCCCCCTTCACGACCAGTCGCTTCACGTTTTTGAGCGACGGAACACCGAGGGCATCCAGAGAATCCACCAGCTTATACATCTTGCTGTCCAGCAGCACCACCGGAGCCACCCCGCCGCATTCCGGAGCCAGCGTCATGGCACCCGCCTCATCAATCACCACGGCATCCGAGCGCAGCAGCAGCAGGTCCGAGCAGGTCTTCACCGGGAAGAAGCGGGAACGCGGCACACAGACCGCCCGGGCACCGGGGAAGCACTCCAGCGCGGCGCCCATGGCCACCTCCAGCTGGTAGACAGCCGGGGTGGAAGCATCGCGCGGGTTCACGGTCTTCACGTTGCGGATAACCGGCAGGGGCATGACCCCGCCATGCTCATCCATGAACTGCCGGAGCGCATCCAGCCGAATCCAGAGGTTGTTGGTATTGAAATAGCGGTGCTTGTCGATATCCTGGAAAGCGGGCACATCCTCCTCCGGGCACTGCGCCACCTCTCGCAGCAGCGGCTGACCATCGCTCCGCCGCACCGCCAGATGACCGCCCTTCTTATCGGCCTCCGTGCGGCGGGTCACCTCCATCACAAAGGGCGCACCGCTCTCCGCAAACCATCGCAGGAAGCGAGTGTCCAGCTGCGCCCCCAGATTGTCTGAGTTGGACACGAAGGCATACTTCACCCCGGCCGCCAGCAGCTTGTCCAGCCAGCCGGAGCCCACCATGGCCGGATACAAATCACCATGCCCGGGCGGGCACCACTCCAGATCCGGATTTTCCGGGAAAGAAACCGGTTCCAGCGTATCGGTCAGCAGCTTGGGAACGCGGTTCTGAATCATTTCCACCTGTGCCGGGTCAGCAAAACCGCCCTCCTGATAGCGGGAGAGGTGCGCCATCGTATCTGCGCTGGTGGAGAACGAGTTCATGAGCAGCAGACTCACCGGATACCCGGCACGCTCACGCAGGCTCTTCACCTGGCGCACAATCAAATCCAGGAACGTGACCCCGGGCTTGATTTCCAGCAGACTCTTGGCTTTCTGCAAGCCCATGCTCGTGCCGAGCCCTCCATTGAGCTTCACCAGAACAGCCTGTGCCAGCAGCGCGGCATCGGCCTCCGGGGTGGCTGCCACCAGCTCATCCCACTCGGCAACATCCTGCGCCGGAGCAATATCGGATTCCGGAATCAACATGGAGCGGTCAGAGGTCAGCACCTCCACGCTGTGACGAAACGCATTCACGGCCGCCTCAGAAAGCCCCACAGACTGCATTTTCTGCTCAATGGCATCAAAACTGTTCATACACCGGCAGTATACTCGCTCCACCCGGTTCTGGCAATGCCAAAGCGTTGGCGGGGGCTTTTTTCTTCTGCCGCACTAGCTCCCCGCGACCCATGTCTCAATTTTTCCTTGACAAAATCGCAGAAAATTTGTCACTAATAGGAACAGCGGAGCGCCTGCGGCCCGGCGCAGATTCACCACCATTTCGCACACCTTTCCCCACGCATCATCCATGTCCAGAACCCTTATCATCGCAGAGAAACCCAGCGTAGCCAACGACCTTGCCCGAGTCCTCGGCAAGAGACTGGGAAAATTCAAGAAAGACGACAGCAGCGGTGGCTTCAGCAACGACAGCATGGTCATCACCTCTGCCGTGGGTCATCTGGTGGAGCAGAAAAAGCCCCAGACGGAGGATGGCAAGAGCCTGCCCTGGAAGATGGATTACCTGCCGGTCATGCCCAAGGCCATGGAGCTGGAGCCCATCGCCAAATCTGCCGACAAGCTCCGCAAGGTGCTGAAACTGGCTCGCAGCAAGGATATCATCGAAATCGTGAACGCATGCGATGCCGGGCGCGAGGGTGAGCTCATTTTCCGCAACATCATCCGCTACGGCAAAATCCGCAAACCCATCCGCCGCCTGTGGATGCAGAGCATGACGGATGACTCCATTCTGGAGGCATGGGAGAACCTGAAGACGGATGAGGAAATGCAGCATCTGGCAGATGCCGCCGTGTGCCGCTCGGAGTCGGATTGGCTGGTGGGGCTCAACAGCACCCGCGCCCTCACCGTGCTGCAATCCGGTGCCGGCGGCTTCAACGTCACCCCCACCGGGCGTGTGCAGACCCCCACCCTGGCCATACTGGCCGCCCGCCAGAAAGCCATTCTTTCTTTCGTGCCGGAGGCCTACCACGAGGTACGCGCCACCTTCACCGCCAAAGCCGGCAGCTACGAGGGCCGCTGGTTCAACCCGAACTGGAAAAAGGACGAAACCGCCCCGCAGCGCACCCGGGAGCGCATCTGGGAGCCGGAGCTGGCCGCCGCCATAGCAGAGCGCTGTCAGGGCCGCCCGGCAGAGGTGAAAGAGACGCGCAAGCCGGTCTCCATGCCCGCCCCCCTGCTCTTCGACCTCACCTCGCTGCAGAAGGAAGCCAGCAACCGCTTCGGTTTCTCTGCCCGCCGCACACTCCAGATAGCACAGGAATGCTACGAAAAACACAAGGTGCTGACCTACCCGCGCACGGACTCCAAATTCCTGCCGAATGATTACCTGAAAGTAGCCACCCGCACGGTGGCCGCCATCGGGGAGAACCTGCCGGACTTCGCTGGATTTGCACAGGATATTCTGGATAACCGCCGCGTGCGCCCCTCCAAACGCGTGTTCGACGGCAGCAAGGTCAGCGACCACTTCGCCATCATCCCCACAGGCAAATTTGTCGCACTCAGCGGAGATGCCGCCAAAATTTTCAACCTCGTCGTGCAGCGCTTCCTGGGTGTATTCATGCCCAATGCCGAGTTTGAGGACACAGAGCGCACCACCATCGTCTCCTCCCCCGGAGCCACGGATTGCTTCTACACCCACGGTCGTGTGCAGCTGGCCGCCGGCTGGCGTGCCCTGTACGGTGCAGACAAGCGCAAGAAGGACGAGCTGTGCGCCGTGGGCAAGGGCGAAAAGGTCAAGGCCGAACGCGTGGAAGCCGTGGCAGACAAGACCAAAGCCCCCGCCGCCTACACGGAAGCCACACTGCTGACGGCCATGGAAACGGCCGGCAAGCTGGTGGAGGATGAAGATTTGGCAGATGCCATGAAAGAGCGCGGGCTGGGCACCCCCGCCACCCGCGCCGCCATTATCGAGGGGCTCATCACCCAGGAATACATCGCCCGCGAGGGCAAGGAGCTGATGGCCACGCGCCGCGGCATGGACCTCATCGACCTGCTGGGCAAAATCGGCCTCAGCACCCTCTCCAGCCCGGAACTGACCGGCGAGTGGGAATACCGCCTCAAGCAGATGGAGGCAGGCAACCTGCAGCGTGATTCCTTCATGAAGGAAATCCGCTCCTACACAACGGATATTGTGGATGCCGTGCGCGATTACATGCAGAACGGCAAAAACCCCGATCTGGAGCTCACCTGCCCCGCCTGCGGTGCCGCCGGGCTGAGCAGCCGCGTGGATGCCATCTCCTGCCACAAGTGCAAGTTCCGCATCCGCCGCGTGCATGCCGGGCTGAGCCTGAGCGATGACCAGATTGCCGAGCTGATTACCGAGGGCCGCCTCCCCGTCATGGAGGGCTTCCGCTCCAAGTTCGGCAAACCCTTCAAAGCCGGCTTGCAGCTGGTGGCCCCCGCCACGGAAAAATCCTCCTGGAAAGCCGAATTCTACTTCGAGAACGACCGCCCCGCCGCCGGAGGCGATACCGCAGAGACAGAGGCCCCCGTCTCCCTGGGCACCATGCCCGTGAAGGGCCAGGGAGAGCTGGAAGTACAGGAAACGGACAAGCAGTGGAGCATCCCGGAGTTCGCCCGCAGCAACGGCAAGGGCTTCTCCATGTCGCGCACCATTCTGGGCAGAGACATCACCCGCGAGCAGCTGGCACAGGTGCTGGCAGAGGGCAAGAGCGAGCTGATTACCGGCTTTGTCTCCCAGCGCACCCACCGCGCGTTCGATGCCTTCCTCGTGCTGGATGCAGCCAAGGGCAACGTCGGCTTCGAATTCCCGCCCCGCGAAGCCCGCAGCAAGCAATCCAAAGATAAAGCCGACAAGAAATTCACCGCCGCCAGCGCTGCTGCGGAGGATTTGACCAAAGCCAAACGCCACGGCATCCTGAAGGTGAAAGGCAAGGGCGAACACGAGCTGCTGGAAACGGAGAATGCCTGGCACGTGGATGGCATCACCTACGGCAAGAACCGCAAGCCGCTGGTCGTCCCGAAGATGATGTGCGGCATGGAACTGACCGCAGAGATGGTAGGCAAACTGCTGACCAAGGGCAAGACCGACCTCATCCAGGGATTCGTGAGCCACAAGACCGGCAACAAATTTGATGCCTACCTCGTCTTCACCCCCGGAACCGGACGCGTGACCTACGAGTTCCCCCCGCGCAAGTAACCCCCGGCTGCCATGAACCGCCTCCGCGAGCGCCTGCACCGCTTCCTGGCAAACCGGGATCGCTTCACCACCGGGATTCTGCTCAGCGTGGTGCTGGGGCTGCTCCTTCCGTGCAGCGGCACAGCGGCCACTGTCTTCGACTGGCTCACCAATGCCGCCATCGTCCTGCTGTTCTACCTGTACGGCGTCAAATTATCGCGCAAATCCGTGATAGAGGGTATCCTCAACTGGCGCTTGCAGACACTGGTGTTCCTGTTCACCTTCGTCTTTTTCCCGCTCGTTGTGCCGCTGCTTCGGCCGCTGCTGGAGCCGCTCACCGGGGCGGCCCTGTTCATGGGGCTGGTGTATGTGGCCTGTCTGCCCTCCACCGTGCAGAGCAGCATTGCCTTCACCTCCGTGGCGGGCGGTAACGTACCCGCCGCCGTCTGCTCCGCATCCGTCTCCAGCCTGTTGGGCGTTTTTCTGACCCCACTGCTGGTAGGTATCCTGTTCTCCACCGGCACCTCCCATGTGAGCGTGGGCATGGACACCGTGCTGAAAATCTGTTACCAGATTCTCCTGCCCTTCATCCTGGGGCAGCTCAGCCAGCGCTGGCTGCAGAGCTTCGTCCGCAACAGAAAGGAACTTATCCGCTGGAATGACCAGGGCACCATCTGGCTCGTGGTCTACACCTCCTTCTCCGGTGCCACTGTGGCGGGCTACTGGCAGCGGCTGGATGCCCTGCATCTGGGCGGACTGGTGCTGGCCAGCCTGCTGCTGCTGGTGCTGGCTCAGCTGGCTGCCTACTGGGCATGCCGCGCCCTCGGCTTCAACCGCGCAGACCGCATTGCCATCATCTTCTGCGGCTCCAAAAAAAGTCTGGCCGTGGGTGCCCCCATGATGCTGGCCATCTTCGGCTATCTGGACAACAACCTGCTGCTGCCGCTCATGGTCTTCCACCAGGTGCAGCTCATGGTCTGTGCCTGGCTCGCCCGCCGCTGGCAAACGCCGGAGGCCGATTCCGGCGGCTACTGATATCACCACCTCCATTCCGCTCTCTCCATGGATTCCGCTCTCCCCTTCACACGGTGGTCAGAGTCCCACCTATGGGTGCTCGCCATCGTCATCATCACCTGCGCGCTCACCATCCGCGCCGCCCGCCGTATGGACACCGCCGGGCGGCAACGCCTCTGCCGGGCGCTGGCACTGGTGCTGGCCGTCACCTTCATCGCCGAGCACATCGGTAACGCCTGCATCATGCCATACGGGGAATGGATACAGAACCTGCCGCTGCACTTCTGCTCCGCCATGGCCCCCGTGGCCTTCATCGCCCTGTGGTATCGCAAACGCTGGGCCTGCGCCATGGTCTACTTCGGCGTGCTGGCCGCCAGCATCCAGGCGCTCATCACCCCCACCCTGCAAGCCGATTTCCCGAACATCCGCTTCATCACCTTCTTCTGGTCGCACAGCATGCTGGCACTCGCCGCGCTGCTCATCCCCCTGGTGCTGGGCTGGCGCGCACGCCTCAAGGACACCTGGCGAACCGTACTTTTTGCCGACCTCTACCTGCTCTGCGTCATCCCCATCAACCACCTGCTGGACACCAACTACGGCTTCACCCAATACAGCCCGGTGAAAGGATGCCTGCTGGATTACCTGGGCAGCGCCCCCTGGTACTACCTCTGGCTCCAGCTCCCCGCCCTCGGGCTTTTCGGCCTCATGCGCCTCCCCGTGCGGGAGAAGCGGGGGTGAATACCTCCTCTGCGACCTGGTTTTGCTTTTTTTTCATTTTTTCGCAGGAAATGAATCTTTTTAACTTTACATTCAGGAGCAAAGGCGTAACATGAATTCATGGCAAAACGTCCTGTTCAACACTCTCCCCTGACTACCGCCGGACGGCGCACGCAAAAGAAAAGCAATAGCGGCGGTGTCTTTGTGGCACTACTGGCGCTGGCTGCTGTAGGCATCGGCGGTTATTACTACTACGACCAATCGCAGAAGCAAGAGAAGATTTCTGCCGTCAAGAAAGTAAAGAAAAAGAAGAAAGCGTCTGTCAAAAAAGACATAGCGCAAGCAAAGCCGGCAGTTGCATCAGCGGCGGCAGCAGAAACGCAGAATGAAAAACCCATCGTCTCTGCTGATGCCAGCAGCGATGGGCCGAACGTTGGCATCAAGCCGGCGGCACGCCAAACGTTCCCGCCGCCCACTCGCTATGACCGCGCGCCCAAGGCCGTCTGCTATCTGCCCAAGGACATTGCCGCAAAACTGGACAGCGGCGACTATCAGGCGGTGTATGATGCTCTGGTGAAATCGCTCAAGGGGAAGAAACCCGACATCAAGAGCGATGAATACATGCACAGTGCCATGCTTACCGAGCTCATCCGCTGCACCGGCGCGGAGGTCATGACCGAGCTGGCCGGGGACAAAAAGAAAGCCAAGTTCCTGGAAGCGTTCTGCAAGGATTCTGCCTGGCTGGAGTTCTACCTCGGCGGCGGTCTGGTGCCCTACCAGACTCCGGTGGGACTGGATGTACTCTACCGCATCTGGCAGGAGGAAGACGGCAAGGTGAAAAACAAGGCGCTTGCCGTGGCGCTCGCCTCTCTGTGGGGCGGCGGCGAAACCTCCCCACAGCAGCCGCTCACGAAAATGAACCCCGACCGATTCAATCCGGTTTGGCGTTACAAGTTCTTCCTCAAACAGGAACAGGAAAACAAACTGCACCCCAATTATCCGAAACTCCGGCCCTGGGAGCTGCGCTTCGTTGTCGGCATCGCCGGGCAGGACTGGGATGACAAATCATTCGAATGGGCTGCGGAGAACATCAATATGCCATGGGATCAGTATCACTCAGCCTGCTGGGCTGCCACTTACACAGACCCCTCCCGATTCGGCGACTCTGTACAAGGCGGTGCCTACAACATGCCTTACGGCGAGATGAGTAATGCAGAAACCACCCACCGCAACGGCGGTGTCTGCGGCGCCCTCTCGCATCTGGGATGCTTTGCCGCCATGGCGCACGGCATCCCCGCCACCACGGTGGGACAGCCCGGGCACTGCGCCTACGGCTACCGTTTGGAGCGCGGAAAATGGGTAGGCGGTTTCGGCGGTCCGGACGGCGGCATGCACAACCAGATTTTCGGGCACCGGGCTCCCACGTCCTACACGCTCATGGAAACAGTGTTCGGCGATGACAAGGCCGTGGCTACGGCCTACCGCAAGAGCTACGCCGCCCGTGCGCTGGAAGCCGCCGGAGATTCTGCCGGTGCTATTGACATGTGGCAATCTGCCCTGAAAGACAGCCCCCTGCATCCTTTCTTCCGCAAAGAACTGCACCGGCTCATGAAAGACGCCGACACCTCTGCGAACAGCTGGCACAAGTACCTCATGGCAACCATACCGCTCTATGTGGAAAACGGCTTTGCCGCCGTGGATATGACTGCTGACCTGGAACAGGAAATTGCTGCCATGAACGATGCGCAGAAGATTGATATCTACTCCGCCATGCACACCATGATAGCCGGCTCAAAATCCTCTTGGGCGGTCAAATGTACGGATATCATTAAAAAACAGACTGCTACTCTCTCTGAGAACATGCAGGAAACCTACCTCACCCGCGTCTTCGGCATCCACATGCACGCCGGTGACGGCACCGTCTTCGGCCAGGTGCTGGAGTGGGCGGTGGCGGAATTCTGCGGCGGAGAAAAAGAAGCCATCTTTAGTAGGGCTTTTGCTGTCGCTGCGGAAAAAGCCCCGACCTCCGGCAGTGGTGAAGCGGATGCAGAAAAATCCAAACGCATGATGGCTGCATACAACAAAGCCATTGTAGCCGCAGAGCAATCCCGCTCCACGCCCGCATTCCAATCCCTCATTCAGGCTGCTAAAAAGAGCGGGGCATCCTCCACCGCACCTGTGCAGCTGAACTCTCTGGCGGCAATGCAGGGGAAAGCAGCCAAGGCGGCTCTGTTCCGCATCTCTACCAGCTCCCAGTGGGACACCCCCACCACGCATCTGGACATCACCACGCCTGATGGCGGCAAATGCCACACCAACAAGGAAGAAAAGCCTCACTTCATCATAGAGCTTCCCAATGCCTCCACCGTTACAGGGTGCATTGTCCGCAAGACGGACGGCAATGAGGGTCGCATGAAGAAAGCCACGGTCTACACCAGCTCCGATGGTGCGACCTGGATGCCCAAGGAAAGCACGGATAACATGCCGAAGGAATGGGCGGTCAACTTCCCCGCCGGCACCTCTGCCAAATGGGTGAAGGTGGAGTTCGAGAACAAATCCCCGGATTTCGCCCACATCTCCCACTTTGTCGTATTCACCCGCTAACCCCACCACGAGATTACCATGAAAAAAACTCTTTTCACCCTCCTCGTTTTACTGGCCGGATTTGCTGCGGCGGATACGACCAACTCCTGCAAACTGCCGGATGTACCCACGGCACGTGAACAGGCAAAACAGCAGAACAAACCCATCATCATCCTGCGCCACGGCTCCGACTGGCTGCACGATGATGCCGCCATCTGCCGTAAATGGCAGAAAATCATCGACTCTCCCGAACTGGCCGGAAAAGCCGTCTACGGGCAGTTCGATGACACCACCGGGCAGGAAAACGGTGATGTCCGCAAAAAAATACTCCCGGTAGAATGCTTCAACATGCCGGAAGTCGTGGTCATGGCGGCAGACGGCACGCTCATGGCCGTACTCCCCACCAAAATGGTACGCGGCAAAGAAGCCGGTATCATCAAGGTGCTTTCCAAAATGCTCGAAATCCACCCGGAATTCATCCAACTGGCGGAAAAGGCCAACAAGACGGAGGGTATAGAAGGTGCTAAAGCAGCCGGCGAGGCTCTCGACCTGCTCTACCAGCGGGATGCCGTCCGCTGCGGGGCACTCCACAACGTCATCAACAAAAAAGACCCGGAAGACACCACCGGCTACCGCTCCCAGTACTGTTGGGAACACATGGGCATGTACAGACAAATCAACAGCAAACTTCAGGGCGGCCCGGAAGGTCAGCTCAAAGGCGCTGACCGCAAGTTTGACGATGCCATCAAATACGTTGAAAAGGTGCTGAAGAACAAGCGACTCAAGGGTGAACGCCGCCAGCAATGGCTCTGCGGCTTGGCCTATGCCCACAGAGAGCGTATCCGCTCCACCAAAGGCACAGACTGGACTCCCTGCCTGAAAGCGCTCAAGGAAGCGGTCGATATCAACCCGGACAACGAAATCGGCATCGGTGCCGCCAAATATCACAAGTATCTGAATCCGGATTCCTACTATGTCATCAAAAATGACTTCTACGAGGGCTCCGACCAGACACTCCATTTCGAGAAGGAATGGCGCATGGATGTGACCCACCACATCAAAGGACCGGGCACCTACACGTTCTCACTTGTTCCCTGCAGCAACGGCAGACTGGATACCCGTGACTTCCGCGTCTACGTCAACGGCAAACTAGCCGACCAAATTGATGACGACAAGAAGATTACCAAGACCGTAGATTTTGACCTCAGCTCCCTGCCCTCCGGCAAGGCGAAGGTGGAGGTCCGACTGCGAGCCACCTGCCGCGACGGCTGGTTCGGCTGCTCCGGCCACATCAAAATGGAAAAGAAGAAGTAATTTTCCCCTCTCCACGAGCCCCGCAAGGGGCTCGTTCTTCACAGCCGCGCAGGGCTTCTTCACCCGAGCGCAGCGAGTTCTTCACAGCCGCACAGCGGCTTCTTCGCAACGCGCAACCGCGCGTTCCTCCCCCACTTCTCCACGAGCCCCGCAAGGGGCTCGTTTTTTCATAGACTTTCAGCCGCCACAACGCAGCAGCGCCCATTTTCTTAACTTTTTCTGATTATTTATGTAATATAGTCATTTTTGACTTGCGACAAAGCGTCAGAACAGGTAAACTTTCCGCATGAAGAAGCAGCTTTTTACCCTGATGGCCGCAGGTCTGCCTGCTCTGGCAACAGAAATGCCCCCCATGATTCCCGATGGTCCGGTGGAATACGACACCCTGACCTATGAAGCATCCTCCGCAACACAGGATTACGTTCCCACGGAAGAAAGCATGAATCCCTACGGAACACCGGCCTACGACATGCCCGCCACCGCACCGATGGCAGCGCCCTCTTCTGAGCGCAACGGCTACGTCAATCTGAACGTGTATACGTCCAACTACAACGTACGCGGCATGGGATTCTGCGACCATATCACAGAACATGGCTTCTCCTCCCTGAGCGGCAGCTACACCTTCCCGAACCGCAACTTCTTCGGACGCGGCATCCAGCAGCGCGTCTCCGGTGAGTTCGGCATCATCTGGGATGCCGGTTGCCCGCTGGGTGACACACCGATGGCCAACGTGCACTATGCCATGGGCAAAGAAATTTTCCCGAACCTGCTGGTAGAGCTCGGCACCACCTACCGCCGCGGCGGCATTGAGGGGTATCTGGCTCGTGTACACGACGGTGTCAGCCACCGCGCCACTTGGGAATTTGACCTGACCATCACCTACAACGACCACCAGAAAGGCTTCTTCGGCAGCGCTACCTGGGGGCTGGGTGTCTGGGGACTGACCGGCAGCTACTTTGATGCCGAAATCGGCTACCGCTTCACCGATGTCATCAATCGCGGCAACTTCGGCTCCGATTTGGAAATCTCCGCCGGCATTGCCCCCTCCGTCAAGTACTGGGGCAGCCATGTGGAAGGCGTGGATGCCTACCGCGTGAAAGTCGCTCTCGTTCCTTTCACCAACAACGGCTCCATGGGGCGCGATGCCAAAGCCCAGGTGAAGCCCTGGATTATGGGTTCCTGGTCCGGCTCCAACGCCGGTAAGCTGGATAAGTATACCGGTTACGGCCCTGTGGACCACTTCCAGATTACCGTAGGAATTGACATGGGCCTCAAATTCTAAAAAAAAGACTTGCCAAGAGAGCATTCTTCCTATAGAATGCTCCCGCTTCGCCGGTTTAGCTCAGTGGTAGAGCACCCGATTTGTAATCGGACGGTCGTCAGTTCGACCCTGACAACCGGCTCTTGCAACAGAAAGCCTTGTGTTTCAACGAGAAACACAAGGCTTTTTTTATTATTTATCGGGAAAACAGCGGATTACCTTACTGTCTGCGGGCGAGAAACTCGCGGACACGCTCATTGGCAGAGTTCTGCAGCTCTTCGGGCGTATCAACCTCCACCACCTGTCCTTTTTCCAGGAAGACGATGCGGTCTGCCAGATCACAGGCAAAGCCGATGTCGTGGGAAACGACCATCATGGTCATGCCATCCTGAGCCAGGGCACGCATGAGTTCCTGCACCTCTCCCACCATTTCGGGGTCGAGCGCAGAGGTGGGCTCGTCGAACAAGAGAACCTCCGGGTTCATCGCCAGAGCGCGGACAATGGCCACACGCTGCTTCTGCCCGCCGGAAAGCTGGGCGGGATAGGCGGTCGCTTTCTCCTCCAGCCCGATGCGCTTCAGCAGGGCGTGCGCTTTCTGCTCAGCCTGCTCCCGGGTCATGAGCCCGCGCTTGAGCGGAGCCAGCGTGATGTTGTCCAGAATCGTCAGGTGGGGGAAAAGGTTGAAATGCTGGAACACCATGCCGACGCGAGCGCGGTAATCGTTCAGCCCGGTCTCGCTGCGATCCACCGGGGCACCGTGAAAAAGCACCTCGCCCGCATCCGGCGTTTCCAGGAAGTTGGTGCAGCGCATCACGGTGCTCTTACCGGCACCGGAGGGGCCCACAAGAAAGACCACCTCGCCCTTGCGCACCTGCAACGACACATCATTCATGACCGTGACTCCGGCAAACGCCTTGCAGAGCCCGCGCACTTCCAATATGGGTTCAACGCTCATTTTTCTTCAGTCTCAGTTCGAATTTCTTGAGCAACCAGCTCAGGCACACCACCAGAATCAGGTAGATGAGGGCCACCGCCAGCAGCGGCAGGAAAGCATCATAGGTCTGGCTGCGGATAATATCACCGCCCTTGGTCAAATCCTGAAGCGCAATATAGCCGCAGACACTCGTCTCCTTGAGCAGCACAATAAACTCATTTCCCAGCGCGGGCAGTACATTCTTGAGCGCCTGCGGCAGAATCACGCTGCGCATGGTGCAGCCGTAGCTGAGCCCGAGACTGCGCCCGGCCTCCATCTGACCGCGGTCCACAGACATGATGCCGGAGCGGATGATTTCTGCCACATACGCGCCGGAGTTCACCCCGAACGCGACGATGGCTACCAGCACTTTGCTCACATCCACGGAGCCGAAAATCACAAAGTAGATGATGAGCAGCTGCACCACCACCGGCGTGCCGCGAATCACCGTCAGATACGCGTGGCAGAGAACATTCAGCACCCGGAAGCGCCCTGTCATGTCATGTGTGCTGCGAATGACGGCCACGAGGAAGCCCAGCACAACGCCCAGCGCCACCGCCGCCAGCGAGATTTCAATGGTGACCACAAAACCGTTCACCAGATAGCTCCAGCGGTCATCTTTCACAAAATTGGTGTAAAATGCCGTGCAGATACGATTCCAAAGCCCGGCATTTTCTCCGGCCGTCTCCTTTTCCGGAGCGGCGTTCATGTATGTCTCCGTGATACGCGCCAGCGTGCCGTCTGCCGCCATGGCCTCCAGCGTGCGGTTGAACATCGCCAGCAGCTCCGGGCGGCTCTTGCTGATGGCCATGGCGTATTCCTCCGTTGTGAGCGCCTCCGGCAGGATGTGCAGATTCGGGTTGCCGGAGACATGTTCCTTTGCCGGGGCGCTGTCCAGCACCACCGCATCCAGCTTGCCGGCTGCCAGCGCCGCCACCGCCAACGCACCATTGGAGAAACGCTCCGGCTGGCCTATGTGTTCGGTTACATACAAATCCCCCGTCGTACCGTGCTGCACCCCGAGCCGCAGTCCCTTGAGAGCGTCCGGGCCATTGACGGCAGAGCCCTGCGGCACGATGATGACCTGCTGCGCCGTGGCATAGCTGCGGGTGAAATCAATCTGCTTTTTTCTGTCCTCTGTCACCGTGATACCGGAGGCGGCCACATCTGCCTTCCCGCTCTGCACGGCGGTGATGACAGAGTCAAAACTCATATCCTCTATCACCGGCTGCAGGTTATTGCGGCGCGCCACCTCGCGCACAATATCGGCATCTATGCCCACAATCTCGCTGCCGCGATAAAACTCGTAGGGAGGAAACGTTGCCTCCGTCACCATAATCAGGCGCTGCTTCGTCTCCTGCTCACCGCAGGCTGCCACCAGCAGCCCCATGAGTGCCAGCAGCATGTACCGTATCATTGTTCTCATTATTCCGTACCGATATCGATGTATGTCTGATTGCGCGCGCGCACAGCGCAGCGCACGGTCAACAAAAAAGCCCTGCACACGGCAGGGCTTTCAGCGGAGCGGGGGGGATTCGAACCCCCGGTACGGTTTAAAGCCGTACGTCCGTTTAGCAAACGGGTGCTTTCAGCCTCTCAGCCACCGCTCCAACGCTTGTTGCGGGGCGAGTATAACGGTATTCTTTACTTTCGTCAACAGGAAAATGTGCCTGCTACAAAAAAATTTGGCGTAAAGCGCGCGGCACACCGCCGGTAAACACACTTTAGGATTGACCCGGACAGGGAGTACAGGCATAATAAGCGCCGTTATGAAGACCCCCGTTACAGTTACCGTGACCGGCGCTGCCGGCAACATTTCGTACTCCCTGCTGTTCCGCATCGCAGCCGGTGAGATGCTGGGCGCCGACCAGCCCGTCATCCTGAAGCTCTTGGAAATCACCCCCTGCCTGGAAAAGCTGCAGGGTGTTGTGATGGAGCTGGAGGACTGCGCATTCCCGCTGGTGAAAGAAATCGTGGCGACCGATGATCCCGCCGTGGCTTTCAAGAATGCCGACTGGTGCATGCTGGTGGGTTCCGTGCCGCGCAAGGCCGGTATGGAGCGCAAGGATCTGCTGAGCATCAACGGTAAGGTGTTCGTGGGTCAGGGCAAGGCTATTGCCGAGAACGCAGCCCCCGGCTGCCGCGTGTTCGTGGTGGGCAACCCCTGCAACACCAACTGCCTCATCGCCCTTCACAACGCCACCGGCATGCCGAAGGAGAACTTCTTCGCCATGACCATGCTGGACGAGTACCGCGCCAAGGCTCAGCTCGCGGCCAAGGCCGGCGTGGCCGTCTCCGATGTGACCAACATGACCATCTGGGGCAACCACTCTGCCACCCAGTACCCGGACTTCACCAACGCCAAGATTTGCGGCAAGCCCGCCACGGATATGATTACCGATGAGGAATGGCTCAAGGGTGAATTCATCAAGACCGTGCAGCAGCGCGGTGCGGCCATCATCAAGGCTCGCGGGCTTTCCTCCGCCGCCTCTGCCGCCAATGCCGCCCTCATGACGGTGAAGAACCTGACCACCCCCACCCCGGAGGGTGACTGGTACTCCGTCTGCACCTTCACCGATGGCACCAAGTACGGTCTGCCCGCCGGCATCATCTGCTCTCAGCCCACCCGCACCAATGCAGATGGCACCTACTCCATCGTGGAAGGTCTGCCCATCGATGCCTTCTCCCGCGAGAAGATTGATGCCTCCTGCCGGGAGCTCCTCGAAGAGCGCGCCGAAGTCCTCGGCTAAAGCGCCCCTCAACCCCATCTTTCACTCCCCCGCAGTTGTCACCCCGGCAGCTGCGGGGGGATTTTGATGTACACCAAATTGTTTACCGATGTGTGGGGGAAGAGTTCTTCCCCCACACACCCTGTTTACTACAATCCCAGAGATGAGAAGATACCGACGGCAGAAATGGCACCCATCACTGCTCCGGCAATAATTTTTGCCCAACTCTCGCGTATTCCCCAACCGGTCAGAAGCCCGGTCAGCCAGCTCGTTTTCTCTTTGTGTGTTTCCATTGTTTACATAGGGGAGTCTATCCCAAGGGCTTCCCGAGCTTCCGCAATGGAAGCAAACTGTTGCCAACCATCCGTCTTGCTCGTATAATGACACCATTCCATCTGTTTCTCTCTCACGCGGGCCCAGATGGGAGAACGGGGCAAGACTAATTCAGTAGAAACCGTACTGCGAAGTCTCATCACAGCCGGCTTGAGCATCCACCCAAACTTTCCTTCTCCAGCATTATAGAAATACTGCTGACTTACCTTGTCAAACAGGCAGGCTTCCCCGGTCTCATCCAGCACGGGAATGAGGTCATAGAGCAGTTGCCCGTTCACCCAGATTTTCGCGGAACGCTTCTTGCCTCTTAATACGCGCTGAGTATAGTCTGCATTATCACCGGATTGACTTGGATAACCAAAAATATAAAAAACTTTTCGCGGCCTATTTACTGCGCCCCAGCTGATATTCTTATTTAGCTGAACAACATCATTTACCGTAATTTGCCAATACGGATTTAGTGAATTGCCAACATAATAATGGATTTTTTCCCAAATATGCGGAGAAGTCGTGTATGGCTCCACCCAATCGTGCAACGGATTTCCGCTTGCAGTATTCAACGTTCCGTCAATCCACATGTATGTCCCTCTTTCCTTCACGTAACCGCACCCAAAGCTCCCATAATTTATCGGTACGCCTTCACTCTCCTTTGTGGTGGTGGGCTGCTCAAAAAAATGCTCGGTCTCATAGGCCAGAGAATCCTGCGGACTGGTAACATCCGGCAGCGGCAACCGAATGTAAGCGAGTACAAACCGATCTGTTGTAGAAGGATGCTCCAGATACTCCAGCTCTGCCAGCGTGAGGACGTTATTTGGCGTATTGAACTGAACTTCCAGTACCCACCCTTTACTCTCTAACAATTGCAACGCCGCTGCCAATTCTGTAGAGTTCTTCTGCCTAATATCGATGCCGAGTGTGAGAACACCCTCCTCAACCATCGGTACTGTACGAGCTATATTCTTGACACTGCAAAGTGAAAGAATACACCCTGAAAACATATTTTTTCCACTTTGCAAACTGGGTAACGCGGCCAGAAAATCCCGCAGCGAAACAACAGAAGCAAACATACCATTGCCATCCTCCAATGATTTTAATGAATACCTCCACACTCCGGAATCAATATCTGCCACATATTCGGATTGTACAGACACAACATCAGCAACACTCGTACAATGCTCATATTTGGAAAGAGAGCTCCGAGAAGATACTGTTCCCTTTTTTTCAATATGCAGACGATGGAACGGAGGCCGGGATACGGCTGTCAGGACGGCAGAATCATCGCTGAGCACAACGCTGGCTCTGGAAGCTACAAAGCTTACACGATTATCGCGGTCTGCCACTCCTATCAGCAAACCATCATCGGTCAATATCTCGCATGTCTGCGTTGCCTGTACTTCGTATATTTTTGAGGGTATTGTCGGGACTATCATCATGTGTCCATATTGGCACATGTCCTCACGCTTGGCAATAGTTTACCATAGTTCTTTATTTCGTTTGCGTACGAATTTCCCTCAATACACTAAAGATAAAACAGAAAAGGCGTTATGTTTCCGCTTACTCCGGACGAATCTCAGGGCCGTTCCCTCAGTGGGGGCAGCCAACGCCCCACCGATTTCTGACGCAACATGCTGTATAACTCTTTATACGCGCTATCACAAAGCAAATGCAATCCCCCAAAGTACAGCAAGAATGCCGAACTGCCTCCCACCACCAGCTGAAGAACAAAGTGCCAATCCGTCAGGGTACACAACCAGGCAGGCGCACAGGATATAGCCGCATAAATAACATAGGGCATATAGTCTTTCTGCTGTTTCCACCAAGTTAACCCTGTTATCCTGCCAACAAAATATGTATTAAAAATAATGGCGATGTGCGTATATAGAACTGCCGCCCAACAGATTGCCTCCACGCTAATAGTTGCAGCAAAAAGCAACAACGACAAAGAAATAATCTTTTTTACAATTTCCAATCCCAACATCAAATTCGCCTTACCTTTGACCATCAATAAGCTCAGGTTTATAGAACTTATGTGATCTACAGCAACCCCCAAAGCAATTACTCTGAGAAACACGGCACACCCCAACCAATCCGATCCATACAACAGCTCGACAACGGGCTTTCCCATAGCTAAAAGCCACATACATATCCATGCTATGACCAATGTACTTATTCTGATGTACATTCTATACGCAGGAATCAGGCGCTCGTTATCATCCTGAACAGTCGCCAAAACCGGATAAAGCACGCCTCCAAGAACACTACTTATAGTTGACGGGAGCATATTCGTCACATGCACCCCTCGAGTATACAATCCCAGTTGTGCAGGCGAATAAAATTTTCCGATAATGAAGGTACGTATTTCCCGATATAAAATATGAAGTATTCCACCATAGGCCAATTTTGCACCAAAAGAAAACAGCGAGATGAAAGATTGCCCCGAAAACAGGAATCGGGGTTTCCATGGAGAAATGTACCACACAATAACGAGATTCAGAACAGATGAAACAACATTCTGCCACATCAAAGCCCATACGCCCCATCCCATCCAAGCAAGAACAAGACACACAGGCATGCCAGCAATAGCTGTAATGGTATTAACAATAGCAGGAGTCTTAAAATCTCTGCGACATTGATACAGCGTCCAGTGAACACTAGCACAGCTGTTCAGAAACATCATAACGGCCGATACTTGAGTCAACAATAATAACTCCGGCTGGTTATAGAATGATGCGAACCACGGAGCCAACAGAAAAAGCAGAAGCCCCATCACCAAGCTCATAACCAGATTGAACCAGAACATGGTATTCACATCCTCATCCGTCCTATCCTGCTTACGAATAAGCGCTACCCCAAACCCAGCCGATGCCAACTGATTGGCAACGGCAAAAAATATCGCAGTAAGCCCCACTATACCCATCTCGGTCGGGGTTATAAGTCGCGCCAGCACCATCCCATAAAACAGCTGTAGGGGCTGCAGAGTAAACTTCTGCAACATACCCCATTTTACGCCGCTGATGGTCTCTTTCTTTAGCCGACTCATTTTCTCAGTCTAATGCAACCTGTAAGCTTTAAGTATTCCTTGCCTTTTTTCTTCAGGAGGCAGCGTCATGTAATCCCCGAACAATTCACTCAAATGAGCATGGTAGTTCGAAGGAACACGAAACTTTCTACCTTCAAACTCCATTAACATGTAATGCTCAAATTCATCGGGTCTCATGGACAAAAGTTTTCTTTCATTCGCTTCCAATGACATTATCCTGATTTTGTCTGTTGTCCCCCAAGGATACTTATGAATGATTAATGATATTTCCTGTAATGCTTTTTTAAGTTTGCGCTTAGAAAACAGCATATACTTCAATCTGCTCATCACTCTCAACAACGAAGGAGGCTGCATACAGGCGCGGGTGCGAGCAACGGACTTCCATATCCCATCTATCTGCTGTTGAGCCTGTTCACAATCATTGCTTAATGCGTAAGCAGGAAAAATGTCTATCGCAATCGGGTGAGAATGTTTCCTATCTCGCCCCGGCACGAATGTTAATGTATTTCTTTCAACCAACATGGCAAAAGGAATCCCGACACTCTTTTGCATTCCATGCAGTAGTTCTACATTTTCAGCAGTATTCACCTCATCAAAAATGCGAAGTAATTTCTCATAATCAGGAAGGGGCATCGCCACATCAACATCGTCATCCCACGGTATAAAGCCCTTATGCCGAACAGCCCCAATCAGCGAGCCGTAGCACAAAAAATAACGAAGACCGTGTGCGTTACATATACAATCGAATGTAGTCAACAAGTTAAGGCAAATCCCTTGAACTTCCGGCAAAGATAATGACTGCGCATTCCTTGGGGGGCGATTTTTTCTTTCGATAAAACGCCGGTACATACTGTACAAACGCGTATACGAACCATCATGCCTATATTTGGCATGAACACGAATCCAACTGGTAACCAATGCCTTCCATCTTCTGAGAACAGAATAAGTTCCACTCAGTTCCTTTCTGAACACAATACTTCTGTAATTTCTTTTCGGATAATGGGTGAAATACCATTTTTTGAACCCGCAAGCTATATGGTACGCCTGTGAACTCAAGGCCTTACAACTTGTATCCGTAACAAGATACGCACAACCGGCATTTTTTGCAAAATTCTCAAGTTCCAGATGAAGCCGTTTCCCCAACCCTTTTCCTTTATAATCCGGCAAAACGGATACAGATTGTCCCATAAAATAAACAGAATCTTCAGTCTTTATCAACTTTCCTCCTCGATACGCAACGATTCTGTCATCATCACGGATTATAAAGATTTGGCAATCACGCAAAAAAAACTTCAAGTTCTCTAATGATATGTCACACAGCGCCATATTCACGCCTTTTTTTCTATGCTCACGAAAACCAGCCTCTGTCACATGTTGGATTTCATTCCAATCTGCCTCAGATAATTCGTTATAAAAACACGACTCCACATCAAATTTCATAAACTTCACAAACGTTAATACTTTTATTTATAAGCTAAATTCTCTCATCATCATTTCCCGCTGATAGTTCTTCAGCTTCATCGCAACTGTACCACCCAGCAGATAAATATCCTCAGGCATATTGAAATACGGGCAAAGAAACTTGTACTTGAAAAACTGAGACTTTGCTCTAATTCTTTCAGTAACCCTGCCGATGCGGTCAGTACGCCAATTGGCAATAATTCACCCACATCCACAAAAATCCGTCATAACAAACAACATGTGCTGCAGTATCAGCAATTGTCACCCATTGTTTCATCATTACACGAACTTCTCCAGCAGACTCCTCCTGTATGGGAAATTAAAACCTCATACCTCTCGCATCTACAGGATTAGTCTACCTTTGTGTCCATAGGAAGGTGAGTATCAGCCGTATGCTGGAGCTTTTTATAACGAGTCCAGATACGCTCTTTAAGCTCAGATGAGCTGATACCTTCACCATATGGGAAGTAAATAACCGTGACTCCCAGCTCCTCCAGATAATCGTACTTGCCGACCCAGTCATCCCCCACAACGAAGATGTCAAAATGCAACTTCTTCACCTTATCCGTGTGATTCAACGACTTCTGAGGAATCACAATATCCGGATACTTGAGCGCTTTAACCAAGGCGATGCGCTCTTCAAACGGAATAATCGGCTGAGATTTGTACGAAGCAACAAGTTCATCCGTGTTAACGCCGACAATGAGGATATCGCCCAGCTGCCGCGCATACTCAATCATCTTGAGATGGTTGGCATGCAGCATATCAAACGTACCGGATGTATAAACAACACTTTTACCGTGAATCATGATTCCTTATCTGGTCAGAGTTTTAATAGCGGCGATAAGAGCATCTGCATCAGCATTCGTGAGATTACCGGCATGCGATATTCTCAACATACTGTGAGCCAGCGCCCCCCCGCAGGGATTAACATAAAAATCATACTCCCTGCTAAGCCGCAGGAAAAGCTGGTGCGCATCCACACTGCCGGTCAGCAGGGGAGTCAGCATATTAGACAACGGGTAATCCCTGCACACGGCAAGTCCGGCTGCCTCTGCCTGTTTCCGAAAATATTGACAGCGCTTACGGATGCCTTCCAGCCACGACTCCAATCCCCCCTGCTCCTCAATGTAGGTCAGCATGGCATCCAGCTCGTGCATAATGGCAACTGCCGGCGTATAAGGAGTCTGCCAGCGCTCCATATTGGTCAAGTAATCACCGAAATTGAAATAACTACAACGGCAGCGTCCCCGACGGTGTGCCAGAGCTCGGGCGCTGAGAGCAACAAAAGACATACCGGCAGAAAGGCAGAGACCTTTCTGAGAACTGAAAATGGTGACATCTATGCCGTACCGCTGCATGTCGTAGGGATCCACCATAAACGTGCTGATAGCATCCACAATCAGCAATAGATTATTCTCACGGCAGAAGCGGCTGAGCATCTCTATATCGTACAGCTGCCCGGTCGAAGTCTCGTGCAAATTGACAAGCAAAGCCGTATAGCCCCGTCCTGCGAATGGAAGAAGATGCGACTCCCGAAGTGCTTCTCCTACTCCCAGCGTGACTGCGGAATGCGGTATCTCATGGTGCTGCAGCAGCTGGCAAAAACGCGCGCCGAACGAACCACCATTAATCACCAACGCATTGTCCTCTTCCGGGGAAAGCAGATTATCCACAGTAGCCTCCATAGCACCGGTACCGGATGCCGCAAAGTAAAGAAGTCTCCCCCCTTCTTCCAGTCCGATATACCCCCCCAGCCGCCGCATACAACTCTCCACAAGCGATGAATATTCCGCTGTACGGAAATAGGGAATATCTTTTCTGTACACCTCCCTTGTGCAGGGATACGACTCCACGGGACCAACTGTAAAAAGCTTCATAAAACAACTAACTAAAATAACCTCGTTGGTGATTGTAGCATAGAAACATTATTTGTAAAGACTAATTACAAAAGCGGCATCTGCTACTCGTTCAAAAAAGCACATTACGCATATCTCCGGTTTTCAGGAATGCCGTATGGAAAGAGAACGCATATTCCAGAGTATGAGGAGTGTGCCCACCTTCCGACAGCTCCAGATACCGATTCAGCAAGGGGCGGTAATCAGGATGCGCGCAGTTATTAATAATAAGGCGCGCCCGCTCCCGGGGAGATTTTCCTCTCAAATCTGCAACTCCCTGCTCAGTGACCAGAATATCCACATCATGCTCGGGCTGGTCCGTATGGCTCACCATCGGAACGATAGACGATATCGTTCCATTTTTTGCCGTGGACGGGCAGGAGAAAATGGTGTACGCGGCAGCTCGGGCATAATCACACGAGCCCCCTATACCATTCATCATCTGTTTGCCGAAGAAATGAGTGGAATTGACATTACCGAAAATGTCCGCCTCAATGGCCGTATTCATACTGATGACACCCATGCGGCGAATAATCTCCGGATTATTGGAGATTTCCGTAGGGCGTAAAAGAATCTTATCCTTGAAAAAATCAAAGTTCTCGTAAAATTCTTTCTGCAAATCTTCGGTAACGGTTATCGTACTGCTCGACACAAACTTACAGCGACCGCTCTTCAGCAGATCAATCACCGAATTTTGAGCAACCTCGGTATACATGCAAAAAGGCGGAATGATTTCAGAGTCTTTCAACGATATCAACACCGCGTTGGCCACATTGCCGATACCGCTCTGAATGGGGGAAAAAACTTTCGGGATACGCCCCTCAACATATTCTTTCTCCAGAAAGCGCACGATATTCAGTCCTATTCTATCCGTCACAGGCGAACTGTGCTTAAAAGCGGGCACCGGATCCGGCAAATGCGTTTCTACAACACCAACGATTTTGGCGGGATCCACTTTCAGCGTCCCGCGCCCCACTCGCTCCCACGGCTTCGTGATATTGATTGGTTGACGGTTGGGATAATCATCCGGCAGGAAAACGTCATGAATCTCACACAACCGGGGAGAATGATAGGTATTCAACTCCAGAATAATTCTGTCTGCCATCATACAGAAGCCGGCATTATTGCTGGAGCTGGTCGTGAAGGTCAGCTCTCCGTCATCAGAAACGTGACTGACTTCCACAATAGCAGTATCCACTTTTGGTATGTGTCCATACCGCATCGCCTGTGTTACAACGGAAAGATGCATGTCGATGTACTGCGTATCCCCTCCATTGATTTTGCCTCTTAAATCAGGGTTTGACTGATATGGCATGCGGCGCTCCAACGCATCTGAACGTGCAAGAATACCATCTGCGTCAGGGTGGGTTGAACCACCACTCATCAGAGAAATGCGAAATTCTCTTCCGGCCTCGTGCTCACTCAACGCCTTGCGCGCTATAGCCGCCGGCACCACCTTCACGGCACCTGCCGCCGTAAGTCCGCTTACGCCGACACACTCACCATTTCGTATGAGTGCAGCCGCCTCGTCCGCAGTTATTTTTTTGAAACCCATTTTATTTCCTCACTTCGAAAGAAGCGGCATTCTACCACACAACAGCACCTATGTACAGCACGATAATGAAATTATGGCCGATAAAGGGAGTAAAAGTGAAAAGCATGGCTATTTTCTCTCGGAAAAAAAGAAACTTTCGTCTACTATTTCCCGGGAAAGCGGAGGGGGTGTATTTTTTTCAGGGGCACGGCACAGGAAATCGTCTTCTTGCATAAAAAGTGCGTTTTTCCCTGTCATGACGCGGTGCGCGACACTTTCGGCATCTTGACGAATTGCGGGGAACATGTTACAGTCCGGATAAGCAACTATTATGGGCAAGACATTATACCGGAAAGTATGGGAGGCGCACACCGTCGGCACGCTGCCGGACGGGCGTACGCAGTTGTTCATCGCTACTCATCTGATGCACGAGGTGACCTCACCCCAGGCATTCGCCATGCTGCGCGAGCTGAACCTGCCCGTGCTGCACCCGGAGCGTACCTTTGCCACGGTGGACCACATCATCCCCACGGATAATCAGTGCGAACCCTTTGCCGACCCCCGCGCCGCAACGATGCTTCAGGCGCTGCGCAGCAATTGCAAGGAACACGGTATCCGCCTCTTCGACCTCGCCAGCGGCCGCCAGGGCATTGTCCACATGGTTGGCCCGGAGCTGGGTATCACGCAGCCCGGCATGACCATCGTCTGCGGAGATTCCCACACCGCCACGCACGGTGCCATGGGCGCTGTGGCCATGGGTATCGGCACCACACAGGTGCGCGACGTGCTGGCCACGCAGACACTGGCCATGAGCCCCCTGAAAGTGCGCAATGTGCGCGTGGAAGGCACGCTGCGCCCCGGCGTGACAGCCAAGGACGTGGCGCTGCATATCATCGGCAGGCTGGGTGCCAACGGCGGTCTGGGCTATGCGTATGAGTTCGGCGGCTCCGCCATTGAGAATATGGAGATGGACGGTCGTCTGACGCTCTGCAACCTGGCCATTGAAGGTGCTGCCCGCTGCGGCTACATCAACCCGGATGAAAAGACCTTCGCCTACCTGAAAGGCCGCCCATATGCACCGAAGGGTGCGGACTGGGATGCTGCGGTAGAGCGCTGGAAGAGCTTTGCCAGCGATGCAGATGCAGAATATGACGATGTGGTCATCATCCCGGCAGAGGAGATTGAGCCTACTGTCACCTGGGGCATTTCCCCGGACATGAACATCGGCATTTCCGGCTCCGTTCCCTCCCCGGAGGATGCCCGCGATGCCGAAGGCCGCAAAGCCTACACCACGGCGCTGGAGTACATGAAGCTCACGCCCGGGCAGCCGATAAAGGGGCTGCCGGTGGATGTGGCATTCATCGGCTCCTGCACCAATGGGCGCATTTCCGACTTCCGCGCCGTTGCCCCGCTCATTGCCGGGCGCAAGGTGGCACCGGGGGTGAAGGCTCTGGCCGTACCCGGTTCCCAGATGACCGCGCAGCAGTGCGAGGAAGAAGGCATTGCCCGGATTTTCCGCGATGCCGGCTTCGAATGGCGACTCCCCGGCTGCTCCATGTGTCTGGCCATGAACCCGGACCGTCTGGTGGGCGACCAGATTTGCGCCAGCACCAGCAACCGCAACTTCAAGGGACGCCAGGGCAGCCCCACAGGTCGCACACTGCTGATGAGCCCGCTGATGGCCGCCGCCGCCGCCCTCACCGGCCGCGTTTCCGACCCGCGCGAGGTATTCGACATTGCCTGATGTGAACCGCTAACCTCTTTTTACCGAACATGCCTCTCAACAAAATCATTTCCATTTCCGGCAAGGCCGTTCCCGTTCCCGGAGCGGACATGGACACGGACCGCATCATCCCCGCCCGCTTCCTCAAGTGCGTGACCTTTGATGAGCTGGCCGGCACCATGTTCCATGATGAGCGTTTCAACGATGACGGCAGCTCCAAGGGCCACCCCATTGATGCCCCGCAGCACGCAGGTGCCGCCATCATCCTGGGCGGTGAGAACTTCGGCTGCGGCTCCTCCCGAGAGCACGCCCCGCAGGCTATCAAGCGCTCCGGTATCCGCGCCATCGTGGCGGAAAGCTTCGCGGAAATCTTCTTCGGCAACAGCTCCGGCATTGGCCTGCCCTGCGTCTGTGCCGCCCGCGAGGATATTCTGGCAGCCACAGAGCTGACCACGCAGAAGCCGGACACTGTCTGGACAGTAGACCTGGCCGGCATGACGCTGAGCTGCGCAGAGGCCACCTATCCCGTCCGCATGCCGGCAGAGCCGCGCGAGGCGCTCATGCAGGGCCGCTGGGATGCCGTGGTGGAGCTGATGAACGCCCCGGAGGCCGTGGCCGCTCTGGCTGCAAAACTCCCCCGCCCCACGCTGTAACAATCTTCCCCCCTTTTCCGACCATGCTGGCCCAGATTGCACCTCTGATCACCCGCGGCGTTGTGGACAACACAACGCCCGGTTATGTGGAGCTGCGTCTGTGGGGTATTGATGAGGGAGAACCCATCGACATCCTGCTCACGGGCAACTGTCTGTCAGACATCGCCGGCTGCCGCGTGAGCTTCACCAACAAGAGCCCCCTGCCCCACCCGGGCAAGGAGCACCCCGTCCTCAAAGGTCTGCGGGAGGACACCCGCGCCACCCGCGCCGGGGATATGACCCTCTCCCGCCGCCTGCCGGAGCAGGACAACCGCCGCGCCATCACCAATGTGCTCTCTCTGGAGTTCTTCCTGGTGCCGGAGACACGCGTGCTCATCGAGATGAGCAGCTTCGAGTTCGAAATCTCCCTGCCCCAGTGGCAGATGAGCTGGGCAGAGGCCAACGCTCAGATGTTCCTGAACATGGAGGCGCTCCGCGCCCATGTGGAGTGGAATATGGAGCACTTCGACGGCCCGGGCATGGCCGATTTGCGCCGCACGGACTTCCCCGCCTGCGAATGGGACAAACGGCTCAACCACGCAGAGGCCGCCATGGCCATCTTCCCCACCATCCGCGAGAAATACCGCTACCAGCTCAACGGCTACAACTCTCTGGCCTACGTCATGGGCCGCCACGATATCCTGGCGCAGAAGGCCGCGGAAGATGAGGCCCAGATGCCGCCCGACCCGCAGGAAACAGCGCGGGAATGGGAGGTGGTGGACTTTGTGGAGCCCGCCTACGCCGCAGAGGTGAAGCGAGCGCTGCACCACCCGCTGTTCATGGAGACATCACACCTCACCTCCATTGTGCACCAGACCCTGCTGAGCAAGCCGCAGCAGAATCCGGCGGTGGAAGAGTTTGTGAACGACTACGCCGGGCTGGTCAGCCACATTCTGGCCACCATCCTGCTGACCCGCCAGAAAGAGTTTTCGCTGGAACTGGCCTGCAAACGCATCGCCATCCTCATCCTGCGGGTGCAGGCGCTCGCCGGGCGCGGCTCAAAGCTGATGAGTGAAAGTGCCGCCCGGCTGCTGCAGGAAGCCGCAGCCGCCCTGCTGTCGCGGCTGGAAGATTTTGACACCCGGCTGCGCCGCCGCTGACCCCCGTCTCCACGCCGCCATGTACGTTGCCCGGGAACGCCGTGACTACATCCTCCGCCTCCTGCAACAGCGCGGCAGCATACGCTCTGCCACCCTGGCCCGGGAGCTCGGCGTAACGGACGAAACTATCCGCACCGACCTGGTAGCGCTGCAGGCTCAAGGGCTCTTGGAACGCACCCACGGCGGGGCTCGCTACCGCCTGCCGCTCGGGGGAGATTTGCCCGCCGGAAATGCTCGGCTGGATTGCCGGCTGGCCGCCATTGCCGCGCAGAGAATCCCCGCAGGCGCGCGGCTCTGGCTGGATGATTCCCCTTTCTCCGATGCTCTGGTAGCAGAATTGGGCGACAAGCCCTGCACCCTCATCACCGCCTCCCTCCCCCTGCTCCATCGGCTCTCTGCCGCCGCCCTGCCGCACGACCTCCTCTGCCCCGGCGGCACGCTGGACAAGGAATGCGGCTTCTTCCGCGCCGATGATGCGGCAGAGCAGATGCGGCTGCTGGCTCCAAGCCACGCGGTCATCTCCCCTCCGGCACTGCGGGCACACGCCGCCGCCTACACTTCCCCCACCTGCGCCCGCTGGGCACATGCCGCCACCACCGCTGCCGGCAGCACCATCGCCATCGTGCCCGCAGCGGCTCTGAGCGCGCTGGCTCCCCACACGGTGGAAATTTCTCTCGCTCTCCTCGTGACAGAAGATTTCATCCCTCCCGGTTTTGATGGCATACAAACAGAAACCGTGCCCTACATCGCCCCGGAGGACGTGATGCAGAGCACGGATTGGGATTATTAAGCGGAAAAGGCTCTTTACTGAGCGTTGGCAGATTTACTCTGCAGCCAGTTCATGATATTCTGCCCGGTCTGGGTCTTCGGCTGATAGGTGGACGGAGTCGCAGCCGATGTATTGGTGGTGCCGATGGGAAGCAGCTTGTTACGAACGGAATCCACCAGACAATCGCGGTACAGCTTGCCGCCCTGCCAGTTGTTGAAGGTGAAGCGGCCGGACTCCGGCATGGCATTCTCCGTACGCAGCACACGGTAGCGCAGGCTGTTGCGGGTGAAGTAATCGTAGGTATTATCCGCGCCGTAGTACATCATATCCGTGTAGGAAGTGGGATCCACAGCGGTGTAGGTGGTGGGCGTGAGCAGCTCCTTGCGGGTGATGGTCTGCACCGGCATCAGCGAACAGGAGGCCAAAGCCACCATGGCAATCAGGGAGGGGATAAAAATACGCATGCGCGGGGTTGTATCACAAAATCTCCTGATTGGCAAGCACAAAGAAGTGAGCGCACTTGCCAATCCGGCAAATGCGCCCAGCGACAACAGAGCCGGAGCCCGCCTTTTACTTCTCAATGATGACAGGAGGCGGCACGGGAGCCGGGGGCGGGGTCTGCTGTTGCTGCTGGCAGCAGGAGGCAAATGCCACTGCTGCAACCGTCAGTAGTATGCTGTATTTCATCTCTCTCGTTCAGTTTGGAATTAAGGGGGAGATTTCGGCATCACCGTGATACCGGCTCCCTCGTGCCACCAAGACTAGCAGCTAACTCCCGTTAATGCAATCTAACCATCTCACAATTAGAGAATGACACATCGGTATCCTATTTTTTCCATATTACTCCGACAATAAGAAAGTACAAAGTCGAATAGTCGATGGACAAAGTGCAGAATTCCGCCCGCTTTGTTCGCATGCAAACGCTTTGCAACCAAATCTTTGACCTGCTGCGAGCCGGAGGCTCGCCGAATATTACCTCTGTCCATCGTCCATCAGACTTTGTCCTTCAAATTTCCATTTTCCGCTTCATCTGAGCATTCATCAATAATGGTCAAGGCCTTACGACTGAGTTCCCGACCTCCTGTCCCCGGAGGCAGACCAACAGCCTTTTGCTATTCCGCGCGGAGCGTGCCCTCTCTTATCTTTGTGTCAACTCCGTCCAGCTCCTTGAAAAGGTAGTCGTACTTGGCCAGACTTTTCTCCACCGGCTCCAGCAGTTCCACCCGCAGCTTCTCGGCCAGCGCCGGGATATGCACCAGGTGAGCCGGAGTCAGGCCCTGAATATGATTCATCGGGCGTTCACAAAGAGAACGCAGCCTGCCGCTCTTCTTCCCGAATTCCGACATGAGTTTCCCTTTTTGGTCATAATACGCATTCCGCAGGGCTAATTCCTTTTTATAAAACTCACCCGTAGAATGGGCGTAATCCTCCCGCTCTTGCGGCGTCATCCCGGCGATTTTTTCTGCCGCCTCGCGCACCAACTCAAGAACCGCTCGGCGTGTTTCGTCCCGCAGATTCCGAAAGCGCGTATCAAAACTCAGCATGTCCTTGCTGAACGCCTCCAAATCATTCTGCCGAGCAAACTCCTCATACACCTCCTCAAAAGTCAGCATCTCCGGCGGTGCCGGTGTAGGTGTCGGAGCTGGAGCAGGTACCGGAACCGGCTCCTGCCGGGCAACATGCAGCCCCAAAGCCAGCGCCACAGCAGCACCGACCACCCAACCGCTCCACGCCACGGCATGCCGCCGCAGCCCCCGCTTCAACCGCCGAAACCACAGAGACGGCGGCGGCGCAGACTCCTGCAACCACTCCAACCACTGGGCTGCACTTGCGCATCTATCCTCCGGCAGCAGCCGCAGATTACGCATGACAGACTCCACCACCTCCGGCGCGGGGGCTTTGCCGCGCGGGAACTTCAGACGCGCCAGCAAATTCCCCAGCGGCACCAGATCATCCTTCAGCAGGCGATTGAGAGCCGGCTCCGGCGCGCTGCCGCTCAGCAGCTCATACCACGTGGCCGCCAGCGAGTATAAATCCGTGAACGGCCCGGGCTGCCCCTTACCCGTCACCTGCTCCGGTGCACCGTAGCCGTGTGAATACTGCCCCTGCGTGATGGTGGACTCCGAGGCACAATGCACCGCCGCGCCGAAATCAATGAGCGCAATGCGCCCCTCCTCATCAAAGACGATATTGGACGGCTTGATATCGCGGTGAATAATCCCCTTGCCATGCAGATACACCAGCCCCTCCAGCAGCTCCCGCAGCCAGCCCAGCGCCTTCTCCGCATCCGGCAAACGCCCCGCCGCAGCCTCTTCCTCCATATACTCCGCCAGCGTGCCGCCCTCCATCCACGGCATCACATAAAACACGCCGCCCTGCATCTCAAAGGTATCATACACCCGCACAATCCGCTCATGATTCAGCTGAGCCAGCGTGCGGGCCTCCTGCTTCATATCCGCAATCGCCTGCCGGTAGAGCGGCTCCAGACGCGGCGCGCGCGGTCGCAGCACTCCGTCCTCATCCCGTCGGCACAAATCCACCGGGAAACACTCCTTCAGCACCACCGTGCGCTGCAAATTCGCATCCCACGCCACATACGTGATACCAAAGCCCCCCTGCCCCAGCACCTTCAGAATCCGGAAGTTGCCGATATACGTCTGCGGCGGTAATGCTACGATGTCCATATATAGAAACTGATATACTTACCGTTGTCATCCTAACAGCTGTCCCGCTTTTTGTCAATTTTTTCTCCAAGCCAGAAATTTGTCCGCACCATAACCCATTCAAGACAAAAGAACTAAACGCATATGCGGAAAATCCACAGTAGCACCTTGGATTTTCCGCATGTATTTTACCCTGTTCACACCGGGGAATTACATGTGACCCAAACCTTTTTGAAAAATAGCCTTTATACACTCAAAACAGGCACATTTCGCCAAATATCCCTTGATCGGGATAGTACGCAGCCCATTCATTGCCGGAAGCTTTCACTTACATCAGCATCGGCGTAAGCCGCACCCTTTCAATTCGTAAATCGTAATTCGTCACTCGTAAATCCATATATCCCAAGCCTCGGTGACAGCGCATGCTAGCCGGGATAAACGAGAGAGGGAGTGGGTGAAATCACTCACCGAGGCGGGGAACCTCATCTGCCAGGAACTCTGCCAGCGTCTTGCCCTGTGCAAAAGCCTTTTTCTCCAGCACCTTGCGGGTGGCGGGATCCAGACTGAGGGTCACGCGCGTCTCCTCCGTCACCTGCACACGGGAAGGGAGCGAAAGCGGCAGCTCCTTCATCATCTCACGGATGATATGCTCCTTGGCAGCAGGAATCACCTTGCGCGCCATCCAATTGCGCACCGTTGTCTCCGTCACATAGCATTTCTCAGCAAGCCAGGCATAGCTGTAGTTGTTTGCCTTCAACCACAGCTTTACATTCAGCTTCAGTTCGTCCTGATTCTGCGCTTCCACGGTGGCAAATATAGCATTATAACCACACGTTTGCAAGCCGATATTCCGACAAATCGAAAAACTCTTACCAAATCGTTAGATTTTGGTTGACTTGATAGACGTTTTGATATATTTATATGTCTACAAAACGAATTCAGCAACCATGACTATCTCCTTCCTCTGTCCCCACTGTGGCGGTCACCAGCTACAGGAAATACGCCAGGCCATCCACCGAGCCGAGGTGAGGGTAACCGGCACACCCGGCGGCCAACTGGTAGCCACTCCTGTGGGCGCCGTGGAGGAACTGCGCGGGCCGATACTGGGCTACCGCTGCCGCAACTGCCGCTACCCGGACATCCAGAACCACGATGAAAAGGGCGGCTTCTTCTGGCCCACCCCGGCGGAAGTCCACGCCGCCGGCTGCCTCACCATCACCACAGAGCAGACCACCCCCACCGCTGCATGATTTGCCACAAGGATGGTCGCATGGAGCCCCTGCTCGTGGCAGCCCCCTCCTCCGGCCCCCTCACCGCCGCGGAGCGCAGCAAAATCATCTCCCGCCGCGGTCTGCGCGGTGCTATCCTCCTCTGCGAGACCGACCCCGGCATCGCCGCCTTTGCCTGCACCAACTGGGAAGGCGTAGATACCATGGGGCTGTGATCGCTCCCACCAGTGCCGCGCAAAAAGTCCAAGCACACAAAACACAAGGCCAAAACACCATGTTGAAATCACTTCTTCGCAGTGCACCCGACCGAGTGCTTGACCTCCTTTCCGACACCATGATTGGCCGCGCCCTGCTCCGGCAGGCCGTGGCTCTGGCTCGCCGCAAGCTCGGCTTTCAGCTCGACATCCAACCGCAACCCGGGGAGCGAGACCTCTGGCTCGTCACCGCCGGCGACCCGGGCGCCGACCTCACCCTACGCTGCACCGTCCGCACCCAAACCCTCGCCCAACTCGCCTCCCCCATCCTCACCGCCTGGCTGGAAAACAAACCCATCCCCACAGAGGAAATCCTCCCCCTCCTCCTCCAGACCATGAGGAAAGAAAACCGCACCGGGAAAACGCCCGACACCACCCTATAAAAGATTACGTTTGTATCTCGCTTTCTCTATTTTTCTTCTTTTGTGCATCTTTTTTGTTTTACTTTTACTTTTTGAGTGATATTCTAACATCACGTCAAATCATTTCTCATCATGTACCTTCTCGGACATTTCATTCAAAGTATCAGCTCTGACAAGCAGAATAGCATTGTCACAATCCCTTTCAGCGAGTGGAACTCCATCATTCCCGGGACTCCCGTTGTTGCCGTTGAAAATATAGAATTGCTGAAAAAAACAGGACTTCCTACCAAAATACGCTTTGGCATTGCTGCTCCGGGTAAACAAGTCATCGTGCAAGAATGCACGAAAGAAGACATGACCAGCCCTGAATTTCAGGTCAGAAAAATAGCCATGGCCATTCATGGCAAGGACTCTTTTTGCCCATGGGGATGGACACTACATTGCCCGGCTACCCCTATTCCACATGCAGATGATGTACTGAAACGCGCAGAAGAGAAGTTACAAACACCCGTCATCGAAGGTATGCGAAGTTACCCGGGAGATGACTTCGTTGCCGAATGTATGGATGAGGCTCCAATTCGCCAATGCGAGGACAATCCAGCTATCGGTCAGCACTGGTGGACCCCTCTGCACTACACGCTGGAAGAAATCAGACAGTTGGCAGAAGAGTCAGCCGGAATCAAGATACCATTGCCCAAATCTCCTATCGACCCGGAGTTGTTGCATTTCCGGCATCACGGCATCGTCATCGAATCTAATTGGGTGATACATTTTGCCACCCCACGCGTCCCGGAAAAGGTCAATCGCATCAAACTGGACACCATCGACACTTTTTGCAACATCACACCTTATGCCGAAGAAAAAGGCGGGCCGCTCAATTACAAAGATGATACAGCAGAAAAACGGTTGTTTCACCGCAATCGTGCAGTCTGGATTCTCTGCCACGCAGACACATGGGGGAAATATAATCTCCTATCGAACAACTGCGAACACATGAGCCGCATGTGCAAAGTAGGCAAGAAAGAGTCTAAGCAAGTCAGAGAAACATCGGTGCAAGTCATCTTTGCGCTGTTAGGGTTGATTCTCCCCGCAAGTCCGTGGTTCTCGGTACTCTTAGCTCTCTCACCCGCAGCACTCACAGAAGTACTCCAGCGCCTCTCCAAGAGTAAAGACCCTCTCCCCGAAATTCAGGAATAACACCACCACTATCTACGCCATGAACAGAGAAACAATCATTAACGGCATCATTAACAATCGGCAAAAACAACAGGAGGAAATCATCAAACGGCTCAATTCTCTCTCGGCTATCACTGGCGCGTTGGAAGAATTGAAAGAAAAAAGCCGAGACATGCAAAGCAGGATGAAAGAAGACCCTGCTACCTGTGGTAAACTCCGAAGAGTCGATGAAAAAATAGACAGTTCTGCTGACTTACTCGATAAGCTCAAACAGGAACTGCGCCGCCTCAAAGCGAGAGCTACGCGAGATACTATCAACATCGGTATCGTAGGTGTACCCAAGCAGGGTAAAAGTACCTTCCTGCAAGCCCTCACTGGATTGGATGAAGCAACCATTCCCACCGGCAACGACTATGTAACGGGTGCCTGTTCCTACATTCGGCACGATTCTTCAGTCGCTACGGGGGATGCCTACGCCATTGTTACCCCCTACTCCAAAAAAGAATTCAGGGATGAGGTTCTGAGACCGTTCTGCCGAGCGTTTAACCTGGAATTAGATTCCGTTGATGACCTGCCCAATCTGAACCTCCCGGAAAAAGATACTCTGGAAAAAGAAGCACAAAAACGAATTCTGGAACGACTGGAAAAGCTCAAGGAAGATTACGGCTCATACAAGAGACTTCTCGGTCAGAGTGATATTCGGATTCCAAAAGAGGAAATCCGCCGCTATGTTGCCCAATGCGATGAACAATGCCAAACGAAGTATACCAACTGGTATGCCATTAAGAAAGCGGAAATCCACTGCTGTTTCCCGCAGCAAGACATCGGACGTCTCATGATTTGTGACACGCCCGGACTCGGTGACTTCACTCCCGGCGCCAAACAGGCACTTATGGAAAAGCTCAGTTCAGACATGGATATCATCTTCTTCATGAAGCGCTTGGATCCGGGAGATCAGACCATCGATGAGAAATACACTGAGTTTTACGATGTGGTGAAAGAATCCAATCGCGTATTCGGAGCTCAGGACTGGGCATACATGGTTCTGAACTGCCGCGCCGGTGACACCCCGACAAACCGCTTCCTTGACGATTTGAACGCCAAATTACAGACCCGTGAACTCAAGGTTCTGGATGCCAGAGATGCCTCTTCTGTCAGCTCTCAATTTGATTCCATTTTGCAGGATATTGTCAGTCAAATCCCCAAGCTGGACAATAAACTGATGAAGAACTATGCCGAACTGACCGGTGGGCTGAAAACCGCTCTGGAGGAAGTGGCAGCATTGGCAAAAGTCGCCTTACCTACATTCAGCCCGGCAAGCGAGGGACTGGAATTAAGCGAAAGAACAGACTCAATCATTGCTAATCTGGAAAAAAAGTTCCGGGACTTGAAAGCGGAATTGGAAGAAAACGGTGGCAGCCTATCACCGTATATTAAAGATATCATAACGACGATGCGCAACAAATGCCCGGACTTAAATCATGACGAAAGTAACATAACAGAAACGGCAACGTGGTTCAGTGATGGCAAAAACAAACTGCGTGCAGCTTTCATTTCTGCTTTCTCCGATCTGGATATCCCCATGAAGAAAATGGTTGATGATGCCCGCGCGAAACTGTGCGATATCTTAACACGGCAGGATGGCGGACGCTTGGCGTTCGTGCTAACAGGAAAAGAGGATGCAGACTTCTGGAAAACGCTCAAAGAGATACTCCTTAACGATTTGGGAGATGAGGCAAGCGGAATGGTTCAAGCCATCGAAAACATCGAAACCTTCAAAATGCAATTCCGGGCATTCATTCTTCCGCGCCTGACCTCCATCACCAATCGGTTAAGTAACGCACCCAAATACGAAGCAACATCATTTGCTATCCACATGCCCGGAGATACTCTGGAACATTGCCGCACAAAACTAGAAACAGCATGGCAATTATCCCTCGCAGCGAGCGAACAAATATTCGATACCGAAGAAGAAAACAATGTCGGAGACATCCTCGGTACCCCTGCCGCCGCTCTGGCTGCCCTGGTGGATGAGTTCTATCTCCTTTGGACCAGACACGACGGGTATAAAAAGGCTAACCGCAGGTGGCATGAATTCTACAGAGCGCACTCTCCCGAAGTATGGCCGGAAATCTTCAAGAGCGACACTTCCATGCTTGCTCTTTCACGCACATGGAACTCCACAGTCAAAGCATTCTCCTCTACTATCAGCAAGTTTATTTAACTCTCAACCTGTATACTACTGAATACCATGATTAACATAGAATACGATTACAATGACGCCCTTTCAGATAAGGCAGCCAACACAACGGTGTACGATTTCTCCCCCATCCCCTTCTGCTTTGTGGGAGCTCGGGGTGTAGGTAAAACCTCGCTCCTTACTTCCATGTATGAGCAAATCAAAAAAGAAAAATTAGTAAACTTCAGCATTGACCCAACCACGGATGCCGGGGTCAGCACCGAAAAAAGGCTGCAAGAAGCACTTGAGAAAATGCTCGAAATGATTGAAGAAACTAGCCTTCACGCCATAGCAGAGGAGGAGATTGGACTAAAGGGCAGCACAGATATTAGATATTTTGAAATTTCAGGGGAACAAAGAGTAAAAGATGACGATTTGCTGAGCTTATCGCTCTACAAAAAATTCAGATACAAATTCGGATTTACCGATCTTCCCGGTGAATACTTTACAGGTAATGCCGAAGAAAAGTAAAAAGCTCAGGATATTCTACAGAATTCTCTTGTGAGCTTCCTCGCTATTGATACGCCGGCGCTCATGTCAAGTCCTCTGAAAAATACGAGAAACAACAAAATCAATTCCATCGAAAACCTATACAAGCATACTGAATGGACAAACCAACACACGGTTATCATCGTTCTTTCCCGTTGCGAAAAATATTGGAATCAAAGGGATGAGATGCTCAACAAGCTCAGAGAGTATTACGAGAACTTCTACAACATTCTCAAGAGTAAGAATATCAGAGTTTTTGTCACATGGGTGAAAACTCTGGGAGGTATGGAGTTCTCACATTACACCAAGAAAGAAGACGGGAATGGGAAAAAAGTAGACATAGCTCACTTCATACGCGTCGGCGACTATGAACCGGAAAACTGCGCCACGCCCTTGCAACTGGCGTTAGAACATGGACTTTCCCAATTAGCTCAACTTATTAAGCCCGGATTGGGGGCTAAGTTGGGTCTTACTAATACAGGTCTGGCCAAAGTTGCTACGCGCGAACTCGCAAAGATGCTTTCTGATTCTTTACACGCCGGTGAAGAGGGCACATACATCGAACTGTAATGCAGGTGACAGTCCTAACAGCGGGAGTTCAGGAAGGCTACCATTGGCAATCTTCCTCGCCCTGTACCTCTCATGCATCTGAAATCGAAGCATGGCATCAGATGTTATGCGAGGGAGATGAGACTTTTGCACTCGTTGCAGGTAAGTCCCAAGGGTGTTGGAGCATCGAGTTCCGCAATCTGTTGCTCCCCGAAATCGTTGATTTTCGGGGACGACAGATTGCGCTCAACATTATCTTTTCCGAGCTTTCATCTGAGAAGGATGCAAGAGCACTTGCTCTGGCTTACCTGAACGTAAATGTTCAAGAGAAAAATGAAATCTGCTACTGTCCGGAACTCGCCGCAGCCTATACTGCCACCCCGGAGGGAAGCTACCAGTACGATTTTGTCGCAGCAAAAGATTGGGCAGAAAAAAGTATTGCGCGCTATAAAGATCAACTGAAGGACAGGAAGACCGAGTATAAGATTGTTTGCCGGTTAAAACCAAGCGATACTTCTACGGTTGAACAACTGAGACAACATATTCTCTCATATTCCCTGCAACATACGGAAGGACTTCGTTTGCTTTGGGCTGAGCTTTACGCCGATACCAAATTTCCGGCAGATATCATCCTCACTTGCACCGATAAGAAAAGCACATGGGAAAAGGTTCCTTTTGTAAGCGAAGAAAACCACACCTCCACCAAAAATCGATTGAGGCAGGAAATAATAACAGGATGTGAATGTTTGAAGAATAATTTCAAACACACATTGAACAAACTCAAGAGACGTATTTACCCACATTAGTCATTCTATGCATATTTACATTCAATCAGCAGGGGTTCAAGGCAAGGGCTACCACTGGCAGCATTGCGAACTACCTTCTGCCCCCGATAATCAGATTCCCCCCATTGATATAGAAAACTGGCATCGTGGACTATGCGAAGAGGATGCCATCTTTGCGCTGTCAGCCGGATACTCCCAAGATGGATGGAGTGTCGAATTCCGCAATCTGCGGCTCAAAGGAATCTCTGATTTCAGAGGGCGGGAAATTATACTTACCATTATCTTCAGCCAGCTTGCCTCTGAGAAAGAAGTCAGAGCATTGGCTTTAGCCTACTTAGACTTGGAACTTCAATCCGAAGTCAGCAACGTCAGCGGCAAAATCAAGTACCGGGGTAGATACTGCCCGGAACTTTGCGATGCCTACAGAGGGACAGCGGATGGGAACTATCAATACGATTTCAATGCAGCCAAACAATGGGCTGAAAATGCCATTGCTCAATATTCTCCCATGCTGCAGAATACCGCGCCAAATCACAAATGGGAAGGACAAATCAATCCGTCAGATGACAAGGCGCTCGAATGTCTGAAGCATCAGATAAAAACCTATTCTTTACAAAACAAAAAAGGGCTAAGTATACTGTGGGCTCAAGTATACGCCAATACGAAACTTGCTGCTGACTCGGTGCTTACTTATACACGCGAAAAAAGCTCATACCTTCAGTCCCCCACGCCACACGATGAAGAAAAATCACCGGTTCAACAGCTTGCTCTGAAACTATATGAGGAAGCCAAAAAGCACAAGTCCATTCCGGCTCAGCACTTTAGAAACCAAAGATTCGTCATTATTGGGGCATTAACTCTCGTGTTGATTTCCATTATCATCGCCTTGTGTACTGGAGAAAAAAAAGAGGAAGGGCCGGTTGAACCGCATCTTACGCAGCCGGCCCCAACACCACCAACCCCAAAAGGACTCGCGTCTCCCATCATAGATACTCCCAATGGCGGGTACTCAACCAAGGGGGCACCTCTGGGACAGGGTAAGAGCAAAAATCCAAGCTCTGGCTCAGGTTCATCACCGATAGAGCAGCAAACTCCGGCAACACCCAATACTGTAGTGAAGCCGAATAAGATAGGGAATCAAGCCCTGGTCAAGAAAACGCCTACGGAAACAGAACTTCCCGGCACACATCCGTACCCGGAGCGTTTCATCCCGTAAACGGATTCTTAACAACACATTCACATAAGGGGCAGGGATAATCAATCTCTGCCCCTTATGGCTAAGAAATTCTTCCAACGAAGCATCGCTTTGATTTTCCACACAAACAAGCGATACCGCACGTTATACAACAATCGGGAAAAGACGCGGGATTTAATCTTTCTCTGCAACAGGAAACGGCGCACATACATGCCCACCACCACACTGAACAACACGCCCCCTATTGAAGCCACTACTCCACTGCCTAAAGCAGCTACCCCACTTCCTGCCGCCAACGCAGCCCCGGCAGAACCGCCACCCACCAGCAGCCCCTTTCCCAGAGCGGGAGATGCTCCCTGCTGCTTCCATGCGAGGACGAGTGCTACCACCGCGGCACAAAGCCCAATAGGATTCGCCGTCAGCATACCTGCCAGACCACTGGCCGCACTCAGCTCCGCCAACCGCTGCGCATCTGCCTGCCGGCATCCCAAGACCACCGCAGCCACGGAAAGCATCCCACTGAACAACTCAAGTCCGTTAATCTGAAGCAAATCTCCCAACCAACGACCGGGCACATGCAAATGCTCCTGCAGCCAGCCACTCATAACCTGATACTGCCCTGGCTCCAAAGAAACAACGGGGAGCCCGGACACGGAAAACAAATCCTTGCCCAAATGCTGCGCCGTCCCCATCACCTCCTGCCACAGGCTATCACCCGGCAAAGCCCGTGCGGCCGCCTCAAATGCCCCGAAAATGTCATGCTGACCATCTACCAGATGGTGCAACTGCGAGCCACCCATATGCGTGTTCAGGTACACGCTGTCGATCGCCTTATCATACACCGTACAGTTTGGCGTATTGATGGCTGCGGCCAACTGCTGCGCCAGAGCATGCCCGCTGCCACTCCCCAATGCCGCATCCCCTAACATGCCCCCCGTGAATACTGTTTCTCTTATACCTTGCTTCATTGTAAATCAAAGGACAGAAAGAATACTACTACATTTCTCCCATAAAACAAATATTTTTCTATTTTTATTTATCTCTTGAGCTATTTTTGTACACATCAACAAAAAAACCTCATCACAGATCCATTTTCGGTCGAGAACGACAATCAGACGGGGCGTTTTAATTATTCAGGAACATGCTCGCCAACCGCATGCGGGCAGCAGTGGGGGTGTTCGCAATGGTGGTGCTCATGCGGGCGGGATTCCGGGGCGCGGAGATAGTGGCCGAGGACCAGGGCAGCGATAAAAAGGAGGAGGAAGTACGGAGTTTATTGTGTAACGAATCTGTTGAAACTTCGGCACACTCAGGCAAAGCAGATGAACACCAGGAGGTAGAGAGCGGTAGAAAAGAAGAGGATGAGCAGGAGGATGTAGGTGAGGAATTGGAGGGCGTACTTCAGGTGGGGGTGGCGGGTCATGGGGCGGGGAATGGGGTCAGGCGGGGATGTGTTTGCGGTGGATACGCATAATTTCATCCGCAATGGCGGTGTAGAGTCCGCGCTCGTTGTGGTAATCTATCCAGGCAAACTGCCCGTTCGGGTTGAACTCCAGGAACTGCAAGCCCTGCGGGGTGCGCATGAAATCCAGACGCGCAAAGGAGAGTCCGGTTTCCTGCATCATGGCGATGATGCGTTGCTGCTCATCACGGCTCAGCTCGCAAGGCTGCCAGGAGTCGGCTCCGTTGAAGGTGCGGACGCGGGAATCCACTGCGCCGGATTGGCAGGGTAATTCGCTGGCAAAAAGCTTGCCCGCCACATACGCCACGGTGACATCTGCCACAGCGTTGCTGACCATTTGCTGGAGAAACCATGGGTACTGTGTGTCGAGTCTGGCAGAATCCACTTTGCTGACGGTGAGATGCCGCCCCTGCCCCAGCGGTTGGGCACCGTTGGTCTTGCACACGATGGGAGAGGCCAACTGCACCGCGCTGCGATGCAGCATCTGCCAGTCCGGCACCGGAAAATATGCCGCCGCCAGGCGCATCTGCCGCATCTTGTACCATGTGCCGTACGGGGAGGGGTGGATGAGCACCAGTTTTCCCTCATGAAAGGCTAAATCCTTGAGTCCGGACCAGATGAGGCTCACCTCCTCCCGCATCCAGGACTCCGGGCTGCCCTCTGCCGGGATGTCGATGTAGGGCGGGTCAAACATGACCTTGCGTTCATAGACGGCTCCGGTGCTGCTCTCTGTACAGATGCGCCCGGTGGGGTCAGCCAATTCAAAGCCGCCGTGGTGGATATTCCAGCTATAGTCCCTCCAGAGGTCGATGTTGAAGCGGAATACCTCTGCACGAGCCGTCAGGTGCGGCATCAGGACATCTGTTGTCACATCCCAACTGCTGGTGAGGAGCAATATCATAGGGCTATATCAGGTATGAGAAAGGGGCAACCCCGGAATACACTAGAGTTGCCCCTGATGGAATATGCGGAATCAGGCCAGATTCCAGTCATCCACACACTGCGAGGTGGTGCCGGGGATGTAGCTGAAAGAAGCCCTAGCACCATTGCGGCACTCATCCGTATCAATGAGGCTTTCGGCTTTCTGCTCGGTCCAGCTGTAGGAAGCGGTGGTCTCCTGCAGGATATTGTTCACCTGCTCCTGGGTGTCGGCCACCATGAAAGGAGTCAGCGTGGCAATCGTAAGAGTCGTAATCATTGTTGTGTTATTGCGTTTGTTGTTCTCCCCCGTTGAGTATGCCTTTGTGGCATTTCCTCTATCGGGGCTGGCTCTATTGTATCTTGTTTGCTACTTTTGTCAACTACTTTTGACCATAAAAGCACGTTTTTCTCTACATTTTCATCATTTCGCAACTATTTTTAACTATAAAAGCAACTCTCCTACCCATCTTCCCCGCGTTGAGAGGGCACAAAAAAGCCCGCCGAATGGGCGGGCTTCCGGAAAAAGCGCCCCAAAAACGCTCCACTTACAAATCAACGGACTTCTGTTTGCAGTCTCCTCTCATGCCGTTTCTGATTAACTCCGGAAAACACAGCTTTGTTATCAGCGCGCATCGGCATCATTTGCATCAACTCTGCGCGCCGCTTTCAAAATCCCCTTATGAGCACTCGGTATTTGGTTTATTTCCTGCTCAGGTTTTTCTTGTAGGTCTGCACAGCAAAGCCTAGCGCGCCAAGGATGAAGAAGAGGTCATCTATCTGACCGGGGCCGATGAGGGCATCCGGGATGAGGTCTAGGGGGAATATGAGGTAGCCCAGAGCCAGCACGCCCAGCAGGATGCTCAGCTTACCGCGAATGCCGCTCTTGCTCAGCACCTGAAAAAAATACTTTACAGTCGATAATTTGGAATTCATCGTTCAAAATATCGACAACATTACAGCTCGTAATAGGTGTAACCGCTCAGCCCGTTGCGGTAGGCCTCCAGAGCATCGCGGCGCTGGCGGGGAGTGATGAGCCCTTCCTCCACCGCGCGCTCGGCCAGGTTGCGGAACTGCGCCACCAGGTCCTTGGCATCGTACTTCACATAGGAAAGCACATCCGCCACGCTGTCACCCTCCTCCTCCTGGGTGTAGACGGGGCGCCCGTTCTCCAGATGCACACTCACCACGTTGGTATCACCCAGCAGATTGTGCAAATCGCCCAGCGTCTCCTGATACGCGCCCACCATGAACACCGCCACATAGTACGTCTCCTGCGGGCCCACCTCATGCAGCGGCAGGGAGCGAGCCACGTCCTCGCGGTCAATGAAATTATCCACCTTGCCATCGCAGTCGCAGGTGATGTCTACCAGCACACTCTTCTGCGAGGGGCGTTCATCCAGACGCTGAATGGGAGCCACGGGGAAGAGCTGGTCAATCGCCCAGGAATCCGGCAGGCTCTGGAACACGGAGAAGTTGCCGTAGTAGAAGTCCACCATGTTGTCAGACACCTCCTTCAAATCCTCGGGAATCTCGCTCATCTCCGAGATGCGGTGTGCAATCAGCCCCATGATATGCCAGTAAATAGCCTCACCCAGGCCGCGCTCGCGCAGACTGGCCTTGCCGTGGTAGAACTCCGCGCGCAGCTGGTCGCGGTAATAAATGGCATCATTGTAACACTCCTGGATATTCTTGCGGGTAATCATGCGGCGTGTCTCATCCAGCGCCCGCAGCACATCACTGGCCTCCTCCGGCAGTGCCGGCATGCTCTTCTCCATACCGGGTGCCGTGGTCACATCCAGAATATTGAACGCCAGCACCGCGTGGTACGCCACCACGGCGCGGCCGGACTCCGTCACCAGATTGGGGTGCGGCACATCTGCCCGTGTACACATCTCGCCCACAATCTCCACGATATCTCGGGCATACTCCTCAATGGTATAGTTACAGGAAGAATGGAAATTGGTCTGCGAGCCATCGTAATCCACCGCCAGACCGCCGCCCATATCCAGCGCGCCCATGGGTGCCCCCTCCTTCACAAGGTCAATATAGATACGGCAGGCCTCCGTGAGCGCACCGCGCACCACAGAAATATTGGGAATCTGAGAGCCCTGGTGATAGTGCAGCACCTTGAGACAATGCAGCTTGTCCGCAGCCTTCAGCGCATCCACCACATCGATGACCTGCGCCGCATTCAGCCCGAACACGGACTTATCGCCCGCAGACTCATTCCAATGCCCGCTGCCCTTGGAGGCCAGGCGCACTCGCACCCCCAGCTGCGGCTCCACGCCCAGCGCCTCTGCGCGGCGCAGAATGGCAGGCAGCTCATTGGGCATCTCCAGAATCAGGCAGATATTGATACCCATGCGCATCCCCATGAGCGCCAGATCAATGAACTCATCATCCTTGTACCCGTTGCACATCAGGTACGCCTTCGGGTCCTTCATCTGCGCCATGGCGGCAATCAGCTCCGGCTTGGAACCGGCCTCCAGCCCGTAGTGATAGCGCGCACCGTGGGAAACAATCTCCTCCACCACCTGGCGCTGCTGGTTCACCTTGATGGGGTATACCCCACGGTACTTGCCCTTGTAGCCGGCTTCCTTGATAGCCTTGTTGAAACTCTTGTTCAGCTCATCGATACGGGCATGCAGCAAATCCCGGAAACGCAGCAGCACCGGGGCATCCGTCCCGCGCTCCGACAATCCCTTCATGATATTATACAGGCTCACCGACTTGGAACTGCCGTCCGAATCCTGCAACTTCACCATGAATTCACCCTCTTTCGAGATATTGAAATAGCCGTTGCTCCAGCCGTTGACACAGTACAGCTCCGCAGAATCTGCGGCGGTCCAGTTGCGAATCTTGCGCTTGATGGATGAGTTACGCGTTTTCTTCATAGTTCGGATTCTGCTTGATAATGGGCTCTTACCTGCGGGGAATGCGCGCGTTATATACCATGCTGCACCAATTGTCAATCAGAAGTTTATCCTAATTTCGCCCAACCGCCATTATTTCAGCCCGCCAAAACATTTCTCCCCCTGCCCACCCCCCGCCAAAACACACCCAAAACCACCAAAAATCAGCACATTATGACACCACACACAAAAAAAATGCAATTTTAAGTGAAATTTGGATTGCCAAGCAGCCAAAAATCGTGTAGACTGTCGCACCCACCCGAGCCGGGAGGCTCACAGACCATTTACACAAAACAAGGAGATACAGGAATGAACATTCTCGATACAATCGGAAAAGAGCAGATGAAGGACGTGACTCCCTTCAACGTTGGTGACACCGTGAAGGTACACTGCCGCGTGATTGAAGGTGGTAAGGAGCGTGTGCAGATCTTCCAGGGCATCGTTATCGGCAAGCGTGGCGCCGGCATCAACGAGGCTTTCACCGTTCGTAAGATTGCCTACGGCGAAGGCGTGGAGCGCTCTTTCCCCATCCACACCCCCAAGATTGCCAAGATTGAGGTGGTGACCCGCGGTAAGGTGCGTCGCGCCAAGCTGAACTACCTCCGCGACCGCGTGGGTAAGGAAGCCGTGACGGTCAAGACCATCCGCTAATCCCCCTCTTACAAAAAGTCTTCTTCATTCAAACGGAACTGTTCCCCAACCGGAACAGTTCCTTTTTTTGCGTCCCTGTTTCACGTGCGGGCACCGCCCGCACCCCTTTCCCCCATCCAATCATCCCGCAGCCCCACGGGCTGCCATTCTTCTACACTACCGCCGACAGGGCGGTAATTTCACTATCCACACCCGTGGATAATTTCGCTCGAGCCGCAGGCGAGAATTTCACTGCACCTCTGGTGCAATTTCACGTGCGGGCATCGCCCGCACCCCCCTTTCCCCTATCCTATCATCCCGCAACCCTGCGGGCTGCCATTCTTCTCCACTACCGCCGACCGGGCGGTAATTTCGCTATCCACACCCGTGGATAATTTCGCTCGAGCCGCAGGCGAGAATTTCACTGCACCGCAGGTGCAATTTCACGTGCGGGCGCAGCCCGCACCCCTTTCCCTCATCCTGTTATAACACGGCACGAAACAATTAGCGTGTTAGATTGCGAATCCCCAACCGATGTGCGATGATGCATCCGGCGCAACGAAAAAGCGCCCCCATTCATCAACATCCAAACACATCCATACAAGCATGACACAACGCAACATCACCCGCTATACCTATGAGACCACCTCCTTCCAGGGCTGGAGACTGAGCATCTGCCGCAAGTGGAACCAGTTCACCCGCTACTTTTCCGACAAGCAATACGGCTCCGAACAGGCAGCCTTCGAGGCCGCCCTCCGCATGCGCGACTCCATCTTCTCCGAACTGAAAGCCGAGCAGGCTGACCCCCGCGCCATCTTCGAGCGCTACAAAAACCTCTCCCCCACAGAATCCGCCTCTGCCGCCTGATTCCCAATCCCTCGCTCGCGCAGCGCGCTTTCACGGGGCGTAAGCCCCTTTCACGTGCTAACTTTCACGCGCAGCTTTCACAGATAGCAACAATTCACCGCCGGGAGAGATAAATCCCCTCTCCCGGCGGCATTGTTTATTGTTTTCGGCTAAGAGAAAAACGGCCGTTATTTCCTGCGGCGGCGGGCGGCAAGGGCTGCCAGCGCCAGCAGGCTCAGCGTGGCCGATGTCGGCTCCGGCACGGCGAGGAGAGCAAACTGCGCTACACCCTGACTGTTACCGGTATAAGTTGCCCCTTTCAGCGTCAGGTTCAGATTATCATAGTTCACATCATCTCCCAGATTCAGCGTGATAGAATTGTACCCGGCAGAAAGCAGGGAGTCAACATCCTTATCCATGGTAATTTCAAGCTCTCCGCTTGCCGTGCAGTGGAACAGGTCGGAATAATCCAGTTCCAGCACCCCGTCAGCGCTCTCTTCGAGCGAGCCGACACTCAGCAAAAGAGTTGCCTCATCCAACAGGATTGTGCCGGTTGCACCTACGGAGAACATGCAATTCCCGGTAAATTCCACCTGCCGCAGAGTCAACGCAGACTGTTCAGCGGTATAGCTCACATTCTCCAGCTCCAGATTCTGCATCAGGTATTCTGCTCCGCCGGAAATGGAGACATGCCGCAACACGCTATCTTCCCGAAGACCATAAAGGGAATCTTCAGTGGATTCGATTCCGAAGAACAATGCCATATCTGCCTCCTCCCGCGTCACAAGAGTCGTCTCACCCTGGTCGATAGCGATGCCGGAAGCCAAATCCACCGTCCCCGCCGTGCGCAGGGTGTCTACACTTACGGCACTCTTCAGGTTTACTCTTGTACCCTCTGTCACCGTCAGCGTATCGGCGGTAATGCTTCCATTCATCGTCACCTTCTCACCGACAGCCAGATGTTCATCATCCACAGTCACGTGCAGTTCACCATTACCATTCGTTGTAACCGCAGCATTAACCTCTCGGCTACCGTTGAATGTCAGCAGAGTACATGCAAGCCCAGCCGTACCGATATCCTTTTCCGGCGCATGGCTGAACTTACCCTCCCAGTCAGAAACATCTCCGGTAAAGATATACGTCAGCGTGCCACATTTAGATGTCGCGCGAGCAAATGTACCAGTACCACATACAGAGCCTGTGAAGATGTGCTTATCTTTCTGATAACCATCTGTTATGCTGAGGGCTGATATCTCTCCGGCATTCGTAAGTTTCAGATTCAGGTCATGCGTGACGCCGGCAACAGAATCCGCTCGGCTCAGATACCCGGATACCCCGACCAGTTCTACAATAGAGTCAGCATTACTCAGCCCCGCCAAGGAATCCCCGGTCAGCACCGCACCACTCAGACGTACAATACCGCTCCAACCTTCTCCCAGACTCACCCCGGAAGCCAGATTCTTACCCCCACTCAAATCATAAGTACCGCATCCGCCCAGTACCAGCATGGCATTGCTTGCCAGGGTCACGCGGGAAGCCGTCAATACATCTTGCGCTGCCAGGTTCAGGGCAAGCGTGTTGTTTGCACCACTCACGGAGAAAGAACCTGCAAAAGCGCTGATGCTCGCGATATTCACCACTTGTCTCTCTGAACCGCTGTTGACAGACAGATTACCGCTGCCGGATAATGCACCGATAGTCTGTTCCACCTCACGGTTCCCTGTCAGGGACAGAACGGCATTCTTATTTATTTCAACGCTTTCTGCCATCATCGATTCGTTAAACGCAGCAGTCGCCCCAGCGGCCAGCGTCAGCTTCGTCACATCCACTGAGCCATTGAAGGTCGTGGCATGATTCACCGTCAGATTCAACTCTCCATACTCCCGAGTTCCCGCGCGCTCCACACCTGTGTTGATGATAGCGCCCTGCATCATCGTTTCCGCATCAGCATTACCGATGATTACATTGAGCGTGCCCAAGCGCTCCAGGAAGACACCGCTTCCCTCTGTCCCGCTGAAAAGCCCGCCGCCGTCCGTCAGCTGCAGACTGACCGTGGGAGCATTGCTACTTTTGGCACTCTGCTGCACACGGAACGCTCCGTCCCAGCCGGATAAATCCCCGCGTAAGATGTATGTGGGTGTATAGGCACTGCGGGTCAACACTACAAAATCACCTGCTCCTCGGATGCCTCCATTGAAATGATAAGTCCAACGACTGTTATCCGTCACACAAAGCCCGCCGTCCTCCAATTCCAGCAGCGCATTCACATACACATTCCGAGAAGAATGCCCGCCGAACCACCCACTCAGTCCGTCAATGACCAGACGGGACGTCGCATTCGCATAGTAATCCAGCTCCATACCGCCGGAGGTACAGTCCTCCAGCACAATAGTTCCCGTCCAGTAATCGCCCAGCGATATCCTGTCCGCAGCCTTAATCTCTGACACCCCGGAAACCCGGTAGATACCGCTGCCGGTAATGGGGAATGCGTCGAATCCGTGAAAATCCACCTCCGTGTCAATACGATATTCCGTGGTGAAATACAGTGTCCCGGCATCCCAGCAGAACAGAGATGCATTCAAAGCCGCCCCGTCTTTCCCAACAAAACTCAGAGCATCCGTGTCCCAGCCGCTTTGATTCCCACTCATACTGATGAGCCGATACTCCGTGCCGAGCTCATACTCCTTCAGCGTATACGTCACCCCGCCTTCGGAAACAAAGTCTCCCGCCAGAGAGATGACACTCGCTCCCTTATTCTCCTCCCCGAGCAGGAATTGCAACGTACTGCCGCTTCTCATCTCCAGCGTTCCGGTGATATGATTTTCTCCCTGAAGCTCCAGGGTAGAGCCGAAGCACAGCGTGATATCGTATCCGGCATGCTCCAATGCCGCATCCTTCACCCGTATTGAGGCGGCAGCACCTTCATGCACCGTGATGCCGTAGCCCTTGTACACCGCGCCGTCCTCCACACGCAAACGCCCACCATACAGGTTCGTCATACCAAGAACCTCCGTCGTGCGCGAGTTGAGAATTTCCTCCTTCGTTGCAGTGCGGGCAATGCCGTCTGCTGCCAATAATTCGTTGAGGTGTTGCTCAGTGTACTTGCCGGTAAAAATGATATCTCCCGTCTGCTTCTTCCCGTTATGGTCAGCATTCATTCCCACGCTGTAACGGGAGGCAATATACACAGAATCTCGGAACTCAATCTTTCCGCCCGCCAAGGCAGACAGAGAACTTATATCATAGCTTCCATCGGCATAAATACTGCGGAGACGGTAGATACCGTTGCTAACCTCAGCATTCTTCTCAAACAACACGGAAGATTTGCTCATAATCCTAATATTGCCGGACGAGTAAATCGCGCCGCCGTACGCATTGCTGTCAGTAGAGGAAGCTGTGTTATCACAAAACATCACTCTTTCATTCCCGCTCAGGAGTATCGTGAGACAACTGATGGCCCCACCGTAGGCATTGCCAGAGACTGGGGAAGTTGTGTTCCCGCTGAACTCCACACTCTCGTTCCCGCTCAGCGTTATTGTGCTGTAATTATCCCCATAAATCACGCCACCGTTATCTGCCTTGTTCTCGCTGAACATCACGCTCCTGTTGTCACTCAGCTCTATCGTACTGCCGCGAACTCCATAAATTGCGCCACCGAAGCCGGAAGCTGTGTTCCCGCTGAACTCCACACTCTCGTTCCCGCTCAGCGTTATTGTACTGGAATCAACCCCATAAATCGCGCCACCGTTATCTGCCTTGTTCTCGCTGAACGTCACGCTCCTGTTGTCGCTCAGCTCTATCGTACTACCGAGAACTCCAAAAATTGCACCGCCGAAGACGGAGTCGTAGGAGGAAGCGGAGGAGGAAGCAATGTTCCCGCTGAACGTCACGCTACCGTTTCCTCTCAGCGTTATCCTGCTGCCATAAATCGCGCCGCCGTAGCCACTTGAGGAAGAGAAAACCGTGTTCCCGTTGAACGCCACACTCTCGTTCCCGCTCAGCGTTATCGTGCTGTTCTCTCCCCCATAAATCGCGCCACCGAAGCCGGAAGCTGTGTTCCCGCTGAACTCTACGCTATCGTTCCCGCTCAGCATTATAGTACTGCCACTAACCGCGCCGCCGCGGGTATAGGAATGGACACTGGAAGCCTTGTTCTCGCTGAACTCCACGCTCCTGTTGTCGCTCAGCTCTATCGTACTGCTACTATCTCCATAAATTGCACCGCCGAAGCCGGAAGCTGCGTTCCCGCTGAACTCCACGCTACCGTTCCCGCTCAGCGTTATCGTGCTGTTCTCTCCCCCATAAATCGCGCCGCCGTAGCCACTTGAGGAAGAGGAAACCGCGTTCCCGCTGAATGTCACGCTACCGTTCCCGCTCAGCGTTATCGTGCTGCCATCAATCGCGCCGCCGTAGGCCTTGTAAGAGAAAGAGGAAGCCATATTCTCGCAGAACACCACACTTTCGTTCTCGTTCAGCGTTATTGTGCTGCCATCAAGCGCGCCGCCGTAGGCGTTGGAAGAGAAAGAGGAAGCCGTATTCTCGCAGAACACCACACTTTCGTTCTCGTTCAGCGTTATTGTGCTGCCATCAATCGCGCCGCCATAGGCGTTGTCGTCGGAAGAGGAAGCAGTGTTCTCGCAGAACACCACACTTTCGTTCTCGTTCAGCGTTATTGTGCTGCCATCAATCGCGCCGCCGTAGGCGTTGGAAGAGAAAGAGGAAGCCGTGTTCCCGCTGAACTCCACGCTCCCATTCCCGCTCAGTGTTATCGTACTGTTAGTTCCCCCATAAATCGCACCACCATTGGCAAACTCGGCAGAGGAAGCGGAAACTGTATTCCCGCTAAACACTACGCTCTCGTTCTCGTTCAGTATTATCGTGCTGCTCCGGCTCCCACAAATCGCGCCGCCGCAGGCGTAAGTGTCTGTTTCGTAGTCAGTAATGGAGCCACAAACCGCATTTCCGATAAACCCCACGCTCGCATTCCCACTCAGCGTTATCGCACTGTTCTCTCCCCCATAAATCGCGCCACCGTAAGCGTTTAAGCTGTTGGAGAAGTCAGCCGTGTTCTCACTAAACGTCACTCTCTCGTTCTGACTCAGCGTTATCGTACTGTTCTCTCCCCCATAAATTGCTCCGCCGAGGGAGGCGGGTGAAAAGCTTGCTGTTATAAAGCTGATATCCTCGAAATAACGAAATACATGTATTAACTCTTGACGCTCATCTATGACATGTTTACCTTTTATAAGCGGAGAAAAGGTATCAGCATTGTAATTCAGGACAAGCATATTATCCACCCATGTGAAGTCGGATGCCTGATAACTTCCCCCACTCACGGAGATTCGGCTTTCATCCCATCCGGTCACGTCTTCGTACACGTATAACAACACGCAGTTTTCTTCCATGCTTGAACCTTCAAGTTGCAACTGCATAGATTCCCCCACATTCAACGAACCATACAGAACACTGCTTCCCCACGAATCGCCAACGTGAAACCGCAACACACTATCGTTGACCATCTCCAACGCATCCGCAAAAACAACATTCGAACCAGAGAATTCCATCGTTGTGCCTTCATTGAAGATCAGCTTATAACCGGCATGTTTCAGGCTGGCATCCTTCAGCAGCACCGTTGAGGCACTCCTTTCTGCAGCCGTAATGCCCATGCCTCGATAAATAGCCCCATCCTCTACTATCAACCGTCCGCCGTGCAAACTCGTCAAAGCATTCACCTCCGTCCGAAGAGACTCCATGATTTCAGCACGCATCGCAGATCTCTCCAACCCTGCCGCCGACAGCAATTCATTGAGGTGTTGCTCTGCGTAAGCTCCGGAAAAAATAATATCCCCCGTCTGCTTGTGTACCAAGCCCGCAGCATCCGTATAATCAGCATTCAACTCCACGGTTGATTCGGAAGCGATGTATAGCGAATCCCGGAATTCTATGCTCTTGTCTTCTGCTGCGGACAGAGAAATCACATCACCGCTTCCCCCGGCATGAATACTGCGCAGACGATATGTATCTCTGATAATCTCCGCATTTTTCTCAAACAGAACGGCATCATTATTTTGAATACTCAGATTGCCGATAGAGTCAATCGCGCCGCCGCAGACGTAGGCGTAGGAGTATGTAGAAGAAGAGATTGCCATATTCCCGCAGAACACCACGCTACCGTTTCCGCTCAGCGTTATCGTACTGTCCTCTCCCCCATAAATCGCGCCGCCATAGGCGTTGTCGTCGGAAGAGGAAGCAGTGTTCCCACTGAACGCCACGCTAGCGTTCCCACTCAGCGTTATCGTACTGCCACTAACCGCGCCGCCATGGGCAGAGTTTCTGTCGTAGACGGCGGAAGTAGTATTCCCGCTGAATGTCACGCTCTCATTCCCGCTCAGCGTTATCGTACTGCCACTAACCGCGCCGCCGCTTGCGCGGGCATAGGCGTGGGAGAGAGATTCAGTAAAAGCAGAGTTCCCGCTGAATGTCACGCTCCCATTCCCGCTCAACGTTATCGTACTGTCCTCTCCCCCATAAATCGCGCCGCCGGAGGCAGATATTTTAGAGACATATGTGGAGTTTCCGCTGAACGTCACGCTCTCATTGTCGCTCAGCGTTATCGTGATCATGTCGCTGAAATTCCCATCAATCGCGCTGCCGGAGTTCCCGCTGAACCTCACGCTCCCGTTGTTGCTCAGCGTTATCGTGCTGTTCTCTCCACAATAAATCGCACTAGAGGAGTTCTCGCTGAATTCCACGCTCTCGTTCCCGCTCAGCGTTATCGTGATCGTGTCGGTGGAATTCCCATCAATCGCTATGCCGGAGTTCCCGCTGAACCTCACGCTCCCGTTGTTGCTCAGCGTTATCGTGCCGTTACTTCCTCCACGAATCACGCTAGAGGAGTTATTGCTGAACTCCACGCTCTCATTCCCGCTCAGCGTTATCGTGACCGTGCCGATGGAATTCCCATTAATCGCTATGCCGGAGTTCCCGCTGAACCTCACGCTCCCGTTGTTGCTCAGCGTTATCGTGCTGTTACTTCCTCCCTGAATCACGCCGCCGAAGGCACCGAGTGAGTCGGAAACCGTGTTCCCGCTGAACTCCACACTCTCGTTCCCTCTCAGCGTTATCGTGCTGTTACTTCCTCCACGAATCACGCCGCCGTAGGCGCTGAGGAAGCCGGAAACCGTGCTCCCGCAGAACTCCACGCTACTGTTGTCGCTCAGCGTTATCGTGCTGCTCTCTCCCCCATATATCACACCACCATAGACGGCATAGGAGTCGGAATCCTTGTTCCCACTGAAACGAAGCTCTCCAAACTCTGCAAACGTCAGTAGATGTGCATCCGCAACAACAAATACACCCGCAGTCGCCTTTTCAAAGTCTATGGAAATATCCGATGAGCCGGAGAAATACCAGGATTCTGCATCCTCACCCATGAGCGGAGAGGAGAGTCCGTCAAAAAACAAATCCGATTTCACCAGGAAAGCTCGATTACCCTCGGTATGATCCAGACTGGTCATCTCTTCCTCCAACGCGATAATGACCTCTTTGTACCCATCCGGAACAACGGCAGATGATACATAACACGATGAAGCAATCCCTACGGCAAGAGAACACAAGGTCACAATGGTGCGGAACAGACGCACAGGAAGATGAAGTTTCATGGAAAGACTAGTGTAGGAGTTAAAGACGAAATCTATCTTTCGCTGTATTCTACGCTTTCGGAATTCGTAAGTCAAGCAGAATACCCGTTATTTGTAAATAATTGAGCGAACTGATTCTCTTCATGCCCGTCCCTGTTGACACAATAAGTGTATTGATAGCCATTTTTTTGGATGAAATGTACTCAAATCAGGATTGATTTCTCGGTAGTTGTGCTGTATTTCCTACGAATTCCGAATTCGCAACCAACTTTATGAATACCATATCACAGACAAACGAAGAAACAGCGGCTTTAGCATTACTGAAAAACACGAAATTACCCCTGTTGGAAGCGGCGCAGGTGGCGTGTGCGGCTGTCCGGGCAGGCCGGGGGAGAGTGAAGCGTGCGTTGCGGTGTATTGCGGCGGGGGAGGAGGAGCTGAAGCGGCAGGAGCGTACGGTGACGTTTGACAAGGCGGTAAAAGCGGCTCTGGAAGCGCGGCAGCACAGGCGGGCGCGGACGCTCTGCGATTTCCGCTATGTGACGCGGCGATTCATGAAGCGCTGCCCGGAGCTGGCACGGCGGCGGGTACGGAGTATCACAGCGGAGGAGTGTGCTGCGTATATTGATGCGGCTTTTGAGACACCTCGGCAGCGGCAGAAAGCGCGGCTGACGCTCAGCGGGGTGTTCTCCACGGCAATGAAGCGCGGGTGGTGCAGCGAGAACCCGGTGGCGCGGGTGGAAGCCCCGCGCGTGGTGGAAAAAACGGTGCCGATTCTGACGCCGGAGGAAGCGGAGCAGCTGGTTCAGGCCGCGAGGGAGTACAAGGGCGGCATTTGTCTGCCCGCGGTGGGGCTAATGCTCTATGCAGGGATTCGTCCGCACGAGGTGGCGCGGCTCACCTGGGCCGATGTGGATTTGCCGGGCAAACGCGTGCTGATAGCCCCGCAACACAGCAAGACGGGCGGCGCGCGCCCCGTGACGCTGCTGCCGCCGCTGCTGCGGATGCTGCAACGCACGCCCCGGTGCGCTGCTCCGCAACGCATCTGCCCGCCGCAATGGCTGCACCACTGGCGAGCGGTGCGACAGAGAGCGGGCTGGAACCGCCTGACGCGCCCCTGGCCGCAGGACATCTGCCGCCACAGCTACGCCAGCTACCACGCCGCCCATTTCCGCAACCTGCACGAGCTGCAACTCCAAATGGGCCACCGCAGTACGGATTTACTCCGCACGCGGTATCTGAACCTGCCTCAGGAGAGTAAAGTCGGTCTGTTCTGGCAAGAACAGACCTATCTGAAATAAAAAAGAGCCATCAGATGTTATTCCCCCATCTCAACACATGCAGAGAGTTCACCAAGCCTCAGCAAAACGGCAAAGACGGAAATACCGCCGCCATTTCGTCAGGCACTGCGGAAACGGCGTAAAGGGGAACATCGACCACAGTGTAACTATGCTCATCGTGTGCAATGTGTACAGTATTGATATCATGGTGACTCAAAGAAAGACGCAGAGCAACGGGGTATTGATAACGTTTGCAAAAACTACGCAGACTCTTAGCCTGAAGATTCCTCTCAGCCTTTACCTCCACAGGCAGGACGTGATAATCACATTCAATGAGAAAATCCACCTCTGCCTGGGCTCGTTCAGCAGACCAATAATAAGGAGAAATACCGCATTCAGCTCTTAATTGCTGCTGCACATACTGCTCTGTGAGAGCTCCCTTGAATTGACCAAAAATGCTGTTGCCCTCCAAAATAACGGATGGCGGCAAATGGCAACAAGCGCCCAATAACCCCACATCCAAAAAGAACATCTTGAACGCACCATCCTTATAAGCAGACAAGGGTAGCTCGGGCTTTCTCACTCGCGGAACAATCTGCACCAAAGCAGCATCATCCAGCCAACGGATAGGGCCACGCAACTGAGGAGCCCGCACTTTCTCACCCACCTCGGAATGAATAAAACGTTTGTCTTCTCGGGCAAGTTGTGCCGGGACAGAATCCCAAATCTGCGTAATATAGTGAGTTTCAGATGCCGTTGCGTGTTTGCTGAAATCGTTACGATAATCCCCCAACAGCTCTTCCTGTACCCGTCTCACTGCATGAGGATTGCGCGTTTCAACAAATGTTTGCACAGCAGCAGGCATTCCCCCGACAAAGTAGTATTGTCGCAAAAGCTCCGTATACTTGTCGTGAAAGGTGCGCAACATTCCCCAATCCCTCTTTCGGATGGGCTCCACATACATACCAAATCCCGTTGCGTCCAAAAACTCAGTAAAGCTCATGGGAAAGAGATTCAAGCGATTTACCTTGCCCACAGGGAATCCGGTTCCGGTATGAACTGACAGCCCCAGCAGAGAACCGGCTGCGATGATATGGTGTTCCGGCACGTCCTCGCAAAAATACTTAAGTGAGGTAAGCGCACAAGGACATTCCTGTATTTCATCAAGGATTATAAGTGTTTTTCCCGGCACAATCTGCGTTCTGCTATGCACCTGCAAGGTATCCATCAAACGAGGGATATCGTAGTCTTTTTCAAAAGATTGCCGCACATAATCATCCCTATCGAATCTCACATAGACTACATTTTTATAATACTGTCGGCCAAACTCCCGAGCCAGCCAGGTTTTACCCACCTGCCGCGCACCCAGCAACAGTAAAGGCTTGCGATGCGGATTATTTTTCCACTCAACAAGCTCCTGAATACACCAACGTTTCATACCTCTTTCCTCCTGTCGACAATGTAACAAACCTATGAGAACTAGTCAATCCATTTCCTCCTTTTTATTATAAAAACTTATAAAATTCGCAAATCTTCGTAATTTATTATATTTTCAATATTTTATTCTATAGACATGTATTTTCTCAAAGGACTTTTGTTTCCGTTATTGCATTTATGCGAATGTCTTTTACAAAACATGGCAAATTGGCGCAAATGAGTTTTGTTACCATTAACGCATTATTACAAAGGAGTCAAGCACTGACAAGAGCTGATTTATTCTCTGCGAACAAAGCGAGCCAATACATCAGCTATCATGAGCCGATTTCACCCGGAGCAAGCCGGATTTCATTCTTCCCGCAAGGGCAGAATTTCACTTCTGATACTCAATAGCGAAATTGCCCTGACGGGCAGCGTAATTCATGGCAGTTGCCATGAGCGAAATTATCCTCTGCGAGGATAGTGCAATTACCGCCGTCGCGGCGGTAGTGATAATGCACGGCAGCCCAAAGGGCTGCGGAATAGTGAGCCCCGATTGAGGGGCGATATATAATAGCCCGGCGATGGAGCTGCTTTAGCAGCGAAATCCCGGGAAAAACGGAAGAAACAAACCGGAACCCCGAACGGGGTTCATCTATATATGTTGGTATATTCCCGGGGTTACGCCGCTGCCGCGGCTTCACCCCGGGCTATTATATATCGCCCTACGGGGCTCTGATTTTGGCGGGCATTCGCCCGCGCGCTTTCTACAGCTTGTCGCTCCGGTGGGTACGCGGTGAAAGTTCCTCTGCGCTTCACGTGAAAGAAGGCCTTGCCCTCTTGAAAGCTCGCTACGCTCGCATGATAACGGAAAAGGCCGCAAGGTTTTTCTCCTTGCGGCCTTTATTTGAGCCCCCTGCCTCGGCGTAGCCCCACCAGGAGCGGAGACGGGTCGCGGGCCGGGGGTGGCTTGTCACGCCCTGTGGGAACGCGGTGAAAGCTGTCGCGTGAAAGTTTCGCTGCGCTTCACGTGAAAGGGGGGCTTTCCCCCGTGAAAGCTCGCTGCGCTCGCGAGATAACGGAAAAGGCCGCAAGGTTTTTCTCCTTGCGGC
>SUVN01000013.1 GCA_015061985.1 Akkermansiaceae bacterium
CCTGCTAGGGTGTTGGGCACCAAGGTAACTTTGGGCTTGAATAGTTCTAAAAACTGTGTATCCTAAAGTTCGATTAATTTTGAGGCATCCACCCCCTTGGGTTCGATTTTATTTTGAGGCAATACGCAGCAGCAACCAGAGCCATTCCCCCACATCCGTAAACAACGCCCACAACAGACGAAGACAATGGCGGAACTCCTGCGCAAAGCCACTCAGACTCACCACGCCAAAACACCACAATATGCCCAGCAGGATACCGATGTTGGCCAGCATAATCAACAGCGTGGAAAACACCAGCCCATTCTCCAACATATCCGGCTGCTCACGCGGAATAATCCAGACCGTCCAGTACAGGTGAAAAACCCACCAGAATCCCAGCCCTCCGTAGAACCATGCCTCATAAGCCTCAAAAGGCAGGAAGTAATTCAGCACATACACGCCCCCCAGCCAGCACAGCATCCAGAGCGGCACAAAATAGGGAGAAAGGGCAATGAAGAGGTTATCTGCATCCGTCTCCACATAGCCGCCGCTTGTATCCACATGGACCGACTGCACCTTACCGAAGCTCACCAGAGCTGCCAGAGCATGCGTAAGCTCATGCCCCAGAACATACACATAGACCAGGGCAGATTCCATCACCAGCGCAATCTTGATAGACACGAACAGTAACGCCCCTACTGCCGAAAACCACACCGGCACCGACAACCAGAATCCGATATCGCTGATGGTCGGGGCGGCATGGTACAACTGCATCATCAGCGCAAAAACCAGCACTACGGACAGCGGCAAGAGCACCAACAGCGCTATCGCCAGACGGACAACCCGCTTCAGGCCATGCGCAGGCTCCCAGTCCTGAACATCATCCGCACCGTATAGCCCCTGCCCGTAATACGGTACCGCCACATTCCGCAGATAGTTCGCATGTGCCCGCGTCCTCTGGAACAGATTGCGCACCGGCTGCACGGGGAGGTGCTCTGCCTCCCACGGATTATCCAGCTCTACCCGCCAATCACCATGGCGGGTGTCCTCATCCCTCTGTTGCCTGCGGCGGGGTTGCCTGATAAGACGTTTTCCCATTACTCTGCAGGACGGATGTCCTGAATTGATATAGCCACGGAAGTGCGGCCTCTCCATACGTTGCGGTCAATTGTGAAAGCAATATCCCACGGAGGATCCGGCAAGCGCAAATGCCCACCGTTGAAATACATGGCATCACACTCACAGCAGCCCTGCCGCAGAGAGAGGCGCAGATGATTCCCCTGCAAATGGCGGGGAGCATCTGACAGCATCACATTGCGGCTCATGAATACCGGCTGCGGGTTCGAATTACCGAAGGGCTCCAGCTGCTCATAACTATCAAGCAGCTCCAGCGTCAGCTCAGGAAATGAAACCTCCGCATCCACAGACAGAACCGGCTTGAGCTTATCCGCCGATACGGTCTCATTTACAAAGGCATCAAACTTCCGGCGGAACGCATCTATCATCTCCTCTCGAATAACCAGCCCGGCAGCCATCTCATGCCCACCGCCGGAAATCAAGGTATCCGCACAATGGTGAATCGCCTGCACCAGCGAAATTCCCGGCACAGAGCGCCCGGAGCCCTTTCCTACTCCCTGCTCATCCAGAGAGATGATGAAGGTGGGCTTATGATACCGTCGCATCAGCAGAGAGGCCACAATCCCCACCACACCGGGATGCCAAGTGCGCGAGCCCAGCACTATCACCCGGTCTTTTTCCGGGTCAAAATCACGCTCCAGCATCTCCATCGCCTCGCGGCGGATTTTCTCCTCCTCCTGCTGGCGGGCGCGATTATGTTCCTCCAGCCGCTGAGCGAGCTGCATGGCTCTGGCCGGATCCGGCGTCATCAGCAGGTGCAGCGCATCCATCGGGCTGTCCATTCGCCCCGCCGCATTCAACCGCGGGCCTATGCGGAAAGACACATGGCTGGCGCTTGGGCGGCGATTCAGCTCCGTCACCCGGTTAATCGCCTGAATGCCCACATTGCCGCCGCGCTCCATCACCCGCAGGCCATGACGCGTCAGCAGGCGATTCTCACCCACGAGCGGCACAATATCCGCAACCGTGGCCGTAGCCACCAAATCCAGATAGTGCTTCAGGTCAAAATTCGGCAGGCGACGCAGCTTCAGCATCGCATGCGCCAGTTTGAACACAACCCCGGCGCTGCAGAGATAGGTAAAGGGGCTGTCTTCCTCCAACTTGGCATTCACCACAGCCACGGCTGGTGGGCGACCATACGGGCTTCCTTCGTGGTGATCCAGTATCACCACATCCACCCCCATGCCATTCAGTCGCTCAACCTCCTCCACGGAAGAAGTGCCACAGTCCACCGTGATAATCAGCTGCGGTACACCTCCGCACTTTTCCACAGCATGGGCAATCCCTTCTTCGCTCAAGCCATACCCCTCGCGTGTGCGAACGGGGATGAAGTAATCCGTGCGGATTCCATACGCACGCAGAACCGTATACAACAAGGTCACGGCACTGACTCCATCCACATCATAATCGCCGTAAATGCAAACGTGTTCCCCCTCATCAGCTGCGCGAAAAATTCGCTCTACCGCAGCATCCATCTCCCCCAACAGGAACGGATCCTCCAGCTCAGCCAGGCGGGGATTCAGGAAACGCAGCGCCTCATCCCGTCCGGAAATGCCTCGTTGGGCAAGCAAGCGCCGCACCAACCGTGGTAGTTGGCTGTTCAGCTCTTCGCCAAAATCCTCATCTCCCTCCGTCGGGCGCAGTTCCCAACAGAACTTCATACTCATGCAGGAACTCTAGCATCTCTGCCCAAACACGTCAAGATTGAATTGGCCCGCCGGCCCAACGCGTTCAGAATATGACGCAGCCGCCAGACCAAGGGCTCTACTTGGAGCAAATCCTCGGCTTTTGGACTGTTTCGGCGTAGGCCAGCCGAAGCCGAATCTGTCTCGACGGTCTGGATGGGCGCATCGAAGAGCATCCCCCGGAAAAGAAGGCGCAAGCCCGGACTCGAAGCAGGAACTCTGTTTTTGCGCCATCGGCAACAAAAATGCAGGGAACGCGCAACAAAATGCCCGCCACGAAACGTCCATTTATTAGAAAATCTGTACTTTCTGCAATTTTTTGTTGCGGATTCGGTACCGGGAAGTATTATCTTATGTAAAGGAGATAGATGACTGATGAAAATCTCTACCAAACAAATATCTTGTCCTGCAACAGATAGCCCCCCCTTTTTTATTCATGAACTTGTTAAAAACATCTATTGTTCTTGTAGTTCTTGCAATCCCGTTTCTATTGACTGCATGTCATAGTTACCGAAATTCCATAGCGCAGTCAATCCGGTCGAATAATATTCATCAGGTTGAATCAATTTTGGCTCAAGTAGAAGAAAAAGGAGATTCTTTGTCGGAGGAGGAACAATCTGCTCTGTTGTATGAGGCGTGCAAAACAAATAATCTTGAAATGGTGCGTCTTATTTGCAAAGAACTGCGACCCGAAGTTACTCCTGATAGTGTATCATACGGCGTTCTTGCGCCATCAAAGCCGGTATTAGAGATTTTATTTGAATATGATAAATCAAGAACACAGGAGCTGGCGGCTCCGTATTTCTCTTGGTTGAGGAATGAAGAAATGGCTTCTTTCCTGCTGGGAAAGGGATGTTCACCATTGCCAGCACTTCCCTCAACTCATCATTTAGATGTTTTCAAATTATGTGTACGCTCAATTGGGTTAAAGAATATTTCACAGAAGGACTTATCGATGATTATTCTTGGCATAATCAGTTATAACGACGAGAAAAGATTACAATTTTTGCTTGAGGAAGGGTTGGATTTAGCTTCGCCCTTCGATGATAAAGGTTCAATTCGGGATTTTATATTGTCGGCTCCGCCATCTGCGTATAAGTGCGTCTTTTTATTAGATAAATGGAAACAAAGGAAGAAATAATCCATGCCCCCTTTTCACAGAATCCTTGCCACCACAGCCCTGAGCCTTGCGGCGAGGAATAGATAAATCAACACTTGTAAAAAGGGCTATATATGCTATACTTTCCTCGATTGAATAAGATATTCGAATAGCACATGGCAAAAGGCAAGATACAGATTCGCAATAGTACAGCAGATTTTCTGGTGTTTACCCGCGATTCAAAATCAGAGGGTGTTGAGGTGCGAGTGCAAGACAATGAAGTATGGCTTACTCAGAAGGCTATTGGCCAGCTTTTTGAGGTGGACAGAAGTGTTGTGACCAAACACCTTCGGAATATTTATGCTGAAGGAGAATCTGACGAGCATTCAACCTGTGCAAAAATTGCACAAGTTGCGGATAATGGCAAAACGTATCAATACAAATTTTACTCCTTACAGGCGGTCATCGCTGTGGGATATCGCATCAACTCTGCCAGAGCTACCGAATTTCGGGCATGGGCAACCAAGGTGTTGGACGCATTCTCCAAGCAGGGCTACGTACTGGATAAGGAGCGTCTGATAAATGGTCAGATATTTGATGATGATTATTTTGAGCACCTTATATCCGAGATACAGGAAATTCGCGCAAGCGAGCGTCGATTTTATCAGAAGATCACAGATATCTACGCCACGAGTGTTGACTACAGCCTGGATAGTCAGGTTACCCGGGGTTTCTTTGCCTCCGTACAGAACAAGATGCACTATGCCGTGCATCACCACACGGCAGCAGAGGTCATCATGAGCCGTGCTGATCATCAGAAACAGCATATGGGACTTACTACTTGCTCAGAATGAGACCATGCCCACCATCCACAAAATCCTCGCTTCCACAGCCCTGTGCCTTGCGGCGGGGAAATAACGCTCAAAAAGCCATCTTGCAGCCTAGGATTCCTCCCAGGCTGTTCACTTGGGCAGCCCCGGTTCCCGTCCATCGCTTGCAAGTGTCTTTTTATCCCCTTGCAAGCGATGTTTCATTTCAGGTTGCCACTCGGTGAAAAAGGGTGCTTAAACTGCTGATTCTGTGTAGCTTGTCAGTTCGAAACATTTTCACTTGCCTCAGAGTCGCCATTACTGCAAAACCGACTAATCTCTCAGAATCAAAAGATTGTAGACTCGAATCGTGTTTAGTGCCCCTAAAGGGCGTTTGGGCTTAGAAAAAGGCTTTTTATCTGAGTGTGTTTGGTTGCCCCTACATTTTGGTGTTGTCCGCCTTTTTTTGCACTGACCCGAAAAATCAAAAAGCCGCCGATAAGGCAGCTTTTCAGAAAGAGCGGATGATGGGATTCGAACCCACGACATCAACCTTGGCAAGGTTGCGCTCTACCACTGAGCTACATCCGCTTTATTTTTCTGTAGTAACACCCGTTGTCGGGTGCTGAGAGCGGATGATGGGATTCGAACCCACGACATCAACCTTGGCAAGGTTGCGCTCTACCACTGAGCTACATCCGCTTTGTACTCACGCCCTGCCCCGATGGGAAAGAAGCGCGAAAGCGGGGCTATTATACCCATTTCTCCCCATCTGGCAAGACTTTTTTTTGATAAAGGTTAACATTTTTTCATTTAACCTGAAAAAAGCACCTGTTTTCAATGAGTTCCGAGCGGAGCGCTGCCGGCAGTCTTTACCGCTCCGGCAGACAGCCCCACTCATCCGGGTCAGCATTCTGACCAATTCCAGGTGATTTTCTTTTCCACAGAGGGCGCTATAATCGCCCCCACCGGGCAATTCTCTGCTGCCTTTTCCATCATACGGCGGTTCGCAGGTGAGGTTGGCACAGGTACGGAAACATCAAATGTAAGCGCGGTGATAGCGCCTTTATCATCCGTTTCATAGCCGGCAGCAATGTGAACCCCACGCGTTTCAAAGCCCTTATGATTGCCGGTCCAGGCAATCATGCTGAGCATGCAAGAGGCCACGGCAGCTGCCATCATGGCAGCAGGTGACGGATATTCCCCCTTCCCGCCGGCTGCAGAGCCCACATCAGTGATGCATTCCTGCCCGGATGGTTCCCAGACCGTGCGACAGCGCATGTCTCCGTCATGAATCGTTACAGATGTACTCATGACGACATGGTACACGGTGCGGGAAGAGACGTCAATCCAACTTTCTCACAATTATCCCCAATCATGCCGTAAAATGGTATAAAAAAAGCAAATTACGGCTTGACATTGTTCCGGAAACCTGTAGTATTGCTGCGCGCTGCGACGGTAACGCAGCCCGAAATCATTATGAAGGCAGACATCCATCCCAAGTACAATCCTGTAGTGTTCGTGGACATCACCACGGGCCGCCGCTTCATCACCCGCTCCACCGTGACCTCCGCCAAGAAGGAAGAAATCGACGGTGTGGAGCACTATGTTGTGTCCTGCGGTATCACCTCCGACTCTCACCCCTTCTTCACCGGTAAGAACCAGTTCGTGGACACCGAGGGTCGTATCGACAAGTTCCAGAAGCGCTTCGGTTCCGTCCGTCGTGCCAAGAAGCCTTCCCTCAGCTGATAGCTGCGGAATCAGTTTTCCCATACGACCCGGTTCGCTCATCGAACCGGGTCTTTTTTATGTCAGGAAACAGGCATCTTTGTGCTGGAAATGGGAGGAAATGTGTAGTAGAATGGCGGGCGTTAGATTTTCCGTTCCTCTTCATGAAACACCTTCGCACGATTTTTCTGCCCCTCGCCGCGGCGGCCGCATTTCTGGGCAGCTGCCAGCAAGCCACCTATCCCCTCTTTTTCCTCACGGAGTCCGACACGGCAGAAGCGGGGGCTTCATTCAATATTCTGTACAATGGCGTGTATTACAACCGCATGCCGATGCTCTCACTCAAGCATTTCAGCAAGTTCCGTTCTTTCCTGAACGATGACGGCAGCTACGGCGTTGTGCTCTATACCAAGGAGGAGTACCGCTCCCGTCTCTACACCCAGACGCTGGACAATAACGGCAACAAATTGCTCCCTGTCGTGAACGGCATCGCCATGCCCCCCATGCTGATAGACACACCCATCGGTGACGGAAAGCTCGTTATCTGGAATGGGCTCAACGGTTATGACCTGAAGATGATTGGTGAAACCGTTGCCCCCGCCAATCCGGAGATCGAGGAGAAGCGCTACCGCGATGAAGACCCGCGACCCAAGCGCGAAGTGCCCAAGGGTATCAAGGTGAAGCGCGATGCCACGGGACGCATGATTCCGCAGCTGTTCTCAGAGGAATAAGACATCTTCGGCATATGCGGCACATCTTCACCCGGTTCATCTGCACCGCCCTGCTGAGCATCAGCGGGGTGTGGGCAGGCGGAGTGGATTTGGTGTACCGCCTTCCGACCGAAAATGATGCCCTGTTCCGTGGGGATAACAAGGCTTTCTTCACCTATGTGGATCGAACCTTTGAAGGAGTCACCACCCAACCATGGGAAGCCGGCACGTATGGCTTTGTCCGCAATCCTTTCCGCCTGAGTGACGGGCGTATCAGGTATTCCCGGCTGCACGAAGGCATCGATATCTCACCGGTGAAGCGGGATGAACAGGGCGAGCCGCTGGATATCATCCACCCGGTCGCTCCCGGAGAAGTGGTGTATACCAACTCTCAGCCCGGATTGAGCAACTATGGGCGCTACGTGGTGGTTCAACACCATACGCCTGAGGGCCGGTTCTACACCGTCTATGCGCATCTGTCAGAGGTTCGATGCGAAGTAGGGCAGCGGGTCGGAACCGGTAATGAGCTGGGGCGGCTGGGCTACTCCGGAGTCGGGCTCAACAAGACACGAGCCCACCTGCATCTGGAAATCTGCTTCCTGATAAATCAGCACTACGATAAGTTCTCCCCCCCGGCCAACAAGCACGGAATATACAACGGGCAAAACCTGATAGGCTTCGACATATCAAAGCTCCTGCTGCACTGCCGGAACGGATTGCCGCTCTCGCTTCGCAAACACCTCGCCACCCTCCCGGAGCATTATCGGGTGCGAGTTCCCTGCGTCGGCACCATGGATTTGCTGCAACGGCATCCTTTCCTTTACAAGGGTGATTGGAAGAAGCGCCCGGCAGCGCTTGATATAGCTTTCACCGCAGAGGGTGTACCGCTGGCCGTGTATCCGGCAGACAAGCCCGTCACGGAGCCGGAGGTCATCTCCTGCACGCCAGAGCCAACCCTGCAACAGAACTGCACCGCCAACAGGCTCAAGAACAGCAGTAAAAATGCCGCGCTGACAGCAAGTGGCAAGCGCTTTATCAACAACTTTCTCTGGCTGGAGGGCAAATACCCGCCAACACAATCCGAGGAAGAACAGAATCACTTATAACAGAATCATTCCGGCATGAAATTCTCCTCTTTTCTTTACATTCTGACGGCATTCATGAGCATCGCCTCCGCGTCTCCCATAGAGGAAGCGGCTGAGCTCATGCGCCGGGGGGATGCCGTTGGAGTCCTGAAAACGCTGAGCGGCGATGAAAGTGAAGAGGGGTATTTCTGGAAAGGGAGAGCCCTGATAGAGCTGGATCGCATGAAAGAAGCCGCCGACCTTCTTGCCAAAGTCAGTGACACACACAAGCTCTATCCGTATGCGGCCAAAGCTCTGCTCTACTGTGCCTGGCAAAGCCCGGATGTGGAGTTTTCCACCGTTGTACCGACTCTGGCTGCCAGCCGTAACACAGAGATTGCGGAGATAGCAGCCGCTGCGCTGGCAGAATTCTGGTTGCAACAGCCGGAAAGCCAGGACAACACTGCGCTGGAACTGCTGAGGGGCATGGCAGCAAAAAATCCGGATTTCAGTCCGGTGCTGGAGCTGTTGGAAATTGAGAATCTTCGCCAGAAGGGAAAGTACGATGATGCTATCAACCTTTGTCGAAAACTGGAGGATAATCGTGAGCTGCCCGCCGATATTCGCCAGCGCGTCCGTCTGGCACTGGCCGAGGTCTTCTACGCACAAGAAACGGCAGGCCTCCCTGATGAGAAAGAAAAAACTACCGGCAGCATCCTTTCCGGGCTGGGGAAGAGCGAAACGGATAGCGATGAAGAGGCAGAAAATGCCCCGGCAGAGGGAAAAGGCGAAGAAACACTCCTGCACTTCATCTCCACCCATCCGGAGTCTCCCCTGTTGAGGGAGGCATTCCGGCGGCTGGCCGCTCACCAGGCGTTCACCAAAGGCAAATATGCGAGGGCAAGACTCCGGGAGTGGATAGAAGATATAGAAAAGCCGCAACGCGCAGCCATATCTCTGCTTATTCTCCAATACCTCATCAACCGGGACAATCCGGACAGCGTGGTCCCGGACAACACCTGCGCCAACACTGCGCTGACGCTCTTTCCCGGTGAAAATGCCACCCAGCTCATCCTGTTGGAACAAACCCGGTATTTGTTAGAACAGGGACTCACCGAAGATGCTGCCAAATACCTCAGCCACGTCACGCTTGATTCCCCGTACAAGACATTTTATTCTGCCGTCATTCTTTCCGAAACAGACATGCATCAGGCCGCCATCATGTTCCGCGACTGTGCCCGCCTTGCGCCGGAGGGACTGCGCCCGGCAGCCTTCGCCAACAGTCTGCTTTGCGCCTTGAGCTCCGGTAACAAGGAGCTGGAAACGGAAATCCTGAATTATCCCTACTTCACGCCGGAAGCAAAGGTAGAGGTCTATGCTGCACTATTCCTGTACCATATGGGCAAAGACAATGTGAAGGCTCGGCAGGCCTTGCAGGTGTTGCAGAGCATTCCCTACCGAGCCAAAGACTTCATGGTTGATTTTCTGCTGGATAAAGCATGGTTCAACATGGACGATTCCCCGCTTATGGTGGAACAGGAGCTTGCCCATACCTCCACCGCCAATTTCCGGCCGCGGCAGCTACTGCGTTACTACATGATTCGTGAAAGTGCCATGCGCAAAGCTTCTCCTGCTGACCGCAGAACCGAAACGGAGGAACGCATAGCGGAGTTGATGCGTCAGGCCATCGAATCCGCCGGCAACCGGCATCTGAATTACAGGCTGCGTTTCCATCTGGCGCATCTGTTCTCTGAGCGCAGCATGCATGCCGAAGCCTTCCGAGAACTCATGGAACTGCATCAGCTGGTCGGCAACGGAGATACTGCTGCGCAGAGCCTTTTCCACGCAGCCTACGAAAAAGAACTGATCGGCACCACAGAGTCCCTGAAAGAAGCAGCGGCCATGTATGCCGGCTGTGCCGAGAAATACCCGGAGCTGGCAACGAAAGCCTCCATCCGGCAGGCAGATGTGCTCATCCGCATCGGTGAGGGTGAAGCGGCTGAACACATCCTGAAACACCTCCTGAGCAAAGCAGAACAGCTTACGCCGCAGGATCGGGCGCATACGCAGATTACCCTGTCCAACAAATATACGCTGGAAGGCACCGAGGAAGGAATCAAGCGTGCACTCGAAGTCAGCGGACAATGCGCCGCCGACTCCGAGCTTCCCCCCCACTGGCGCTATGCCGCGCTGCTGCACCACGCAGCCATCTGCAGCAGAAGTGGTCACTACCACTCGGCCTATGACGATTACATGGCCATTCTGGAGATGAATCCCGTCAGCAAAGCCGGTGCCACGGACAGGGATTGGTCCGTCTTCCACCAGGCAGCCATCGGCGCTGTAGACTCCCTGCTGGAGCTGAAGCAGTTCCGGGAAGCAGCCAATCTGGCAGACCGTTTCTCCGACTGGAAAAGCGACCGCAAAATGAAGCGCTACGCCGAATGGGCAACCTATATCCGGCAGACAAATTTCCTGCGAAACGAATAATGCCTCAGCGCAGGTCACACCAGATAGCGCGGTGATCACTGGCCTGCCGGGCGGCTGGAATATCAACAATGCCGGAAGCATCGCCGCGTTTCAATCGTTTTTTCATCGGCTCATTGACGAACAGGTGGTCAAAGGTGTTGTAGGTATTCCCCCGCTTGTAATACAGCGTCCATTCCTCGCCTCGTGAATCTTTCGGGTTCATTCGCCGCAGAGCGCATTCAGTCGACATCCCCTGCACCATCAGCCTGACGGATGAATCCTGAGGATTATCATTCCAATCACCGAACACGACCATGGGCATCCCCGGTTGCTCCCTCATTTCCTGTTGGATATAGCGAGCCAGAGTCTGAGCCTCACGATTCCGCAGAGACTCGGCAGCTGCGGAATCATCGCTCACCCTTGATTTGAGGTGTACGCCCAGCACACGGAACAGGCGCCCATCCTCCGTCCGCACCGTTACATCCAGAATCCCGCGCAGCATCCGGCGCTTCTGCACCCCGAACAAGCCATAATCAGCGCGGGATTCATCCTGTACCACCGGGTGCATGGACAGCAGAGCCAGCGCTCTATCCTCACCACCTCGCGTCAGCACACGGCTATGGGGATAATCCAATCCCCTGTCACGAAGCCTGCGCTTCAAATCCTCCAGCGCCAGAGGCCCGCCAATCTCTGCAAGTCCGATGATGGCGGGTTTAGCTGCGGCTATCACTTCTGCCACAGCCTCACATTCTCGCTCAGGCTTGGGGCGATTCACGTAGCGCGAGCGCTGCTTTTCCCCTGCAACAAAATAGTTCTCCGCATTAAGCATAAGGAAACGAACGGGCGGTCCGCTCTCCGGCATTTCATCCACCTGCCGAGGGGTCAGCGGGGGCAATGCCGCATCCGGGGGTTCCTCCGCATAGGGAGCAATCGTCAGCTCCGAAGTAACCGGGCTTATCCCACCGAACAGGCGCAAAGCCAGAAGAGCCACCACCACGGACAACATCACCAGGAAGAAGTCCGTCCTCCGCCACCATGGGCGGGGTTTCGGCATGGGCGGCAGCTGATTCATGGGAGAAACGGCGTGGTTATCAGCTCTCGCGCAGCCATTCGGCCACCTGCGGGGCGGCGTAGGTCAGAATCATATCTGCCCCGGCGCGGCGTATGGACAGGAGGCTTTCCAGCATCACCTGCTTTTCATCCAGCCAGCCGGAAGCCGCGGCCGCCTTCACCATCAGGTACTCACCGCTCACATGGTAGGCCGCTATCGGCAGCGTGGTTGCCGCCCGCATGGCGGCAATCACATCCAGATAAAGCGTGGCAGGCTTCACCATCAGAAAATCGGCTCCCTCCGCAGCATCCAGTGCCGCCTCACGCAGCGCCTCACGCGCATTAGCCGGATCCATCTGGTACGTCTTTTTATCGCCGAACTTGGGCGCACTGCCCAAGGCTCCACGGAACGGGCCGTACAGCGCAGAGGCGTATTTGGCGGTATAGCTCATAAGCGACACCTTTTCGAAGCCCTCAGCATCCAGCGCGGAACGAAGCGCAGCAATGCGACCATCCATCATATCGCTGGGAGAAATGATATCCGCACCGGCGCGGGCATGGCAGAGAGCCTGACGGCAGAGCGCCTCCACCGTCTCATCATTGAGGATTTCGTAAGAACCATCCTCATATTCCCGCACCAGACCATCCTGACCATAGCTGTTGAAGGGGTCGAGAGCCACATCCGTCATCACCACCATCTGCGGCACGGCAGCCTTGATGGCACGAATGGCTCGCGGCACCACGCCCTCCGGGTTCCATGCCTCACTACCGGCGGCATCTTTCTTCTCCTCCGGGACAACGGCAAACAAATCCACACAGGAAATCCCCAGCGCATACAGACGGAGGCATTCCTCCGCAATACCCGCCACACTCCAGCGGGTGCAGCCCGGCAGGGACTCAATGGGGGTATTCTCCTCCCCCTCCTGCACAAACATCGGGTATATCAGATGCGCAGCCGTGAGCTCAGTCTCACGCATCAGGCCACGAACTCCGGCAGACTTTCGATTACGACGGGGACGAATGGGAAGATTCATGCCCCACATTATACGCTTCTTTCCCGCACAAGGCAAGCGCGAAGCCCGGATGCAAGCCCATGTGTTCGGATTCGTTCCGGGCGAGTGAAGTGCAATTCTCATCTGCGGCTACTGACGTTACCATTTTTCTGCTCTTATTGCAGAAAAAATTGCGGATTCACATTGCAGACGGATGTACTATTATGTAGAATGAAAGAGTTGAAGATTCGCGCACACGGATTGGGGGCAATTCTGCTGCTGTGGCTGCTGCAGTCCGCCACGGCAGCAGCAGGGGAGGCGCTGCGAGCCGTCGAAGTACCCGGAACTGCGCTTCCCTCGTTTCTTGTCCTGACGCAGGGGGAAAGCGAAGCGGTCTCTCAGGATTCCGAAGTCGACTATCTTTTCTGGTCGGGAGAGGATGAAATATCAGCGACGGTTCAACAAGCTCGGCTGAAGCATCTTTCCATCGGATGGGGAGATGCAGAGACCCCGGAGCTGCAAGCTCTTCTTTCCCGCGTGGGCAAGGCCTATGGCGACTCCCTAGGACAGCTGACAGCAGACACTCCCACCCCGAATGCCGTACTGGTACAGGCTACTGAGCCGCTGGATGCACAGCAGCAATGGAGTCTTCAGGCCACGGCGGCAGAGCACGAACCCATCCGCTCCGGCATTCTCATTTTCGGATACACGCCACAAGACAATCTGCAATGCTTTCTGATGCCGGCTTATACCCTGCCGGATTCACCCAATGAGGCGCTGCACCTCGGTGTTCAGTTACGCATCAATACACCTTTGGAGGAAACGGCAGAAAGCCTCTTCCGAAAGCTCCGCTTCAGCATGAATGGGCAGCAGGCTCAACTCTCTGCCTCCGGGGACTTCCACGAGCTGTTCTCAGATGGTCAGAGAATCCGCATCTGCCCGGCTTCATCTGAGGGTAAGCTTGAACCCGCGGCCCTCACGGTTCCGTTGCAAGACAAAGGAAAGGCTCTCGTCTACCCCTCTGACGGTTGCTCCGGATTGACTATCCGCCTCTCCGGCGGCTGGGGGAAAAAACTGACCGTAACTCTTCCCGCCGGGCTTCTCACCACACAGGGCAGGAGAATCCAAAAAGAGCATACGGTCAGCGTAATCCTGCCCATTCCCCCACCCCAAATAGTTTCTTCCTTACCTCAATATCTCACCCCCAATCATCTCAGCTTTGACCTGCTGGGGTGCAGGTCAATCAAACTGACAGCCTACCGCATCCCCGCCCCATTGCTGAACACCGGAACGGAGGTCATTGCAGAGCAGCATCTGTCCGACCTCTCGCCATCCGGCCAAAGCATCCGCATGGATTTTCCCGGCGAAAAGCCGGAATACCGCGTTCAGAAATACCAAGCAGATTGGAAACAGCTCACCGCCGATGATGCCGAGCCGGGGCATTTCCTGCTGCGACTGGATATGGCCGGAGGGCAGGACAGCGACAGACACACACAATGGCTGCGGGTAGATGCCTCTGAACTGCTGACGGATATCCGCTACACCCCCTGCCCCCACGTGGTCATCACCTCCGGCCGAAACGGGGATTTCATCAACACAGGTAACATCCAACTGCTGCAGGATGGAAAAATCCTCTACTCCGCCCCATTCCGGCAAAATCCGGTTATCCTGCCCACGGGGGCGGAATATGCCGGAGCCAATGAGCTGCGTATCCTTTGCGGGCGCGATATTTCTTCCTGCTCCCTGAACCTGGGGAATCACGATAGCGTGGCAGAAAACTCGGCACATAACTCCTTTCTGCTCACGGACAGAGAAACATGCCGGGCGGGCGAAACCATTCACTTCCATGGTCTGGTGAAAGACTTATCAGATGCCCCCAGCTCGCTTAATCTCCGCGCAGAGTGGAGTGATGAACAACAGCGTGTTCTTTCCGTCCGACAGTTGCAGGCTTCGCAGAACGGCTTCTTTTCAGAACACTTCCGATTGTCGAAAGAAGTTGCCGCCAACACATCCCTGCTCCGGCTCCGCTTGCTGAATGGGGATGACTCAATATGTTGTCAATATATCCGTGTTGTCCCCCCGAAACCACTTTCTTCAACCAATTCAGCCTTACCCCGGGTGGATTTTCTGCCCATCATCCGTTCCGGTCACAGGCTGGCCCTCATGGACGGCTCAGAGAGAGCCTATTCAGAAGAAACCCAACTCCGGTTGGAAGCATATGGAAATATCAGGAGTGTCCGTCACGTGCCGTGCGGCCTCCGGCTGGAATCACATGAAGAAGCCATCCTGTGGCAAGAGGAACTTCGCATCCCCGCCCATTGCAGCGAGGGCATCGACCTGAACCCCATCCTTGACCGCCACCTTGCGGAACAGGACAAGGTGACGCATTACCGTATCGTTTTCCGTGGACATGATGGGAAGCCTGTTTCCCAAAACATCAGCCGTCATGCACTTGACAGAAGGGAAGAAGAATCCTTTTATTTCGCGGAAGCAGAAGTCCGACACCACCGTCTGCGGCTGCTACTGCCCAAGCCCGTGGAGCAAGATAGTGCCGCCCAGATACTGCTCTTCTGCCGACAGCAGGCGAGGATGCTCCCGCTTCGCCTGAAACAAGGCTGCCGCGAGGTGGAAATTCCCCTTCTTGCGGAAGAATTCGGAGCCCTCGGATATCGACTTATCATATCCAATCGGGAAAAAGGTTGGCCGCAGCATGAGGAGGGATACGTTACCGTTCCGAACCCGAAAAAACAACTCACGATACACCTCTGCACCGGAGATAGACTCCAACAGGACATCTCGGGACATGTTGTCTCGCAAGACGGCCGCCCGGCATCGGCTCACCTCCTGCTCGTTCGGCTTCCCGGCAGAGATTCGGCCCACGCATCCATAATATCGCAACAGTTTCATGAAAGCTTTTTTCCCTGCACTCGGCAACACATGACCGACATTGGTATCGCTTTTCCGTCTGATGGCGTGGGTAACACAGAGCGTACACGCAGCATCCGGTTGAATGCCACGCAAATCGAAGGATTTCTTTTCGGAAAGTACAGGCGACACTCGGGGCCGGGGAAATGGGAACAGAGGGCAGATTCGGGCATCAGCGACTTTTCTTCATCGGATGGAGGCAACGAAACAGATGAACCGTCTTTCTATCTCCACCGGGAGAATGAAAGGGAAACACCGCTGCTGATAGCCGAAACGCAAACGGATGAAAACGGAAACTTTCGCACCACGCTTCCGCTCCCGGCAGATGGGAACGACAGCCTACTCCTTATCCTGGCCATTGGTGCAGACGGCCAATCCAACGGCTCTGCCGCCTTTTACTCCGGATTGGAACCGGCAATCCAGCGGTAGGCGTTGCAACCGACAAAATTACCGGCCACAATCGCGGCGTAGAACATCAGGATTTCACCAAGATTAGCCGCCCAGAAATCCATCGGCGCACAGAGGTAGAAAAAGGCATCTGCCACACAGTGAGGGAAGCCGCAGGTGATGAAGAGCGGACACCAAAGAGCATGGACAGAGAATTTCCTTTCCGTGCAAAGGTCACCGCCGTGGTCATGATGAATCCGCAGCCGATGGCCAGCAACCCACCATTGAGCGGGCCGAGGATGAGGCGTTTATCGGCCAGAAGCGCCAGCGCCGTCTCCTGCAGCGGCATGGCAGAGAGCCGAGTCATGGCAGCCATGGCAGCACAGCCCAGAATATTCCCGAACAGCACCAGAAACATGTGTCCCACCTCATTTCTGGCAATGAGCCCCGCCGTGCCGGTATAGAGCTTCAGCTTGTAATTCACCACGGCAATCAGCGCAAAGGTAAACAACACACTCCCCACAACGTCAGGACGAGCCAGATACCCAAAACCGACAATACCGATGCAGATGCCGCACAGAAAAGACGATTTCAATACATTCACTGTGCCCATATACCTCAGTTGTCCGAGGCTAACATATATTCCCGCCTAAATCAACGTCATTCTGCGACACCCGGTCAAGACAAATCAACCGGCGTTGCCGAGATTGCGGTTCAGGAAAGCATCCAGCTCTTCCAGGGCTCGCTGCTGGGTGGGACAGGCACGGCGACGAGCCCCCAGCAGGAGGCTGCACTCTTTCTTGCCGGAGAAATGATAGGTATTGAGCCCCATGCGGCGCAGCTCCGCCAGTCTGCGGCCCAGCTCTGTGTAGAAGAAGAGGGGCAAATCCTGCTGTCCGGCGAGCGCATCCAGTTCAATATCCACCGGAGGGGTCTGCACCCGCAGATTCTGAGCTATCAGCGGCAACCCCACTTCATACAACATGCGGCGCATGCGGTCAAAGAGGTACTCCAGCGGCACGGCATGCAGCGGGCACTCCCGCTCCAGATACAGCAATACCGCGCGGGCAATTTCATCGCGGAAGGGCAGCTTCACCCCCGCAGCATCCGCTGCATTCTGCAACACGCGCTCAATCCATTCCACCCCGTAGTCGGAAATCACGCAATAGCCGGTCTGCAGCAGCGGCAAACTGTTCTTGAAAGCAATCATCCCAGCGGTAACTTGCGTTGTAAGGCATCGTTGGCGGCCTTCACCTCCATACGCCGCACCAGTTCGATGAATTCTTCCACCGTGCGGAACTGGCGGTACACCGATACATAGCGAATGTAGGCCACCGGGTCAATCCCCTGCAGCTTCTCCATCACCTTCATGCCAATCAGATACGACGGCACTTCCCGCTGGTGGTCACGGTGCAGCTCTGCCACAATTTCATCCACGGCCACATCCAGTTGATCCATCCCCACGGGGCGTTTCTCGCAGGCTTTAATCATGCCTTTGAGAATCTTTTCGCGGTTAAGTGCTTCCGTCATGTTGTCGCGTTTGAGCACGCGCAGCTCCGTGCGCTCCATCTGCTCATAGGTCGTGTAGCGGTAGCCGCAGCGCAGGCACTCACGACGGCGGCGGATACACGTCCCCTCCCGGGACATGCGTGAATCAATGACCTTGTCATCCATAAATCCGCACTGAATGCATCTCATGCCCGCATGATACCACAACTTCTGGTACCGTCAATAGCAAAACCATGCCACATCTTGCAGCACTAGGCTTTGCGGCTCCGCGTGTTTTCTAAGTTTTCCGTAGCATCTGCCCGAAATGGCCTGTCAGCGAGGATTATATTGAACGAAATCTGAGATGTAAGCATCTAACAGTCATGGAATCGGCAGATACGTACACCTACTCGGTGCGTTTGTTACCCCCGCTTATCACCGCGCTGATTTTTATGGTGATGATGGGCAGCCCGATGTGTGAGTTCAGCATGGGTGAGATTGTCGTTTTCGGACTGCTTCAACTGGCGGTTTCCTACATCTCACTGTGGGGCTATGCCCTGCTCTGCCGGAGGGTGTATCGGCGAAAATGGCTTACCATATTTTCACCGCTGGCACTACTGCTGTTTCCTCTGCCGATGTATGGGGTACTGTATGGTATAGCGGAATGGAGTGAGTGGTCGCTTCTGCTGTTTGTGGGAGGAGACGGCGTGTTCAACTTCATTTCATGGGGACTGCAGCTGGCGCTGTTTGCCTATGGCATGGTATTCTCCGGCAACGCGCTGCTGAAAAATGCTCCTCCATTTCCAAAATCACAGGCAATCTCACTGATGAGCGCACTATGCGAGCTACTGTTCGCCTGCGCAGTGTTCCTGCCCGGAATATGCTCAACACTCGCAGAGGGACAGTTGAGTTGGCTGCCATTAGTGGTGCCTCCGTGCTTGCTTTTTCTCCTGCCGCCGGTCGTGTTCTTATTTGTATTCAAAGGAAACGTGCACCGCTTATCGTGCAGAACGCAATAGGGCAGAGCATTCCGAGTGGGAATTCTTTTCCGCATAGTGCAACGCCGTGTTACCGGCTGTATCTTTTCGGGATGCTTTTGCCCCCACGCTGAACAGGAACTGAACATAGGGAGTAAATCCACGCTCCGCGGCAATCATCAGCGGAGTCTGCCCCCTGAGGTTGGGCTCATCCAGCGCAAAACCGTATTGAGCGCGACTCACCATTTAAGGACAGAACAGAACAAAAGGCATCCGAATGAATCTCGGATGCCTTTTGTCGTATCGGATAAAGAAGAGCTTACTGCTGCTGCTGCGCAGCGGCCTTGCGAGCTGCCTTTTCCGCGGCCTTGGCGGCTTTGGCGGCCATCTTTTCCTTTTCCTCCGGGGAGAGAATACGAGGGAACACCGGACTGGGAGCCTGCACAGTATGGCCGGGCTTCAGAATACCCCAGACAAGCGTCTGCGGGCTGAGGGCTGAGCCGTCCACCTGCAACTGTGCCAGAATACGAGCCGAGGCATCCGGCAGGACGCACCCCAGCAGGAAACCGACCTGCACACAACTCTCCAGCAGGTGATTGAGCACACGCTGCAGCTCCGGCAAACGGGCTTCATCCTTCGAGAGAGCCCAGGGTTGCATTTGCTCAATATAGCTGTTGCAGAGCCCCACATGAGCATTCAACGACCCCAGAGCATCTGCCGTGTTGTAGGCGTTCATCAGCTCAGAGAAACGACTCACCGTGTTCGCCATGCTCTGACGCAGGCCGGCAGAGAGCTCATCATCCCCCTCTCCGGGGCTGACCACGCCGCCGCAGTAGCGCACGCACATGTTGAGAGAACGGTTCACGAGATTGCCGATATCGTTGGCAAGCTCGGTGTTGTAAATCATCTTCATGCGCTCGGCATCGTAATCGCTGTCGTAACCGGTCTTTGTGTCGCGCACCAGATAATAACGCACCGCCTCCGGGCCGAACACATCGCAGAGGTCGTTGGGGTCAACGATATTGCCCAGCGATTTAGACATCTTCTCACCCTTGATGTTGAGCCAGCCATGCACCAGCAGACGCGGCATCTCCTCATCCGCAAAGCCCATGGCATGCAGCATGCACAGCCAATAGATACCATGTGCCGGCACCAGAATGTCCTTACCGATGACCTCACAGGCAGCGGGCCAGAGTTTTCCGAACTCCGGCAGACCGCTTCCCGCCTCTGCCAGATAACCGGCAAATGAAATATAGTTCACCAACGCGTCAAACCAGACATAGGTCACGAAATCCGGGTCAAAGGGCAACGGAATGCCCCAGGAAAGGCGGTCTTTGGGTCGGGAGATGCAGAGGTCAACCCCCTCTGCGCGCTCGATAGCTTTCAGCAGATTCTGACGGCGGAATTCAGGAGTGACCACCTCCGGGTGAGTCTCCACAAACTCACGCAGCCATGCCACATGCTGACTGAGGTTGAAGTACCAGTTTTCCTCCTCCAGCTCTATCACCTGCCCCCATTCCGGGCCGAAATTACCGTCCTCTCCACGTTCCTTGTCCGTGAGGAACTGTTCCTGACGCACAGAATAGAACCCCTTGTACGCTTTCTTGTACAGGCAGCCTTTCTCTTTCAGGTTGCTCAGAATCTTCTGCACGCAGAGCTTGTGGCGGGCATCCGTGGTGGCCGCCCAGCCGTCATACTGAATTCCCAGACGCTTCCAAAGAGCCACAAAGCGCTCCGTCACCATATCAGCATACTCCTGCGGCTGCATCCCGGCTTCCTCTGCCTTCTGCTGCACTTTCTGACCATGTTGGTCCACACCCGTCAGCAGGAACACCTCCTCGCCACACATTCGGTGCCAGCGAGCCAGTACATCTGCCAGAACCTTCTCATAGGCATGCCCGATATGGGGCGAGCCGTTCGTGTAGTCAATTGCTGTTGTAATGTAGAACATAGCGCGGGCAATGTTAGCACGGAGCCCCCACACAATCAAGCGTAAAATCCCCATCTCAGTGGCATACCGGCGCATCCCCGATAGTTGGCGTGAGAATAGAATATACGCCTCCGTTTTAGCGACATTCAGTCATGATTCCGGAAATCTCCCGCTTACGGCATAGAAAAGCCCCGTTGCAGGCAACTGCAACGGGGCTGAAAGTATGGCGAAAGCGCGGGGCTTTACTTGTCGGAGGGGCTCCACTCCTCGGACTGCAGGGCAGCGAGGTTGAAGGCCTGCTCCAGACCCACCATGTCGCCGGCACGCACGGTCTCGAAGGCGGCCGTCTCGCGGCGCAGCTGCTCGGGATCGTAGTTGACAGCCTTGATGGAAAGACCGATACGGCGCTCGACCTTGTCGACCTTGATGACGCGGGCCTTGATGGCGTCGCCCACCTTGATGACGTCCTTGACGCGCTCCACGTGCTCCTCGGAAAGCTGGGAGATGTGGATGAGACCGTCGATGTCGCCGTCGAGGTTGACGAACGCACCGAAGGAAGCAATCTTGGCCACGGAGCCGGAGACGAGGTCGCCCACCTTGAAGCGGGAGTCGATGGACTCCCACGGGTCGGACTCAAGCTGCTTGATACCAAGGGAAACGCGCTGGTTCTCCTTGTCGATGTTGAGCACGCGAGCCTCCACCACGTCGCCCTTCTTGAGGACTTCGGAGGGGTGGTTGATCTTGCGGGTCCAGCTCATGTCGGACACGTGAATCATGCCGTCGATGCCTTCCTCCAGAGCCACGAAGGCACCGTAGGGGGTAAGGTTACGCACAGCGCCGGAGATGATGGTACCAACCGGGAAGCGGGTCTCGATGGCAGCCCAGGGGTTCTCGTCGAGCTGACGGATACCGAGGGAAATCTTCTGCTCCTCGACGGAGATGTTGAGCACCACGGCCTCGATTTCCTGGTCGAGAGACAGGACATCGCTGGGACGGGTGATGCGCTTGGTCCAGGACAGCTCGGAAACGTGCACAAGGCCTTCCACGCCCTTCTCCAGCTCCACGAAGGCGCCGTAGGCGAGAAGCTTGGTCACGCGGCCGCTGACACGGGAACCGATGGGGTACTTCTGCTCGATGTCGGCCCAGGGGTTGTCGGAGAGCTGCTTGAGCCCCAGGGAGACGCGCTCCTTGTCGCGGTCGACGTCCAGGATGAGGACGTTGAGCTCCTGACCGATGTGCAGCACCTCGGAGGGGTGATTGACGCGACCCCAGCTCATGTCGGTGATGTGCAGCAGGCCGTCCATGCCGGAGAGGTCCACGAAAGCACCGAAGTCGGTGATGTTCTTGACGATACCGGTCACGCGGTCGCCCACCTTGACGGTCTCCAGGAAGCGCTGACGCTGCTCGCTGCGCTCGGCCTCGATGACCTCGCGGCGGGAGAGCACGATGTTCTTGCGCTCATCGTTGACCTTGACAATCTTGAACTCATAGACATTGCCCACGAACTCGTTGAGATCCTTCGGGGGAATAATGTCCACCTGGGAGCCGGGAAGGAAGGCTTCCACGCCAACGTTGACCATGAGGCCACCCTTGACCACGCTCTTGACCTTGCCCTTGACGAGACCGCCGTCCTTGTACACGGCAACAATCTTGTCCCAGTTCTGCTTGTGAGCAGCCTTCTCTTTGGAAAGGACGACGAGACCCTCGTCGTTTTCGAGGCTCTCCAGGAGCACCTCGATCTGATCGCCCACTTCGATTTCCTCGTCCTCAAACTCGGAGATGGAGATAACACCCTCGGACTTGTAGCCGATGTCGACGAGAACAACCTGCGGGCGGATTTCAAGGATGGTACCGTTCACGATGTCACCCTTGCGGAAAGACGGAAGCTTGGAATCAATCAAAGCCTCCAGTTCGGAATTAGTCATTGTAATTATGTTTAGGTTAATATGTTGCCGTTTCCTCAAAGGCCCTTACAACGGTGGTTAAGAGGGCGCCTGGCGCCACCGTGCGGAAAACGGTGCACGATGATACCCGCTCCCTCCCACCTTGGCAAGCCTTTTTTTACGGATTTATTGATTTTTACCGGCTTACTGTCAGTCGAGGCGTGCGAACTGCAGGTGCATCCAGTCATAGTTGCGCTCGCGCCCCAGTGAAACGGCTCCGTGCGCCTCCCAAATCTGCCACCATGCCTCACATTCCGGGCGGGAGAGTGAAGCCCGCGGCGATTTGTAGCTGTAAGCGTTGGCATCCGGGGAAAAATCCAAGGCAATTCCCCATGCATGCATGGAGAGCGCCCCTCCGCCGCTGGTGGGGCGGTAATTATAGCACCCCCCATACAAATCCAGGCCGAGGCGATGAATCGCCTCGCTGCCATAATGGGCCAGCACTTCCCGCAAAGCCTGCTGCACATGAGAGGCAATGGCATCATGCACGCGGATGCTGCGCACGGGGCTGCCCTCGTACAACAGCTGGTAGGGAGGCGTGATGGAGGTGAGCATTTCCTCGTTACCGGGCCGCCCGAATCGGCTGGTGCCACGGCGGACCTCTGACTGCGTGGGCCACACCGGTGCCGGCGGTGTTTCGGGGATGCGGAGGGCGCGACTGATGGCGCTGAGGGTTAGCGGGCCGATGATACCGTCTGCTGTTACCCCCACTTTTTGCTGAATGCGTCGGATAGTTGGTTTCATGGGGTAGCGTTGTTTATTTGTCGATATTCTGTTCGATGCGTGAGAGCCGCATGTCCATGGAGCGCAGGACTTCCACCGTATGTGCGGAGGTCGATGCCTGATCCTGCACAATCTGTTTGAAGTCGCTGTACACAAAGCACATGAGACAAATGCCACCGAAGGTGATAATCTCGCGGGTATAATCCCGCAACAAGCTGAGGTAATCTCTGAATGGTTTACACATAACCATTCCTTTACAATAAGTTTGCCCATCTGACAAGCCTGTACCAAAGTGTTTCACTTCCTTTTCGTCAAGGAAAAGGAAGTGAAACGAAAAAAACGCGGGTCTCTCAGGGCGTTCAGGCTGCCGGGTTCGGAGCCGGGGCGGGTGCCGAAGCCGGAGCTGCAGCGGGGGCAGGTGCCGGGGCAGCCGCGGGAGCGGGCTGCTCAGGAGCCGGAGCGGGCTGCACCACACGCGGCTGGGGCGGAGAGGTGTACACCACCACACCATCCAGACTGGTCTGGTAAATGCCGCCGGGAATCACGGAAATGCCGATGGTGCGGCCGGCATACTGAGCGGGCGGGTCAACCTTGTATCGGCGAATCTCCGGGGTATCAGGCTTATCCGGGTCACGCACCACCACCGTAATCGGCCCCTTGATGGGAGCCACATTCTGCATGGGGGCATTGATGCTCTGCATCGGCGAAATGAAACCGCAGGGATAAATCTCGCCCTTGGCATCCTGAGCCTCAATGAAGAGACGACCGGGTGTGTTGTTCACGAAGTTGACGTTGTAATTGATATTGCCGCCGACTGCGGGGGCAGGCGTGCCCACGGACATGCCGGGAGTGGTCACCATGGGTGCAGCGGCAGGAGCCGGAGTCGGTACAGGCGCAACAACCGTCGGCACGGCGGCTGCGGGAGTCTGCATGGGATCAGTTGCGGCAACGGGGGCAGTCGGCACCATCGGCGACTGCGGCACAGCAGGAGTCACCACGGCGGGAACACCGACGGGAGCCGCCGTCCCCTGAGTGTAAGCGGCCACCTGCTGCTCAAAAGCGGCATCCGTATCCGTGGTCACCGACTGAACAGCCTGACCGGGAAGAGCGATGTATTGCCCGGAGCGTGCAGGAGCGGCAGGCGTAGCATTAGCCTGCGGGGCATTACCAACCGTGGGTACAGGATAGGGCTGTACACAGGAAACTACCGCCAGAGAAGCGGCACCGATGATGACATAATGACTTCCTTTCATCTTGACACGAAGTCTAGCATACAGCCAGAACAAAATCAAGCCCTATGTGAGCCATAGAGCCTGATTTTTGATTTTTTATGCGAAAAGGGCGTTTAATGAGCCACTTCCACAGGTTTAGGAGTAATCGGATGCCCAAGGATACGCTCCGCTGCCGGAATATCGCGCTGCGTTATCCAATTGATGGGAAACCAGCCTTCTGCATTGGCTCGACTTTCAACATTTTCCGCCGCATTGCGGAGCATCGTCCGGAAATCGGCTCTATCACTCTCACTGAGCCTGTTTTTGCAATGGTCATAGGTATAGAGCGCAAAAGTCAGGTTGGAGGCAACAGGTACCCGGCTGCGGAAATCAGAAGCAGAGAACTCCCACCGCGCCGTTGGCGTTCCATCCTCACCCATCATCGAGCCAAAGCGCATGTTGAGGTCACCGGCGAGAGAAGAGGGAGGATTCACCTGGGTGAGCGCCAGCAGAACCAGCCCCGCCATCAACCCGGCTCCGGCACTCTTCATGAAGCGACCGCCCACCATATAGCCCAGCAACACAACCAGCCCGATGAGACCGAAAAGCATCATCTCCCCCGCCACCAGACGACGCACGGTAAACCCGAAGTCATCAATCTGGTAGAAGAGCCGCAGGAACACACTGCCGGCCAGCAGCATGGTCTGCCCCACCAGCAGATAACCCAGACCACGGGTCAGCACGCCGCGCCGGGCATTGCCACGGGCGCGGAACAGGAAGATGAGAATGGCCGAGGCAATGACGGAAGCCCAGATGATGCTGTCTGCGCCCTCATGCAGATACTGCGTCTGCGACACGCCCTCCGGCACGCGGCGAAACCACAGGTATGCCATATCAGAAGCATTCACAATCATGAACGCCGCATTGATACCCAGCAACACCATGAGCGGCACCTGCGGCAGAATGCTGCGTCCCGGAACAACCGGGGCGACAGGAGGTGCATCCACCGTCATCTGGCGACGCATGGTGAACAGACCGAAGAGCAGAATACCCAGCACCCAGAGCAACACATGCACCCCGAAATCCCAGTCAATACGCAGGAAGGAAACCAGGCGGTTCCATGCTGCGGTAATATGATTCCAGATGAGCTCCACCACGGGATTACCACCGGCAAAAATGCAGAGGAAGAAAATGAACAGCACCACCCCAATGAGGATGCTCACCAGCCAGGGCAGCAGAGATGTGATGCGGGAAAGGCGGTCTGACCGCCGGGCAGAAAACCAATAGCTCCACCACGTATAATAGTGCGTCTTTCCGTTCGGTACAACCCGACGTGTGGGTACCATAATCAGAAAGAACAGCGGCACAGCCCAGGCCATTACCCAGCAGATGAGCGAACCGCTCACCGCCAGCGCAGCACCACAGCTCAAGGCTATCCCGCCCAGAAAAAGCATTTCCCGGCGCGACAAATCCCGGCGAAACAGCAGAATGGCCAGAGACAGCACCACGCTGCCCACAGCCGGACCGAGCCCGAAAACTATTTCCCCGTCCGACAGCACTGTGGCACGGGGAGCCAACAAATCCCCTGCCGCAGCCGCCAGCAACAGGACAACGAACGGAATCCATGACGAGCGCCACCACAGCGGATACTCAGCAGCGGGTGGTGCGGGGAGCTTCGGCGGTTCCGACGCAGCGAAGGAAGCGGACTTGGGCGGGGTGGCAGTATTCGGTTGCTGTTCCATGATGAAGAGTAAGATGCGACTTCTAACCGATTTGTTCAACATATCTGCCATTTTGCCCACATTCGACCGCAGGACAATGTCAAAAAAAACTTCAATTTTGATAAGTGTTGGCAGAATTTTTGCTTGCACCGGAGAAGCGGTAGAGTATATACTGGCGCGCATGGAGTGGAACGACCGATTCATGATGCTATTCCGAGAAGCCGTGGAGCGCTATCACCTCAACACGCGCACTCCGGTAGACCGCTTTTTTCTGCCGGAGGAGAGTGATTTTCTGGCAAGCATCGGCCAGCAACCGGGGGAACTGCACGGATTCATCCAGGACTATGCCGTGTTGGGCGAGCCCAGCCCCAGCTCCGCACTGCTGATAGCAGCCACCCGCCGCTCCTTTTTCCTGACCGCCCAGCGCGGTATCTCCGGCAACGCCGCCCCGGTGAAAGCGGCCAACCTGCCGCCGGAGACAGACGAGTTCCAGGAGATTGCCTACCTGCCCCGCATCATCCGCAAGGCAGAGGCCAAATTGTTCGGCACGCTGGATGCCACCGTCATGTATCCGGATGCGAAAGATCGACAGTTCCTGCGGGAACACGGGGATATCCACCCGAACGATTTTCTGCAGCTGGTATGGAGCACCCGCAGCGATCGGCAAAAAATCATCACCGCTGTTCTCAACGCCATCCAACAACAGGAGGGGCAGGACAACCTCCCTACCCCGGCTCAGTCACAGGAAACGCCGGTCTCCTCACCGGCATCTGCCCCGACTGGACAAACGCCCAAACAGACCGAACTCAACCTCGGCTAACTTCCCATGAATCAGCACCCCCCCTCTCACCCGGACGAAAGCGTCACCACAGAGCCTCAGCGCCTCGCGCTGGAGCGCATGTCGGCGCAGCTCATTCACAACCTCAACGTCATGATAGCGGAGCAGGAAGAGCGCGTGCGTATCTTTGCAGAGCAGCACCATTCCCCATCCCCCCTACCGCAGCATCCCACGCCGGAAAAACTGCCGGAGCCCCCGTCCGTTGCCCCCGTTCCTGAACCGGAACCGGCAAAGCCGCTCGTAGCCAGGTTCAAAGCCATCGCCCGTGCCAATGTACCGCCGTTGGTAACAAGCTCGCCGAACGAGCAGCCGCAGCCGCAACCGCGCCCGATTCCTGTCATCTCCACGCCGCGCAAGACGACGGAGAGTAAGGAAGAGTCCTCTATCGGGGTCGGCACCATCGTCACCTTCATCGTCATCATCCTCTTCCTGCTGAGAGCGTGTTCCTAATCCTTATTTCTTGTAATATATGACCAGACAGACACTTATCACACTGGCACTGGGAAGCTGCACACTGGGAATGCTGCCCGTTGCCTGTAACAACGACCGGAGCGACACCGACCAGGAGTCGATAAAAGCTCCCGCCATTCAGGTATTCAACATCAGACAACAGAAAGTCACCGACTACGGTGAATGGTTCGGCTACCTGAGGGGCGATAAAGAAACAGACATTCATCCGCGCGTGAGCGGATTTCTCAAATCCCGGAATTACCGTGACGGTCAGTTCGTGAAAGAGGGAGATATCCTCTTCACCATCGAGGATGATTTATTCAAAGCGCAACTTCGTCAGGCACAGGCCAACCTGCAGGCATCTGAGGCCGCGCTGGAAGCAGCCAAGGCACAGCGGGAAAAAGCCGCGCTGGATGTGAAGCGCTACGAGCAGTTGGAGCCCAAGGCTGTCTCAGAGAAAGATTTGACGGATGCCCGCCAGAATCTGAAAGCTGCCGTGGCGAATGAAAAATCCGCGCAGGCCAGCGTGAACCAGATGAAAGCCGCCGTGAAGCAGGCTCAGATTAATCTGGACTACACGGTCATCAAGGCTCCGTACAACGGGGTAGCAGGTGCGGCACAGGCATCTCAGGGTGACATGGTATCCCCCGCTACCACCCTTGCCAACATCACAGCCGTCAACCCGATTCTGGTCAACTTCTCTGTTAACGGCAAGATGCTGCTGGATGCATTCCGTGAACACGGTAAACTTTCTACAGCTGAGACCGCCCCCCCCATCTACCTCATCACCGATGACGGAAAGGAATATCCCTATCCGGGCAAGTTCAAGGCCTTGGAGAGCAAGGTGAGCGGCGACGGCACCATCAACTTTGAAGCCGCGTTCCCGAATCAGGATTTGACCCTGCGCGCCGGCATGTCCGTGCGCGTCAAACTGCCGCTGTCCGAGCATGAGGCTCTGCTGGTACCGCCGAGCGCCATCCGTCAGGTCATGCGCAACAACTTCATCATCGTGGTGGATAAAAACCGCGTCCCCCACATGGTGCCGGTAACCGTCGGCAAGAGCTACCCCATCTCCGTGCAGGAGGCAGACGGCTACCACTCTGAGCAGAAGCTCGTGGCCATCTCCGACTACGGCAGCACCAGACTGAGTGAGCTCTTCCGCCAATACGGCTATGACAAAGCCACGGAAGTGCCGGTAGTGGCAGACAAGGACAACGGCGTGCAAGCCATGAACATCTCCTCCGCCAACAGCCGACTGGGCAAGGGGGAGAAGCCAACCGCCATTGATACCACGGCATTCTCCTTCAAACCCGTGGCCGATGCGGCGATGATGAGCGAGCAGCAGGGCAACAAAAAAGCTGCTTCGGATGCAAAAGCAACCCTGCCCCCCTTTGTGGTTAAAGTGCGGCCCATGATTCGGCAGGATGTGAAGGTGAAGAGCGAGTGGTTCGGCAAACTGCGCGGCGAGGAAGAAACGGACATCCGACCGCATGTGAGCGGCTTCCTCAAGAGCCAGAATTTCAAGGACGGCAGCATGGTGAAGAAAGGAGATGTACTCTTCACCATTGACCCCGCCCCCTATCAGGCCGAAGTGGAACAGGCTGAAGCCAACCTCTCTGCCGCAAAGGCTGCCCGCGAGCAGGCTGACGCGGAACTGGCAAAAAACACCGTCAATTATGAACGTCTGGAGCGCCTGAGCAAGGAAGCCCCCGGTGCCGTGTCTGACAAAAACGTAACGGATGCCGCCACCGCCGTCAAGACCGCCAAGGCAGCCCTGCTGAAGGCAGATGCCACCGTAGCACAGATGGAAGCCGCCCTGCAACTGGCACAAATCAATCTGGGCTACACCACTATTACCGCACCGTTTGACGGTCGAATCGGCATCCGTAAGCCGTCCATCGGCGCACTGGTATCCCCGCAGGATGCAGAACCGCTGGTCACGCTCTCCTCCGTCAATCCCATGCGGGTAGACTTTCAGGTGAGCGGTAAGAATGCCCTGAGCGGCTTCACCCGCTTCCGCAAGAACATGACAGCCGGTAACGGTCGTAAACGCGAGGATTTTGACCTGATTCTGAACGACGGCAGCACCTACCCCCACAAAGGAAGAATCATCAACTCCGACAACGCGCTGAGCAAATCCACCGGTACTCTCACCGTCATCGGTCAGGTAGACAATGCCGATGGGCTGCTGCGCTCCGGCATGCCTGTGCGTGTACGCGCCGGGATGCAGGGCGGCGAAAACTCCATTCTGGTACCGGCACGTGCTCCTCTGAATTCAAAAGGCAAGGATTTGCTGGTGCTGCTGCGCCCGGACAACACGCCGGACATGCTCCCCATCAGCAAGGGTGCGCTTGTCAATGTTCCGGTGAAGGAGGCTGACGGCAAGGAAGTGCTGCAGCCCATGCAGGTGGTGGACGTAGACCGCCCGATGCTCAGCGCAGCCATCGCCGCCAAAGCCGGGGCACCGAGTACAGAGGCCATGGTGCTGGGCGGTGCCGGGGTCAAGGATTGGGGTGAGCTGCTGCTCAAGCAGAGCGGCGAGCCGGATTTCCGCACCCTGCTGGAGAAACAGAGCGGGGAGAAGCTCCCGGATGATGCCCCGCAACAGGCCCATGTGAAAGACTGGAAAGAGCTCTACCTGCGCAGGAGCGGAGCCCGCAGCTTCCGTGAGCTGGTGCTGGATAAGGCCGGCGCTAAGGATGAGCTGGATTTAATTGCCGCCGGACAGGGATTCAAAACGCCCATGGAAATGATGCTCAAAGGCATGGGCTACGACAGTCTGGAATCCGCCCGCGTGGTGGCAGAAGGCTCTCTGATGGCAGCGCAGGCATACGGAGCCAATCTGGAAGCCGGAGCCCGTGTCAACAAGCTTACCCCGGTGGATTACCACTACAAGGCACCCACCACCGTGGTGGGTTCCGTAACTGCTGAATCTGAAAAGAAATAACCCCTTTATCCAGCCATGTCACCATTCTTCATCAAACACCCCATTATCGCGGCGGTTATCTCCATCGTCACCACCATGCTGGGTATCATCAGCATGATGGCACTGCCCATCTCTCAATACCCGGACATTGCCCCCGTCACCATCTCCATGAGTGCTTCCTACCCGGGAGCAAACGCTCAGGAGGTGGCAGAATCCGTGGCAACCCCCATTGAGTTGCAGCTCTCCGGGCTGGAGGGCATGGACTACATGAACTCCACCTCCTCCAACAACGGTTCATGCAGCATCAACGTCGTCTTCGAACCCGGGACTGATGCCAACACGGCACAGCAGCTCACCTACATGAAATACAGCCAGGCGACCTCCCAGCTGCCCGCCATGGTGTCCCAGATGGGTATCACCATCAAGCAGTCCTCCGGCCTGCCCATGATGCTGTATGCCATTGATTCCCCGCAGGGGTTCTTCTCCCCCATTGACCTGACAGGCTATGCCTACGTGAATCTGGTGGATCCGGTGAAGCGTGTACAGGGCGTGGGTGACGTGATGGTGTTCGGTGCCCGCTATGCCGTGCGTATCTGGCTTGATTCCGAAAAGATGGCTCAGAAGGGCATCTCTGTCAACGAGGTGTACAACGCCGTCAACAGCCAGAACACCATCAACCCCGGCGGCTCCGTGGGCGCAGAACCCATGCCGGACGGGCAGGAATTCACCTATACCATCCGCAACTCAGGGCGCATGACCAGCGTGCCGGAGTTTGAGGACATCATCGTACGCCAAACCGGTACTCAGGCCGTGAAGCTGCGCGACATCGCCACCGTGGAGCTGGGCACCCAGAGCTATTCCCTGGCCAGCCGGGTCAACGGCAAACCGGCCATCTGTCTTGCCATCTATCAGGGCGCGGAGGCCAACGCCATCGACACCGTTGACCGTCTCAAAGCTCTCTTTGCCGAGAAAGAAAAGACCATGCCGGAAGGCATGCGCGGCTTCGTCTCTCTGGACTCCACCATATCCGTGCGTGACTCTATTGAGGAAATCATCCACACGCTGTTTGAGGCTCTGGTGCTGGTGGCTCTGGTGGTATTCATCTTCCTGCAGGGGTGGCGTGCCACACTCATTCCGCTCATTGCCGTGCCGGTATCACTGGTAACCACGTTCTGCTTCTTCCCGATTCTGGGCTTCTCTCTCAACACCATTTGTATGCTCGGCATGGTGCTGGCCATCGGTCTGGTGGTGGATGATGCCATCGTGGTGGTAGAAGCGGTGGAATCCCACATGGAGAACGGCATGACTGCCCGCCAGGCAACCTTTGCCGCCATGAAGGAAGTGAGCGGCCCCGTGATAGCCATTGCACTGGTGCTGGCTGCGGTGTTCCTGCCCTCCGTGCTGCTGCCGGGTATCACAGGCACGCTCTTCCAGCAGTTTGCCGTCACCATCGCCATCTCGATGCTGATATCCGCCTTCAACGCGCTGACGCTCTCACCGGCGCTCTCGGCCCTCCTGCTCAAGCCGAAGAAAGAGCATAAGTCCCTGTTGACTCCGCTCTACAACATCTTCAACCGCAGCTATGATGCCGTGGCAACCAAGTACTCCCAGTGCTGCCGTTTCCTCTGCCGCCACCTCATCATCTCTATCCCCCTGCTGGCACTTGTCTCTGCCGCCATTATCCCCGTGGCCAAGAAAGTGCCCGGCGGTTTCCTGCCGGCAGAAGACCAGGGCTTCCTCATCTGCGGTGTCATCATGAAACCGGGTGTGTCCCTGCAGCGTGCCGCAGAGCAGGCAAGCGTGGTGGAGAAAGTGGTCATGAAAGACCCGGCGGTGGAGTACATGACCTCCATCATCGGCATGAACCTCATGATTGGTGTGCAGACCACCAACGCCGCCACCTTCTTCTTCACCCTCAAACCGTATGCTGACCGTCCGCTGATGGAGAACGGCAAAACTCCCACGGCAAACGATATTCAGCAACGCATCAACGGTGCGCTGGCCATGGCGGGTGCAGACGGCGCAACTTTCGTGGTTTCCCCGCCGGCCATCCCCGGTGTGGGCACGGGCAACGACATCTCATTCGTGCTGGAAGACACGGCCGGTCAGGGTGTAGCGGCTCTCTATGAACAGGTCGTGAAACTGGAAAAGGCGCTGAATGCCGATCCGGCCATTGCCAAAGCCTCTGACATGATGCTGCCGGAAGTACCGCAGAAGAGCATCACCATTGACAAGGACAAGTGCCTTGCCATGGGGGTGGACTATGCCGGGGCCAACTCTCTGCTGCAATGCTTCAACGGCTCGCGCTTCGTGAACTACTACACCGAGTTCGGCCAGCAGTGGCAGGTGTACCTTCAGGCTGCCGGTGAAGACCGCTTCAACACCGACCAGATTGCCAACTTCTATGTGACCAACGCCAAGGGTGAGCAGGTACCGCTCAGCACCCTGGTCACCATTGCTGATATTGCCGACACGGAGTTTGTGCAGCACAACAACAACTACAACTCCGGCAAAATCACCGTGGCTCCCGCAAAGGGCTACTCTACTGCTCAAGCCATGGAAGCCATAGAAAAGGTATTCAACAAGACCATGGATACCACCAAGTTCGCCATGGAATACATTGACATGAGCTTCCAGGAAAAGAAAGTGCAGGACGGTCTGGGGCTGGGCTCCATCTTTGCCCTCTCCGGCGTGTTTGCCTTCCTCATCATGGCTGCTCTGTATGAAAAATGGACACTGCCGCTGGCCATCTTCCTGACCGTGCCCATCGCCGTGCTGGGAGCATTCGTCGGACTGTGGATGTACGGCATAGAGCTGAACCTCTACGCTCAGATTGGCTTGGTGATGCTGGTTGGCCTTGCCGCCAAAAACGCCATTCTGATTGTGGAGTTTGCCGTGCTGCAAATGGAAAAGGGCATGAATCTGCTGGATGCCGCCGTAGAGGCAGCCCGCCTGCGCCTGCGACCGATTCTGATGACCTCCTTTGCGTTCATTCTGGGCTGCGTACCGTTGCTCACGGCCGCAGGCTCCGGGGCATTGGCCCGCAACTCCATCGGTGTGGTGGTAGTCATCGGCATGACCATTGCCACGGCCGTGGGTGTATTCTTCATCCCCTGCTCTTTCGTATTTGTGATGAAGCTCTTCCGCTCCCGGATTGAGAAGGCTCACCACGGGGATGACCCGGATGAGGTATACGCCTACGCGAGACTGGAGGAAGCCGAAAATAACGAGCAGAAATAATTATACCATCCCTATCCATCCGCACCTCATTCCCGCAGCTGCGGGAATGAGGTGCTGCTTTTATCCCTCAGTATGCGGCAATTAAACATGGACAAAACGCTCAGTCCGTGGTATAGCAATAGGCAGATGAAGTTGTTCCTCACAGTCCTCCCGGTGCTGCCGGGCTTCGTTGCCATGGCTGAACCCGGAGATTCCGTACAGCGCCAGAAACCGCAGCGCTGGGACGTGGAAGGGCTCTATATCCAGGCAAGAGCTACGCTGGAAGACCCGGACAATACACACGTGGAGAGTGTTCCCATGCTGCTGGAAGCTTGCGTGCGTGAGGGGCATGCGGACGCGATGTCGCTGCTGCTGGATGTATATGAGGGTAAGTTCAAGGGACTTCCTGCCCGGCCGGAACAGGCGTTCCGCACGGCCAAGCTCATTGCAGAAGCGACCAACCTCCGGACGGAAGAAGGGAAAACCATGCAGATGGAAGCATGCTACCGCCTCGCCCTCTATCTGGAAAAAGGCACAGGATGCACCCGGAACGATTACGAGGCCTACGAAAGCATGGAAAAGGCGGCCAAACTGGGACTGCTCAAAGCACGCGTCGAACAGTCGCGCTACCTGATGCGGGGATTCGGGCACCGACGCGATGAACGCAGAGCATGGAAACTGCTGCGACATGTAGCAACGCTCTCACCCAAAACTCCCAATGTATTTTACTACATGGGTATTATTTGCTATGAAGGTCTGGGGAACAGACCGGATTTCAAAAAAGCCGGAAAACTCTTCTCGCTGGGAGCAAGATATGGGGATGCGAACTGCCTCAATAACCTGGCCGCCATGTATGAACGCGGACTTGGCACTCATCGCAGCGAGGAGCTGGCGCTGCTGCTATACCGCAAAGCAGCTACCATGGGCAGCAGGGAAGCGTCTGCCAACATGCAGCGCCTTGCTTTCAAGGTTGGAAAGAAGGCAGAAAAAAAAGGGGCACGTCCGGCCATCACGCGCATCCGCAATGCCACCGGCCGCATCATCCTCTCCCTCCCCTTCTCAGATTACACCCGCTCCCGCATTCGCGCCTGGTTGTTGGGCAAACCGGATGAAGCGTCATGATGCACGCGGCACGCCAAGCCCTGGAATACGCAGCAACCGCGCTGGGGTTCTCCGGCATGGGAGTGGCGGCGGCAAGCCTCCCTCAGGGGGACTATCTGCAGCAATGGCTGAATTCCGGCATGCATGCCGATATGGAGTGGATGCAGCGCCACCTGCCCGCGCGGCTGAACCCGGAGCTGGTTCTGCCCGGAGTACGCAGCGTTATCATCCTCACTTACGAATACGCCGGACTTGATTCCCGCAGGCAGGCGGGACGCATTGCCCGCTACGCCCAGGGAGAAGATTACCACAAGCTGCTGGCAAGCAAGCTGGCAGATTTGGATGAAACCCTGCAATTCTACGGCGGTGCGCAACGGTGTTTCACGGATTCCGGCCCGGTGAGCGAGCGTTTTTTTGCCATGCAGGCCGGATTGGGATGGATTGGACGCAACGGATTGCTGATTCGCCCGGGCAAGGGCTCGTACTGCTTTCTGGCCTCCATTCTGACCACACTGGAGCTTCCCGTATCCACGCCCATGAGCAATCATTGCGGCAAGTGCCACCGCTGTGAACAGGCCTGCCCCACGCAAGCCCTGAACAACGGTTGCTGTGATGCCCGCCGCTGCCTTTCCTACTGGACCATCGAGAGTAAACAATCGGATATGCCCCCGGACATTGCCACGGCGTTACGGGACAGGCTGTACGGATGTGACATCTGTCAGGAAGTGTGCCCATGGAATCAACTGCAACGTGGCAAAGCCCGCCGCGTCGATTCCCACCTGCTCATGCCGGCAACACTGGCTCATACCCCATTACAAGAGCTGGAGATGCTCCGGGAAGAGGATTTCAACAGCTTCTTTGCTCAATCGCCCATCCGCCGCATCGGCGAAAAGCATCTGAAGCTCAACATACGGCACCTCGAAACAGATTCTGAAAACGATTTTTGAACCGCAGCTCTTCTACTGACATCAGAATAACATACAAATGATTACACTTTTCACCATTCTCGCGCAATACGGTTATTACGGCAACGGGTACTCCACCGAAGCAGCTCACGGCGGATATGATTCCATGACCGTCATCGGATTCCTGATTCTAGCCGTCACCGGCATCATCGGTTATGCAGTACAGCATGCGCTGCAGGCAAGCGTTCGCAGAAATTCAGCCATTCCCGCCCCCATGACAGGCGCAGACACCGCGCGGCTCATGCTCGCACAGAACGGGCTCTCGGATGTGCAGGTCATCAGCACCCCCGGCCAGCTCACTGACCATTATAACCCGGTAGATAAAACGGTCAACCTCAGCGAAAATGTGTACAATTGTGCCACCGTCACCGCCATGGCCGTGGCCGCTCACGAATGCGGCCATGCCGTCCAGCATGCCCGTGCATATCCCTGGCTCAGCATGCGTTCCTCGCTGGTTCCCATGGTCAACATGGGCTCACGGCTGGGACAGATTGTACTCATGGCGGGTTTGTTCATGGTGGCGCTGGGCGGAGGCACAACGGTGGCCTGGATAGGACTGGCCTTGTTCGGCACGACCACCCTTTTTGCACTGGTCACCCTGCCGGTGGAGTTTGATGCTTCCCGCCGGGCGCTGGCCTGGCTGCAAAGCTCCGGGCTGGCAGACCGAGCCATGCATGGGCAAGCGGGTAACGCCCTGCACTGGGCCGCCATGACCTACGTTGCCGCAGCGCTTTCCTCCATTGCCATGCTGGTGTACTATGCATTTTATCTGTTGAGCCACTCTCGCCGCGACTGACCCCCTCATGAACCGCAGAGAATTGCAGGAAAGCGTGCGGCAGGCCTTGGGAGGCACGGCCACGGCCATGGCGGCAGAGCTGGCCATAGATGCTGTTGTCCGCGCCATTTCCGACGGATTGAAAGAAGACGGCTGCGTGCGGCTGGCGCATTTCGGCACATTTGAACAAAGCCGCAAACAGCCGCGCCGCCTCACGCTGCCACACAACGGAAAGCCTCTCACCCTGCCGGAGCGCACCGTCATCCGATTCCGCCCGGCTCCCGCAACCGTGGTCAAAAATCCGGGAGCAACCGATAATATACCGTCTAACTGAAATTTTGCGTTGCCGACCTGCGTACATTCTGATAATATACGCAGGTTGATGTACACCTCAACGCAGACAGATTCCAAAACACAGCTATCCGAGCTGGAAGAGCGAGCCACGATACTGGCAGAAGAGCTTTTCCGGGTTCGGGCGCTCATTGATTCGCTCCGAAGCAGCGAATCACACGTGAATTCTGCTTCTCTCTGCGGCCCGCAAATTTACCTGCAACCTCTCCGTCCATATGACAGATTGCGCACCAAGTGGAATCTGGGTACGGGGCTGGAAATCCCACCCGCTCAAGTTCAGGAAACACCATCTGCATCCGTCAGGGGCTTGACCTATCTGCGCTTGTTCGGACTGCTGGCAGACGGCTCTCCGTGGGAATGCCGATTGGATTTTGAAGACATCTCCACCGGGGATGGCCTATATCTGGGGCGTGACTCGGAGATGTCCGACATCGTGATACCCGATGCCGGGATTTCCCGATGCCATGTAAAAATCAGTCTTTCCGAACAAGGCGTGGAGGTCTGGGATCAGAATTCCACCAACGGTACCGCCATCAACGGGGAAACATTCTCCCCCTATCACCCCTGTATGATTCTGCAAAGCGGAGACACGCTCACCCTGGGAGATGTCATCCTACAGGCCGAAATCATCCGAAACACTTATTGAACAACAACCGACAGCCATGATGACTCACAAAATACTTCTGAGCATTCTTCTCTCCGCTACCGGGATATTATCAGCCGCCGAAGAAACGCCTTCGGCCAACTACCTTTGGTACAGGCAACCGGCCGGCATTAAGGCCGTCACCTTGCCCTGGCAGCCCGACCATGCCCCCGACGGAAAGCTTTTTCACAATCTTCCGGCAAAACCGGCGAAAGACCACTGGGAATCCCAGACTCTTCCTGTAGGTAACGGCCGCATCGGCGGCACGATATTCGGCGGCGACCACATCGACCGAGTCAATCTGAACGAGGTCAGCTTCTGGTCCGGCGGCCCCAATCTGCCCGGCAATGGTATCGGCTACAAATACGGGCCGTTATCCGGCAAGGATGAGTTCGGCAGCTACCAGCCGTTCGGCAACCTCTATGTGGAGTTCAATCTGCCGGATGCACAATCAGAGAACTATACCCGCAGCCTGGATTTGCGAGACGGCATTGCACGGGTAAAATTCACCAACGGCGGCATCACCCATTCACGAGAATGTTTCGTAAGCGCACCGGATCAGGTGCTGGTGTACACGGCCACGGCCGATAAACCCAACAGCCTCTCTGCCAGAATCGCCCTGCTGCCGTATCATACGGCCTCCCTCAGTGCCGGGGACAACAGCATCACCATGTCCGGCACACTGAACAACGGGCAGCAGTTTGAAGGCATTTTACAGGTGAGAGTCAAAGGCGGCAGCATCAGAAAACACGGAAAAGGCGGCGTGATGAACGTATCCTATACCGGCAAACACGATGATGCGGCCTCCAATCGTCCGGATGCCATGCAGCCCTCATTCGATGAGCAAACTGAACCCTATCTGGAAGTAAAGGATGCCACATCCATCGAAATCATCATCACCATGGCCACAGACTATGCCATGGACTACGCCAAAAACTGGAAAGGAACAGCCCCGAAGCTCCGCAACACCTCCATCCTGAGAAAAATTGCTAAAAAATCAACGGAGAAAATACGGCGAGCCCACATCAGCAACTATCAGAAGCTCTATGACAGGCTGGAACTGAAGCTCGGCAAAACAGCAGCAGATATTGCAACCCTGCCCACAGATGAGCGTCTGGCAGCGTTCCGGGAATCCCAGAACGACCCGGAGTTGGCAGAAACCATCTACCAGTACGGGCGCTATGTTCTCATCAGCGGCTCACGCCCCGGCAACCTCCCGGTCAACCTGCAGGGCATCTGGAATGACAAAGTACACGCGCCATGGGCATGCGACTATCACAACAACATCAACCTCCAGATGTGCTACTGGGGGGCTGAGGTTGCCAACCTCAGCGAATGCCACATGCCATTCCTGAACTTCATCCGTGCCATGGAGCAACCGCTCACCGAAATGACCCGCAAACATTTCGGAGAAGACATCGAGGGCTGGACCACCCGCATCTCCCAGAATCCTTGGGGCGGCGGCGGTTGGACACACTGGAATCCCCCGGTGAATGCCTGGTACGCCCTGCACCTCTGGGATCATTATACCTACACCCACAATCGGAAATATCTGAAAGAGCACGCCTACCCCATTCTGCGCAACATCTGCCGATTCTGGGAAACCCGGCTCAAGGAACTAGGAGCAGAGGGAGAAGGAATCACCAGCGCAGGGAAACCGCTCAGCAGCACCACACATCCAGAGCTTAAGGAACTGCCGAAAGGTACGCTCGTTTCCCCGGAAGGCTGGTCACACGAATGGGGCCCCGTGGAGGACGGCTGCGCCCACGACCAGCAGCTCATCCGCGAGCTCTTCGACATCACCGCCAAGGCAGCTGCCATCCTCAACACAGATTCAGCCTGGATTAAGGAGCTGAAAAAGAAGCGTGCGCGGCTCGCCCCGGATCGCATCGGCAGCGGCGGCTACCTCCAGGAATGGATTGTGGATCGTCCCAACATGGTCTCCGGGCAGCGCCACACCTCGCACCTCATCGGCGTATTCCCCGGCTCCACCATCACCATGGACGGCACACCTGATTTGGCCAAAGCCGCCATGAAGAGTCTGGAACTGCGCGGACTGAGCAATGACAACCGCCGCAGCTGGACCTGGCCGTGGCGCACGGCGCTCTGGGCGCGATTCCGTGAAAAGGAACAAGCCTACAGCATGGTCTGCCACTACATCAATTACAACGTGCTGGACAACCTCTTCGGCAATCATCCGCCCATGCAGATGGACGGAACATTCGGCATGACCGCAGGCATCAGCGAGATGCTTATCCAGAGCCATGGTGACCGCATCATCCTCTTGCCGGCTCTGCCGGAGCAGTGGGCCAACGGCTCCGTAAAGGGCATCCGCGCCCGTGGCAACATCTCCGTCACCATGGTCTGGGAAAACGGCAAAGTGACTTCCTACTCCCTCACCACCACCGATGAGAACCCCCGCTCGGTCAAAGTCATCGTCAACGGGCAGGAAACCTATGTAAAGCCCGGGAAAGTAACTCTGCCCGAAAGCAAAAAGAGCAAAACCAAAAAGGCTGCTGAAAAGGCCTGATGGAGTCGGCATGTTATTTGAGCGCAGACCGTTGAGCCCACAGGGGCGCATGCAGACACTCGAAGCCATCTTCGAGCAGGTTGCACGCCGCCCCGGTGAAGCCCCCGCAGCCGGGCGTGTTCCCCTGCGGGCACTGGAAGCCTACGGCGATTTCGAAACGCATCTGCGTTATGTATTGGAAGCAGGAGCCGCCAATGCGAGCAAAGAACGGCGCGCCACCATCCGCCGGGTGGAGCGAGCACTCGACACCTTACCTGCCGCTCTGCTTACCAGTCTGCCTGCCGGGCCGGAAAACAACTGGCTGTGTTTCTTCCGTCAGCTGGTGCAATTTCATCGGTTACTGGTACAGGCAGAAATCGGTCTGGAACAGGAGGATTACACCAACATTGTCCTCAAAATGGTACAGCTGGCAGAAGCGGTATCGGAGTGCTCCACCGTCACGGTGAATGCTGCCTCCATGTTCGCCTTACTGCTCCTGCAGGTGGAGCTCCATCAGCAGCGCCCGCGGCATCGGCGTACCACCCGCCGCAGAAAAACAACTGTCGGGAAGAAAAAAACACCCCGCTCTGCGGCGAATATCGGCGAAAATAATCAATCAGATACATACAGGGATATTTCTTGATATCTGATAATATGTATGCTAGCATACGCCCGCAACATGATAGCCGATGCTGAATCACTTTTCGATTGGAAACAGCGTGCCGCCCGCCAGCCACAGGGTCGCACGGTGCTGGATTTGGAGGCGGACAGCCTGCACCGCCACCGCGAAAAGCTCTGCCTGATTCAGTATGCCGATGAGGACGGCGTGGCCATAATTGACCCACTGGCCATTGAGGACATGTCGCTCTTCACCCTCTGGCTGGAGGAAGCGGACGTGTGGATGCACGGAGCCGACTATGACATGAGCCTGCTGCAAAATGCCTACGGGGTACTGCCGCACATGATTCTGGACACCCAGATAGCCGCACGCCTGCTGGGATTCCGACAGTTCGGACTCGCAGCGCTGGTGGAACATTTTTATGGCATTGTGTTGAGCAAGAAAAACCAGAAAGCAGACTGGGGACGACGCCCGATTCCCGCCGCTATGCAGGAATATGCACAGGGTGATGTGAAGTTCATGCTGGGCATGGCCGACAAACTGGTAGCTCAACTGCAAAATCTTGGGCGCTATGACTGGTTTCTGGAAAGCTGCGCAGCCAATCTGCAACATGGCTATGAACGCTACAGTACCGTTGCGCAGGATCCTTGGCGAATCAAGGGGTGCGGCAAGTTTGAGCCGCGTGGACTGGCAGCTCTGCGCGAATTGTGGAGCTGGCGAGACCGCGAGGCTGCCCTCATGGACAAGCCCTCTTTCATGGTCTGTTCCAACAACGACCTGCTACGCTGGAGTCTGGCTCTGCAGGAGTTCCGTCCCGTCTCTCCCCTGCACTGCTTCCACAACCACCGTGCCGCACGCTTCCGTAAGGCAGTCGAACACTTCCAGCTGCTGGATGAGGATGACTACCCCTCCCAACCAAAACGTGAAAAACACGAAACTGACCCCCGCTTTGAAGCCAATCTGGCACACTGGTCAGCCCTGCGCGACGCTCTGGCAGAAGAGCTGAATCTGGAGGGTTCCCTCATCGCCTCCCGCGCCCAGCTGGAATCCATCGCCAACAATGAGGAAAAGGGATTCGCCCGTCTCATGAGCTGGCAGCGCAGCCTCCTGCTGCGGTAAGCTCCTGCATCATTGCTGAGACTGATAGATACAATAAATTCCGGCTCGTTACCAGCCTACTGTCAGGCCCGGATATTCTGCGAGTGTGACAAATCTGCCACATTGCCCCTTTTGGCTTGAAAAAGCGGCCCGGCATGCTAGGATGAGGGCAGAAAACGGATTCCGCACATGACCGTATCCTGGAACATCGCCCTGGGGCTGATGGTAGTGGCCTTTATACTACCTTTCATCTTTCTGCACAGCCAGATGGCGGCGCAGCGTCGCCGCAGCCGCAACGACCACAACGAGAACGAACACTTGAGGCTCATGCTTCAGGATTTGGAAGAACACGTACGTAAAGATAAATCTCTATTTCTGGAGGCGCTCGGCGTACCGTTCCTGCTGATTCGCCGCTCCGGGCGACTGGTCATGGCCAACAGCAACGCCGGACAGATGCTCGGCATCAATGCCGGTCACAACGTCAACCTCCTGCGCTACCTGCCGGAGTCCGAACTCCGCCATCTGATACAACAAGCGGCCGAATGCTCGGAACAGACCCGATATACCCTTACCATTCCCATGAACGGGGAGGAACGCGTCTACCGCGCCAAGGTAACGCCACTGAAAAACGAAGAACGGCTCATCGGCATCGTCTTTCACGACATCACCGAGTTGCACCGCACCCAGATGATACGCCGCGAATTCGTAGCCAACGCTTCCCACGAGCTCCGCACCCCGCTCACCATCATCCGCGGCTATCTGGAGTCGCTCACCGATGATACGGAGATGGCAGCGGACACCGCGGCGCGCACCCACGCCCTGCGGCTCATGAAAAAGCATGCCGACCGCATCGTGCGACTGGTGGAGGACATGCTCACCATCTCCCGTCTGGAAAACGCCGAAAAGGGCTACCTCCGCATGGCCAATTTCGACTTTGGAACCATGGCTCAAGAGGTGCTGTCACGGCTGGAAAGCATGGCGCAAGCCCAACAGGCAACCCTGAGCTGCCGGCTCCCCACCGACGGACTGACGCTGCACGGCGACAAATTCTACTGGGCGCAAATTCTCTTCAACCTCATGGAGAATGCCTTGAAAAACAACCCATCCCCGGGGCTTCGCGTAGACCTGACCGCCGCACGAGACGAATCGGGCATCGTCATCAGCGTTTCCGACAACGGCGTGGGCATCCCGAACGAACACCTGCCCTTCATCTTCAACCGCTTCTACCGCGCCAACACCTCCGCAAGCATCAAAGGCACCGGGTTGGGACTCTCCATCGTCCGCCATGCCGTTGAAGCCCATGGCGGAAACATCACCGCAGAAAGTATCCCGGGTCAACGCACCGTCTTTACTATCACGCTGCCTGTTCGGGAGAAAGAATAATTCTTTGGTCTGCGAAACTGTTTTTTGCTTGACGGACGGGGAAAAGAGGTGTTAACTTTAGATGTTATCGCGATGAAATCTCTCTTCCAAAAGCTCGCATGTGGCGGCATGGTCTTGTTCTGTGGGGTGGCTCAGGCATCTGAGGAAGCGCACAAGCTCTCCAATGATGCTCCGGTGCTGTGGAATATCGATATCCCCTTCTGGCCGGGGCACAGCCTGCCCATCACCAACTCTCTGGTCATGATGGCCGCCGCCGTGGTTGTTCTCACCCTCCTGCTGCGCCTTGCCACGCGAAAGATGGAGCGCATCCCCGGCAAGCTCCAGAACTTTGTGGAATGGATTTTTGAAACCCTCTTCAACTTTGTTTCCGGGCTGACCGGCAAGCATCTGGCGCAGCGCTACTTCTGGTACTTTGCCAGCATCTTCCTGCTGATTCTGATCAGCAACTACATGGGACTGCTGCCCGGCGTGGGCGAAATTCTCTACGGTCATGACCCGCTGCTGCGCGGTGCCAACGCCGATTTGAACATCACCCTCTTCCTGGGTCTCTTCTACACGCTGCTGTGGTTCGTATGGTGTCTGCGTGAACAGGGAGTCAAGCATTTCGTGCTGCACATCTTCGGCCCCAAGGGAGGGCTGAGCGGCCTGCTCAAGAACCTGCTGCTGCCGGTATTCTTCTTCGTGGGGCTCATTGAAATCCTCTCCATCGGCATCCGCCCCGTGGCACTGGCAGCCCGACTTTTCGGCAACATCTATGCCGGTGAGGCCATCCTGGAGCAAATGCTCAACATCTCCTCCAATCCCCTTATCAGCGCACTGGCGGCACTGCCGTTCATGTGCCTGGAAATTCTCGTCGGCTTTGTACAGGCACTCGTGTTCCTGATGCTCACCGCCATCTTCCTCAAGACGCAGGTGGGCGATGGTGAGGAACACCACGCCTGATGCGCCGCACCGCCCCCCTTCCCGCCCGTGCATCACGCAGCAAAGACGTGACACGGCGGGTTCAGACAAACACAACAACAAACCATAGAAAACACATATTATGATGCTCCCCATGCTTGCCACCGCCGCTATCAAGTCCGGCATGGCCGTTATCGGTGCCGGTCTCGGCATCGGCCTCATCGGTATGAAGGCCGCTGAATCCACCGGCCGCAACCCCGGCGCCTCCGGTCAGGTGCTTACCATCTCCATCATTCTGGCCGCTCTGGTGGAAGGTGTTGCTTTCGTGGCTATCTTCATGTAAATCCTTACACCCCCGGAGCCGCGCGCCTCGCGCGGCTCCCGTCCCCTTTCCCCCTTTTTTCAACCAAAACTCCATCGCACAAGAATATGTACCAACCGCTTCTCGCAGCAGGACTACAGGAACTCCCGGAAACCTTCGGGCTGCACGCCGAGGCTTTCATCGCGCACTGCATCGCGTTCACCGTTCTGGTGTTCATCATCGTCAAGTTCGGGCTCAAACCCGTCATGACCCTGCTGGAAGAACGCCGCAAGCGCATCGTTGAGGGCGAGGAAATGCACGCCCGCAGTCAGAAAGAGTTGGCAGAGGTGCAGGCCGCCGGTGAGAAGATTCTGGACGATGCCCGCGAATCCGGCCGTAAAGAGATGGAGCATGCCCGTGCCACCGCAGCCAAGCTGCAGGATGACCTCTCTGCCAAGGCCAGCGCAGAGGCTCAGACCGTCATTGAAAACGCCCGCAAGCAGGCCGCGCTGGACACCCAGCGAGAGAAAGATGCCCTCAAGGGTGAGTTTGCCCGACTCGTGGCTCAGGCTACCGCACAGGTCACCGGCAAGGTACTGACTGAGGAAGACCACCGCCGCATCAACGCAGAGGCTATCTCCCACCTGTAAAGCCCCCCTTTTTTACCGGAAAGCTGCGGATATGAAAATCACCAAGGACATACAGGCCCAGGCACGCCGTCTCATGCGTCTCTGCATGAGCCCGGAGGGTCTGCTGATTGAGGAAAATGTACGCAAAGTGGCAGCCGGCATCACGGCGAGCAAGCCGCGCAACTACATTGCCCTGCTGACGGCATTCACCAATCTGGTGCGTCTGGAGCAGGAAGCCCGCACCGCCACCATCACCAGCGCCGTCCCCCTGTCGGACAGTGAGAAAAACGCCATCTGTGCCCGGCTCAACGCCCGCAAACCCGGCCTCATCTACAACTGGCAGGTGAATCCCGACCTCATCGGCGGTATCACCGTCTGCGTGGGCGATCAAGTGACCGACGCCTCCATCAAATCCCGTATCGAACGACTTTCCCGCATCTGAGAACCCCTTAATTTCCACTCCACGGTATGAGCAACATCGTACAAGAACTCGAAGCACAAATCCGCAACGCCACCGCAGCCTCCGTCAGCGAGAACATCGGCGTCATCAAATCCATCGGCGACGGCGTGGTCCGCATTGAGGGCCTCAGCAACGCCATGCTCAATGAAATGATAGAATTCCCCGGCGGTGTCATGGGGCTGGCCATGAACCTCGAAGAACACGAGGTGGGTGCCGTGCTCATCGGCTCCGGCGCAGCCCTCAAGGAAGGCGACACCTGCAAGACCACCGGCAAGCTGCTCCAGGTGCCCGTGGGCTCCGGTCTGCTCGGTCGCGTGGTGGACACGCTGGGCAACCCGCTGGATGGCAAAGGCCCCATTCAGGCATCTGCCTACTATCCCGTGGAAAAGATTGCCTCCGGCATCATCTCCCGTCAGGGTGTGAACCAGCCGGTGCAGACGGGTATCCTGCCCATTGATGCCATGATTCCCATCGGCCGCGGTCAGCGTGAGCTCATCATCGGTGACCGCTCCACCGGTAAGACCGCTCTGGCCATCGACACCATCATCTCCCAGGCAGACCAGAACCGCCGTGCGGAGGAAAGCGGCAATGCCGACTATCGCCCGCTCTACAGCATCTATGTGGCCATCGGTCAGAAGCGCGCCAACATCTCCCGACTCGTAGCCAAGCTGGAGGAAAGCGGTGCCATGCCCTACACCGTGGTAGTGGTGGCCTCTGCCTCCGACAGCGCCGCCATGCAGTACCTGGCCCCCTATGCCGGCTGCGCCATGGGTGAATACTTCATGGACCAGGGCAAGGACGCGCTGATTGTGTATGATGACCTCTCCAAGCACGCCGTGGCCTACCGCCAGGTATCCCTGATTCTGCGCCGCCCCTCCGGCCGTGAAGCCTACCCCGGCGACGTATTCTACCTGCACAGCCGTCTGTTGGAGCGTGCTGCCCGCATCAACAGCGAAGGCGGCCGTAAAGGTGGTTCCCTCACCGCCCTGCCCATCATCGAAACGCAGGCCGGTGACGTCTCTGCCTACATTCCCACCAACGTCATTTCCATCACCGACGGCCAGATTTTCCTGGATACCGACCTCTTCTACCAGGGTGTACGCCCCGCCATCAACGTGGGTATCTCCGTGAGCCGCGTGGGCTCCAGCGCCCAGACCAAGATTGTGAAGAAGCTCGCCGGCTCAGTGAAGCTGGACCTTGCCCAGTTCGAAGAACTCCAGGCATTCGCTCAGTTCGGCTCTGATCTGGATGCCAACACCAAGGCCAAGCTGGAACGCGGTCGCCGCATCGTGGAGCTCTTCAAGCAGGGGCAGTACGAGCCCAAGAGCCTCGCCATCGAGGTGATTGACCTCTACGCCATCCAGCGCGGCTTCCTCGACGACGTGGCCGTGGAGGACATCCGCAAGGTGCAGAAGGCCATGGAGGAAGAAGCCGCCATGAATGCCCCCGACCTGCTGGCAGCCATCGATGCCGAAAAAGCCCTGACGCCCGAGATTGACTCGAAGCTTCAGGAGTTCATCACCAACTTCAAATCCCGCCTGAAGAAGTAACAACATGGCCAGCCTGAGAGACATCAAACGGCGCATCAAGTCCGTACGCAACACATCGCAGATTACCAAGGCGATGCAGATGGTTGCGTCTGCGAAGATGCGTCGTGCTCAGGAGCTTGCACTCAACGGGCGAGCCTACATCAGCGCGCTTGCCAACGTGTTCAAGCACCTGCAGGACACCATCGCGGAGTGCTCCTCCCCGCTCATGCAGCGGAAAGAGGCAGGCAAGCCGCTGGTGGTTGTCATCAACACCGACCGCGGACTCTGCGGCGGGCTCAACTCCAACCTCTTCAAGGAGGTGCTCACCGCCTGCCCCGCAGAGGCAGACTACATCACCATCGGTGCCAAGCTCAACCCGCAGTTTGCCCGCACCGGCCGCAACCTCGTGGCTTCTTTCAGTCTGGGCGACAGCTTCGATGAAGCCGAGCTCAAGCCGATTCTGGATTTCATCCGCAATTCCTTCCTGGACGGCACGTACAAGACCGTGACCGTGGCCTACCAGAAGTTCATCAACGTGATGGTGCAGAAGCCGCAGATAGTGGAGCTGCTGCCCATCACCCCGGAGGAACTGCTGGCAGTGGCCGCGCAGGATGATACCGAGGATGACAACAACGCCAACTTCCTGCTGGAGCCGAGCGCCGGCAGCCTGCTGGCCTCCATCCTGCCGCTCTACTTTGCCAACCTCCTCACCCAGCAGGTGCTGGAGGGCAAAGCCTCTGAGCAGTCTGCCCGCATGGTCGCCATGAAATCCGCTACCGAGAACGCCAAAACCCTCATCGGCGAGCTCACGCTGGAATACAACAAGGCCCGCCAGACCCAGATTACCAACGAACTTCTCGAAATCACCACGGCTATGAAGGCCATGGAATAATCCCCCCGCTTCTTCTCCCCCCAAACATCTTCAAAAATCACATTTCTCTTATGAACACAGGTAAAATCGTGCAGATTATCGGCGCCGTGGTAGACGTCGACTTCTCCCAGGCGCAGATGCCCGCCATATACAACGCCCTCTCCGTGAGCTATGAGGTAGACGGCGAGCCCCGCACCCTCGTGCTGGAGGTGGAACAGCACCTCTCCGACGGCTGGGTGCGCACCGTTGCCATGAGCTCCACCGATGGTCTCAAGCGCGGTATGGACGTGGTGGACACCGGTGCGCCCATCTCCGTGCCCGTGGGGCCGAAGGTGCTGGGCCGAATCTTCAACGTGCTCGGTGAGACCGTGGACGAAAAGGGCCAGCTGGAGGGCGTGAAGCGCTACCCGATTCACCGTGAAGCCCCCTCTCTGGAGGAACAGGCCACCTCTTCCGAAGTGCTGGAATCCGGCATCAAGGTGATTGACCTCATCTGCCCCTTCCTCAAGGGCGGCAAGGCCGGTTCTTTCGGTGGTGCAGGTGTGGGCAAGACCGTGCTCATCATGGAGCTCATCAACAACATCGCCAAGGCTCACTCCGGTCTCTCCGTGTTCGCCGGTGTGGGTGAGCGCACCCGCGAAGGCAACGACTTCTACATGGAAATGAGCGAATCCGGCGTTATCGACCAGGAGAACCCGGAAAACTCCAAGGTGGCTCTCGTATACGGCCAGATGAACGAGCCGCCCGGTGCCCGTCTGCGCGTGGCCCTCTCCGCTCTGTCCATGTCCGAATACTTCCGCGACGAGGAAAACCGCGACGTGCTGCTCTTCGTGGACAACATCTTCCGATTCTCTCAGGCCGGTTCTGAGGTGTCTGCCCTTCTGGGGCGCACCCCCTCCGCCGTGGGTTACCAGCCCAATCTGGCCGAAGAAATGGCCGGTCTTCAGGAGCGTATCACCTCCACCCGCAAGGGCTCCATCACCTCCATGCAGGCCGTGTATGTGCCAGCAGATGACCTGACCGACCCCGCCCCTGCCACCACCTTCTCCCACTTGGACTCCACCGTGGTGCTCGAGCGTGCTCTGGCCGCTCAGGGTATCTACCCCGCCGTGGATCCGCTCGCCTCCACCTCCAAGGCGCTCTCCCCGGAGCTCGTGGGCGAGGAGCACTACCGCGTGGCTCGCGGCGTGCAGCAGACCCTCCAGCGCTACAAGGATTTGCAGGATATGATTGCCATTCTCGGCATGGACGAACTCTCCGAAGCCGATAAGCTCACGGTGAGCCGCGCCCGTAAGATTCAGCGCTTCCTCTCCCAGCCTTTCAGCGTGGCAGAAGTGTTCACCGGCATCAAGGGGCAGTATGTGCCCGTGGCCGAAACCGTGCGCGGCTTCGCCGAAATTCTGGACGGCAAGTGGGACTCCGTACCGGAAGGCAACTTCTACATGAAGGGCGGCATTGACACCGTCGAGAAATCCTGATTCCCTGCCCCGTCATGCACTTCAAAATCATCACCCCCCTGCGCACCGCGCTCGATCTGGACGTGACCGGACTCAAGCTTCCGGCCACCCAGGGCGAGATGGAAGTGCTGCCCGGCCATGCCGACCTCATCACCTCCGTTGCCAATGGAGAGCTGACCTACACCGCCGCAGGAGAGGCGAAAAGCCTCTTCGTGGGCGGCGGTTTCCTCCAGGTGGAGCATGGGGATGTTCTGCTGGTGACAGACACGGCTCTGGAAGCAGCCGCCATTGATACCGATACGGTTCAGGCTGCTCTGGATCGCGCACAAAAGGCGCTGCGCGACCGCGCCTCCGTCCTCTCCCGCGAGGAACAGGCCTATCTGGAAGCCTGCATCGCCAAGCAGCTGGCCATGATGGAGTACTCCCGCATCAAGAAGCGCTGAGTTCCCTACACAGCCCCCGACACTTTCACCCCGGCATTCCGCATCGGAATGCCGGGATTTTCATCTTATTACTTCGGCAATAAAAAAGGTTGCACCATTCGCGGGTAGAGCGCGATGCGCAGAGGGGCAGAGCCCGTTTTTCCCATCGCAATTTCTTTTGCATGCAGTGGCATGATGGATGGAAATCAATGATTACGAGATGGCTCACTTCCGCAACCTCCCAGCGCTGTACGATGTCGGCGCAGAGAAGCGTGAAGAAGCATTTTTGGACGTAATCTCCATTCCGAACGCCGACTGAAATTCTTCATCATAATGAAGAACTCTGCGCAAAGTAATACCGACCTCGGTTATACTCACAGAGCGGGCGGCAGAGAGGCAATAATCTCGCTTACAATGATATTCTCATCCACCAAACGGCCTTTACCCTCTGCACCGCAAGCAAGCATACCGCAGGAATCCGGGCCGATAATGCGGCATCCGCGTTTTTCCAGAATAGCGGCATTTTCCTGCGTGGCGGGATGCTCCCACATATCGCCATTCATGGCGGGGAATACAAGCACGGGGCCACGATAGGCGAGGTAGAGACTGGTCAGGGCGTTGGGAGCCATACCATGAGCCATGCAGGCCATGGTGTTGGCAGAAGCGGGTACGATGGCCAGCACATCTGCTTTCTGTGCCAGCTCAATATGCACCGGCACCCAGGAGGAGGTTTCATCCTCAAAGGTGCAGATGACGGGGTTGCGGGAGAGCGTCATGAGCGTGAGCGGGGTAACGAATTGTAAGGCCGCCGGAGTACACACGCAATGAACGGTGTGCCCCAGCTTCACCAGACGGGAGGCTATACCCGCAGCTTTATAGGCGGCGATAGAGCCACAGACACCCAGAACGATTGTAGCCATGACGCTCTCCTTTTAATGAAACGATGTGATTATCAGCAAAGTGTGGGGTCAATCTCCACAATCATGTTGATTTCTACGGCCACCCCAAGGGGAAGGCTTACCACACCTACTGCAGAACGGGAGTGGGCGGCTTCCGGCCCGAACAGTTCCACCAACAGATCGGAGGCACCATTGAGCACTTTGGCCTGATCGGTAAAATCGGGCGTGCAGTTCACAAAGCCGTTCACGGCCACAATCTTCTTGAGCGGAGCAAAGCTGCCCAGCTCGCCTTCAATAACGGCCAGACGGTTCAGGATGGCGGCAGCGGCGGCTTTCTGTCCGTCTTCGATGCTCACGTCCTTGCCGAGCTTACCGTAGTAAGCAGTCTCCCCATTGACGGAGATACCGCCGGAGAGATGGAGGTAATTGCCGGTGCGGATGCACTGCACATATGAGCCCACCGGCCTGGGTGCCGGATACATTTTCAGGCCCTTGGTTTCCAGAACTTCTTTATTCAGATTCATATTAATCAAAAACAGGGGTTAAATGCATCAGAAATCAGCCTCACTGGGAGCACCGTCATCCTCTGCGGGAACGCTATCGGACTTCTTGCTCTTTTTGGATTTGTTCTTTTTAGACTTTTTCTTTTTATCTTTCGCTTTCTTTGCGCGGGCAGACTTCTTGGCCTGCTTGACAAGTTCCTTCCAGTTTCCCATCACCTCTGGGCACTTCGTGTAGCCGGAAGCATTGTCCAGCACCTCACCATCCTCGGTCACGGCTACGACGTTGGGTGTGCCTCCGGAACCACCGGCCGGCACGTCCACCTTACTGCGCGTCTCGGGAGTGATGATGGGGTAATTCATCTCAGTCTCCTCTGCCCATTCCTTGGCCTTGGCGGCATCGGCATCACCATTGAGCATGATAATCTCTGCCCCCTTACCTTTCATCTCCTTGTAGAGGTTGATGCTGGCAGGCACCATCGCACGGCAGGGGCCGCAACCGGAATGGGAGCGCACAAAGAAGTACACATATACCTTTTTCTTGGGCTTTGCCTTGGTGGCATATTCCACCTCTTTGAGCATATCGGATATGGAAACAGTCGGTTCTTCCCCTGCTTCATCAAAGGTATCCGTTTCTTCCGTGGCAGGAGCATCATCCGTGTCCTGAGCTGCCAGCGGAGCAACCGACAGCCCGCACCAGACAACCGCGGCTCCCAACATCATCAGTAATTTCTTCAACATAATCTTTTTTTGTTCGCGTTATAAAAAACGAGGCTTTCAGCACGCGCAGTATACAGCAAAAGACATTCACACGCAAGAGCAAATGGTTTTTCTTCACAAAAATCACAGCCAAAGCATCGGAGTCTCCGTCACAAGTGTATATTCCAACGGGCAGACATCAGGGCTGCGCTCGATGCGGAAACCCGCCGATTGCGCGTATTGGCAATCGGCGGGTGTTTTCAGAAGGCCGGCGTTACACTGGCAGCATCATCGCTGAGCTCCACAGAAGAAGCCGGGGCGACGAAGCTGACGGGAGTTCCCGGTTCGACCACACATATCAGCGTGCCATCCGGGGTCGTCACCGTGCAGGTCTGTGTTGCCACCACTTCATATATTCTTTCGCGTATTGTCTGAACTGTCATAACAAGGGCAGCTTATACCCTCTGTCACATTCTTTCAATAGTGTAGCAGACTCTTTCACTTCGTTTGCGTCGACTCACTGCCGAAAGGCTCAAAATCCACGTCCGCACGCTTCCACTCCGGCTTGCGCACGGCGTAGATGATAAAGGGAATTCCGGCAAAAATCAGTGTACCGAATACCAGCAGGGTCACATACAGGGCCGGGCTGCCCACCGCAATCTGACCGGGCGGTATAAAGCTGAACACGAAGGCCAGCAGGCTGCCGATGAGCCCCACCCCGGCCACAATCCACATGCCGAAGTTCTTTCCACCCGGAATGCGGAACGAACGGGGCGTAGCCGGCTCGGAATAGCGCAGGTAAATGGCCGCCGCAAACATGAGCATATACATGAGCAGGTAAAGAATAATCGTGAGCTGGGAAATCATCTGGTATGCCGTCTGTACGCTGGGCAGCAGCACAAAGAGGACGGAAAGCAGCGTCACCACCGCCCCCTGAATCAGAAGAATGCCCACCTGCACCCCTGCCTTGTTCGTGCGCTGCATGAAGCGCGGCAGATACCCCGCACACCCCACCTGCAGCAAGCCCTTGGACGGACCGCCGACCCATGCCACCACCTGTGCCAGCACGCCGAAAGCAAGACAAAGAGCCACTACAGAGCCCAGCCATGGCATCCCCATCCAGTCGAACAACTTGTCGTAGGCCACCAGCAGGCTCTGCACCAGGTTGATTTGCCCTTTCGGGATAATGAAGCCTATGGCCAGAGTGCCGAACACGAAGATGCACACCGTGATAACAGATGCCAGACCTATGGCCAGCGGGAAATTCCGGCGGGGGTTCTGCACATCATTCACATGCACGGCGCTCATCTCCATGCCGGCATAGAAGAGGAAGATACTGGCAGCCAGCACCAGATTGTTGAAGTTGCTCAAATCCGGGAAAAAACTCGCCGGGTTCATGGAGATATCAATGGGATTGCCCATGGCCCAATACGCCATACCCAGCACAATCAGCACCCCGGCGGGAATCACCGTGCCCAGCAGTGCGCCCCATTTGGTGATACTGCCGCTCAGGCCCATGCCGCGCATGTTCAGCAGTGTCGCCCCCCAATACACCAGCAACACAATCAGCAGCACGTACTCCGCATTCGCCGCCACTGCTGCATCCCAGCTCTGGTTCGGCCCGATGAACGCCAGCGACACCGCCGCAAAGGTCAGCACCGTCGGGAACCATATCGTGCTCTCAATCCATTGCAGCCAGATGGCCAGAAAGCCCCAGCGCGGGCCGAATGCCTCCCCCACCCAGCGGAACACACCGCCTTTCTGCGGCCAGCCGGTCGTCAGCTCTGCGGAGACCAGCGATACCGGGATGAGAAAGAATATGGCGGCGAAGATATAGTAAAAGGCTGAGCTCAGCCCATAGGTACTCTCTGCCGGCAGGCCGCGCAGACTCACTATGGCCGATACATTGATCATCGCCAGGGTAAACACGCCCATTTTCAGGGCACCGCTTGTTTGGTGTCGAGTTGTAGAATCCATGACTTCTCCTTACCCCGTGAGAGACCTTACAAGGCGGCAAGATGTTTCATAAAGGGTAGAATTGTCAGCAAATTCGACAAAAAGGCATTAAAATTCCAAATTCAGCTTGACTTTTATTCCGTTTTGATGTACATACCAGCCCCACAAAGTTATGGCAAAAAAAAGCTGGATTGAAAGAAACAAGAAGAAGGCAGCTGTCGCGGCTCGTTATGCAGACCTCCGTGCCAAGCTGAAGGCTGAGGGTGACTACATCGGACTGACGATGCTGCCGCGTAACGCTTCCCCCGTGCGTCTCGTGAATCGCTGCGAGCTCACCGGTCGTCGTCACGCATTCCTGCGTCGCTTCCATCTTTCCCGTATCGCTTTCCGCGAGCTTGCCAACGCCGGCATGATTCCCGGTGTGACCAAGTCCAGCTGGTAAGCCACATTATCTACTTGACAATTTTTCTGCGCGGACTATTCTTTACGAATAGTCCGCGTTAAGCTATGCCGCTGTACGAATATATTTCCGAAAACCCTGATGACGCATCCCTATCATGCCCGATGTGCCGCAGGGGCTATGAACTGATGCGACCGCTGAGCCGGGAGCCGCACACGCGGTGTATGTATTGCAAGAACCCGGTTCGCAAAAAAATCGGCACGGTGAATGTGCCGAAAATCTCTGCTCCCCTTTCTATTACGGATGCCCGCAAGGCAGGTTTCACCGTCCTGCAGAAACGCGATGAAGGCGTCTATGAAAAACTCTGACCAACCCCTTTTCTTTTTTCCACCTGTTAGTAAAAACCAATGACTGATTTTCAATTTTTTCTGACCGCAGAAGAAGCCGCCAAAGTCACCTGGGAGTACCCCAGCATCAGTTCCATCGTCATGTTTGTGGTGGGCATCAGCTTCTTCCTCTTCCTGAACGCCTTTTTCGTGGCCAATGAGTTTGCCAGCGCCCGTGTGCGCGAAAGCCAGCTCGCCGAGCAGGAGGATGACAGCAAAGCCCAGGCCAGACGCCGCAAGAACGCCCTGCATATCGTCAAGCATCTGGATACCTACCTCTCCGCCAACCAGGTGGGTATCACCATTGCCTCCCTTGCCCTCGGTGCCATGGGAGAACCCTTTATCGAAAGCCTCATCGCGCCGCCGCTCAGCTACTTCCTGCATCTGTCGGAAGCAGTGGTGAGCGTGGTTTCCTACTCTCTGGCCTACATCCTGTTCACCTTTGCCCACGTGGTGCTGGGTGAGCTGGTGCCCAAGAGCATTGCCATCCGCCACCCGCTGCAGATAGCCATGGGAACCTCCACCTCCATGTACCGCTTCGCGCACTACACCGCGTGGATTATCAAGTTCTGCAACAACACCGCCAACCTCATTGCCCACCGCGTCTTCGGCGTGGACCCGCACTACAACTCCAGCGTGGCCCACAGCGCAGAAGAAATCGCCCTCATCGTGGAACAGAGTGGTAAAACCAATGAAGTGACGGAAACAGAGGCAGAAATCTCCATGAATGCGCTGGAGCTCAACGACCGCTCCGTGCATGAAATCATGGTGCCGCGCAATAATGTGGAGGTGCTGGATATTGATGCCCCCTTTGAAACCATCGTCGAGCGCGTCACCAACAGCCGCCACAGCCGCTTCCCGCTCGTTTCCGGGCATCTGGACAACGTGAAAGGCTGGATTCATGTGAAAGACGTACTGCGCATGCTCCATGAGAAGAACCATGACCTGCACCGCGTTCACCGTGAGCTCAAGGTCGTGCCGGACACCATGAAACTGGACACCCTGCTGGACTTCTTCTCCAAGGAACAGACGCACTTCGCCCTGGTGGTAGATGAATACGGCGATGCTCAGGGGCTGGTGTTCCTGGATGACGTGGTGGAAGAAGTGGTGGGCGACAACATACGCGATGAATTTGAAACGGAAACCACCCGCGACTTCTTTGCCGTGGGTGAAGGGCAGTATGTAGCCAGCGGCTCGCTCACCCTCTTTGATTTGGAGGAAGAACTCCCCAACGTGGGTGAAGTGGACAGCGAAAGCGTCTCCACCCTCGGCGGCTACATCACCGACCGCCTTGGTCACCTGCCCCGGTGCGAGGAACAGGTGCGCCTCAAGGACTACCTCATCACCGTCACCGGCACAGACGGTCGCCGCGTTACCCAGGCGCGCATTGTCTACGACCCCGTAGAAAAACCGGAACCGGAAGAAGTGCTCGCCATCTGAAACGGGGAATACTTATTTCATACCGCCTCCGGCAATGATTGATTACAATCAATCATTGCCGGGGCTTTTTATTGTCAAATCGGCAATCTCTGCGCATCGCATTTTAAAAGAGATGTCCAGCAAAATATGTTGTTAATGGTTAAAAAAAAGCAGATTAAGGGCCTTTTAAAACCTATTTATTTAGTAGGTTAATATTTTCTTTTCTCCTTTATTGTTCACATAATCAATGTCTGAAGTGCATCGTTCATTTAAAATGAGATACACTCGCCCCGAGCCGCTTCCGGCGGCAGAAAGCACTTCATAAACCATTAAAAGATAAAGAACAACATGAAGACAAGATTACCCAAAGCACTCTTGACCGCTCTGCTTATAGTGCTCGCAACAACGGCACAGGCTACGGATTACAATGTTGGAGTCCACACCGGCAAAAACAATCTGCCCAGCTCCGCTTCCAACTACTGGACGCATACGGAGGATAATCTCACCCTCACCGGCACAGACAGACTGGGCTACATCTCCGGTGATACCCTGGTGACCGGACTGGGCAAGGAACAGTGGAATGCAAGTTGGGGCAAATGGACGCAGGCATCATCCGGCACCGTAACCAGGAATGTCAAAATCAACGGCACTCTGACCATTGAGGATGATGCACAGGTGGTGCTCGGCGGTCAATACAAAACGGCTACTGACTCCTTAGGGCTTTCCAGCGTGGACGAATACACGGGTATCATTGCCAATAAGGTCGTGGTAAACGGTAACGAGGGCAAAACGAGCCTTTCCTCCTGGAATGCCTCCGTGAACGTGTTGGAAATCAACAGCGGTAATGTCCGGCTGCATGACAAGGTGCAATCCGGCAACAATCATTTTGTCTATGAGGACAAAGATTCCAAGCAGGTACGCATCAAACAGGCTCTCCATATCAACGGCGGCAACACTGTCATCAACCTCAACCAGCTGGATTCCAATAACGGGGCAGATGATACGCACGTATTCACCAGTTTCGGTTCTATCAACTTCACAAACCCAAGTTACTCTTGGGGCAGCCTCTCCGATGCCGACAGCGCAGAAATCGCCAGTTCGCAGATAACGCAGACCGCCGGCACACTGACGGTTAACGGTAAGACCGCTTCCGTGGGTGGTCTGAACATCAACCAGAGCGGTGGCACCATGAACATCTCCACCGATGGCAGCAGATATCACTCCTGGCACATTCTCTCCGACTACGGAGACAGCACCATTACCCAATCCGGCGATGCGGTGCTGAATATCGGCGGTATCAAGGCCTACAATTCCAAGTACGACACAGTACTGGATCTTTTACTGGAAAAGGGCGTTTCCTATGATCCGAATTCCGGCGAGCTGAGCAGCGACGGCAGAACCGTGGAAATCAATCCCTCCATCTCCATCAGCCAGACAGGCAGCGGCTCTATCAGCATCGTTAAAGGTATAGATTTCACCAATCAGAAAACAGGTGAGGCTTCCTCTGAAATCAGCGAAATCAAGCAGAGCGGCAGCGGCAGCATCAATCTGAGCGGAACCTACTCCGGCATCACCTTTGACGTGGAGCAAAGCGGCAGCGGTACCATCAACATGAATTCCTCCATGTCGCTGAATGAGGTGAAGCTGAGCGATGAGAACGGTACCGGCGGCGAGCTGAATATTGCAGCGGGAGCCGTAGTTACCGTCAGCAGCATCACCATTGACGGCGGCAGCATCGTCAACAACGGCACGATTAACGGCGTTGTTTCCATGGCAATGCGCTCTGCCGGGGAAACCATCAACATCACCGATGGCGAGTTGGTCAACAGCGGTACCATCAACGCCTCCATCAACATGAGCGGCGGTACGCTGGTGGCAGAAGCCGGCAGCGAAATTGCCGGAATCAGTGCCACGGGCGGTGATATTCTGGTGGAAGGAGACTTCACCATGACCGGTGATATGGTGCTGGACGGCGATGCCGAACTGATTTTCGCCGATGCAGATTTCACGATTGATTTGGGAGAATACGATGTTGTGTTCACCGGCAACAGCAGCATTGCACTGACTCTGGGAGATGCTGACATCTCCGAGGTGGTGCTCTTCACCGGCGCCAAGGACGATACCTACTCCGGTTACAAGGTAGCGCTGCTGGACGAAGAGGGCAACTCCACGGGCACAGCTGTGCTGGAGTACAATGAAGACGGCACCGTCACGTTGGGCGCAGCCGCTGTTCCGGAGCCGACCACGGCCACGCTGAGCCTGTTGGCACTCGCCGCGCTGGCTGCACGCCGCCGCCGCAAATAATCAAGCCTTTACAGGTAAAAAATCACCCTGCCACGCATGTTGTGGCAGGGTGATTTATTTATACGATGAAGCATTAAGCCTGCGAGCCCCAAACGCAGGAGCGGAAAATGTGTGCGGTCAGGCTTGCTCTGAAGACAGCCCCAGAATAGCACCGGGCATAATCTTGTGACCGGCAAAGAAACTTTCCGCATTCATCTTACGCGCACCGGCCGGCTGCATGGTCATGATGCGGATAGCGCCGCCACGGCTGCCGCCGCAGGAAACAATCATGCCATCCGGGCCGGATTCCAACACCATGCCGGGACGACAACCGGAGGGTTTCTTGTAGCGGGTGAACACATCCACCGGGGGATAAATCTTGAGCGCTTTATCCACGCCCTTGTGGACGGAGGGGTAAATGGTAAACGTACCGGGCCAGGAATGATAGGCGCGAATCCTGCGCGCCACCTGAAAGGCGGGTTGGTTCCAGTCAATGCGACCATCTTCACGCAGCAGCTTGGGCGCATACGTCATGAGGTTCTCATCCTGCTCTTCCCGTTCTGCCGTACCGTTCCGCAGACCTTCAACAGCCTCCAGCACCGCCAGCGGAGCCAGAAGCGCCAAATCATCATGCAGGGATTCGCCCGTCTCTCGCCCCTTCAGCGGAATGACGGAGCGGCAGATGATATCGCCGGCATCAAGCTTTTTCACCACATGCATCACCGTGATACCAGTTTCATCATCACCGGCCTCAATCGCCGCCTGAATGCAGGCCGCACCGCGATGACGGGGCAGCAGAGAGGCATGCGCATTAATACAGGCCAGCGCCGGCACATCCAGCACCTCCTGCGACAGAATCTGCCCATAGGCCATCACCACCACAATATCCGGCTGCAAATCGCGCAGCGCCTGCACCGCCGCAGCATCGCGCATCTTTTCCGGCTGAAGTACGGGCACCCCCGCTTCTTCCGCGCATACCTTGATACGGGGGGGAGTCAGCACCATGTGACGCCCCACGGGGCGATCCGGCTGCGTCACCAGCCCCACCAGCTCACCCGTTTTCTCCAATGCCTGAAATGTGGGGATTGCAATATCTCCGGTTGCCATCATGACAATGCGCATAACCCTTTTTTATGATAAAACACCCGTTCGGTCAAGACCTTTCAGCTATTCACCCCGGATAAATCAGTCATTCCGGCAGAAAACTTACTCAATCCACAGCAAAAGCCGACAGATAAAAAATCGCATCTTGTATTTGCATGCAAGATATGCTATAAACTCCGCATCAATTAACAAACACCCTCACCCACACCATGAAAACTGCCTGTTCAGCCCTGTTGGTTCTCAGTTCCCTGCTGTTCAGCTCCTGCCAGCTCGCGGAGCAGTGGCAGGAAGCCCGAAAACTCGATGAAGAATATGCCCAATACGTCGAGCGCTGCGAAAAGGAAAACGAATCGCTGGTAAAACTGAAAAGAGCCGCTGCCGAAGCCGCCGGTGCGCAGATTCGCATCATGCATGCCTACGCAGGCAAGAGCGACACCATCATCCCGCTGAGCGCAGAGGAGCTCGCCACGGTGCGTGAAATCATCCCCCACCTGCAGGACATGCCCGCCCTCTGTCGTAAAGCCTGGGACAAGCAGCAGGAGGCCTTCCAAACCATGTCGCATGCCAACTACTTTCGCTTCATCGACCTGGTGTTCCTGAACGAAAAGGGAGAAAAAACGGACGAGCTCATGCTGACGCGCGGATTCGGGGCAAGTGAACACGCAGAGGACTACAAACGCGAGTTCCGTCTGGAATCCCCGCTCTATATGCTGCCCGCCGATGATATCAGCCGATTCGATGCACTTCCCTCCGTCAGACAAGCGGAACATCCGTGACAGGTGACTACGAAAGGAGCTCTCGCCGAATCTCTGTTATCTGCCTCTGCTGAGATAGAAAGTGACCCTCGTGCGCCCCTGAGAAACTTATCTCACTGAAGCACCCCACCTGACCACAACGGGAACCAACAATTCAGAGACGCGCTTAGAGCTTGACCTGCCGGGAGGAACTTGGTAGTATATACCCGATTCGCCTTTTGACGGGGTAAGCCATCCGTTCGGAATGGATTTTACCCCCGATAGAAACAACCCGATCTAACAATATGAAACTGAAAAACATTGCAACATTGGCATTGCTGGCACTCTTTGCAGTGAGTGGCCTGAATGCTCAGTCGCTGTCGCCTTCCACCAAGACGTATTGGGACAAGGGCACACTGGTCGTTGAGACCCCTGCCCGTCCTGAGGGACAGCAGCACGTCGTGGGTCTCAAGGCTCCCAAATTGAAGACCGTTCGCGTTGCATTCGTCGGTCTCGGCATGCGCGGTCCCGGTGCCGTAACCCGTTTCACCCACATCCCCGGTGTGGAGGTTGTGGCTCTCTGTGACTATGTGAAGGAACGCGCTGAAAGATGCCAGAAAGCTCTCCGCAAGGCCGGCATGGCTCCCGCCTCCATCTATTGGGGCGAAAAGGGCTATGAGGAACTTTGCAAACGCCCGGATATTGACCTGGTGTACGTTGCCACCGACTGGGACCACCACTTCCCCGTGGCCAAGTGCGCGCTGGAGAACGGCAAGCACACCGCCATTGAGGTTCCCAGCGCCATGAACCTCGAACAGTGCTGGGAGCTCATCGACCTTTCCGAAAAGACCCGCAAGCACTGCATGATTCTGGAGAACTGCTGCTACGACTGGTTCGAACTGGATGCGCTCAACATGGCTCAGAAGGGTGTACTTGGTGAAGTGCTTTACGCCAAGGGTGCTTACATCCACAACCTCGACCCGTTCTGGGGTGACTACTGGGTGAACCCCAACAACGACCCGGACAAGCTGGGATGGCGCATGAAGTACAACAAGGAGAATCGCGGTGACGTGTACGCCACCCACGGCCTCGGCCCCGTGGCTCAGGTCATGAACATCCATCGCGGTGACCGCTTCCGCACCCTCGTGGCCATGGACACCAAGTCTGTACACGGCCGTGAGTACGTGGAGAAGAAGACCGGCAAGCCCTGCCCCGAGTTCCGCAACGGTGACCACACCACCACGCTCATGCGCACGGAGAACGGCAAGGTGGTAGAGATTCAGCACAACGTGATGAATCCCCAGCCCTACAACCGTCTCTTCCAGCTGACCGGCACCCGCGGCTTTGCCAACAAGTACCCCATTGAGGGCTTTGTGCTGGAGAGCGGTCACATGAAGGAAACGGAGGGTGCTCCCGACCTGGAAGACCTTGATTCCCACAGCTTCATGAGCGAGGAGAACATGAAGAAGCTGCGTGAAACCTATCGCCACCCCATCATCAAGAAATACGGTGAGATGGCTGAGAAGGTGGGCGGCCACGGCGGCATGGACTTCTTCATGGACGTGCGCATGGTGTACTGCCTCCAGAACGGTCTGCCGCTGGATATGGATGTGTACGACATGGCCGAATGGTGCTGTCTGGCAGAGCTGGGTTCCCTGTCCATGGACAACAACAACTGCTCCGTGACCTTCCCGGACTTCACCCGCGGTCACTGGAATGAGGTGAAAGGTTACAGCCATGCCTGGGCTTCCGCAGAGGAAGAAGCTGCCACGGATGCTGCCGCTGCCGCTTTCTCTGAGGCTCACAAGGCTGCCACGGCCAAGCTCAACCTCTGGGCTCTCTATGATGCTGCTCAGTCCGGCGACGCTGCCGCAGTGAAGGCTTACGAAGAAGCCTCTGCCAAGCTGGACGAGGAGACAGCCATCGCAGAAAAGGCCGCCGCTGCTGCCAAGGCCGCTGCTGATAAGGCTTACTCTGACACCTACGCTGAGGTGGAAGCCGCTGCCAAGTAAGCACACCGCCTCCAACGATTCAAATCGAGTAGGGGGACTTTCGTCCCCCTCTCACACCACCGTACGTGCGAATTACCGCATACGGCGGTTTCCAATCAGCGTTTGAAGAGTTGATAAAACGAGATATATCCCTCTGCTCGTAGCCAAGCATTATCCATGCAGATATTCGCCGGTTCCGAGCATGCTATTCTCCACCACCTGCGCCCCATTGCCGCTATACCACTCCATAGCTT
>SUVN01000014.1 GCA_015061985.1 Akkermansiaceae bacterium
TCTTGGTGTTCCATGGCATAATGAGATTATGCCACATGTCTATCCAAAAGTGTAACCTATGTCCTGGAACTTGTGTTACCTATGTGGTGGTACTTTTTTGTTACCCCTGTCCTGGGCGCGCGCCAATGTTGCTGAAATTTCTACTGCTTACAAAATCTTTGGGATACGTATGCTAAAAACCCGGGAGCATCTGTTTTGCGCTTGCGGCAGGTATGAAGAGTATGCTAGACTTCCCCGTGCATACCTGTTTTCTGCTTATTCTGTTGCTGCTGATTCTACCCGGCCGGATATGGAGCAAAGAGGGGAATCTCGCTACCCTCGCCCTGCGATGCGCTCTGGGAGAAAACCTCATCTTCTTCTTTCTTTTTCCCATTTTATGGGTGGATGACACCCCGGATGCAGTGGCAATCTGCTGGGTAACAGCCATGATTGTATTATTCCTGCTGTCACTGGGGCTGACCGCTGCCCGCTTTACGCGATTCAAGCCCGCAGTCATGCTGTTTGCCTTTCTGCCCATCATGTTGTTGCTCTGCATCCGATGCTTCGACTGCCTGTTCCTCCTGCCGTGATGCTGCGATTCCGGCTTGCCGATTCCGGGCAGATGTGGTAGGCTCAGTGCTGTGAAAATTGACACCGAAACCAGCCAGACGGACTTGCAGCGCCTCTACGACATGACGCTGCGGCGGGAATTTCTCCGGTGTACCCCGCTGAATCTGAAGGTATTTCTTCGCTATGCAGTTCTGTTTCTGCTCTTTCCCGGGATGCTCCTCGGGTTCAAGGCGGGCATTCTGGTCACTATCGCTTTCTGCGGAATCCTGACAGGCATTCTGATTTTCGGGGGAGAGACCGTCTCCACCATAGCCATCTGTGTGTGGCTCGCGCTGGGGCTGCTGGCACTGGCACGGGTGAACTGGGGTGTCATCCGCCGCGCTCGGGACGAACGCCGCCGCCGCGCAGCATACCGTCCGGCCACTCCCGGGCTGAAGCATGCCCGCTCTGCCCCGCAAAAAACCGTTCTGAAATGGCATCCCGGTGAGCGCGGCAAGCTCGTGGCTCGTCTCACCGTCAGCGCACGCGAAAAAGGAGTCTGTGCCATGCTGCTGAGCTTCCGTGATTATGACGGCCGCCGCATCATGACCGGCGGGGTGGAGGGCACCTGTATCGTGCAGAGCAACGGACAACCCGGGCAGGACTTCCACGCGCTCATCCTCTACCGTCTGGAGGCCGGCAATCACGAGCTATCCTGGGCCATGCCCGGGGATAAAGGCCCGCTGCAGGCAGAAATCAGTCAGATAAACAGACTGTAATGCGCAACTTTTGCTTGTCATTTCCGGGAGTCGGCGTAGACTGGTGGTGACATGAATGCACAAGTGGCAAATCTGAAAGCATACTTATTGCAACACTACGCAGCGGAGGAATGGCCCACCCTGCTGGAACAGACAGAGAGCTGGGCAGAATCCCGTCCGCTGGAAGGGCTGACCATTCTGGACGCTACGCCCATCTTTCACAATACGCTGGCCAAGCACCTCGCGCTGCTTGCAGCCGGAGCAGAGCTGCTGCTGCCGAACAAGCCCGCCATCTGCGACCCGGCGGCTCTCCGCGTGGCGGAATCCTTCGGCATACGGCGCGCGGAAAAAGGTCGGACGGATTTTGACATCATTCTGGATTGTGCCGGGCAATTCAACCGCCTGCACCCCCGCCTGGGCTTCTGCGAGCTGACCCGCAGCGGCGTGGCCCGACTGGAGCGAGTCCATCACCCCGTCTTTGTGGTCGATTCCGGGCGAATCAAACGCATTGAGACGCAATTGGGAACCGGCAATGGCTTTTTCCGGGCCCTGGAGAAACTGGGGCACACGGATATGGCCGGCAAGTCGCTGGTGGTCGTGGGATACGGCAAGGTGGGACGCGGTGTCGTCAACTATGCCCTCGAACGCCGGATGCGGGTCACCGTGGCAGACATCCGGGATGTCCGGGAAGAGATTCCGGAGGGCGTTCGCTATGTGGGCATGGATGATTCAGAAGCGCTGACCGCCGCCATCACGCGCTCCTGGTGCACAGTCACCTGCTCCGGAAAAATCAACGCCCTGCGCCGCCGTATAGATGCCTCTGCCGTACACAACTCTCCCGCCCTGCTGGCCAACCTGGGGGTGGAGGACGAGTTTGGCTCCGACATTGCCCCCGCGCGAGTCCTCAACCGCAAAGCACCGCTGAACTTCATCCTGGAGGAGCCCACCGCCATGTGCTTCATCGAAACCACGATGGCGCTGCACAACGCCTGTGCGCTGGAGCTGCTGACAGCGGATTTACCCCACCACCTCATGCCCCCGCCGTCAGATGTGGAGGAGCGGTTGCTGCGCATCGCTGCTACACGGGGACAAATCGGTTCTGCCATCAATCTGTTATAACCGGGCGCTGACGCATTTCATCCGGCAATAGAGATTGCAGGTGCGCAGCAGATACGCTAATATAGGAGTATGCTCAGTAAGCTCATCTTTTCCATGCGTGTGTTGGTAACGGCGGTGCTGGCGCTGCTGTTCCTATGCTGCGCCTCGTTCCCGGACTCCATCATCCCGCCCGACCCGGCGGCGCGGTATGCCGAGGATTTCACCATCCACTTCTTCCACGACAAGATGTGGTTCTGGGCCATACTGGTGCTGGAATTCTGGGTACTCATCGGCCCGAAGCGCAACCGGGTATGGTTCTGCGGCGTACTGCCCGTATTCATCATCGCGTTGCTGGCCTGGCCGGTGCTGGGAGCAGTCCGGCCGGAGCTGGTGCAGGCCACGCACAGCTACCAGGGCGGCATGCTCACCACGGGACTGGGAATCATGGCCATCTATGTGGCGGCCGGCTCCATTGTGCGACTGGTGCTGGCGCACCATCTCTTCCCGGAATCGGATGAACCCGCAGAAACCAGCGGTGATATAGAAGCCTCAGTGCTGGACTCTCTGCAACCCCGAACGGTGGAAGAAATCGCTGCAGACCCGCAGCGCCCCGCCCCCAACTTCCTCTTCGGGGAAGCGGATATGGAACGCGTCATCGGCTTCCGCGCCGTCATTCGCCGCTACTTCCGGCAGAAGCATGTGCGGCTGGCTATCCTCATCTTCGTGATTCTGATGGGTATCGGCTGGGTGCTGCTCTACCCGCAGCCCACGGAGGAGGAAGCGCTGGCGCGGGACATGGGTATCATGTTCAACACCCGCACGCTCCGCAATGGGCAAACCGTGGCCACCCCCGCCGCCGTGCATGCGGCCTACCGGGTCATGGACTACATCTCCCGCCACGAAGCCTTTGCCGGCTATACCCCGGCGCAGGCTGAGCAATGGCTCCGGCTTGACAAAGTGCCGGAAGCCTACCGCCGCAAACTGCGCGATGAGAGCGATATCGAGCTGGCCTCCGTGGACAATTTATTCGAAAGCCGCACACGTTTCCTCACCGTCACGGACGGTCGCCGCTGGGCAGTCCTCTACATCCGTACCAATGCCGAGGGGGACAAAATCAATGTGGCAGAGGTGCAGGACGCGGGGTGGAACGCCGTGGTAGATGCTGAGCGCCGCGACTTCGGCATGGAGTTCGGCCGCGACCGCCTGAGATAACAACACCGTTTGATTATGCCCGCCTTCACCTATTCCCGCCGCATAGCCTTCCACGAGACTGATGCCGCCGGTATCGTCTACTTTGCCAATTATTTCCGTCTGGCAGAGGAGGCAGAGACCCACGCCCTCGCCTCGCTTGCCACGGCAGAAGTCTTCCGCAGCTTCGCCTACCCCCGCGTGCATGCAGAGGCGGATTACCACGCGCCCCTGCGCTTCTTTGAAGAAGTCACCGTGCAAGCGCGCATCACCCGCGTCGGCAGCAGCTCCCTGCACTGGGAGTACCTCATCAGCGGTGCGGCCGGGCGCTGCGCCACCGTGCGCTGCGTCTCGACCCGCCGCCACATCAGCACCGGAGCAGCGGCTCCTTACAGCGAGGCAGAGCGAGCCGCGCTGGCAGCCCTCCTGTGACGGCGCGGCTGCTTCTGCGCTTTGTTCTCCTTGAGGTAGTCCAGCAGAATGGCGCTCAGGCGTTCGGCTGTTTCGGGCACGTCCTGCACGGAATGGTCGGACGGCACGATTGTCTCCGTTCCCCAGCCGATGTGGCTGGACCAGTACGGCACCACGCCGTCGGAGCTCTTCGGCGTATCGCCCCGGCCACGGTCGCCGATGATGGAATGAGTCGGTACCGGGCGCACGGAAAGGTTCTGCAAGCCTGTGATGGAATAACTATCCGGCGAAAGCTGGCGGGTGCTGGTGAACCACTCCGTCATACGCTCCGGCTGCATGATGAGACTGTCCTGCTGCAGGGTGGCGATATTATACACCTCTCCAATCAACTGCTGCGGCAGTTTCACCAGACGGATAAGCCAGTTCACTATCCCATAGGTGGCCATGGGGGCTCCGCGATGCGGCGTGGCCAGATACACCACCATGCCTGCACCCACGGGACGGAAAAAATAATCCGTGCGAAACGGCTCCAGCCCGGCGGGCAGCGGCTTATCCACATACTCAGGGCGAATGTATTGCTTCATCTTATTGCTGCGGAAAGTCCCCTCGGCTCTTTCCAGCATCTTCCAGGGTTCCACACACTGGCTGTAGCGGGTAATCAACCCACCCATGGAGTGACCTACCACTACCATCTTCTCCCAGTTGCGGTTCTTTTTCTGCGGGTCCAACTTCTCGCGGGCTACTTTCAACGCCTTGCGGTATTCATCTGCCGTCAGCGTCCAGGCCACACCCGTAGGATAATTGAAGTACCAGAACTGGTAATTGTTGCGGATTTCCGGGTGGGCCATCAGACGGTTCACCAGGTTATTGAACGTGCTCGCGCTGGACATGAGTCCGTGGGTCAGAATCACGGGTATCCGGTTCGGGTTGTAGCGCTCCATGCAGGTGAGCCCCATGGTATCGCGCAACTTCTGCGGCTGCAACATCCCCAGCAGGCGGTCATCTTTCACCTTGGTCAGCGACCAGTATACCTCGATAGGGGCAGAGAAATCCGCCGCCAGCACATAGTTGTGTTTCCCTACGGGGATGGCTTCCGTCCGCAACCGCTCCACCAGATGCAGCTGCGGCTTCTTCGACCGAGAATCCGGAAAGCGCAATACAACCGTCAGTGTGCTCACCGTCCCGCGGTCGCGGAATCCCACCACGCGATCCGATTTCTCCACCTTACCCGCCGGTATCACACCGACAATCGGCACCCCCAGCCCGCGAACGGTCACGCGCTCTTCCAGCTCCTCCGGCTCAATTTCCTCTGCCGGCACCATATCGTCATACACCATGCGCAGCGGGCGGTTCGGGCGCTTCCCGGCATAGAACAAATCCACGTGTTTCGGATTCAAATCCACATCGTTATCGATGGCCCGCAGAGCATCGAGGCGCAAGCGCCGCACCAGCGTCATGAGCTTTTCATTGTAGCGCTCCAGGGCCGCCCCCCGCTCTTCCTCGCTCGCGCGGGAGCTCTTCAGAATATTCCATTCCGCGCGAATCGACTCTATCAGCGCGACATCGCCCTGCTCACGGCGGCTCACCGCCGGCTCCCGGGGCGTGGGAATCAGCGGCGTGGCACAGCCCACCCAGCTGAAAGCCACCAGCAGCATGAGCCAGAAGCGCATCTGTTTCAACATACTCAGCCTCTTCATTTGCTCATAAAATATCACCCCTGAAATAATTGTCAAGATTTAACAAATCTATCTTTTAACCCATGCCGAAAAGTTACGGATACAACTCAGAAAACTATTAGGCTCTCCGCGAAGTTAACATCTCGTCTAACGCGGCGGCATCGGCCACAATAGGTCGCGCATGAATACCGACCAAAAACTGACCACGGCTGCCGGAGCTCCGGTAGCAGACAATAACAACAGCCTCACCGCCGGGCCGCGAGGACCGCAGCTCATGCAGGACGTGTGGTATCTGGAGAAAATCGGACATTTCAATCGGGAGGTTATCCCGGAACGCCGCATGCACGCCAAAGGTGCCGGGGCCTTCGGCACATTCCGTGTGACGAACGATATCACGCGCTACACCCGCGCGGGCCTCTTCAACCGCATCGGCAAGGAAACGCCCGTCTTTGTGCGCTTTTCCACGGTGGCGGGCGAACGCGGCGCCGCCGATGCGGAGCGGGATATACGCGGATTTGCCGTCAAGTTCTATACCGAGGAAGGCAACTGGGATTTGGTTGGCAACAACACCCCCGTCTTTTTCATCCGCGACCCGCTCAAGTTCCCGGATCTGAACCACGCCATCAAACGCGACCCCCGCACCGGGCTCACCAACCCCACCTCCAACTGGGATTTCTGGACCAGCCTGCCGGAAGCGTTCCACCAGATTACCATCTCCATGAGTGACCGCGGCATCCCCGCCGATTTCCGACACATGCACGGCTTCGGCAGCCACACTTTCTCCATGATTAATGCCGCCCGTGAGCGGGTGTGGGTCAAGTTTCACTGGATTTGCCAACAGGGTATCCGCAACCTGACGGATGCGCAGGCGGCGGCCATCATCGCCAAAGACCGCGACAGCTCCGTGCGCGACCTCTTCAACGCCATTGAGCGCGGTGAATACCCCCGCTGGAAACTCTGTATTCAGGTCATGACTCAGGAGCAGGCTCGCAACACCACCTACAACCCCTTTGACCTCACCAAAGTCTGGCCGCATGGGGACTTCCCGCTCATCGAGGTGGGTGAAATGGAGCTCAACCGCAATCCGGAAAACTTCTTTGCCGATGTGGAGCAGGCCGCGTTCAACCCTGCCAACATCGTACCGGGTATCAGCTTTTCCCCGGACAAGATGTTGCAAGGGCGCCTCTTCGCCTATGGCGATGCCCAACGATACCGCCTCGGAGTCAACCATATGCAGATTCCCGTCAATCGCCCGCGCTGCCCCTACCACTCCTACCACAAGGACGGGCAAATGCGCACGGACGGTAACAACGGTGCCGCCATCAACTACGAGCCCAACAGCTTCGGTGAGTGGCAGGAGCAGAAGGAATTCCGCGAGCCTCCCATCCCGATGGACGGAGAGGGCGACCACTGGGACTTCCACGCAGATGATGCGGATTACTACTCCCAGCCCCGGGCGCTCTTCCGGCTCATGACCCGTGCGCAGCAGCAGGCCCTCTTCGACAACACCGCCCGCGCCATGGAAACCGTGCCGGAGTTCATCAAACGCCGCCACATCGACCACTGCCTCGCCTGTGACCCCGCCTACGGCAAGGGCGTAGCCCGCGCCATGGGTATCGTGCTGCCGCTGTGAGACTATCTCAGCTCAGTTTCCGTCGGGTCACGAGGTAGATCTTATCGCCGTGGCGTACCTTTTGCGGCACGGCGATGAGGGCAGTGGCCCCCTTGGGCGCGGTGGGGACAATTTGTGTGACTCCGTTTTCATCGTCGCAGCGAACCTCGGGTACGGTCACGCGGACGATACCGGTGGTGCAGCCGGTGATTTCAATTTTATCTCCGGGGGAAACAGGCTCTGCCTCCAGACGGATTTCAGCCACACCGGCCTTGGCATACCAGCGCATGACGCGGCCCATGTGGCGCCGCTGCTCCAGCGCCAGGCTGTTGGAGCAACCGCTCCAGGTGTCCCATTCCTCACCCAGATAATACCCCCCATGCCAGAACTGACGGTTGAACACATGCAGCAGGCGTTCCTCCCACGCTTCCACTTTCTCCGGGCTCCAGGTACCGACAGCGCAATCCGTCACCGCTTCCTTGTACACCTGGGTAACGGTGGAGACATAGGCCTCTGAGCGCCCGCGGCCTTCCAGCTTAAAGACAGATACACCGGCTTCCACCAGCTGGTCAATCACGCGGATGGTACAGATATCCTTCGGCGACATGATATACTGGTTGTCGATATCCATCTCGAACCCGGTCTCCGTATCCGTGACACGGTATTTGCGGCGGCAAAGCTGGTAGCACTGCCCGCGGTTGGCGCTGCGGTTATAGGCCGCCAGGCTCATGCCGCATTTACCGGAGATGCCGATGCAGAGTGCGCCGTGGGCAAAGATTTCGATACGCACCAGCTCACCGGACGGCCCGGTGATATGTTCCCGACGAATGGTATCAATGATATGACGAATCTGGCTGAGCTTCAGCTCACGCGCCAGCACCATCACATCCGCATAGGCGGCAAAGAAACGTACGGAACCCACATTGCAGACATTCGCCTGCACGGAAATATGCACCTCCAGTCCGATGCTGTGGGCATAGGCAATCACGGCAAGGTCTGCCGCAATGACGGCATCCACCCCTGCGGCTTTAGCATCGCGCAGCAGCTGCTGCATGGCCTCCAGCTCCTCGTCATAGATAATCACATTGCAGGTCAGGTAGGCCTTGGCCTTGCAGGCATGGCAAAGGCGCACCACCTTCGGCAAATCCTCCGGCTGAAAGTTCACTGTGGAGCGCGCGCGCATATTGAACATCCCCACGCCGAAATACACACTATCCGCCCCGGCTCGCAATGCCGCTGCCAGCGATTCATACGACCCCGCCGGAGCCATGATTTCCAATTCCTGCATGCGGGGGAGTGTAGCGCGTATTCTCTGCTCGGTCAAGACATTTCAACAATCGGATTCACCAATGAAAGTAAGGAGATAAAAAAAATTGAAAAAGATTTGAACGATTCTCGCTCCCGCCGTGTCTCCATATTCAGATAGCCCGCGAGTGTGGGTTCCTGCCAACAAGAGTGCAGGTGTTCTTTTTCATGTAGTTTCAGAGTTGATTGTGCAAAGGCAGGCGTCGTGAGACGCCTGCCTTTGTTTTCCGACCGTCAAATCAATAGATAAAGGTACTACAACAAACCTGCTACCGCAGACAAACTGGTTACAATTTTCCCACAACTTAATGAACCTTATTATCTTTTACTCTGAATATCAATTTATCCAAAGCTGAAAAAAACTTCATACCCAGCCATCCCAAGAACAATGTACCCAACAAACAGCAAAGGATATAAACCTGAGGATATGAATCTTTTAATCCTTCATTCACTCCAATAATCATGGGAATGCGTTGAAAAATATATAGGGTGAACAATGCAGGTCCTCCACTCCAAGAGAGAAACGCAGGTATTTTTCGCATACGGATACACGAAAATGTAAGACAAACCCCCATGGCGAAGATGACAGTAGGTATATTGGAATACACGAGAAGAAAATGGACACCGTAAATCTTCCATCCCAATGCAACCATAAGAACACCGATAAGCCAAACCGGCATTCTTAACCCGTTTAATATTTTCTCAATTGTTGGTCTCCAGATAAAAAACAGCATGCCGGCAGGGATACACATGCAGGTATCAACCCACCAACCTCCACGATACCTGGCAAGTATCACATAAACAGCAAACAACACAACAACTCCTACTACTATTGCAAACTCACCAAACCGTCGACATAACCTATAACTCAAGGTTATAAACAGATAACTCAAAAGGGTCACAAAAATGAACCAATTACTGTTGCCTATGCTGCGCCACCCGAAGAACGACATGAACACTGTAAGACATTCGTACTCTCTTCCATACCAGAATTGAACGACATAAAAAAGCATTACGGCTAATGACATATGAAGCAAAAGGGAAAGAAACCTCTTTTTTACCAACTGGCTGGCATATCCCTCCTTATTTCTCAATGAACTCATGATTCCATATCCGCTGAAAAAAAAGAAAGTCGCTACAACACATTGGCCCAGTGTCATCAACAACCTTGTAATCCATGCATCGCACATAAGATAATCAGATGTATATTGCGAAAGATGACACGCAAAAACTATCCAGATAAAAAAACCGTTTATTGTGCTGGTTCGCTCCCGTGAAATATATTCGCCATCCGTCAACATTTTTCGTTCTACTCCGGATATACAGCTCAAAAACGAAATAAAGAGAAACAAAAATAACAGCGTTAACATAAGCCTCAATAAGTAATCCTCTTTCAGACTAGCTCATTGTAAATGCGATGTCCAGTCAAAAATTATTTTTTTAACTCATTCTTAACAATTAACACAAACATAAAACAGCCCTAACATTTATCGAATCTATTCATAATACCATCCTTATTCACTAAAAATAGACACTTTAAAAGACATCGCATTTACAATACGATATACACCAATACCTATCCATATCAAATCAACATCAACGCATCAAAAATATAGCATATTACTTTCATTCTACTGACTTTGCAGCTCGTTTTTTTCAAAAAAAAAAGAGGTGCGGAAGTCATGTAAAACTTCCGCACCTCTGCCGAAACAAGAATTCTTACTTGCAGCACATATCGCTGCGGAGCTTCTCCACTTCCTCCTTTTTGCCGAGGTAGCGTCCGAGCTCAAAGCCGAACTCCAGGGCGGCACCGGGGCCACGGCCTGTGACGATATTGGCATCGGTCACGGCGGGGCAGTCGCAAACCACTGCGGCAGAGGCGAGTTCCTCCTTCACGGAGGGATAGCAGGTCACCTTGCGACCCTTGATGACACCGGCGGCTTCCAACGCCAGCGGAGCCGCACAAATGGCAGCCACCAGCTTGCCCTCCTCATGCATTCGGCGCACAACGGAGAGCACGGCGGGGGTATCGCGCAGCGTCCAGGATGCAGGGCCGCCCGGCAGGATAACGCCGCTGTAGAGCGCGGGCTCCACGTCCACCAGCAGCATTTCGGCAGACATAACCATGCCGTGTGCCCCCTCTACGCTGCGCCCCTGCAGCCCGGCCGTAACGACCGGGATATCCAGACGACGCAGGATGTCTATGGGTGCAGCCAGCTCGATTTCCTCGAAGCCGGGAGCCATGATGACAAGTACAGGATTCATATGCGGGTGAGCGGTTTAATTATCCTCCAGAGCGGCCTGAGCAGCAGAGATACGAGCCGTGGGCACGCGGTAGGGCGAGCAGGACACGTAGGTGAGGCCGATACGGTGGCAGAACTTCACGGAAGCGGGGTCGCCGCCGTGCTCGCCGCAAATACCAATCTTCATCCCGGGGCGGGTCTTGCGGCCCAGCTCCACGCCGATTTCCATGAGCTTGCCCACGCCCTTCTGGTCGATGCTGGCAAAGACGTTGCGGCCGATGATTTCCAAATCCTGATAAGTACCGAGGAAAGCGCCTGAATCGTCGCGGCTCATGCCGAGGCCCGTCTGGGTCAGATCATTGGTACCGAAGGAGAAGAACTCTGCGTTCTGAGCAATCTCATCGGCGGTGACGCAGGCGCGGGGAATCTCAATCATGGTACCCACGCGGTAGGATACGCGGCGGCCCTTCTCCTCGAACACCTCTTCGGCCACGCGGTCGATGATGGCTTTCTGCAGCTCCAGCTCCTTGTTGAAAGCCACCAGCGGCACCATGATTTCCGGGCGCACCTCGAAGCCCTCTTCCTCCATCACTTCGATGGCAGCCTCAATGATGGCGCGTGCCTGCATTTCCGTGATTTCCGGGTGGTCGATGCCGAGGCGGCAGCCGCGGTGCCCCAGCATGGGGTTGAACTCATGCAGCTCAGAGACGCGGTGCATGATGAACTCCACGGGCATGTTGAACTTCTTGGAGAGGTCAAGCTGCTGCTCCTTGGTCTGGGGCAGGAATTCGTGCAGGGGCGGGTCCAGCAGACGAATGGTGGCGGGTCGCCCGGCCAGCGCCTTGAAGATGCCCTTGAAATCGCTCTTCTGGAAGGGCAGCAGGTTCAGCACGGCCTCACGGCGCTCATCCATGCGCTGGGAAAGAATCATGCGGCGCATGAAATCAATGCGGTTGCCGTTGAAGAACATGTGCTCCGTGCGGCAAAGGCCGATACCCGTAGCGCCGAACGCAATGGCGGCGGCAGCCTGCTCCGGAGAGTCGGCGTTGGTCCGCACTTTCAGGCGAGCCAGACGGTCGCACCACTCCATCACACGGGCAAAGTTGCGATAAGTGCTGCTGTCCTCCGGCTTCATCGTCTTCTTGATAAGCACCTGCACGATTTCGGAGGGCGCGGTCGGCAGCTTACCGGCATACACCAGACCCGCCGTGCCGTCCAGAGAGAGGTAATCACCCTCGTGATACACCACACCGCCGATGGTGATGGTGCGCTCCTGATAATCGATGGCCATCTCGCTCACGCCGCAGACACAGACCTTGCCCATCTGGCGAGCCACCAGAGCCGCATGGCTGGAAAGGCCGCCGCGAGCCGTCAGAATACCCTCTGCAGCAATCATGCCGCGCAAGTCTTCCGGGGATGTCTCCAGACGCACCAGCAGCACCTTCTCACCGCGTTTAGTGGCCTCCACGCAGCGGACGGCGTTCAGGTAGAAGCGGCCGGATGCAGCACCGGGGCCGGCGTTGAGGCCCTTGGCGATGCGCTTGGCGTTGCGCAACGCGGTATCATCGAAAATGGGGGCGAGCACCTGGTCCACCTGATCGGCAGGGATACGCTTCACGGCAGTCTGCCAGTCAATAAGGCCTTCGCGCTCCATATCGCAGGCAATGCGGAATGCGGCAATACCGGTGCGCTTGCCATTGCGGGTCTGAAGCATGTATACCTTCTTGTCCTGAATCGTGAACTCAAAGTCCTGCATATCGCGGAAGTGGTTTTCGAGCGTCTTGCGGATAGCGCAGAGTTCCTCGTAGGCGCTGGGCATCACCTCTGCCAGCTTACCCACCGGCTCAGGCGTGCGCACACCGGCCACCACATCCTCACCCTGGGCGTTCATGAGGAATTCGCCGTAGAATTCGTTCTTACCAATGGCGGGGTTGCGGGTGAAAGCCACGCCGGAACCGGATTCGTTAGAGGTATTGCCGAACACCATGCACTGCACGTTCACCGCAGTACCCCAATCGGCGGGGATACCGTATTTGGCGCGGTAGGTGATGGCGCGCTCGTTGTTCCAGGAGCCGAACACGGCACCGATTGCACCCTTGAGCTGCTCCCATGGATTGGTCGGGAAGTTCTGCCCGGCGCGACGCAGCACCAGTGTCTTGAATCGCTTCACCAGCTCACGGCTGTCATCTGCCGTCAGCTCTGCATCGGAGATATCGCGGCCGTAGCGCTCCTTCTTGAGCGCGTGAATCTCTGCCTCGAAGGGCTCCATATCTTCACCCTCAGACTTCTGCACCCCCATCACCACATCGCCGTACATCTGCACAAAGCGGCGGTAGCAATCCCAGGCAAAGCGCGGGTTCGAGGTAGCGGCGGCCATGGCCTCCACCGTCTCATCATTCAGCCCCAGATTCAGAATCGTATCCATCATACCGGGCATGGACTCACGGGCGCCGGAGCGCACGGACACAAGCAGGGGCATGGCGGCAGTATCACCGAACTTGCGCCCCACCAGCTCCTCCATGCGGGCAATGCCGTTCTTCACTTCACCCTCCAGCTCTGCCGGGTAGGTGAGTGCGTTGTCATAGTAATAGGTACAAACCTCTGTCGTGATGGTGAATCCGGGAGGCACGGGAAGGCCGATGCGGGCCATCTCTGCCAGATTTGCGCCCTTACCGCCAAGGAGGGCCTTCATGCTGCCGTTGCCATCGGCGGTACCGCCGCCGAAATGATATACAATCTTACTCATAACGCTGTTCAGAAAATGATGGAACAGCATACAGCACCAAGGGGAGTACTGTCAAGCACTCCCTCTGCCACAGCCGCTTCGGCCGCCCCCCCTGTTGTGTCATGCGGAGGGGAAAACGAACAGCTCCGCCGCGCGGCAACCGCATTTCGGGTTGTCAGAGACCTGCAACTCCCTCAGCGCCGCCCCCATACGCGCAGCGGTATCATCGGGAATCATCTCAGAGAGACGGCAAGCGCTGGTATCATACTTGAAGAAGGTTTTATTCTCCTTGTAGTGCAGCCAGGCAGCGCTGAGCTTTTCGCAAAGCTCCTCCGGCAGCGCCAGATAGATGCGGAACTTGCTCTCATCTCCATCCATACCGCGCTGCCTCACCGTCACCTTGATTTCGTAGAATGTTTCTCCGGCTTCGGTGGCATACTCCTCGCGCACCTCACAGCTCTGCACCCCGCGCAGACGGTAGATACCGCTCTTGCGGGCATCATCGCGCATATCTGCCAGAATTTCTCGGTCGCCATCAATAAAGATGAAATCGCTCAGGATAATCTCTGCCTTCATGTTACCAGTCTACACAGTCTGCAACGGATTGTAAAGTGCAATCTGACAAAAATTGGGCTTGACCCGGCGCGAAAGCTATGGCACACTTCCCCTGCCGCCGGGCCCCCGGATGTGCGGCTGGAAAACCCCGCCAGGACCGAGAGGTAGCAACGGTATTCAGACCTCACTTGTCGGGGTGTGCCCGGCGGTTTTTTTGTACCTGATTTGCCCTTTGCGGACATTTTTGCGCACGCCTACGTATCCTACAAACTTTTTCTTTCATCTTTTTTAAAAAAATTGCAAAAAAACAGTTAGCTAACACAAAAAAGGGGTTGACTTCTCCGGATAAAAGAGTAGAATGTTCGCGCAACTCTAACCATCACCAAATAGGGAAACAATATGACCAAAATCATTACCATCATGCTGGGTATTTCCGCTCTGACCGCAGTCGGCAACAGTCTGCCTCCCTGCCCGGAGAACAGTCTGCCCCCCTGCCCGGAACTTTCTGTGCGCTGAGGCACACCCCGGCCAACTACCCGGTTCCGCGTTCATTGAACGTGCTTTGACCGATGCGCCTGACGGCAACAAGACGCTTTCCCGAAAGGGAAAGGCGTTTTTTTTGACCCTCCTTTCAGCAGCCATCCATACACACCCGGGAAAAAGCTTGAATCACAAGAACGATTCTGCCATACTCAGCGCGTGATTGATTGGATTTTCGAGCTGATTGGGACCTTTGTGGCAGAGGTATTGGGCAAGCTCAACCTTTGGGGGTGGATTATCCTGCTGTCCATTGTGGGGTTAATCGTCCTCGCCTGCGTATATCTCTGATGCCGCAGATTCAGTCATCACTGAGCCGTTTTGCGGTAATCCGGTCTTCCCTGCAGCAGAGAAAGAGCCTCACCCAGCAGGAAGAACGAACCGCAGATGAGCGTGCACTCCGGGAGACTTGCCAAAGCAGCGGTCAGACTCCCCGGCAAACAGACGGGCGCTTGTGACGCTGCACGCACTTTCACCGCCATTTCCTCCGGCGGTAAGATACGCGGAGACTGCACCGGCGGCAGAATCCATTCTCCCACAATCGGGGCCAGCAGTTCCAGTGTTTCATCCAATGCTTTATCAGCCGAACCGGCGTAGATACAGCAGGCTTTGGACTCTCCGAACCGTTCCCGCCAGGTACGCACCAGCACATGCATGGCATGCGGGTTGTGCGCACCGTCCATGATAACCCCGGGCAGCACTTCCTCAAAGCGCCCCGGCCAGCGAACCTGCGCCAGCCCGCGGGCCTCCTCCTCCGCAGAGCAGAGGAAATGCGGCAGCGCGTGCAATGCCGCCAGAGCCAGTGCGGCATTCCGCCGCTGGTGCGCTCCCACCAGCCCCAACGGCAGCTCGCATTCTGCCGTGACGATGCGGAAATCAGTATCCATGCGCTGCGCGGCTTCGTGAATGGCGCGGATGGCCTCCGGCTCCTGCGGGGCAATGACCGCCCGGCGATGCCAGGCGATGATACCGGCTTTCTCCCCGGCCACATCATAGAGGGTGGGTCCCAGATACTGCGTGTGGTCCAGCCCGATGGGGGTGATGACGGCCACATCCTTAGGCACAGCGTTGGTGGCATCCAGCCTGCCGCCCATGCCGGTCTCCAGCACGATGAGCTCCACCCCCTGCTCCGTAAAATAGAGCATGGCCACCGCCAGCACAATTTCAAAGAAGGTGGGAGGAGTCTCCCAATCCGCTATCAACTCGCGCACGTAATCAATAAGTCGTGCTGCATCCGCATCCGGGATATTCACGCCGTTCACGCGGATGCGTTCATTGAACTCCACCAGATGCGGCGAGGTGAACAAGCCGGTTCTGTACCCCGCCGCGCGTGCCACGGATTCGATGAACGCGCAGGTGGAACCCTTGCCGTTAGTACCCGCCACATGCACCACCCGGGCACGCGGATACAGCACCCCGCACTCTTTCAGCAGACGCGTTATCCCCTCCAGCCCCAGCTTGATGCCGAACACCTGCACAGAATACAGCCAATCCAGAGAATTGACGATTGACGATTGACTATTGACCATGGTTGGAAATATAAACTTGTTTTATTGGGAATTCAGATACACCTTGGCTCATTTTTGCGAAATTTGGCGCGACCGTGGCGCAATTTTGTAAAATTTGGCGCAATCATGGCGCAATTTTGTAAAACTTGGCGCAATCGTACTGACTCGGTCATCATTCCTTTTCACGCACGATTCCTGCCAAAGTTTCAGGACTTATGAGAAATACCCACTCCTTTTTCATGGAATCCAGCAGCACGCCTTTAGAAATCAACTGCTTTTTGAGACGTTGCACCGTACGACGGGATATCTGCAATTTTTCGGCTAATGCCGGCTGACTGATTTTATTGTTCTTTTGAAATGCGACCACCCTGTGCATTTGCAAAACCGCAAATCCACTTCAGGTAGTCATCCCTCCAATTCTCTTTCCACTCAATGTTCTGATCTTCGGGCATGAGCTGCAGTCGCTTCGTTTGAGAGATATGCCACTCCCATTCTTCCTCAATATCTGTACATTTCTGCCTTGTACGGCCCCTCCACGGGCACGCCGATGTAGTCGGCCTGCTTCTGCGTGAGGGTGGTGAGGCGAACACCGAGCTTGGCGAGGTGGAGGCGGGCCACCTCTTCATCCAGCTTCTTGGGCAGCACCTGCACGGTGTTGGCACGGGTACCGCGCTCTGCCCAGAGGGCCATCTGAGCCAGCACCTGATTGGTGAAGCTGTTGCTCATCACGAACGATGCATGCCCCGTGGCACACCCCAGGTTCACCAGACGCCCCTCTGCCAGCAGATAGAGGCTGTGGCCGTCCGGGAAGGTGTACTTATCCACCTGCGGCTTGATGTTAGTGCAGACGATACCCTCGCGGTTCTGGAGGCGTGCCACCTGAATCTCGTTGTCGAAGTGACCGATGTTGCAAACGATGGCCTGGTCTTTAATCTTCTCCATATGCTCCAGGGTGATGATATCGCAGTTACCCGTGGTGGTCACATAGATGTCTGCCCAGCCGAGGGTATCCTCCACCGTGAGCACGCGGTAGCCCTCCATGGCGGCCTGAAGAGCGCAGATGGGGTCCACCTCCGTGACAACCACCTGAGCACCGAGCCCGCGCAGTGCCTGAGCGCAGCCCTTGCCCACATCACCGTAGCCACAGATGACGGCCACCTTGCCGGCAATCATCACATCCGTGGCGCGCTTGATACCGTCCGTCAGACTTTCACGGCAGCCGTAGAGGTTATCGAACTTGCTCTTGGTCACGGAATCATTCACATTGATGGCCGGGAAGAGCAGCTTACCCTCACGCTCCATCTGGTAGAGGCGGTGTACACCGGTGGTCGTCTCCTCGGATACACCCATAATCTCCGGCATCCAACGGTGGAACACCCCGGGCTGTTCAGCAGCAATGCGCTTGAGCAGTGCCTTGATAACGCCTTCCTCCTCACTGCCGGAGGGAGAATTGACCCAATCGCTGCCCTCTTCCATCTCATAGCCCTTGTGCAGCAGCAGCGTCACATCTCCGCCGTCATCCACAATCAGCTGCGGCCCCTGCCCCTCCCGGTGGGAGAGAGCCGCCCAGGTGCAGTCCCAGTATTCCTCCAGCGTCTCGCCCTTCCAGGCAAACACGGGCACCCCGGTCGCAGCAATGGCGGCGGCTGCATGATCCTGCGTGGAGAAGATATTGCAGCTGGCCCAGCGCACATCCGCCCCCAGCTCCACCAGCGTCTCGATGAGGATGGCGGTCTGAATCGTCATGTGCAGAGACCCGGTGATGCGTACCCCGGCCAGCGGCTTCTGCGGGCCATATTTCTCTCGGCAGGCCATCAGGCCCGGCATCTCATATTCCGAAACGGCAATTTCCTTGCGGCCCCAGTCCTTCAGACTGATATCCGCCACTTTATAAGAGTCTCCAGCTGTCATGTTGGCGGTATTTTACCGCTTTTTCCACTGAAAAACAAGCGTAAAGCTCCCCGACAACGGGAAAAGTAATGCACCACGGGCTTTCCGGGAACTCTCTCTGCCCCGGAGGTTTGGGCATGCGACTCCGGTAGTTGGGTCGGCCAAGGGTCTGTACCCGTGATGCATTACACCCTTTCTAATACATCCCGGAAACAAATCCGCAACTTTTTCTGAAAAAAAGTGAAAAAATGTCAGAAATAAAGCATCAATGCCCTCAGGTTGGTTCGCCGTCCTCCTGCGTCTTGCGGGGCTTGTAGGTCGTCAGGGGTGTCTTGCGGCGTTTCTTTTTCGGGGCAAAATGCTCCGGGTGCGCCGCCGCCCAGGCCTCATACAAATCCGGGCGGTTGGCTTTGGTGCGCTCCAGAGATTTCTCCAGCTTCCATTCCGCCATGGCCTTATGGTTGCCGGAGAGGAACACCGGGGGGACCTCCATGCCACGGAAGACGTTGGGCTTCGTGTAGGCGGGAGCCTCCAACAGACCGTCGGAGAACGATTCCTCCACACTACTGCGGGCATCGCCCAGCGCGCCGGGGAGCAGGCGCGCCACGGCATCTATCACCACCACGGCAGCAATCGCGCCGTTGGTCAGAATGTAATCACCGATGGACAGCTCCATGTCCACCAGCGTCTCAATAACGCGGTAATCCACCCCCTCATAATGCCCACAGAGGATGATGTAGTGGGCATCGCCTCCCTCTGTACAGGGAGCGGCCAGCTCCTCCGCCACCGGCTGGCGGAACACCCGCCCCTGCGGGGTCATGAGAATCACGCGGGTATTTTCCCGCCGCAGTTCCTCAATGGCCTCAAAAATCGGCTCACACTTCATGAGCATGCCCTGCCCCCCGCCGCAGAGATAATCATCCGTGCGGCGGTACTTATCGTGCGTCCAGTCGCGCAGCTGGTGCGCCCGCACAGAGATGATACCGCTCTCAGCCGCCCGCCCCATGATGCTCTGGGAAAGCGGCCCGGTTATCATCTCCGGAAACAGAGTCAGTACGTCAATCTCAAGCATGAGAAAAAAGTATGAAGGACAATGAACGAAGGACGAACGGCTTATTGATTGGCAGTATCATGGACGCGTCGAGCAGCCGTTTTGCAGGCAGAGGTAAGCATCGCACAGAGTTCCGAGGCTTCCTGAACCAAAGGTTGCAACCGAGTGGTAGAAACCAATCGAAAATGCTCCACATGCTGAAGCCAATACACACACTCATCGCATTCTTCCTCACATATCTTCAGTTTATTCAGAAAATCGCGGGGAGATTTGGCACGACAGGCAGCCCGATAGTTAGCCCCCACAGAAGAAGCACAACGGAGAAGCTGTCTTCCATAAACCTCCGAGAGTGTATTGTCACGGCCCAGATGGTTAACGAGATGACCGACCCTGAAACTGAATTGCAGTGTTCGTTCCTTCATCTCGTCACCCCGAGCCGTCATAAACTCCTCTTTGTACCTTGTCCTTCAGCCCTTGTACTTTATGCGTTGGCGTTATGGCGAAGCATGGCCTCGACGTAGCCGTCGATGTTGCCATCCATCACGTCCTGGATGTTGCCGGATTCAAACCCGGTGCGCAGGTCCTTCACCATCTGGTAAGGCTGGAACACATAGGAACGAATCTGATTACCCCAGGCGATGTCGCCTTTCTCGGAATACTGGCGGTCGGCCTCGGCGCGCTTGCGGTCTTCTTCCAGCTGGATGAGGCGGGCCTTGAGCATGCGCATGGCTTCCTCTCGGTTGCGGAGCTGGGAGCGCTGGGTCTGGCAGGCCACAATGATACCGGTGGGAAGGTGCGTCAGACGCACGGCGGTTTCCACCTTGTTCACGTTCTGACCGCCCTTACCACCGGAGCGGTAGGTGTCCATCTTCACGTCGGCTTCCTTCACCTCAATCTCCACATCGTCAGAAATATCCGGCGTGGCATCCAGTGAGCAGAAGGAGGTGTGGCGCTTACCCGCAGCATCGAAGGGGCTCATGCGAACCAGACGGTGAATGCCGCGCTCATTCTTCAGGTAGCCGTAAGCGTATTCGCCGTCAATCTTGATGGTGACGGAGCGAATACCGGCTTCATCGCCGTCCGTGCTTTCCATGATTTCCGTACTGAAGCCGTGGCGTTCGCAGTAGCGAAGGTACATACGCATGAGCATGCTGGCCCAGTCGCAGGCCTCTGTACCGCCGGCACCGGCATGGATGGTGATATAGCAGCCGGCGTTGTCGTGCGGCCCGTTCAGCAGCGTGAGCAGCTCGAACTCCTCCAGGCTCTTCACCCAGGCATTGTACTCTGCGTGAGCCTCTGCCGCCATTTCCGGCTCTTCATCAGCCATCTCGATGGCGACCTCCACGTTCTCCAGCCCGGATTCCAGCTCGTGGAACTTTTCCAGTCGGCGCTTGAGGGGGTTCACCTCATTCATCAGCTCGCGGGCGGCGGTGGGGTTATCCCAGAAATCCGGCGCGCTCATGCGGGCATCCAGTTCAGCTACTCGTTCTTCCAGGTTAGCGAGGTCAAAGATAGCTCCCGAGCTCGGAAAGACGGCTGCGCATAGCGGCCGTGTCGAGCGCCGAGAGATCAAAATTGGTGGTCTGGTTTTCCATACGGGCGCGGAGTATACAGGCTTTCCCCTGCCAAGTCAACCCTCTTTTGGCTTTTATTCACCCTTTTATTTCAGCGATTTGTTGACTTTCAACCCACTTATTTTATCTTTTTTTCAAAAAAACTTGCGGATTGGCAGCGGAGATGGATTAATGTTTACAGATACCATGCGAAAAGTGTTTCACATCATCGTTTCCGCGCTGGCAGGACTGGCAGCGGTGGTTACTGCTGAGGAAGCGGCGCCGGGAGTGCCCTATGCCGGGCTGGCCGCAGCAGATGCAGAGGGCGGCGGGGTCATCGTCACCGCCGTGGCGCATTATGGCCCTGCCGACCGCGGCGGGGTGAATGCGGGTGATACCGTACTGAGCGTCAACGACCGTCCCATTTCCGGCAAGGATGAGCTGCAAAGCATCCTCACGACCGCCCGCCCGGGAGACAAGGTGAAGCTGGTGGTACAGCGGCGGCACTTGCAGCTCACCCGCACCATCACCATCAGCAATCGGCTGGAGCCGCAGGCCGTGTTCCGCCCCTCCGACAAACACCTGAGCGATGAAGAATGGGATGCACTGGAGCACCAGCAACGCCTCATTGCCGCCCAGTTGGCCACGGAAACACCGGATACCTCCGCCATCGCCGCCGCCTTTGCCGCCATCCGCAATATGCGGAGTGAGGATTGGAGCGGTGAGTGCTGCTGCCTGTTTTTCTGGGGCAGCAAGAGCCTTCTCTACATCCGGGGCAATGAGGATTCCCTCGTTGCCACCGAGGTGTTCTTCGACAAGGACAAAGCGGATGAAAAATACCGGCTGAGCGGGCGCGGTGCCGTCCCCTGTCTGCCGGAACACCTCCGCAAACGCATCCGCTACCAGCTCGAAACCCTCCCCGACTTCCAATTCAACTTCTCCCTTCACCTCCGCGAAAAACAATGAAACCACTACTCTCCCTCCTCCTGATTCCCGCCGCCCTGATGCCCGCTGCAGCACAGGATGTCTCCCCGGAACTGCGCCGCGACATCTCTGAGCTCATCTCCCTGCGCGCCGCCGATGGCCTGCGCAGCGTCAGCGAATCCCTCGGCAAAGCTTTTGTGCCGCAGGTCTACCGCGAGCACTTCCGAGCCACCCTCCTGAGCGGCGAACCCGTGGAGGAACCGGAAAAGACGGACTGCCCCATGGCAGTGGGTCGCGCCGGCAGCATCCTGAAGCAGTTTGAGCCCCGAGATTTCGATGCGCAGTATGTCCTCAACCGCATGGAAGAACATCTGGCCGCCCCACCACCCGAGGATGAGGAAAAAGAGATGAAAGAACGGATGAAACTCTACGAAAAGGTTGCAGAAGCCTATCGCCCGGTGCTCCGAGCCCGTGAAAAGGCTAAAGAGGACGAAATCCTGCGCGGCAATGCCACGCGGGAGGGCGTGGTCACGCTGGAGTTCGGGGTGCAGATGGAAACGGAAGCGGGCGGCGATGACATCCGCAGCATCAACCGCGGCACCACGGAAACGGGTGTGGCCTTCTACACCCGCACCACCCGCCGCCTGGAGTGGTCTGACCTGCCGGAAGCCATCCGTCTGCAGGAGGATAAGCTGCCGAAGGCTCGCAGCTGGACCTTCTGGGTGCCCGCTGATGCTGCCGACCAAGTGGAGGAGTTCAAAAAGAAACAGGAAGAGAACGAGGATAACCGCCGCGCCGAGCTGATGCAGAAGCTCATGGGCGCGCACGGTGGAGTCGGAGCCGTCATCAGCTCCGGCAAGAAGAAGAAAGCCGCCCATCGCCGCCCGCAGCTCCCGGAAGAAGAACCGGTGATGCAGAAAATCAAGGTCTGGAAGGACAACCCGGATGCCCCGGTGGAAACCCAGCCGGATGTGGTGAGTGACATGATTTAACCCCCTTGCCTGCACCGATGAAAAAAGCATGTGTTTCTCTGCTCCTGCTGATGGGGGGGCTGGTGGTATCTGCCGCTGAGGAGATGGAGCTGAGCCTCTACCCCTACATCCGCGGCATTTCCGATGAACAGCGGGAAAAATGGTCGCCACAGGAAGCCATCAAGGCACTGGGCCCCCTGCCCGGTGCCCCCACACAGGCCACCCTTAACCTGTTGGCAGAGACCTGGAAACAGCCGGAGGAAGAGCGACTGAGTCACCGCCACAGGCAGATGGAACAGTTGGTGAAGGACGGCCGCACCACGGATATGAACACCTTCCTGCTCATCCTCTCCAACCGACTCTGGTTCGAGTACCTGAGCCACCGCGACCGCGCGCTCTACGTCAACCACATGCTCAAGCCCTACGAGACGGAGAAGCCGCAGGAGCTGCCCCACCAGCAGAACTGGCTCGGCTCCCTCTGCTTCGTGAGCGACTTTTACGCCGAATACATGCTGGGTATCACGGATGCCCAGCGCGGCATACCCGCCCGCATCACGGAAAAACGCTACAACCTGTACAAGATGCGCCAACAGCGCTCCGCAGAGGTGAACCGCCTGTGGAGCGCGCCGGAGGAGAATGCCGCCCTGCTGACCTCCTGCGGTTCCCCCTGGGCGCGGCGGATGCTGCGCTGCCTGCTGCACGACAGCTCGGTGCTGTACGACAAGGTCACCCGCAGCGGGCTCACCTGCTGGCACTATACCTGGGGCAAAGACCTCCCGCTCCCGCTGGAACTGGGGCTGCGCATCATGCAGCAGCGCAGCCGCGGCATCCTGCCCACGGAGGACGAGCTGCAACAGATGCGCCGCGCAGCAGACACCCTGCCGCCGGAAATGAAAGCCTTTTCCGTGCGTAACCTGCTGGCCGCGGCACCGGAAAGCTCCCCCTGGAAAAAGCTGAACGACCCCGCCGCCACCCCGGAAGAAATGCCGGACTGCACCGCCGTCCTCCTCCCGCAATGGAGCGATGAATGGCTGGGCGAACCTACCACGGTGGCGCAGGACATCGCCGCGCTGGAGCAACAGGTGCAGGAGGAAGCCGCCGCAGACAGACTTTCCTCTCTGGTACTGTTCACGCTGGCAGAGGATGCCCGCCTCCTGCCGGACTATGCCTACACGCATGACATCCCCACGCAGGGCCATTTCCGCAGCTCCTCCACCTTTGACGTGGAGGTGTCGGAGAACGGCATTGATGTGCTCATCGATGAACAAGGCCCCCGCTTTGCCCGCGATGATGAGGAAATGCGCCGCCGCTGCAGGAATCTGAAGGTGGCGCTGCACCGCTGTGCCCTGCAACTGGCTCTGCTGGAGAAGAAAGGAAAAACGGACGAAGTCAGAACCCACACCGCCGCACTGGCCGACCTCCTCAACCGCCACCGGCTCTGGCCGCTGCTCATCAGCCAGTACTGCATGCGGCATCTGGGCGCGGAAACCATGGTGCAGCTCATGCACCACTGCGGGGCAGACAGCCGCGTGCTCAACTGTCTGGGCCGCCGCTTCACCAACTCCGTCTCCTCCGCCCCCCATGTGTGGGCTAATCCGGAAACCAGGCGCAGGGATGAATCCGGCAAGCCCGACCCGGAGCCGGAGCTACTGGCCTCATGCCTGCGGGATGTGCTCATCAACCGCGAGCTCATGCCCCACAGCCCGGAGCAACTGGAGGCGGTGCAACACCGCTTCCTGCGGCGCGTGGAGCAGCACCCCGACAACCTGACGCTCATGGAGCTGCTGCGCTTCGGTCGCATGAACGACCTCCTGTACCGGCCGGAGATGCCCGCAGAGCAGCTTTCCGGCAACAAGAGCCGCTACGGCTACCTCCTGGTGCGCCACGCCCTCCGCAAAGGTGATTTGCCCACGGCAGAAAAAATACTCGCCCGCATGACCGCCGACCCGAAGCACTACAGCTACGTGGGCACCCGCCTGGCCGCCGCGCTGGTGGCACGCGCGAAAGGCGATGAAGCCACCGCCCGCGAGCAGGAGCGTCTGGGTATCACGCTGGCAGCCATGCACCTCAATTCCCGCAATGTCTATTATTGGGAAGATGCGCACCGGCTGCTGCTGGAGCATGGATTCACCCGGGAATCGGAGCGGCTTTTCCTGTTGCTGCCGAACCATGAGATGCGCTTCATGCGCCCGGAGCTGGTGCGCTCTCTGGCGGCACAGAAACGCTTCCGCAGCGCTGCCTTCTGGCTGGAATTCAACCTGGTGGACTACCTCAGCACCGCCACCCCCACCAACAGCATGGGTACGCATGCCGATTTGGTGCGCTGGCGACTCATGGCAGATGTGTATCGCGCGCTGGATTTGTTGCAACAGCAGCAGACCGATACCGGTATGCGCCTCCTGCAGCAAGCCCTGCCGATGGTGGAAAAGATGCCGGACCTTGCGGCAGAGCTGGCTCCCGCCATCCTGCAATGCGCCGACATCCCCACCGCTGACCGCGAGGAGTACCGCCAACGGCTGCTGAAGCACCTTCCTGAATCGCAGCACGCAGCCTTGAGCATTACCGACTGTCCCACGGCAGATGAAAACGTCTCTTTCTCCGCCGCCGAGGGGGTGCGGACAGCGCGTCCCTTCGAATCTCCCCTCTACACCTGGCACCTGACAAAAGATGCTGCGGGGGATGCCGCGCCGGAGGATGAGCGCCGCGCCACCCGCAGAACCGTGCAGGCCCGCATCATCCGCGCCAACTACCACCTGAAAAACCTGCCGCTGCGCGTGGTGCTGGAGACGGAGAGCAAGCGGCAGCTGAGCGTCCCTCTGGACGAGCTTGAACCGGATGACCTCAACAACCTCATTGACTGGAAAGAGCGCAACAACATCCAAACCTGGAAAATCAACGAGAAGAAAGTCTACGACAGACGCCCGCTGGAAGCCCGCCCCGACCGTTACATTCAGGAAAGCACGAACGGTGCCCGATTTATTCTGGATGGGGTGGACGTGACGGACGGACGCGTGGTAGAGTTCACCACCAGCAACGGCGAGCCGCAAAAAATCTATGCCAACATGCTGGATGAGGAATCCCGCCGCCGGATTGAACAAGAGCTCCCCCTGGAGCAACGGCAGGCCACCCTCCATACCTCCCTGCCCGCCGCAGAAGCAGAAGCCCACCAACGCAAGGATGCCATCATGGTCTTCATGCTGGGCAAGCGCGGCGGACCGGAGGAAAAGGAGTTTCTGCGAACGCTGAATGACGCAGAGGGCAAGAGCTGGGCCGCCGGTTATGTGCTGCTGGTCTGCTACAAGGACGAGCAGGGGCAATGGGAACGGACAGGGCAGCAAATCATGCGCATCATCGAGCGCGAAGCCGCCATCGCAGACCCGCCCGGCACGCCCGAGCATGACCGCATGCTGGACAGCGGCTTCAGCATCAGGCTTGACCACAAGCCGCACATCATCGCCCACCGATTCCGAGGGGCTCTTCCCCCGGAATACGAAACGCTGACACAGGCCATCAAGCGGGGCGATGCCGCAGCCGTCACACAGCTGCTGGAGGCACACCCGCAGCTGCTGCACACGCGCACGGTGGATTATTCCGGGTGCTGTCCGCTGCAAGTCGCCATCCGCAGCGGAAAGGCAGACATCGCAGAGCTGCTGCTGCAACGCGGGGCGAGCCCCAACACCCGCAACTACAGCGGCATGACACTGCTGCATAGTGCTATCGAAAGCCGCACGCCGAACATGGTACGCCTGCTGCTCCGATACGGAGCAGACCCCAACCGCCCCTCTCTGGAACACCACGGTGCCATCACCTACCCGCTGTTTATCGCGCAGCGCCGCCCGCAGATGCTGAACATCCTGCTGGAGCATGGCGTGCAGGTTGACCGGCTCGATGAGAACGGCGAGCACGCCCTCTTCCGGCTCACCGCTCAGGCTCCCGATGCCGACTTCCGGCAACTGGAGGCCAATGCGCGCCTGCTGGTGCCGAAGGGGCTGCCGCTCAATCTCCGCAACAAACAGGGGCAGAGCATCCTGTTCAGTCTGGCAATCTGTTCCTCCCTCGATAAATACGGCAAGAACCCGCAGCGGCTCGCCAACCTGCTCCGAGCCATGAAAACACTCATCGAGCTGGGCGCGGATGTCCACGAAACGGCTGACGGTTCGCCCTCCCTCCTCTCCCGCCTGGCAGACAGGAAGATTCATCCCGAAGTCGAGCAGCTGCTGCGGGCTCACGGTGCAGGCGGTGACTCCCCTCCCCCGGCAGAGAAGAAAACTCAGGATACCGGCGGTATCGATATGCAGGTGGAGCCGGGGGAAGACGATATCCGCCGGATAACTCACGCCACCTTCACCATCGAAGCCCCGGTCAACAGCAGCAGAACCACCCCCATGAGCTGGGATAAGCTGCCAAAAGAAATCCGCGACATGGGCGACCGCATCCCCAAGGGCAGCCGCTGGACCTTCCGCATGCCGGCCACCCCGCCGGCACCTGTCATCACCATTACCGTCTGGAAACAATAAACTCTCACCTCCCGCTTTTCATGAAACACTATACCCTTTCCCTCCTTTTTCTGCTGAGCATCCTGCCGACATCGGCCATCGAAGAAGTCGGCAAAGTATACGGCAATAACAATAAACCCATTTCTCAGAAAAACTTTGATACATGGGATTTCACCAAGGCAATTCGAGCCTTGGGCAATCCGCCCGGTCCTGTACTGCAATCCACCTATGACATGCTGCGCAGCACATGGAAGATGGATTCCTATTACAAACGGGATGGGCGGCAACACTACCTTATGCTCATGTTGATGAAAAACGGACAGACAACAGATATGAACACCTGGATGCTGATTCGGGCCAACAGTATCTGGCTGAACCACAGCTGTAGTGTCGACCGTCGTCTCTTCTTCACCCACCTGATTAAACCCTATGAACAGGAAAAACCGCAGGAACTGCCGCACCAGCTTAAATGGGTGGAATCACTCGATTATCATCCGGTTTTCAAGACACCCTACCTGTTGGGTATCATCAGTGCGCAGCGCGGCATTCCCGCGACCCTCATCGAGCGGGTCAACCCATTCACCCGAACCACCTATCTGCCGGCAGAGATAAATCGGCTCTGGAGCGACCCTGTGGCACATGCCCCTTTCATCATGCATCACGGCAGTACCTTTGCCCGCCACACGCTGCGTTTCCTGCTGCATGACAGCTCTGCAATCTATGAAAGTGCCCGGCATAGAGGTCTGACCTGTTGGAACTACACCTGGGGCAGAGATTTACCGGAACCGATAGCTCAGGGGCTTCTGCTGATGCAGAAGCGAAATGCCGGACTTCTTCCCACCAGAGAAGAACTGAGCACCATCCGCAAATCTGCAGAAGGACTGCCGCAGGAAATGCAAGGGTTCATTGTCCGCAACATGCTGGTAGCAGATCCCACCTGCATGCCCTGGAAAAAGCTGGATGACCCCGGTGCCACACTGGCGGAGATGCCGGATTGCTCCGCTGTCCGCACAGCACAGTGGGATGATTCTCTACTGGGTGAAACGCAGGGCATAGAGGCTGACCTTGCAGCGCTGGATACGCTGACGGCACAGGAGCAGGAGCAAGACATGCTTTCCTCGCTGGTGCTGTTCACGCTGGCAGAAGGAGCCCGAACCCGCAAGGATAATGACCTCAACAGTGAAATCCCCACGCAGGGCCATTTCCGCGTATTCTCTTCCTTTGATGTGGAAATCTCAGAAAACGGCATCGATGTTCTTATTGATGAAAAAGGACCGCGCTTTGCCAGCAAGGATGAGGAAATGCGCCGGCGCAGCCACCGGTTGAATGTCTCGCTGCACCGCTGCGCACTCCGGCTCGCCCTGCTGGAACGCGATGGCAAAACAGAGGAGCTGACAAAATACTGTGCTGCACTGGCAGAACTGCTGAACCGCCACCGCATCTGGCCGCTGCTGCTCAATGAAGCCGCTCTGCGCGAACTCAGCCCGGAATGCAAGGTGCTTCTCCTGAAGCACTGCAAAGCCGGTGACAATATCCTGCGCAGTATGGTGAATATCTTTTCAGGAGGATGTGCAACCACGATTTACAACCTGGCTCAATCGGTCACTCAACGCCGCGACGAAGATAACAAACCCGACCCGGAACCGGAACTGTTAGCCTCTTTCCTGCGGGATTGCCTTATTGACATTTCCCCCCTGCTCTTTACACCGGAACAGTTGACAGAGATGCAGAAACGATGGTTGGAGCTTGATGACCGTTTTCCCAAAAAGAGTATTACCATATCGCTGTTCAAACCGGGGTACATGAATGACACCTTGTACAGCCCTTCCATTGAGCCATATCGCTTCTCCGGTGAAAGCAGCCGGCGCGGTTATTTCCTCATCAGTCATGCACTCAAAAAGGGAGATGTGGACACAGCTAAAAAGCTGTTATCAGGCATGACTGCTGATCCGAAAATGTACCGTCACCTCGGCACCCGGTTGGCGGCAGCACTAGTGGCACGTGCCGGGGGAGATGAAGCAGCTGCACGCGAACACGAGCGATGGGGAATCACCCAGGCAGCCATGCAACAGTTTTCCTACTACATTTTCCATTGTGTAGATGCACACCGCCTCTTGCTGGAGCACGGCTTCACACAGGTAAGCGAACGCCTCTTGAGGCTGACTCCTGACCGGGAGCTGAACTATATCCTTCCGTATCTGGCAGAAAAACTGGCAGAGCAGAGAAAATTCCGCAGTGCGGCCTTTACTATGGAGCTGCTGTTGGCAAGATTTTGCAGTTATGCCGCACCCTTTACCGGACTGGGTACCCAGGCAGATTTGATTACCTGGCGACTCCGGGCAGATGTGTACCATGCGCTGGCACTCCTGCAACAAGGCAAGCAACAGGCTGCCAACACCCTGCTGAACACCGCCGTGGCTCAGCTGGAACGCATGCCGGAGGCCGCCGCCCTGTCGGCTCCTGCCCTGCTCACCTGTGCGGATATCCCCGCCGATACCCGCCGGAGCTACCGCGAGCGGCTTCTGCGGGGTGCGGCAGCGCACCCGGCGGCTCTTGCAGCCCTGCAACAGGTGCCGCAGGCGAACCTGCCCACCGTGGATGAAAGTGACGAGGTGGCGGTGCTGCAAAAAATCCGTGAGCCGGAGGGAGTCAAGCCCCTGGAATCACCTTATTACACCTGGCACCTGCAAAAACAGGGAGAAACCGATGAAGAAACCGAGCAGGATGAACGCACCGCCACCCGTGTCACCATCGATGCCCGCATCATCTCCACCGTGTACGGTCAGCAGGGGCTGGCTCCCCAAGTGGAACTGGAAACGGAAACGGGGCGCAAATTTAAGGTCGAGTTCGATGATTTGCAGGCGGACGACCTCGCCAATATCATTGATTGGAAGGAGCGTAACAATATCCGCACCTGGGTCTACCGCAAGACAAAATACACAGGAAAGCCCCCCTTCGATGCTCGGCTTGACCGCATGGTACAGGGCAAATCCGGCGGAAAACACCTGCGCAACGGCATAGATGTTTCCGACGGAAGACTGGCGGAATTCACCCTTACAGACGGCACTTATCTTAAACTGCATGTCAATCTGCTGGATGACGAAGCAGTATCCTACATCGAGCAATTCCCGATTAAGGAAAAAGCGCAACCGCATCTTCACAGCTCTCTGTCAGAAGCAGAGGCAGATGCCGTGCGCCGCAATGTCTCCCTCCGCATCTTCATGCTCGGCAAACGCGGCGGTCCGGAAGAGGCCGATTTCCGCAACCACCTGAGCAAAGAGGGGGTCAGCTTGCAGGAAAACAATGCTCTGCTGGTATGCTACAAAAATGACAAGGGCGAATGGGAGGAATCCGGGCAAGCTGTTATGCAGATACTGAATCATGCACGGGAATTATATGAAACACCCGGTGAAAACAGCTTATCCGGTGGTTTTGCGCTGAACATCTCACGAACGAACGCTTTCAGGGAAAATCGCCCTGCCATCTTCCTCTACCGCTATGGAAACGACGCAAGCAATGACCCGGATTATAAAGCACTTACAGAGGCTATCCGAAAGGGGAATCGCGCGCGGGCAGAACAGCTGCTGAATGCCCGCCCGGAGCTGGTAAAAGCCCACTCATACTACACCGGCATGAATGGTGTTATCTCCACCGCTATTCTGAACCGTAAACCGGACATGCTCGAACTGATGCTGCAACGCGGAGCCAACCCCAACACCCGCACGGCAGACGGTCACACGGTCCTCTTTCAGGCAGCGTTCTCTCCGGAAATGCTCCGCATTCTGCTGAAATACGGCGCACGGCATGATATGCTCTCCCGCGAACTGAACGGAAACTGCATCCACACCCTCTTTGCCGCGCGCAAACACCCGGAAGCCATCAAAGTGCTGCTGGAGCACGGGGTAGACCCCAATACCCTGAATGAGGAGGGGGAGAATATCCTGCACTCCCTCATCAACAGCAATATGCAGATAGACGGAAATGCCCTGATTCAGCTTGCCAGAGTCATGGTTCCCGCCGGCTTGGATATCAACGCCACAGATGCTATGGGGCGCAGCCTCCTTTACAAAGTAGCGGAATGCGCCGCTCTCAATGCTCCCGGTCAAGCCTTCGGCAAACCCGAGCAACACGAGCTGATGCTCCGGACTATGAAAGAACTCATCGACCTCGGTGCCGACCCGGAGGAAAGCTCCGGCGGTTTTCCCCCGCTGCTGGACAGGCTCAAGAATGTCTACACCCCGACCATCAATACCGAACTCTGCCCGGAAGTCGAACAAATCCTCCGCGAATACCGCAGAAAACCGCAAAACTGACCTTCTGCTTCCTTTCCGATTCGGAGTTAGGCTTTGAGCTTCGCCACGTGCATGACAGAACCTTCAAAAAATATCATATCTTCTACAATGAACTCATTGGCCAGGCCGATTTTGTCCCCATTCGCACCCGGAAAATTGACATCGATGAGCGAAAATTCACGATTCACACCACCACTTCCACTGATACCGATGAACCCACAAGTCATCAGTATATTTCCAACAGCGGACTCATAATACGCGCCACTACTCCCCATATCAAGTAAGAAAATCCCCCCATGAAACTCCGAAAACTACTGATTCTTTTTGCCGCCGGTGCGGTATTCGGGGCAGTTGTCATGCACATCCGGCATGATGCGCTGAGCGTGGAGCGAACGGCGGCGTTTGCTGTCTATCAAAAGGCCGGACTGGCCTATCTGGAGCATACCCTCCGGCATGGTGAACCCACGGATTTCTCCTTTCTCCCGGGGGAGCTGAAAGATGCGGCAGGGAATCCGCTTCCACCGCTGCGCGTGAGTGAGGACGGAACGCTCACCTGCGAGCTTCGCTGCCCGCCGGGAACGGTACCGAGCATCGGCAATTACCTGTTCCCACCCCATTCTCCTTGCCACATCATCATCGGAGACATGGCAACGCCCCGTGACACATCGGAACAGCGCACCGGTCTACCCACCGTCCCGGTTCTCCCGAAAAGCATCCCGCATTCCCTGAGTTGGCTGCATCTGCTGAACACCCTCAAATACGAGGCCGCAGAGTCATCCTCTATTTGGGCCTATACCCTGCATGAAGGCAACATTATCGTGGCGGTACACGCCGATGCCATGGGCACGCTGCACTACACCGCGGATTGCTACGAATTGATTGATGGCAGCTACCGAAAGCTGAGCAGCATCCGCTACTCCTCTCGCACGGATTTCTCCGAGCCCACCCTCCGCAACGGCATCTATTCCGTCACCTCCAAGAAAAGCGGGAAAATCATCTCCTTCGACATCCGCAGCGGCGGAACCTACGAGGAATGACGAAAGTGCCCCCTTTTACACCCCACGGCGACCTTCGAGGGCACGCATGAGGGTGATGGGGTCGGCATGCCCAAGTCCGGCACCGGCGGGCATGCCCTGGGCAATGCGGGTGACGGTGCAGTTGAGGGCTGAAAGCTGCTCTGCCAGATAGAGGGCGGTGGCTTCCCCCTCTACGTCGCTCCCAACGGCTAATATCACCTCACAACCGGGAGCGGAGCGAACACGGGAAAGGAGTTTTTCCACGCTCAAATCTTCCGGCATCACGCCGTCCAGCGGGGAGATTTTGCCACCAAGGCAATGATAAAGCCCACGAAACGTGCCACAGCGCTCAATGGGCAGCACATCTGTGGGCTGCTCCACCACGCAGAAGAGGTCAGCGCGGCGGGTAGGGTCATCGCAGGCGGTGCAGCGTTCCCCGGCCGTGGCAAAGAAGCCGCACTCCGGGCAGGTGGAGATGTCCTGCGCAGCGGATGTCAGGGCAGCTGCAAGGCGGTAGGCATCGTTGCGCCCGTGCTGCAAAAACCAGAGCGCAAGCCGCTCTGCCCCGCGGCTACCCACGCCGGGCATGCGTTTGAGGGAGGCTATCAGCTCCAGAACGGCGGGCGGGTAATCCTGTGCTTTCATGCGGCGGGGATGTTCTTTCGGCGGTGACGTATATACCAGCGGGCGAGCCAATCCAGCTCTGCCAACAGCCAGCAGCCCAGCGAGCAGATGATGGGGGCAGACATGTTCAGCACGCCGCCCCAGAGCACACAGAGCAGCCCGGGCAGCGCCAGAGCCGCAGTAGAGATGACGGCCACCTGCAAGCGCCCGCCAAAACGCGGCTCGCGCAGGTAGACGAGGCTCAGGTACAGGGTGGTGATAATGCAGATACCAAAGATACCGCCGATACCCAGCAGGGATACCTGCGCTTCCTCTGCGCTGATGAAGAAGGGAGACCCGCCCAGGAAGCGCACCTGCTCCAGCTCAATCTCATACAACACACCGGTCTGCATGAGCACCAGCACCGTCACCAGCACCAGCAGACAGATAACCACCCAGCGCAACAGACCGAAATCCGAAGCGTTGAGTTTACCGGGACGCAGAAAGGCGGGGAACTTCATCGGTTAACGAAAGCGTGGCGACGGACTGCCGAGACATCCGCCGCCACGAGAGAATGCTTGTTCAGGAATCAGTCCTCATAGCGCTTCACGATGAGGGAAGCGTTGTGACCGCCGAAGCCGAAGGAGTTGCTGAGGGCAACATTCACCTGCTTGGCGCGGCCCACGTTCGGGCAGACATCCAGGTCACACTCGGGGTCCTGGTTGAACACGTTGATGGTGGGCGGGATGAAGTTGTCCTTGATAGCCATCACACAGGCCAGCAGCTCAATGGCACCGGCCGCACCCAGCAGGTGACCCGTCATGGACTTGGTGGAGCTCACCACCAGACCGTTCTTGGCATAGTCACCAAAGGTGCGCTTGATGGCGCGCGTCTCGCAGATATCGCCCAGCGTGGTGGAGGTGCCGTGGGTGTTGATGTAGTCCACATCCTCCGGCTTGAGACCGGCGTGATCCAGCGCCATCTGCATGCAGCGGCTGGCACCCTCGCCCTCCGGCATGGGGGATGTCAGGTGGTAGGCATCGGAGCTGAGACCGTAGCCCACCAGCTCTGCCAGAATATTGGCACCGCGTGCCTTGGCGTGCTCCAGCGTCTCCAGCACGATGACACCGGCACCCTCAGCCATCACGAAGCCGTCGCGGTCGATGTCGTAGGGACGGGATGCGGTGGCGGGGTCGTCATTGCGGGTGGAAAGGGCCTTCATGTTGGCGAAACCGGTGATACCGATGGGCAGGATAGCTGCCTCTGCACCACCGCAAATCATCACATCCGCATCGCCGAACTTCATGATGCGCCAGGCCTCACCGATGGAGTGGTTAGCCGTGGCACAGGCGGTGGAAATGCTCATGTTGGGGCCGCCGAAGCCGTACTCAATGCTGATCATACCGGCAGCCATGTTGGTAATCATGTAGGGAATGCAGAAGGGGGACACACGGCGGGGACCGCTCTTGATGAGCGTCTCGCAGTTGTCACCGTGAATACCCAGACCGCCGATACCGGAGCCAATCATCACCCCAACGCGGGTGCCGTCTACCTTCTCCGGGTCAATACCGGCATTCTCCAGCGCCTGAGCAGCAGCACCCATGGCAAGCTGTTCAAAGCGGTCGCAGCGGCGCACGGCTTTCGGGTCCTTCTTGAAGTAGGGGGAAGGGTCGTAGTTACGCACCTCGCCGCCAATGTGGACGGCGTACGTCTCCGAGTCGATATTCTCAATCCTGCGAATACCGGAACGGCCGTTTTTCATGGCATCCCAGTTCTCTTCCACGGTGTTACCGAGGGGAGAAAGAGCGCCCATACCTGTGATAACGATTCGGCGGTCAGTCATAGCTTATGACAGCATGTTAGCCAAAAGCTAGTGTTAAGTCAAGCTTAAAAGATTATTTCCCCGCCGCCGCGGACGGCAAATCACCCGAAAAACGGCCGTTTTCCAGCGATTTAAGTACCAGCGGAATGAATTCCGGCAAAAAAAAGACCGAGTTATGGTCTGCCGGCAACACATGCTCCTGCGGCGGGGCAGGATAGGCCCTCAGGAGAGCCGCCGTGTGCGGAGCTGTCACCAGAGCATCCGCCTCTGCCCGCAACACCGTGACAGGGCAGGTAATACGCGGAGCAAAATCTGTTGAAACAAAGGTATTCGGCAACAAAAGCCGCGGCAACAGGGGCACAAAGTCGCAGGCAACCTCCGTGATACTGTCGAAAGGGCAAATCAGGGTCAGCGTGGCAGGCGATTCTGCGGCTGCCACCTGATTCGCCACCCCGGAACCGATGCTGTACCCAACGATATGCAGGGGCGTGGACTGCCCCCCGATGCGGCGGCGAGCCTCTGCAATGCAGTGCCGGGCATCTGCCACCAGACGGGATTCGGAGGGCACGCCCTCGCTATCGCCATATCCCCGATAATTGAGCATCAGGTATGAACGACTCGCATCCGCCAATGCAAGAGCCAACACTCCACCCACATTCATGTTATTGCCGGTATAGACCGCGACCAGCGGGCTGCCTTGTCCCCGATTAAAAAACCAACCGCGCAACGGTGTGCCGTCTGCCGCCAAAAACTCAGTCCGATACGCCTCTTGACCGTAGATGGCATCCGGACGGCCGACAAAAAATCCGGGAAAGATACTCAGCCGCACCAGATACACCGCCGGAATCAGCAGCAGCAAGAGCAGCACTATTTTCAGGAGTCGGGACTTTTTCATACGTGTCTTCTGCGGGATTCTGGCATGCAAATGCTTACCTGTCAAGCGCAAATCAATGGCTTAACGCGCGCGTAAATTCGTGCGTGCAGGAATTCGCGCTTGAACCCGGAGCCGATAACTGCTAAACTACGGCGGCTGTATGCAACAACTCAATCCATATCTGAACCCGCTCTGGCCCGATGCCGAATGGGATGTCTCCGGCGCGTTCGTCAATGACCGCGAGCTGGTGGCTTTCTTCGACTTCTGCCAACAGGTTCTGGGATTCGAGCCTTTTCACATCGTCCACGGTGCCCCGCTCTGCGAATGGAACAGTGGGCGCGTGCTTACCCAGCTCATCCGCACCGCAGAGGAAATCCGCACCGCCGGACTAGAATACGAAAAGCGCAACATCGCCGTCTACACCACTTTCACCAACCTCTATCTGGAGGAGAAACACATGAAGGACAGGCTCTGCAATGCCATGTGTGTCTTCCTGAGTCGGCACAACCCCACCGGGCGCAATGCCATCATTGCTGCCTCCGACGTGTTGCGGCAGCATATCCGACAGGAATACCCCACCCTGAAGCTGGTTTCCTCTATCCTGAAAATCACCAATGGCGGAGGAAAGGGAAAAATTGATGTCTACAAAAAGCTGGCAGAGGAGTACGACGAGGTTATGGTGCATCCGGACGATGTACTGAACTACGACTTACTGGAGCAGATAGAGGACAAGGAGCGCCACATCCTGCTGGTGAACGAGTACTGCATCCGCAACTGCCCGCTGCGACCGCTCCATTACAAAACGCTTTCGGAAAGCGCTTTCAACTTCCTGAGCTACGACAGCTCTGAGTTTGAAAAACGGCAATCCACCAATGGCTGTCAGGATTTGATGACCCTGCTGACCGACCCGAAGCGCAGCGTCCTGTGCCTGAACACACCGGAGATTCAACGCCTGCGCGAGATGGGCTTCCGGCACTTCAAGCTGCAGGGTCGCGGCCATAACAACGCCTCCTCCATCCTCTTCGACCTGCTGCGGCTGGCGCTCAGAAATGACGCAGCGGATGAAAACGCCATGCACTTCGCCGGCCAGATGTTCTGGGAATCGCTCACCCCCACCCCACAGGCATGAATACGGAATCCACAGCGGCAACAGACCTCAACAGCCTGCGCGGCGATTACCTGACGCAAGCCACCTGGACCGTGGGCGGGGCGTTCCGTTTCGACCGCTCCCTGCAAGTTATCCTGAACACGCTGCTGCAAGTCGGCAAACTCTTTCCCATCACCCACGTGGCGGGAGTCATGCCCTGCAGCTGGTCACTGGATTGGACAGCCCAGCGCCGCCCACTACCGCTGACAGACTACACCAACGCGCTGGAAACGTATGCCCGGATGGGGCTCGGCGTAGTGCTGGTGTTTGACAATCCTTTCCTGCCGGACGAGCTGCTGGAAGATGCCTACATCACTCTGCTGGTGCAGGAACTGTACAACCGCGACCGCATCCGAAAAAACACCGTCTGTGTAGCCTCAGACAAAATGGCTGACCGCATCCGCAGCATCTGCCCCAAATTACCCGTGTACTGCCACGACAACCGACTGGCTGCAGAAATGGGCAAACGCACCCCGGCTCTGTACAACAAGCTGGCTAACATCTACGACGGCGTGCGCCTGCATCCCACGGATGCCACCCGCCCCGCCATCTATGGTGCGCTGGCACAGCCGGGCAAATTTGAGGTCGTGATGAATGACCCCTGCCTGCGCACCTGTCCTGTGCGGCGTGACCACCTGCGCCTGCTGGCGCAGATGCGGCGCGAGCCCTACAACACAGAATTGATGACGCAGCGCAGCAGCCTCATCTCCCGCACCGGCTGCCAGACCATCAACAGAGATGCCCTGCAACAGAAAATCAGCGGCAACCTCACCCGCAGTGAGGCTCAGACGCTTCACGATGCCGGGTTCCGGCGCTTCATCATCCGCGGCAGTCAGTTCCGCAACGAAATGACCCTGCTCTGGGACATCCTGCGCTGCCTGCAGAATGACACTCCGAAAACATCCAACAAAACCGCTCTCATTGCCACCTCTGCCATGGCGGAGTTCGGCAAAGCAGCCTTCATCCTGCCCAGCGGGCTGAAGCGCTTCTCCTTTTCAAATTACGAATAAAACCGCATCATATTATGAAACACCTGCACATATTCACCTCCGAATCCGTGGGCGAAGGCCATCCCGACAAAGTGGCTGACCTTATCTCGGACTCCATCGTAGATGCCTGCCTGGCTCAGGATCCGGCCAGCCGCGTAGCCTGCGAAACACTGGTGAAAGACAACCATGTGGTACTGGCCGGCGAAATCACCACCAAAGCCGTGCTGGATTATGAGAAGATTGTCCGCGACACGGTGAACGAAATCGGCTATCGCACCGCAGCGGATGACGACATCTTCAACGCCGAAACCCTGCATGTGGTCAACTACCTCTCCACCCAGAGCCCGGATATCGCTCAGGGTGTGGATGCCCGCGCCGCCGAAGGCAAGGACGGCAGCGAGCAGGGCGCCGGTGACCAGGGTATCATGTTCGGCTATGCCTCCAACGAGACCCCGGAGCTGATGCCCGCCCCCATCATGTTCTCCCACCGCATCATGCGCGAACTGGCTCGCCGCCGCCACGCAGGCGAGGTGGCCTGGCTGCGCCCGGACAGCAAGAGTCAGGTGGCTGTGGAATACGGCGCAGACGGCAAGCCTGCCCGCATTCTCAACGTGGTGCTCAGCACCCAGCACACGGAGGACGTGGATATCGAAACTATCCGCACCTACTGCCGACAGCTGATTGTGGACGTGCTGCCCGCCGAGCTGATTACCCCGGAAACGGAATACTTCATCAACCCCACCGGCCGCTTTGTGGTGGGTGGCCCGCACGGCGACTCCGGCCTCACCGGGCGCAAAATCATTGTGGATACCTACGGCGGCATGGGTCGCCACGGCGGCGGCGCGTTCTCCGGCAAGGATTGCAGCAAGGTAGACCGCTCCGGTGCCTACATGTGCCGCTGGGTGGCCAAGCATGTGGTGGCCGCCGGTCTGGCCGACCGCTGCGAGCTGCAGGTGGCCTACGCCATCGGCAAGGCAAGCCCGGTCTCCATCATGATTGATGTGGAGACGTACGGCACCGCCACGGTGGCAGATGAGGTCATCATCGAACGCATCAACAAGGCATTCTCCTTCAAACCGGCCGATATGGAAAGCGTGCTGGGTCTGCGTCGCCCCATCTTCCGCGCCTCCACCAACTACGGCCACTTTGCCAAGGATGAACTGCCCTGGGAGCAGCTCGACCCCGCTCGCCTGAGCATCCTCAAGGGAGAATAACTCTGCATTCCCTCTTCCCCTCACCGAAAGAGCCGCTGGAACAGCGGCTCTTTTTTGTTTCAAAGCGTGCGAAGATACTTCAGATACGCATCCAGCGCCTCGGCCGCACCAGGCATGGGCGGGGGCGGAGGTTTCGGCAACTCCGGCAGTGCAGCCATTTCCTCCGGAAAGCGAAGAACGGCGCGGGGCGCTTTCCCTCCCTCCATCAGCTTACGCACAGCATCACGCTGTCCCACATATATTTTTCCCCCACGCTCAGCCATCATCGCTTCATCATCAGAATTGTAAAACAAGACCTGGCATTTCAGATTACGCGACAGGCGCTCACGTGTGCCTCGGGATGCATCCTCTCCATATCCCAGAATATCAGCAATACGCTGGGCATCCCGCCGTCCGGCAATCTTTCCCACCACCTCCAGCGCATCCAGACGTGCCACCGCCGGATAAAACAACACCCCGGGACCGCCGCCGGAAGAAAAGCTCAGCACCAGACGCCCCCTGTCATTCAGGGACACATGCTTGAATTCATCGGTTTTTATCAATGAGACAAGCGTCTGCACTCCGGAACCACCCAGACAATCAGCCTCTTCCATTTGTTGAGCAAGCTCTTCGGGAAGAATCAGTTTTCCCTCTCCGACAGACAGAGGCGTAAGCGTATCTTCCCGCCCGGCAAACAGTAATGCAGACAAGCGCTCTGACACACGCTTCACCCGGACAGCATACTCCGCTTTATCCGGCAGCACCAGCAGCGCACAACTATCACCCGTCTGCATGACCATCACACGGCAATTCTCCGTACGGAAAGCAAGATGCCCGCCCATCATCCGGGCGGGCTTCACCTGTGTGGCCAATTCAGCAGGTGTCAGGGCATCAGCCGCCATGGCTCCGCCTGCTATCAGCGAAGCCATGAAGCCAGCCATACACCTGAGCAACCAACGCCTCATCGAGGTTTCTTGAACTGGGTGGCGTACGATTTCATCAAACGCCGGATGTAGCGCTGCATGCGCGGCAGCTTCTCATCAATGCTCTGTGCCAGCTTCAACTGGTTGCGGGCGCGCACGAGGTTGTGCTCCGGGTATTCCGTGCGGAAATACAAGTCCCCGTCCAGATAATCCGTCAGGAATCGCATACCGATTTCTGTGGTAATCAACCACCCGGCAAAGGCCAGGTTATCAATCTCACTCTGCGTCAGGAACTCGTTGGTCGCGTCCAGATACCCCTCTACCAGCGACTCAAAGAAAGGCATTTCCAGTTTCACCTTGCTGAGGTCTTTCTCATCCTCCTCTGCCTCACAGGTGGCGGTGCGTACCATATCCCCGAAGTCGTAGAGGGAGAGCCCCGGCATGACGGTGTCCAAATCAATGACGCACACGGCCTGGTCAGATTCCTCATCCAACATCACATTATTGATTTTGGTATCATTGTGCGTGATGCGGGTGGGGATTTCGCCCCGAGCCTGCATATCTGTCAGCTTGCTGTATCGATCTGCCCAACCGGCCAACAGCTCCAGCTCAGCCTGACAATCAGCAGCGCGGCCTTTCACATCTGCCGCCACGCTTTCCAGAAGCTTCTGATAGCGCTTGGCCGTGTTGTGGAAATCCGGGATGGATTCCTTGATATCCTCCGGGTTCATATCGCTGACCAGCTCCTGAAACGAGCCGAACGCGTAGCCTGCCTGATAAGCCTGGCGGGTGTTTTCCACCACATCGTAGGTGTGAGTTCCCTCGATGTTGTTGTAGCAACGCCACATGCCGCCTTCCTCCGGCAGCACGATGTAATTACGCCCGCCGCGCGCCGGATACAGCGTCAGAATCTGCCCGGCATTGCAGCGTCCGCGCCGCCGCATCAGCTTCCATGTGATGTGGCGCGTGACCTTTTCCACATTGCGCATCACCTGCGCCGGATCCTTGAACACATAATCATTGATACGCTGCAGGATATAGCGTTCTTCCAGACCGTCCTCAGAACGATAGCAGGCTCGGTAGGTGGTGTTGATATGACCGTTGCACAGCTCTTCACCGTACAGGAAATCCCCGCTGATGGCAAACTGATTGCCGATATGAGCAATGCGCTCGGCTATCGGCCCCTCTGTGTGTTTTCTGTGAGGCATAATCGGAGAGAGTCAGGGATGAATCTTACTTATCTTCCACCAGCTGAATGGACAGCAACTTGGGAGTATTACGGGCGGCATCCTTCACCACCATGTTAATCTGAGCCTGACGGCCGGAAATAGAGAACATGGAGGCCTTGAGTCGCTTGAACTCCTTCGCCTCCTTGTCCTTATACATCAGCGCGAAAGCAACGCTCTTGCCGGTCTCATCGCTCACGTAGGACCAGGTATTGTTGTCAGAAATGCCCTCATCACGACGGAAAACACCAATCGTCTTTTCCGAGGGGTCAGAGAAATCACCCTTTTCTGAGGTAATCATCTTGAGCGGATAGGAAGAGAAGTTGATGATATGCATCCCCTTCTTCGGGAAATCGCTCTCTTTCAGGAAATAGGTCTGCGTCTGGGAGACCTCCTTACCCGGTACAACAATGCAGAGCATCTTTCCACCCCCACCCGGCACAGAAATGGAAAGTATCGGCTCCGGCATTTTCTTCTTGCCGCCTTTTTCCTTATCCTTTCCGGCGGCCGCTGCTTCCGTCGGGTCTTCATCCCAGAACTCCACCTTGCCACCCTCCGGGCGAATACGGTGACTGGGAACACGCCCACTGATACTCACCGCTTTGAATTCCTTTCCGGATTTATAATACAGCGGCGAGGGAAGCTGAGCATTGGTGGGGGAGCAAATGACAAAGCGCACACCGGATTTCGGCACGGCAGCCTCCTTGGCAACATCCGCAGAACCTGCCCGACTCTGGGCATGCAAGGGAGCAGCTGCCAGCATGGCAGCACAACAGGCAACAAAAGTAGCGATTTTCATGACTTCTATCTTACCCGATGATATTAGCAATCATCCCTACTGAAATCAAGCAGAAAAACGCAGTCAGCCCCGGCATGCCACAATCAGATAAAAATGACGGCATTTTGAACTCGCCAAGGCAGACAGCATGTGGTAGTATGGTGGGGTATCATCTCGAAATCATGTTCAGAAAACTTTTCAAATCTGTACTTTTCGGCGCATTCTGCTTATGTGGCCTGACATTCGGACAGGAAACATCTACAGAACAGACACCCTCTGCCCCGCCGGCTGCTCAGTCGGCGACTGCGGAAAATCATGTTGCACCGCTCTCCCTTGAAAAAATTCAGCAGGATGTCCGGGAAAAAGAACAGATTATCGACTCCCTGAACCTGCCGAAAAAGACGCGTGATGCTCTGCTCTGGGCCTCCGGTGCTACCAGTGTGCAGGGCATGAGAGAGTACCTTCAGGCAAAGCACCACGCCTATGACGGCCACAGCGTGCTGGAGCACGCCCGACTGAAAGAAGATTTTCGCCCGCCGATGAACCTGTGGCCCTGCCCGGATTGCGGAGAGGTGACCCACAACCTCAACCCGGAAGGCCCCTTCCCCGCCTGGACGCACCACTACACCAACGGCAACTCTCAGTACAGCCGATTCCCGATTCCGCTGAAGGTGTATGCCCCGGCAGAGAAAGATATGGGGCTCTGGGACAAGCTGAAGCACCGCGTGGATGTTGACCCGTTCAATCTGGCAGCCACACTCGTCTTTGTGCTGGCCATCCTGCATACTTTCATCGCCCCGAAGTTTCAACAGCTGGCTCACCACCTGGAACAGGAACACCGTCAGAAGCTCAAAGAAGAAAAATTCCGCATTCTGCACCCGGAACAGCGTATGCCCGTCTCCTTTGCCTCCACGCTCTGCCACTTCCTGGGTGAAGTGGAGGTGGTGTTCGGTCTGTGGATTATTCCGTTTGCGCTCATTTGCAATCACTACTACTCCATGGAGGACTTCCTGCTCTACATTGACCGCGACACGAGCTTTACTGAGCCTCTGTTCGTGGCTGTTATCATGGTGATTGCCTCCTCCCGCCCGATTTACCGACTGGCAGAGAACACGCTGAAGTTCGGTGCCTCCATCGGCAAGGGAACGCCGGCTGCCTGGTGGCTCTCCGTACTGTGCATTGCCCCGCTGCTGGGGTCATTCATCACCGAACCCGCCGCCATGACGCTGGCCGCCATCCTGCTCTCCAAGAAATTCTACCAGCTCAAGCCGAGCATGAGCCTGCGCTATGCCACCATCGCCCTGCTTTTCGTCAACGTATCCGTGGGCGGTACACTCACTCACTTTGCCGCCCCCCCCGTGGTAATGGTTGCCGGCAAATGGAACTGGGACATGGCACACATGTTCACCCAGTTCGGTTGGAAGGCCATGCTGGGCATCTTTGTCTCCAACCTCGTCTACTTCATCATCTTCAAGAAAGAGTTCCGGCATCTGGAGGAAGTACAGCGCATCAACAGCGCCTTTGACGGCTCCGTTCCCACCACCTGGGAAGACCGCCAGGATGTCATCCCGCCCTGGGTGTACGGCGTGTCCATCTTCTTCCTGGCCTGGACGGTCTATTTCGCCCACCATCCGGCCATCTTCATCGGCGGCTTCCTCTTCTTCCTGGGCTTCACCATGGCCACACCGCAGTACCAGAACGCTTTCTCCATCAAAGTACCGCTGCTGGTGGCCTTCTTCCTGGCCGGCCTGCTGATTCTGGGCGGTTGCCAGGGCTGGTGGATGCAGCCGGTGCTGCAGGCACTTGCAGAGCTGGGGGCTGCCACCACCATGGGGCTGGCCAGCATCCTGACGGCGTTCAACGACAATGCCTCCGTCACCTTCCTGTCCAGCACCGTGCCCAACCTGCCGGAAGAAATCCGCTATGCCATCGTGGCAGGTGCCGTGACCGGCGGCGGTCTCACCGTCATCGCCAACGCTCCCAACCCGGCGGGTCAGGCCATTCTGGGTAAATACTTCAAAGGCATCAGCGCCCTGAAGCTCTTCCTGTGGGCCATCGGCCCCACGGTGCTCATCTTCCTCATCTTCAACTTCATCCGCTGATAAGAGCTGCCATGTTTACCGGATTAGTGGAATGCACGGGACGGGTGCTGGAACTGCAACCCGTGGAGACCGGGGCGCGCTGCGCCATCGAAATCCCCTTTGCTGCCGAGCTCGCCTTGGGTGACTCCGTTGCGGTGAATGGCTGCTGTCTGACGGTGGACAAACTGGCGGAGGGCAATCGGGTGGAGTTCGACCTGCTCACCCAGACCATGCGCGTCACCTCGCTCGGGCAACTGAAAGCCGGCTCTCTCTGCAATCTGGAGCGAGCCATGGGCGGCGGCGGGCGCTTCGGCGGTCATTTCGTCATGGGGCACGTAGACACCGTTGGTGAGGTTGTCTCCATCACCCCGGTGGGGCAGGACCACATGGTGCGTATTCGCATCCCGAAGGACTACATGCGCTACACTATTGACAAAGGCAGCATTGCCATCGACGGCGTATCGCTCACCATTGCCTCCATCCCGGAGGAAGATGTGCTGGAGTTCTGGATAACGCCGCACACCTGGCAGCGCACCATCATGCACACCTATGCTCCCGGCAACATCACGGACATCGAGGTAGACATGATTGCCAAGTACATTGAGAGGCTGCATGTGCCGCGTGCTTGACACAACCGCCGCCGCATGATAATAATATCTGCGTGATGGACATGAGCAAAATGGTGACGGAGGGAACCGGCAACATCCCGGAGCAGTCGGTTCTGGTGCTGCCAAACCGAGTCAACGCCGCCATCATGCATGAGCTGGAGAAAGCTCTGGGCGGAGCGGGGAGAGTCGCCTGGCTTGTGCAGAATGAACTGCCGCCGGAGCCGGCCATCATGGAGCATCTGCAGAAAACGCGGGCTTCCGGCCTGATGTTTTCCACCCGCCGCCAGACACAGGCACAAGTCGTAGAGCGGTTGCGCGCTTTCGCAGCGGAGCGGCGCTATATCATCCTCCTGCCGGGGCATCCGGCGCAGCTGCGAGGTACGCTGTGTGATTATCCGTCAGAGCTTCTGACCTTTTTCGACAACTCCCCCATTCCGGTGCTTCCTGTATTCTGTGGCATGTTCAACGACAGCCCGGATGACACCATCTGCACCTCCACCCCATGCGATTCGACCCACCTGCGCATCCTGCCGCCGGTCAAGCCGGGCTCCGCGCAGAGCTCCCGCGTTCTGAGCGCGTGGCTGGAGGCCTCTGCCGATTTGCTGAACCACCACAGCATTGTGGAAACCGCCTCCCTGCCGCATCTGCTCATCAGCGCCCTGAAAACCCACCCGGAAGCCTGCATCATCGATGGCATTGATGATTCGGAGCTGACTCATCACGACTTACTGGTATACGCTTTCCGCCTCTCCCGCCTGCTGAAGAGGCACACCACCCACCGGCGTCTGGGCATCATCCTGCCGCCCGGCAAGCTGGCCACCATCGCCAACGTGGCCTGCATTCTATCCGGCATCTCCCCGGTCAACATCAACTTCAACGCCCCGGCCCCGGTATTCCGGGAAGTGGTAAAGAAAGCGGGTATCTCCCGCTTCATCACAGAGGAGCGTTTTGTCACCAAGTTGCAGGGATTCCCCTGGCCGCCTGCCCGCGACCTCATCTTCATCGAGCAGGAGCTGGCCGATATGAGCGGCAGCCGTCTGAGCCTGTGGCGCATGCTGCTGCGCATGCTTACGCCGGAGCAGATTGCCGGACGACTTCATCTGCCGGATACCCCAACCCCGGATGCAGAGGCCGCCCTCCTCTTCACCAGCGGCTCCTCCGGCAGTGTCAAAGGTGTACCCCTCACCCACCGTATGCTGGTAGCTAACCTCGTGATGTCGCAGAGCCGCATCGACCTCACCACCGGCGACCGATTCCTTTCCTCCCTGCCCATCTTCCACTCATTCGGGCTGACCATCGGCATGCTCATGCCTCTGGTCTACGGCTACGACATGGTCACCTATCCCAGCCCGCTGGCCGCCCGCCGCCTCTGCGAACTCATCCGCAGGTACAAGGTACGTCTCACCGTCGCCACGCCCACTCTGGTGCGTCACATGTTCCATCTGGCCACGCCGGAGACATTCGAATCGCTGGATTATTTCATCACCGGAGCGGAGCGTCTCTCCCCGGAACTGGCAGCAGAGGCACGACAGCGATTCAAGCTCAACCTTCTGGAGGGTTATGGGCTTACAGAAGCCTCCCCCGTTGTCTCCGTCAATCTTCCCGCACCCATCCCGCTGGAAGGCGAAAGCGCCATTCCCTCTGCCCGGAGCGGCACGGTGGGGGCACCCCTGCCCGGCGTTGCCGTGCGTATCACGGATACCTCGCACGAAGACCGGATTCAACCCTTGGGCACCTCCGGCATGATTTGGCTCAAGGGTCCGTCCATCCTGAAAAACTATCTTGATGATGAAGAGGCAACCCGCGAGCGCACCCACGGTGCCTGGTTCTGCACCGGCGATATCGGCAAACTGGATGCCGACGGCATGCTGACCATTCTGGGACGCCGCACCCGATTCTCCAAAATCGGGGGCGAGATGATATCCCACGAGCATGTGGAACAGGTACTTACCCGCGTCCTCAAAATCAAGCCCTCTGCCCCCGGTGAACCCGCCCGCCGCATTGCTGTGGTCGGCGTACCGGACTCCGCCAAGGGAGAAAAGCTCATTCTGCTGTCCACGGTGCACAAAATCTCGCACCCGCACGACCTCATCACCATCCGCTACGGCATCATGAACGAAGGCTACCCCGCCCTCTGGTGCCCGGATCGCATTCTGCCCGTCTCCTCCATACCGGAGCTGGCCAATGGCAAGCTGAACTATCCGCTCTGCTATAACATGGCCATGAAATTACTCAAAAAGTAATCGGGCAAAATCCCTGCTTGACCTGTGGCAGGCAATATGCTATAAGGCACGATAAGTGAACCCGCGTACTCTTGCGGGCTCCCATCAAACCACCAGATAACGACCAACCATGAAGAAACTTCTCATGCCCTTGGCCCTGCTGACTGCGCTTTGCGGCCAGGGCCTCACGGCAGCCACACCGCCCAAACCTTGCGGTGCCACCCCCACCGATCAACAGGTTAACTGGCTGCGGATGGAATGGTACGCCTTCGTTCACCTCAGCCTCAACACATACACCAACAAGGAATGGGGCTACGGCGATGAAAGCCCGAAGCTGTTCAACCCGACCCATTTCGATGCCGACCCTATCATCCGCACCTTCCGCGATGCCGGCATGACAGGCATGATTTACACCGCCAAGCACCACGACGGCTGGTGCGCCTGGCCCACTAAATCCACCAGGCACAACATCACCCAGTCCCCCTGGAAAAACGGCAGGGGCGACGTGGTGAAAGAGTTTGCCGCCGCCTGCAAAAAATACGGCCTCAAGTTCGGCACCTACCTCTCCCCCTGGGATCGCAATTGTGCCGAATACGGCAAAAAGGGCTACCTGAATGTTTACTACAAACAGATTACAGAGTTGCTTACCAATTATGGCCCTATCTTTGAAATATGGTTCGACGGTGCCAACGGCGGCGATGGTTACTATGGCGGCGCACGCGAAAAACGCAACATCGGCAAGGCTGATGACTACTATGATTTCGCCCGCGTGGTCAAGCTCATCCGCCGTCTGCAGCCGGACTGCATCATCTGGGGTGCCGCGCAGCGCGGTGATGTCATCTGGGGCGGCTCGGAAAAAGGGCATGTGAAATACCCCTGCTGGAATCTCATCAACAAAGACACCCCGCAGGAAAAATGGATTTCCCTGGAGGGCGACACCCCCATCAACCATGCCGGCTGGTTCTGGCACCCCGGCCAGGAGACTAAAGTCAAATCCCCCGAGCACCTCATGCAGGTGTATCTGGACAGCGTGGGGCGCGGGGCTAACCTCATCCTCAACGTTGCCCCCAACCGCGAGGGCAAGCTCGACCCGGCAGACGTGGAAAGCCTGCTTACCTTCGGCGAAAACCGCCGCAGACTTCTGGCCACAGACTACGCACTGGGTGCCGCCGCCACCGCATCCGAGGTGCGCGGCAATGACCCGCAGTTCGGCGCAGAAAAGCTGACAGACGGTGATATCGAAAGCTATTGGTGTCCGAATGACGGCACAACGGGCGGAACGTTGGAAATCACGCTCAAGAAACCCACCACCTTTGATGTGGTGCGCCTCCGCGAGCAGATTCGTCTCGGCCAGCGCGTCACCGGATTCAAACTGGAAGCCCGTGTCAACGGCAGCTGGCAGGTAATCGATGATGCCGGGCAGACCATCGGGCACCAGGTCATGCGCAAACTGGCCGCCCCGGTAACGGCTGATGCCGTGCGGCTCACCATCACCGGCTCCCGCGCATGCCCCTGCATCAGCGAGCTCTCCCTGCTGCGCATGCCCGTGCAAATGCCCAAACCGGAAATCTCCCGCGAGGGCAACAAACTCATCATCACCCCGCAGGAGGGGCTGACCATCCACTACACCACCGACGGCAGCAAACCCGGCCCGAATGCCCCGGTCTACACGGGTGATACCACCCTGAACAAAGCACCCACGCACCCGGTCAAGGCCGTCTATGTGGATGCAGAGGGCAACGTCTCCTCCGTGGCCTCAGTCCTCTTCGGCATTTCCCGCAGCAAGTGGAGCTGTGTAGATTCCGGCAAAGAAGCCATCGATGGCGACCCCACCACCATCTGGGAGGCGGATAAAGCCCCGGCCACCCTCACCATCGACATGCAGAAACCGTACTTTGTCAACGCCTTCTCCTACCTGCCCCGTCAGGACGGCAGTATGCAGAATATGACTGACCGCTTCACCTGTGAGGTGAGCCTCAACGGCAAAAAATGGACAACTGTAGCCGAAGGCGAGTTCTCCAACCTGCGAGCCAATCCCATTGAGCTCACCGAGCAGTTCAAGGCGCGGAAAGCACGCTACATCCGCTTCACCGGCACCCACTCCGTGGAGGGTAAAGGAGTCTCCGCTGCGGAAATCAAGGTATACGCTGCTCCCAAGCCTGAAAAGAGCAAAAAGAAAGACTGACTCTCTCAATTCCGCCTTTTCCGACTCCCGACTGCCCATCAAGGCGCAGTCGGGAGCTTTTTCCCCCTGAAATGCCCGATATAACAGGCATTTTGCTTTACAATACAGAGCCTCATCTGGTATAATGCACCCAGCATGAACACCGAAATTTTACAGAAAGCAGCCAACCAGGCCCGCGGACTTGCCATCGATGCCATCTTCGACAAAGCTTCCGGTCACATGGGGCTGCCTCTGGGATGCGCAGAAATCGGCGCCGTGCTCTACGGCGACCTCCTCAACATCAACCCCTCCGAGCCCCGCTGGATTAATCGCGACCGATTCATCCTTTCCGGCGGCCATGGCTCCATGTTCCTGTATGCCTGGCTGCACCTGAGCGGTTTCGGTGTCACAATGGATGATGTGAAGGCCTTCCGCGCCAAGGGCTCCAACACCCCCGGCCATCCGGAATACAAGTGCTGCCCCGGTGTGGAATGCACCACCGGCCCGCTGGGTCAGGGCGTGGCCAACGCCGTGGGCTTCGCCATCTCTGCCAAGCACGCCGCCGCCCGCTACAACACCCCGGAGCACGAAATCTTCTCCCAGAACATCTACTGTCTGGCCGGTGACGGCTGCATCCAGGAAGGTATCTGCCGCGAGGCCGCCGCCATTGCCGGCACACTCAAGCTCGACAACCTCATCCTCATCTACGATGCCAACGGCATCACCCTGGATGCCCCCATCGAAAAGACTCAGGTGGACGACATCGCCGCCTGCTTCACTGCCCAGGGCTGGGATACCTTCACCATCGACGGCAACGACATGGCCGCCGTGGACAACACTCTGCGCGTATGCAGTCTGGAAAAGAACGGCCGCCCGAAACTCATCATCGCCAAGACCATCATCGCCAAGGGCGTGCCCGGCTTTGAGGGCACAACCAAGGGCCACGGCGAAGGCGGTGCCAAGCTGTGGGCAGAGGCTCACGCCAACTGGGGGCTGCCCACCGATGTGCAGTACTATGTCTCTGACGAGGTGCGCGCCTACATGGCAGAGGTGAAAGCCGCCCGCGAAGCCTCTTACGCTGAATGGAAAGCCACCTACGATGCCTGGCGTGCCGCCAACCCGGACAAGGCCGCAGAGCTGGATGCCGGTATTGATCTGGCAGAAAACGGGCTCTGCTGCTGCAAGAGCGGAGACATGATTCCCGAGTTCGCCCCCGGCGCAAAGCTGGCCACCCGCGCTTCCGGCTCCGTGGCTCAGAACGCCATCGGTGCCGCCTGCCCCGGCCTGCTCTCCACCAGCGCTGACCTCTTCTCCTCCAACAAGAACTATCTGGAGGGTGCAGGCGACTTCTCCGCAGATAACTATGCCGGCCGCAACTTCTGGTTCGGCATCCGCGAGCACGCTATGGGTGCCATCTGCAACGGTATCGCCTACGACGGCCTCTTCCGCGTCTCTGCCGGTACGTTCTGCGTGTTCGTGGACTACATGCGCGCCTCCATCCGCGTGGCTGCCCTCAGCCACCTGCCCGTCACCTATGTGCTGACCCACGATTCCGTGGCTGTGGGCGAGGACGGCCCCACCCACCAGCCCGTGGAAACCGTCACCGGCCTGCGCGTCATCCCGAATCTGGATGTCATCCGCCCCGCAGATGAAGAGGAAACCGCCGGTGCCTGGATGTGCGCCATGCGCCGCCGCCAGGGTCCGACCGCCCTCATCCTCACCCGCCAGAACGTGCCCAGCCTCGCCTCCGTGGCAGACATCCCTGCCGATGTACGCCGTAAGGGTGTGCGCAAGGGTGCCTACATTGCCCTGAAGGAAAAGACGGAGAAACCCGGTCTCATCATCATTGCCTCCGGCTCAGAGGTCATCCTTGCCCTGCAGGCTGCGCAGCAGCTGGGGGATGATGTGCGCGTGGTTTCCATGCCCTCCATGTTCCGCTTCAACATGCAGACCCCGGAATACCGGGAAGAAATCCTGCCCGCCGCCTGCACCCGCCGCATCTCCGTGGAAGCCGGCAAGCGCGACCTCTGGTATCGCTACGTCGGTCCGCAGGGCGCCATCATCAGCATTGATGAGTTCGGCTTCTCTGCCCCCGGCGATGTCGTCCTGCACGACCTCGGCATGAATGTGGACAACATCGTGGCCACCGCCAAATCTCTGGCCTGATTGTCCCGTTAACACATCTTCAGCACCTGCCTGCATCTGTGGGCAGGTGCTTTTCTCTTGTTCATTCCGGCATTTTCAAGCAATTTTGCTTGACAGATGAGGAAGAAAAAGGCAAAATCCCCGCGCTGCTTCTGCAGCCCCTCCCAATCAGGGTAAGGAGAGATGGCTGAGTTGGTCTAAGGCACTCGACTCGAAATCGAGCGTGGCAGAGATGTCACCGTGGGTTCGAATCCCACTCTCTCCGCTTCAAGGTAATGCACTTCACCGTCGATTTCTTCGGAAATCGGCGGTTTTTCTGCGCTTTTTTGTTGAGCCTCAGAAAAAATGTTGACTTTTGACGGTAGTATGGGATAATGGGTGCGGCTTGAATCCGTTCAGGCTTCATTGTTTACAAGCCCCCGGGTGTTCGCCGCATTTACCGGGGGCTTTCCTTTGGCCTGCTTTTGCCGTTTTTGCACTATTTACTCGACTGTTAAGGCATTGCATAATATAAGCCGCCCGCCGTCCGGGACGGCGAACCCCGGGCGGTGATATAACAATGAATAACCGAACGGAAAAAAGAATGCCGGTGGTGAGTCCATGGCTCACTGAGTACATGATTCAGTTACTGATAATTCTGATGGAGGTACTACGGTAGCAAAAAGCCCGCATCCCGCAAGGGGTGCGGGTGATTTGTCGGAGTACGCGCGTGGTGTACATGTTTGATTAAATAGGTAAGCTGCATTTATCCCACCCCATCCGCTTCAAGGTAATGCACTTCACCGTCGATTTCTTCGGAAATCGGCGGTTTTTCTTTTCGTCATTGTGGATTTTCCGCTTGTACCATGGGGGTGAAAATGCTAGACTGAAAATAACCTATGGGATTTCATCACTTGAAGCAATGGCTGATTGTCACACTGGCAATGCTGGTGTGTCTGGGCGGGCGCGTGGCGGCACAGGATGTGTACAACACAGAATCCATTGACGGTGTTGAATATGTGCGCCTGTCGGAGGTATGCCGCAAGTATAATCTGCGCCCTGTCGCTGCCAAGGGCAATATGCTGAACTACCAGGGAACACACCGCGTTTCCCTGCGCAACAATCATCAGGATTTCTATGTGAATAACTACCGCTATGTGCTTTCCTATCCGATTCGCACCTATGCCGGGCGACTGATGATATCCAGCACGGATGTGAGCAAGCTGGTGGATCCGGTGCTCAACCCCCGCTTTTCCAAGAATGCCGGTGTCCTGCGTACCGTGGTGATAGATCCCGGGCACGGTGGGCACGATGCAGGAGCCGTCAGCCCCTACGCCCGCGAAAAAGACTGCAATCTGGCCGTGGCGCTGAAGTTGCGTCAACTCCTCCGCGAACAGGGATACCGCGTCGTCATGACCCGCGATACGGATGTTTTCCTGACCCTCCAGCAGCGTGTAGCCATTGCCAACCGCTGCCCGGACTCCATCTTTGTGAGCATCCACCACAACTCCGGCCGTCGGCTGGCAGAAGGCATAGAGACCTTCACGCTGGCACCGCACGGTACAACATCCCCCTTCGCCCGCACCCGCCGCATGGCTGACCTGGCCGGCAATGACCAGGACAGCGAAAACATCGCGCTGGCAACGGCCGTCCACAGCCGCGCCATCAAGAGCACCAACGCCACCGACCGCGGCATTCAGCGCGCCCGCTTCTCCGTGCTCTGCACGATTCAGCGCCCGGCCATTCTCTTTGAGGGCGGCTTTGTGTCCAACCCGGAGGAGGGGAGGCTGATTTCCAGCTCCAAATACCAGGACAAGCTGGCAAAGAGCATTTGCGAAGGTATTCTGGGCTACAGCAGCGTGGTTTGCCGCAAGAGCCCCGGTAACAACAGCCGCGTGGCCTCCACCCGGAAGGACAGCAGCGGCCGTGTCCGCACCAGCGTATCCGGATCACGGATGGGCAAAGCCACCATCGGTTCCCGCAAACAGAAAGGGAACAAGCGCGGATGAAAGCAATCATTCTGCTTTTGGCATTAGCCGGTGTCCTGTTACCCTGCACCGCCGTAACGGCTGACGGTGCCATGTGGAGCAACACCGGCGCGGAAAACGCTGACTACGTTTCGCTGGAGGATATCCGTAGCTTCTACAAGCTCATGCCGATTGCTCAGCCGAAAGGAAGCGGCACCCGCGCCGTCGGCAACGGCACCATCACCCTCATTTTCGGCCCCGGCCCACGTGAACTCAGCATTCATGGGCTTCGCTGCAGCCTCAGCCACCCCACACGACCGGATGATAAGGGCGATTTACTCGTCTCCAAGACGGACTTAGTGAAGCTGATAGACCCGGTGCTACGCCCCACCTATATCACCGGAAGAAAGCTCATCAAAACCGTGGTAATCGACCCGGGGCACGGCGGTCATGATTCCGGAACCGTTACCGACTATACACGTGAAGCCCATGTGGCGCTGATGGTTGCGAGCAAACTGGCAGGGGAACTTCGCCAGCGCGGACTGGAGGTGAAACTCACCCGCGAGGTAAATCAGCACGTATCTGATCAATCGCGTTTAGATCTGGCTAATCAGACACCGGATTCCCTTTTCATCAGCCTCCACCTCAACAGCGGTCGCAGCGATGTGAGCGGAGCTGAAACCTACACCGTTGCACCATCTGCCCCCGGGGAAGCAGGTCGCCCGGCAAACGAGCACGATGCTGCTAATGCGGCCCTCGCCGTTGCACTCCAGGCCGCACTGGTACACAAAGCTCAGGCAAAGGACGGCGGATGCCGCCGGGCTCAATACAGCCTGCTCAGCTCCCTGAACTGCCCGGCCGCACTGGTGGAACTGGGATATGCTACCAACGAGGCAGAAGCTGAACTCCTCAACGCTGATGAGTACCAGAGCAAGCTCGCTCTGGCGCTTGCGGATGGCATTGCTGCTTTTACTGCCGTCATGAATCCGGAAACGCAGCTCAAGGCGCTTCCTCCGCCCCCTCCCCCACCTGCGGAACCGGCTAAAGTAGAACCACCCAAAAAGAAAGCAGCACCCGCTAAAAAAGCCACACCTCGTAAGCGCCGCCCGGCGCGACAGCAAAAAAGCAAATCCCGCAGGAGAAGATAATCAGCAAAAACCCCGCCAATATCCGGAGATAACGGCGGGGGTTCTGTGATGAACGGAGAGGAAAACTATCAGTCCACGTTGTCAAAAAGCTCGCTGTCAGCGAAGAAGCGCTTGATTTCCACCTCAGCGCTTTCGGGAGAATCGGAGGCGTGGCAGATATTGAGCATGCTGTTGGTACCGAAATCACCACGAATCGTGCCCTTGTCGGCCTTCATGGAATTGGTCGGCCCCAGAATGGTGCGCACGCGGGTGATAACACCGGGACCGGAAAGCACCAGAGCCACCACCGGGCTGCTCTGCATGAACGCATTGAGCGTGGGGAACAGCGGCTTACCATCAATCACCAGGTCAATGATGTGGCCGTAGTGCTCACGCAGCAGCTCATCATTCAGCTGCATCATCTTCATGCCGCGCAGGCGGAAGCCCTCCGCCAACAGACGCTGCAGAATCACACCGGAGAGATTCTTGCGTACGCAGTCCGGCTTGAACAGAATCAGAGTTTTTTCGTCGCGATTGTACATATTCGTATGAAATTGTGTTGGCACATTCATACGCCCCACGTCCCGAAATGTCAAGCAGATTATGGGATGGAGAGCTATTTAACGATGATACAGTGTGACTCCTGCCGGAGGCACGCGAAATTCTCGCTCCGCTCAAGCGAAATTACCGCCGCAACGGCGGTAGTGACAGAATTTGGCAGCCCAAAGGGCTGCGGTACTCCATCACTGCTGCCAAAGGCAGCAATTTCGCTGACAGGCAAGCTGTTAATTTCGCTCCGCGCAGCGGAATTTCGCTCTGCCGCGGAAGCGTCAGCTGACGCGGCAGAATTTCGCGTCGAGCCTTGCGAGACTAATAGGCGCAGTATGTGCCTCCTGCCGGAGGCACGCGAAATTCTCGCTCCGCTCGAACGAAATTCATGGCTGGCACCATGAGCGAAATTATCCTCTGCGAGGATAGCGAAATTACCGCCGTAACGGCGGTAGTGAACGAATTTGGCAGCCCGCAGGGCTGCGGTACTCTATCACTGCTGCCAAAGGCAGCAATTTCGCTGACAGCGCAAGCTGTTAATTTCGCTCCGCGCAGCGGAATTTCGCTCTGCCGCGGAAGCGTCAGCTGACGCGGCAGAATTTCGCGTCGAGCCATGCGAGACTAATAGGCGCAGTATGTGCCTCCTGCCGGAGGCACGCGAAATTCTCACTCCGCTCGAACGAAATTCATGGCTGGCACCATGAGCGAAATTATCCTCTGCGAGGATAGCGAAATTACCGCCGCAACGGCGGTAGTGAACGAATTTGGCAGCCCGGCAGGGCTGCGGCACTCCATCACTGCTGCCAAAGGCAGCAATTTCGCTGACAGCGCAAGCTGTTAATTTCGCTCCGCGCAGCGGAATTTCGCTCTGCCGCGAAAGCGTCAGCTGACGCGGCAGAATTTCGCGTCGAGCCTTGCGAGACTAATAGGCGCAGTATGCGCCTCCTGCCGGAGGCCGCATCATTTCCCCAGGCAAAAGGTGGAGAAAACATGGTCCAGGATATCCTCCGTATCGATGCGCCCGGTAATTGCACCCACGCCCTCCAGCGCCTCGCGCAGCTCCACGGAGACAAACTCCGGCGATACTCCGGCCAGGATGGCCTCACGGGCTCGCAGGGTGGCCTCCAGAGCTGATTGCAGGGCGTGGCGGTGGCGCAGGTTGATTGCCGCCGGGGAATCCGTTTCTGCACGCTGATGCAGGAACAGAGATTCAATGGCTTTTTCCAACTGCTCCCTCCCCTGCCCGGTGCGGCACGAAAGCCGCAGAGCGGGGCTGTCCGCCCAGTCCGAATGCTCCTGCAAATCTGCTTTATTGAGGATATCAAGGCGGTGAGCACCGTTAGTCTCCAGCGGGAGTTCAGCGCGCGGGGCAGACGCATCTGCCACCACCAGCAGCAAATCTGCTTCCGCGCCGGCGCGGCGGCTGCGCTCCATGCCGGCGCGTTCCAACGCATCCTCACTATGGTGCAAACCGGCTGTATCTATCAACCGCAGGCAGAGACCGCCCACCGTGACACTTTCTTCAATAGTGTCACGGGTAGTGCCGGCGGTGTTGCTGACAATGGCTCTTTCATAGCCCAACAACATGTTCAGGAGACTGGATTTACCTACATTAGGCGCTCCGATAATGGCAGTACGAATCCCCTCACGGAGGATGCGTCCTTCATCGGCCGTTGCCAGCAGGCGGTTCAGAGCCTCTGCCGCCCCATCCAGTCCGGCGGTCAGCTGTTGCATGGTATCCGGGCTGATATCCTCCTCCGGAAAGTCAATGTAGGCCTCCACATGCGCCGTCACGGATATGAGTTTCTCCGCAATCTCCTCCACGCGGTGCCGGATTGCCCCCTGTAGCTGACTCTGCGCTGCCCGCAGCGCCAGATCGCTCCCGGCAGAAATAATATCCATAACCGCCTCTGCCTGCGTCAAATCCATCCGTCCGTTCTCAAAAGCCCGGCGAGAGAACTCCCCGGCCTCGGCCGGACGTGCACCACAAGCCAACACCCGCTCCAGCACCCGGCGGCTCACCAGCATCCCGCCATGGCAGCTCAGTTCCACCACATCCTCTCCGGTAAAGCTGGACGGAGCGGCAAACCAGGTTGCCACAGCCTCATCCAGCACGCGGCCCTCTGCATCGCGCACCCGCACCAGCGTGGCACGGCGCGGCTCCGGCACCCGCCCGCCCGTGCAGCGTTGCAGTACCTTCGTGGCCTCCGGGCCGCTGATGCGCAGAACGGCCAGAGCCCCTGTTCCGGGAGGCGTGGCCATGGCGGCTATCGTGTCGGTGTTCAGCATGGCTGCATCCTCTCATACTTGCCCGCCTTTTGCAATACTTTTTGCTCTGCTCAGCTCTCTTTTGCACATATCATTTTAAATGCGATGTAAAGTAAATTTCTTGATAATTATTGAAAATATTACGAGTTACGCATAAGATACGCCGGGCGTCAAAGTGGGATGATAAACTTATTTTTACCGCTATCCATTGATAACTAGATAAAAAAGCTTATAGCTCATTTAAAATGCTATATCCTCGCCCGAGCGGTCTGTACTTTTTTCAACTGATCTGCAATCAGCCTTAAAGTCAGCACTTATCAGGAATCATCCCCACAGCAATCACCATGAAACCTCATTTACCGAAAGTAATCATATCAGCCCTCCTCGCTGCGCAGGTGGCAGTCGGCGTTACCGTGTCGGATACCACCGAACTCGAATGGACTGCTCTGACTATCACCACCCCCGCCAATGGCACTCTGACGACCGGCAATTCTGTAATTGACTGGAGTGAGGAGACAGGAAATTTAACGGACAGCTGGAAACTCAGTTTCACTCTGGATCCCTCGCGTCTGGAATATTGCTACTTATTCGGTACAAAAGCAGACGGATCCGGTGCTGCAGGCTATACGCTGACCATCACAGAAAACGGCACCATCAGTCTGAATGAAAATAAGAATACATCGGTCATTACAGCCGGGGCATATACGGCTGACGATTCTGCTGTTGCCATTACTCTGCAGTTTGTACGTTATGTAGATGGGATTGGGAACGATGCCGGTGGCGAGTTCACGCTAAGCGTCGGCTCGAAAAGCGGAAGCTATACGGTAGAGGACTTGACAAATACCATATTGACAAAGGGGAGCGACAACAACCTCTGGACTAACGGGGGGGGCGAAACGTTTTCCGGTATTGCAGTAAGTCATTCCGGTCTTGTCATATCTGACCGAGTGTATTTCTGGAACGGGGCAAGCGGCAGTAATTGGACTGATGCCTGCTGGCAGCATAAAGAAATGCAGGAAAATGGAGCACTGACGGAGTTGAAGGAAAATGCTTATGTGGTATTCGCTTCGGATGAGGAGACAGAACAGCTTGTGAATCTGAGCACCGGGTGTGCCGCCACCAGATTTGCGGTGCAGTCCGGTGACTGGGCTCTGGCAGGCGGAGGTGAGTTGACTGTTGCTGAGGATTTCGTATTAAAGGACAGCAGCAGTCTGACCATACAAGAGGATACACGCCTAGTTATATCCGGCGCAGCAACAATCGGCAGTGAGGCACAACTGACGCTGGAAAAAGGTGGCACGCTGGAGCTTAAGGGCGGTGTGCGTGACGATGGATATGTAGATGATGTGTGGCTTCTGAGCGAGGACTATACACCGCTGCTGCAGACTGTAACCGGCGACGGAGATATTGTGATAAGTGAAGATGTCTCATTTGTCGGCAGCAAGGATTCCGGCAGTCCTGTCAGCATGCAGACCACGGGTAGCCTGATTGTGCAGAAGGCAGCCACTTTCTATCTGGGGGCATATAAGGCTGATTGCCCGCTGTATGCGGATGCCTCCTCGTTATCCTCTATCCGGCTGGAGGATGGCAGCACCCTGTGGTATCGCGCCGGGGAAAGCACCCTGCAAAAGGTTCAGACATCCGGCAGCGAACCGTCTGTGCTGCATATTCAGGCGTTGGATGGTTTCTCCTCAAAAGAAGGAGAAGATGCCAAACTCATCATTCATGAATTAGTGTTGGATGCCGATATGCGGATAGAGGGGGGCAACAATGCAGCACTAGCCGTTAACAAGCTGAGCGGCACAGGTAACTTGAGTCTGGTCGGCAGTGAAAACACAAATGGCCCACACCTCGTTGAGCTTTCGATTGGTAACAGTTTCAGCGGCACCATCAGCCTGGCTGACAAGAGAAACACAGAGTTTGCCTTAACCCTGACCAACGGAGCATCTGCAACAATACAAGGAATAGCCGGGAACGGAATCGGGCAGTATACACAGTTGAAGACAACGCTTGAAGATGGTACACACTTGCATGTGGCAGGAAACAGCGCATCTGTGGTAAAATGGGAGGAATTTGTTATAACCCATGGCTCATCAGCCACCCTTTCCGCAGATGAGGGTGTGCAGCTGAACGTGCGGGAAATCTCCGGCGGCCATCTGAGCATCGGGGCAGAAGTCGGCTCAGTCTCTCTGACCGGCGGCACTATCACCAACAACGCCTCACTCTCTCTCTACGGTAACATCACCATCTCCGGTGAGCTGGACAGCTATGAGAGCTACGGCAGCGGCAACCCGATTGGTTACTCCATGAATGACGGTACGGTCAACGGTTTCAAACTTGTGGCAGGCAAGCAGTATTACCTCTCCATGGGCGGCTCAAACAGTCTTGCTACCAACACGGCCGCGCTGAATATCACCACAACGGAAAGCCTGACCGGCGACACGGCATACCTTTCTGTTGTAGAAGCTACGGAAGAGAAACAAGCGGGTATTGTCTTTTCTCTCGACCCCACTTACTCTGCCGAATTCTATGTGCAGGAGGGGCGCGTGGACCAAAGCAGCCTGCTGGCAGATGAGACCTGCGGCGTGACCGCAACGACGCACTATATCATCAGCGGCGGTACACTCAGTCTGAGTCAGAACGTGGGCACCAATCTCCTCACCTACGAAAGCGGCAGCGTAGAGCTTCAATCCGGCAGCACGCTCAGCATCAATACGGCGGCGGAGAGCAATGCCGCCCTGCTGATGAACAGCTCCGGTGCCGGCTCCGTGCAAGTCAGTCAGAATATCGCGCTGGCAGATGACTACACCGCCAACATCAGCGGTGAGTTGAACATCAGCCAAGCCACCGTGGCTCAGGGCAAGGCTGATCTGGAATCATTCAGCGGTATCCGCCTTTCCAACGGAGCCACCCTGTCCTACGGCAACCGGGAGCAGAGCTATACGAACCTCACCGTCAACAGCGGCACGCAGAACCTCACGTATACGGCAGCAGGAGATGAGACCAGAGCGGCTACCCTGAGCATCGGCAAATTGAGCGGCAGCGGAGAACTGCATCTTACCGCAACGGATAAGCTGACACTCAGTCTTGAGGATACGCAGGATTTTGAAGGAACACTGCTGATGAACAGCAACCATATTTCCCTCAATCTTGCAGAGAATGCCGGGATTACGGCCTGGTATCAGGAGACAGCCAATGGCGAACTCAATCTGCTGAATGTCAGCGCTGGTAACACCATCGGGCTGAGAGTGGTAAACGGATTCCTGACTTCCGGCAACATTGTGGCAAATCTGAAGTTGCAGAATTATAGCGGCAGCGCTGCGCTGTGGATTAGCGACAAAGATGAAAACGGAGAAATCACCCTCACCGGCAGCATCTCCGGCGGCGGCAATATGGGGCTGGCAGCTGCTGATAAATCCATCTCCATGAGCATTACGGGAGATACCAGCGGCTGGAACGGCAATATCCAGTTCCACGGGAATGAACACCAACTCACGTTTACAGAAAATGCTGTCTCCATCCGTAATTCCAAAATCTTCACCGCCAATGGAGGCACCGGTTATGTGGAGCTCCGCCATGAGAGCGAGGCTACTGTTGAAGCCGCACTGGATGGAGCGCTCCACGTCACCGTCAGCAACAGTTCTGAAGAGGGCACAAGCTTCACCAACAGCGTAGACATCTCCTCCCTCTCGGTGGAGGCAGATTCCCGTGTGGCAGTTACCCATTCTACTGTCAGCGTGGATGCTGTGGACAATGCCGGCAACCTTTCCTTTACCGGCACTCAGTCACTCAACCTGACCGACCTGAGTCTGGCAGACGGCTCCGTGCTCTCCGTTGGCAGCGGCGTTGCCACTATTGCCGCTGAGAGTGCTGATACCTTCACGGGTGTGACTGTTTCCGGAACTGCGGTTCTGGAAGGCGGCAGCACCATCAACGGCAGTCTGGATCTGTGCGAAGCGGATTCCCTGGAGCTCAACAACATGGATGAGGCCATCAACATCAACGGCGACCTCAGTCTCGTTCTGGGAGATTTGCCGTCTCTCAGCGGTAATTACACAGAGATGCTGGAAGACCTGATAGATGGTCAGCACCTGGATCTCTTCCGGGTCACAGGTAGCATCACGCTGAACGGGCTGGGGCTTGCGGACGGCTATAGTGAGGACGCAGGAAGTGTCATTGCCGCCATTGAGCAGGGGCACTACACGCTGGGATACAAAGCATCTGCCACCGGTGGCGGCGGCACGCTCTACCTGAGCTCAGCTTCCGCTCCTGCTGTCCCGGAGCCGACTACAACTGCTCTGAGTCTGCTGGCTCTGGCAGCCCTGGCAGCCCGCCGTCGCAGGAAGTAATTCCCCCGGCTGTCACCTTTTTATCTACGCCCCCGCTGTTGCCTGACAGTGGGGGCGCTTCTCTATGCGCGCATCCGGCAAGCTCCCTCAAAAAGCACGCCTCCGTTTATTGTCGGAAAGGTTTCATTGATGTCATTGCCGACGTAGGCCGCTTACAACATTGCTCACATTGGGCATCTGAATAACTCCAGACTGCTCGACAAATGGGAAGTTGTCGGGCAGTCGGCGAGCGTAAGCGAGCGGAATATTAGCCCCGACAGTCAATTATGAAAATGAAAAAGGTGAAATTTTATGCCACGCTACGTGGGGAAGGGCTCATTGCCGCCCTTCCCCACACCCCTTTCTGCTAGGGAGTTGGGCACCTTCGGAGACTTTTTATACCTA
>SUVN01000015.1 GCA_015061985.1 Akkermansiaceae bacterium
GGCACGCGTCACGACCTTTTTCTTCCCTCTCTTTAGCCTCTCCGGCACCCCTCATGGTAAGGTTTACCATTCGTTCCGCAATCGCTGCGGTCCTGTGGTGCCACGGAAAGTCCGTGCATTGAAAACTGCCTTGCCCGGCTGAGCCTGCCTCGGTGTCGTTTCACCGTCGGCTTGCTCTTTCGAGCTGCCCCGTAGTGGGTGCGGGGCAGACTATACACGAATCCACTCGAAACGTCAAGCATATTTTTGAAGAAATTTTCATTTTTATTTTCACTGCGCCGAAAATCGCGCTGCAAGGCATTGAAATGTGATAGGGTTATAAAAAACGAAAAAAAATCTGATTTTTGTTCCGAGTGGAAAAGGTGAAGCATTCCGGCCTCTTTATCCGGTGGAAACAGGTGTTTTGAGCAAAAAAAACGCTGCTCACCCCGATCAGGAGGGTGAGCAGCGGTATTATCAGGCTCTTCTGAGCGGATTAGAAGTTGATGCGATAACCAACCGTACCGTTGACACTGGTGTAGCCGGTGGAGAACTCTGCAGAGACATCCGCGAAGATGGAGGAATGCTCAGCACCCAGCGGCACTACAATACCGGCGCCCAGCTCGATACCCACATTACCCATCTCAGCACTCTCAACGGTGCCTGTGCCCATGGCTGCGGCAGCGAAGCCCACATCGGTCTCAGCATTGCGGTCACCGGCGCGGAACTTGGCAAGAGCGCGACACTCGAAGATAGAGGAGCGGTTATACAGGTTCTCACCGATGGTGGCCTGGATGCGAGCACCGGCTCCCACCGTAAAGGTGGTCATGTCGATATCACCGACCTCAAGTGCAGCATCGCTGTTTTCTTCCGTGTAGCCGCTCAGTGATGTCTGGGTGAGGGCAAAGTTCATCACGGGCTGAATGCAGGCCGTACCGGTCTCATTCAAGGCGCGTACATAGCCCACTTCGTACATCAGACCAAAGCCCATACCGTCCGTCTCACCCTTGGTGCGATAGCTGCCATACTGGTGCGATACCGTACGCTCCAGAGACACATCTGCGCGGCCCACGCTGGCCACAAAGGTGTGAACCCATGCGCGATATCCGTAGCGGGCAAAGGCGGTGACATACTGGGTATCGAAATCGCCCTCTGCATCATCCGGTGCGTTAGCGGTGTAGTCACCATACATGGCCGATACAGCGATACCGGCGGTAAGACGAGAGGTGAAGTCCACATCGAAGCCGACCGTACCACCCCAGCTGCTCAGGTCGTAACCGGAGGAAGTACCATCCTCATCCAGATTGCGATTGCCGCCCTCCGCGTTAATCCAGGCATTGAAGTAGGGCATGTCCTCATTCACGGCGCACTGGTCAACACCCATAGTGGTGGTGCGGTTGCGAATTGCCTGCATCTGGCGGCTTATATCATCGGCGAATGCAACGCCCATAGCCGGGATGGAGGCACCGGCAACGGCTGCAAAGAGATCATCCAGACCTTCCTTGCTGTTATTCACCATCAGCTGCTGATTGATGGCTTCCATCGTAAGAGCAAGGTCACCGTTCGGGTGATTCTCCAGAATGGTTGCATTCTTGTACAGCTCATCGAGCATGACAGCACCCGTAATACCGTTGGGCGTTTCCGCTACGGCATCCTCAAAGAGGTTCGGGTTAATCAAATCAGCCTTCAGGACGACACCGTCGCTCACAGTATAGGCAGAGTAATCATAGCGGTCATTGCTCGCATGAAGCGTGGTAGCACCATCCGAATCAAACACCACATCTGCCTCAAGACCACCCTCATCGCACTTGAGCAGGTAGTACTCCTGACCGTCACTCAGAATCTTGGTGGCAATCATGGTCGTATCCACATTCATCTGCAACTTGGGAGTACCGGCCGAGGTGTAAACGTTCTGTTCCACATCAATCATGGCATAGTTGCTCTTGAGGATAAGATTATCGTAGGTAATGGAACCGGCCGTAAGAGCGCCCGTCACCGTCACGGAATCGCTGACCGCCAAATCATCCTGCACCATGACACTTCCGGTAGAGGCAAGCGTGCCCTTGAGCTTCAGCGTGGAAGCTGTCAGGTTACCAATCTTCGAGGCTGCGTCAAGAACTAACTTGTTCTTCGTGGTCAGATCACCCGCACCTTGCAAGGCCTTCAGCGACGTTGTAGTAGCCTCACCGTTCGGGTTGATGGTCAGCTCGCCGCCCTTGACAACCCCAACAACACCGCCATCAATGGCACCAATGCTGCTGAGACCGTCCACCGTCAGCGCGAAGTCGGAATTATTCTTCACTGAACCTTCGACCTGCAGTTCAGAGAACGAGGAATCACCACCCACCGTCAGGTCACCGCCATTCACAATGAGAGTACCGCCATGCTTCGTTCCGTTGGTCATGGATATATTTCCATTGACCACGAAAGCACCATGGCTCTGCAGCTGGTTAATGGCAATATCATTGTTGACCTCAAGAGAACTGGCTTCATCCTGAATCGCAATCAGCGTTGTATCTGCGCTGGTATTCAGCTTCACAAACTCCGTGAACGTGGCCTTGGCACCCTCCGAGAGAATGATGCTGCCATACGGTGTAATGACGGCTTCCTTACCCTCACCGGTGAACGTATACTCACCATTGACGATAGAGATGTTGTAGGGCATCACCTCCTGGTTGACGGTGATGGTAGCCGTATTGTTGGAGAATACCACATTGTCCGAGCCCGGCTCATTGTTGAACACCGTGTTGAGCGTTCCCTCGTCGGTCTTGGCCCAGGCGTTCTCAGACATCCAGTAGCCGCTGGTACCGCCCTTGTATTCCCAGAAGATATCGCGGCGCGGTGCGCGAGCCAGCACAAGCGTATCGCCTTCGAGCAGGAGGTAGCTATTGGTGAGGTCGACATTGCTGTCGATGTACTGCGAAGCACGCACGCCGTAACCTACGTCCAGAGTACGCATATCCAGGCCAACGATATCTGCCTTGGTAAGCCCGGAGAAGAGTTCTACCTCATAGGATTCCGCACCGGTGGGCAGAGCGCTCAGCGTGAGCATCACCTTCTCGGAATCATCCCAGATGAGACGCTCAATGGCGGTGGGAGTCAGGCCGGTACCAATCATCACGGTAGAACCACCCTCCACAACGAGGTCGCCGTTGATACCGCAGTTACCGGCCGTCAAATCAAGTGTTGCACCCTTGCAAAGGTTCAGCTGCTCAATCTTGGTACCGGCAGCCGTATTACCGCTGTCCTTGGCAAGCTTCAGCGTACCTTCGGCAACGGTAAGCATGTCGAGTTTGTTCTGCACACCCAGCTCCAACGTACCGGCACCGCGCTTGGTCAGATAATCGCCCAGCAGCGTGGTATTGTGAGGCAGCACCACGTGGCCGCGTTCTTCCGTCACCTTCACCACATCGAAGAAGATGAAGTTGGTTTCGGCGATGTTGTCGTACTTACCGGCACTGGTAAATTCGAGCGTCATGTCGCCATGCACGGCAGATGCGCCACTACCCATGTAACCACCGCAGACCGTCACTTTCTTACCAAACTCCACCTCGCTGGAAATCTTCACTGTGGTACTCTCCGTGTGAAGCTCCACACCGGAATACTGGCAACCGGCAGCGTAGATATTCTTATTGAACGTACCGCTCTTCAGGTCAACAGTGATATTGCCCTGACGAACGCCGCTTACATCAGCCACTTCCTGCGAACGCAAAATATGGGAACCACCCAGAATGATACCATTCACCGTTGTATCGGCAAAGGTCAGGCTAATATCCCCGATGGTCGCCGAAGTGGTAACAGCGTGAGGATTGGAGCTGTTATAGGGGCCGGTTACCTCCGGTCCATGGAGGTACTCGTCAATATAATAGCCACCGACAACCGCATAATCATAGGCATTGGAAGTACCACTCAAATCGGCATCACCCATGGTGCAACCATCTACATTGATAACGACACCCCCGGTATACATGGTTACATTATCCCAGCCGTCGTAATAGGAGGCACCAAGTACCATGTTCCGATAAGAACCACCGGTCAGGTTGATATGAGTCGTGCCGGAAATAGTCAGGGTATCCGGTTCCGTTCCCTGCTTGGGATGAACGGGAACCTGGCCCGGATTATCCGGAAGCGCATCATGAATAAAGTCCTCGTAGTAGTGACCGCCGACAACAACACCCTTGTAAACACCGCTGTCGATATCGATGTAGGTATCACCTTCAATAGTGCTTACATTAAGTCGCTCCAGTTCGTTTGTTGACAATATATCCGCACTATTGTCCCACAGCTTATCACGGGAAGTGGCATGACCGGCAACCATATTAGCATTAAATATACCATTTTCCGCATTAGTCACCTTAATATGAGTGTTGCCAACCATCGTGAAGACGCTGGTGGTTGTATACATCGGTGGATGCGCGAAATCCAAAGCCACGTAGCCACCCACAATGAAAGGATTATCCGTATTATAGCCCTTTCCGCCTATATAGGTCAACGCCCCCATATTCCGGAATTCGACATACGTATCACCCGTCATCACATGCGTTCCCGCAGCCACAACCATATCGGCTCCAACAATATAGTTGGAGAACAACCGAGAACCGTCACCCGCGCAGGTATTCTGAATCAGGATGTAGTTGTTGCCCTCTCGGGTTACCGTATCTTCGCCATCAATGTTTGAGAAGTTACCACCCACAATAGACTTTGCCATACGGTTGGAGGTTGTATCCTTTTGCAGGTCAATGACAATCTTACCATCCCCAATCCACTGCGAATCCTTCCCGGCAAATAAACCACCGGCAATGGTATTCATACCAATCGACAAGCCCATGCCCATCTCCGTATCTCCAATGGTGTAATCGTCAATCTTGGTCGGAGTGCTGGTCTTCAGAGCCTTGTACACGTAAATGGTACTGTCACCCTCATGGCTGACAGAGTTGTAACCGCTGCCGAACACAGAACCGGTCAATCCGTCCGTGTTAATGGAGATATAACCATCGCCTTGCCACTGAGGGTCATACGCATTCAGGAAGTTACCGGCAACAACAGAGCCGATAGTATCCACATTCTCGTCCACATAGATGTGGGTATCGCCCACCAGACTCCAACCGGCAACGGCAACCGTGCCGCCGCACATGCTGCCACCGGCAACGAGCGCGAAGTTGCCATCCGAGACCTTCAACCAGACATCACGCTCAATCGTGGCTCCCTCCGGATCCACACTATCGTATGCACCACCGAACACATTAACGGCAGACTGCTTCACCACGCCGGTAACAGGATCCTTCTCTCCATTACCGGGAGCCCCTACTGCATTGCTGCCCACGAGCTCAGAAGCAATGAAGTAGCCATCGTCGTCATACGCACTTCCATACAGGCCGGTGTCATCAATCGAGGTATACACCCACGGACGTACAAGCTCAGGAGCAGTGGAAACCTCCTCTGTGCCCCAGTTAATATCCCAGGAGGTGGAAGCAGTCTGTCCATTGAGTGTCTTCAGGTAATAGTATCCGTCATCACCCGTGTAAATATCATAATCCACACCCTTCTTACCGAGAGTGGATACAAACAAATGTTCCACACGGGAACCGGCCAGCCCGGCGTGCACCTCAGACTCGATACCCAAGTTGATACCCTTTGCCAAATCAGCAGCCGTTACATCAAACACATCGGCGAACATGTAACCGAGCTTCTTCTGCTCAGCATTGCGACCATAACCGAGCTTCACTACGTTGGACGCTCCGGAATAGTACTTGAGAACAACACCATTCTCCGGCGAAATCATATCAAAGTTCCCGCCGTTGAAGGAATCTGCCGTACCACCATAGTTCATGGTAAGGCGCCTGTTCACCGTTACCAAGTGGGACTTATCTTCACCGTACTCCGGCAAAACCAACTTAGCGGCACCGGTCTTCTCCAGAGAATCAACGGCTACATCACCCACAATCGTAAATGTGGTATCAGCTCCACCGGTAATGTAAACATCACCTGCTTGAAGGCTACCGTTCACAAGAGTTGTACCACCTGCGATAACAACATCACGTTCAGCCTTCAACTGAGTACTCTCACTGCCTACGGTCAGCGAACCACCGGTAATCCGCAGTTCATCAGCTACGGAAAGAGTGACCGTGCGGGAGTCTGTACGGAATGCCCCATCCCCGGAAACAGAGAGCGTTTGCAGCGTGACATTCTGGTCGGCAATCATGCGACCGCCACTCACGGCAATCCCTTCGGCCGTCAGGACACCGCGCACATGCAGCGTACCACCACTCACAGCCACAACATCTTCTGCCTTAAGCGTACCGGTAAAGGTCACATCACCCTCACCCGTCTTTTCAAAGCCGAAAGCAGTAGTAGCAATATCAATGGATACTGCATATCCGGCATCCTGATGAGCGCCGTACACGTGGAACTGGTGATCCGCATTCATCGCATCCAGGGAAGTGATAGTACCCTGGAAATTCTCAATCTTGTCAATAATGGTGGTCGTGTACAACGTACCATTACCGATGTTAAGAGTAGCGCTGGCAGGAGCATCTCCCTCCTCCCAAGCCTCGCCATTCAACGATGTCAACACAGCAAAGCGATGTCCGCCGGAGCGGTCAGCTTTCACCGTACCCACCTCCTGAACATACAGAGCCTTATACGTATTCACCGTGAGGTCATCCCAGGCATCTGCCTTGAACGCCCCCATCTCAAACGACATCAGAGTGCCGTTGTTGAGGGTGACAGCCGTTGTATTCACCATACTACGGCCCATGTGACTATCAATGAAAGTCGCATCCTTGTTAACAACGATATTGGAGAAAGAAAGCTTATTCGTTGCTCTACCCGCAGCAGCATCATTTTCTAAGCCCCAGCGAACAAAGCCTTCATCAATCACCAAATCGCCGTAGTGATAACCATGATTAGCCTTGAGGGTCAGCGTACCCGGACCGGTCTTGGTAATAGACCCGAAGCCGGATACAAGTCCGGTGAAAATGGTAGAATTATCGCCAACCCCAATGGTCGTATCGCCGATAGAGACAATGGGCAACGTGTAGGTGGCAGACTTCGTCACCATGGCACCGTTACCCTCAGAACCATGCAGAACAAGCTTGGTATAATAAGTCTCCTTCTCCCCCATTTCGTAGGTGGTATCGTTAATATCCAGCAGCCCGGTGAATGAGGAAAGCTGCTGTGCCATGGAAGCAGAGGCACTACCCCAGGCAATCTCCACACGACCGGAATTGGAACGATACACCACCGCTTTCTCATCCAGCACATCGCTGGAAAGGCGAAGAACACCCTCCTTGATATCGAACGCAGCATCAAGCTTATAACCGTTACTGCTGAGATCCAGCACCACATCCTTGCCTATGCCGAAGATACCGGCTGTCACGTTACCCCCCATAGAGAGAGTGGAGTCTTTCAGGAACGTGATGTTATCATCCTTGCTGAAAGACACATCCCCCACCGCCGTATCTGCGATGACGGAGCCATAATTGAAGTCCGTAATAGCACCGCCGCCGTATACGATTGTCGTTGCAGCGTATGCCTGTTGGGAAGCGGCAACGGCGGCCGCAGAAGCCACCAGAGCACCGCCTACAAACGAGCCGGAGGAAACGGTAGTTACAAGCGAAGCGCTGATGGCATAGCAAGCCATAAGCGCTGCACGGAGTTTGCCGGGGAGATGTAATTTCATGGTTTTTGACTGGAAAATTTTGTATATAGAGAGACAGTTCTCGCTAATGGTACTACGAGACCCTTTATAGTTACAGCATTCGGCGCGGGAAGTCAAGGGGATTTTTCATTTCGGGGCACAAAAATCACCGTGGTGACAGACTGGTAGACGTGACTGGATTTTTTCAAAAAAAATTAACGGGGAGCCTGATATTTTTCTTGCCAAAGGGGAAAAGGTGTGTATAATCCCCGCACCATGACCCGCAAAGGTGGTATCAACAAGACACGTAAGGCTGTTGCCAAGCGTTTCAAGGTGACCGGCTCGGGCAAGGTCCTGCGCCGCAAGCAGGGTAAGCGTCACATTCTCCAGAAGAAGTCCAGCAAGCGCAAGCGCGCTCTGGGCAAACCCGCTCTGGTGGACGCCACCCAGGTTTGGGCTGTCAAGCAGAACCTGCCCTTCGCTTAAGCCAAGGAACATGGCCACAAGCCAAGACCCGCCCGCATATCGGGCGGCCTTCATGCAGCCTTCCTTTCAACACACGCAAAGGATAGAACGAACGAGACTGCAGGGAGGTGAGGAAGAACAGTTCGTTCAGGTATATATATAAAGAACTATGGCACGTGCTACAAATGGGCCGGCTTCTCGCGCCCGCCGCAAGCGCATCCTGCTTCGCGCCAAGGGTTTCCGCGGTTTCCGCAGCAAACTCTTCCGCTACGCCAAGGATGCCGTCTACAAGGCATGGCAGTATGAGTACCGCGATCGCAAGAGAAGGAAGGGTCAGTTCCGCCGTCTCTGGACCGCTCGTATCTCTGCCGCTGTGCGTCCCCTGGGCCTGACCTACTCCCGCTTCATGGAGGGTCTCAAGGCTGCTAACATCGATCTGGATCGCAAGTCCCTCTCCGAGCTGGCTATCGCCAATCCGGAGGCTTTCAAGGCTGTGTTCGAGCAGGCCAAGAAGGCGATTGATGCCAAAGAGGGCGCATGCTGATGAGGCAATCCCACTGATTAAGATAACCGTTTAACACAGGCTGTCGGGCATTCCCGGCAGCCTGCTTCATTTATTTACTGAACGGTTCAGCGCAGCACCCGTGAGGAAGTGCAGCGGATACCGCGAACATAGCAGGTCACTTCATCTGCTACGGGGGGCAGCGGGGTCGTTGCAAAGAGCGGGGCATCTCCGGGCTCTGCCATGAGCGGGGCATGCACCAGACTCAGTTCATCCACCAGCCCGGCGGTCAGAAACGACTCATTGAGCACAGCCCCACCCTCCAGCAGGAGGCGCTCCACCCCAAAGAGAGCGCGCAGGCGCACCAGCGCCTCGCACAAATCATCTTCCACAATATAGGAAACGCCCACTTCCCGAAAATAGGCCAGATGCGCCGGAGCAACGGCAGATGAAAGAACCTCTACCACATGAGATCCACCGTATCCCGGGTCAGCATCCTCAATACAGGCCGCTTTCCACCCCAGCCGGCCGCAGCGGTCGAAGGCCACGGCAAATCGCCGCGCCCCAGCCGCCGCCGGAGCTATAAAATCACCGGGCGGCACCGCTACGGTTTCCCATTGCGCCCACTCCGGCTGCCAACCGTCGGTAAAGCTCCCCGCCATTGTCACCCGCCCGCAGGCAAAAGCCTGCGCAGAATCATCGCGGTTCAGGTCGTAATACGCTTCGCAGGCATCTGCACAGGCGGAATCGGCCAGGAAGTCACCTGTCACACGGCCATTCTGAGAGACCAGCATGTGGCACACAACGAAGGGGCGGGAATCATCCATGCCGGACATGATAACCACGGGAATGGGGCATCGCAAGCCAAAAATGAAGCAAAAGCGCCCTGACAGTACAAATTCTTATTGCAGGCAGACGCAGCATGTGGTAAATAGGGAGTGCGATGCAAAAAACACTCTTTCAGAAAATTGCCGACAAGGAAATCCCGGCGGCAATCGTGTACGAAGATGAGCTGTGCGTAGCATTCCGGGATATTGCTCCGGCCGCACCGGTGCATGTCCTGCTGGTGCCGCGCAAACCGATACCGGACATAGCTGCCGCCACGGCAGAGGATGCAGCCCTGCTGGCTCACCTCATGCTCAAGGTAGGCGATATTGCACGGGCCGAAGGCCTGGCCGAGGGCGGCTTCCGCACAGTGATGAATACCGGGGAGCAGGCCGGGCAAACCGTTCCGCACCTGCACATCCACATCATCGGCGGTCGCTCCCTGCAATGGCCCCCGGGTTAACCTGCTGCTTCAGTGAATACCGATGGTCAGCCGAGCATCCGCAGCTACGAATGGGTGAATGATTACACCCTGGAGCTGGAGCTGCCGGACACGCGACTCCGCCTCTGCTTCAAAGAGGCGGGTATCATCCGCTGTCGCTACGTTGTCTCTGCCGTCTTTGAAAAAATCCCCAGCTATGGTGTAGCGCCGGAATACACCCCTGCACCGCCGGAGCTCACAGAGATAGAATCGCTGTCCTGCTACGAAATCAGCACCCCGAGGCTCACCGTCCGTATCCGCAAGGAAGATGCCGGGCTGGAGTTTTACGACCGCTACAGCCACAGACTGCTCTGTGCAGATGCCGAGGGCATGGGACACCGCCTGCAGGAGCGCACCGGCGACCACCTGGTATGGGTGCTGAAGCACATGCCGGAACAGGCTCATTTTTTCGGGCTGGGGGATAAGCCCTGCGCCCTGAACCTGCGCGGCCGCCGCCACGAGATGTGGGGCTCAGATGCCTATAAGTTCACGCCGGAAAGCGACCCGCTCTACAAGAGCATCCCCTTTTTCCTCTGCCTCAACAACGGCGCGCAGTACGGCATCTTCTTTGACAATACCATGCGCTGCTACTTTGACTTCGGCAAAGAGCGCGAAGACCGCCTTCTCTTCGGCGCGGACGGCGGTGTCATGGACTATTACTTCATCGTGGGAGAGGATGCACTGGACACCGTGTCCACCTACACCAAACTGACCGGGCTGCCGCCCATGCCGCCGCTCTGGTCGCTGGGTTACCACCAGAGCAAATGGAGCTACTACCCGGAGAGCACCGTCAACGAGCTGGCAGAAGAGTTCCGCACCCGCCGCATCCCCTGCGATGCCATCCATCTGGATATCCACCACATGAAGAACTACCAGGCGCTCACCTGGGACAGAGAGCGCTTCCCCGACCCGCCCGGCATGATAGAGCGGCTGGGGCAACAGGGCTTCAAGGTGGTGACCATCGTAGACCCCGGTATCAAGGTCAACCCGGACAACTACGTCTGGCGCAGTGGCTTTGAGCGCAACATCTTCTGCCGCCGGCACGACGGAGCCCTGCTGCAGGGCAACGTATGGCCGGGCAACTGCACCTTCCCGGATTTCACCAACCCGACCACCCGCCGCTGGTGGGCGCGGCTCTTCCAACGCCAGGTGGGAGAATACGGCGTGCGCGGTATCTGGACGGACATGAACGAGCCGGTCATGTTCCCGGACAAGACCTTCCCGGACGACACGCGGCATGATTTCGACGGCTTTTCCTGCTCGCATCTGAAGGCGCACAACGTGTACGGCCAATGCATGGCACGCGCCACACGCGAAGGCATGGAGATGCACGCACCGGACAGACGGCCCTTTGTGCTCTCCCGCGCCGGTTTTGCCGGGTTGCAACGCTGGGCTGCCACCTGGACCGGCGACAACAGCTCTGACTGGGAAAACCTGAAGATGGCCAACCTCATGGTGCAGCGACTGAGCACCAGCGGTGTCTCATTCTGCGGGGCAGATACGGGCGGCTTCCTGGGGCATCCCTCTGCAGAGCTGTTCTGCCGCTGGATGCAGATGGCCGCCTTCCACGTCTTTTTCCGCAACCACAACAACGGCGAGTTCGGCGGACAGGAGCCCTGGTGCTTCGGCAAGACGGCAGAGGACATCACCCGCCGCGCCATTGAGGAGCGCTACCGCCTCCTGCCGTACTTTTACACCCAGTTCTACCGCTATCACAGCCGGGGGCTGCCCATCATCCGCTCGCTTGCGCTCATGTACCCGGAAGACCCCGACATGTATTGGCGCAGCAGCGAGTTTTTCCTGGGCGATGCTCTCTACATCGTACCGGTCCACCATCCGGGGGAAACCGGGCGTTTCCTCTTCCTGCCGCGCGGCCACTGGTATTCCCTGTGGACAGACCAGCCCGCTGCCACTGCGGGGGAAGAAGTCTGGGTTTCCACCCCCATGGACCGCATCCCCGTCTTCGTGCGGGGCGGACACATCATCCCCCGCTGGCCGGTGCAGCAGTTTGTGGGAGAACTCGACAACCCTGAGCTGACGCTGGATTTATGGTGGGCTCCGGAGACTCAGGCCGACAGCTACCTCTACGATGATGCCGGTGAGGGCCGCGCCCACCGGCTGGGCGATTTCTGCTACATGCACTTCCACTACAGCTCCGGTCTGCGCACCATGCAGATAACCAACACGCGGGAAGGTCTCCTCCCTCCGGCACAGGATCACGCCACGCTTGCCCTGCACGCGCTTCCTCTCAATGCCCACCCGACCGTGCTGGCAGACGGGCACCCCTGCGAGGGAGAATTCGATGCGGCGCATGTATACAGAGTCACCATTCCCACCACTTTCAACCATCTGGAAATCGGGCTGTGAAACGCGACACCATAGATAAAATCGTCAATCGACTGGACTCGCTGGACAAGGAAGAACTGCGTCAGGTATTCCTGCGACTCGCCTCCGACAAGGGGCTGTTGCAGGATGTGTTTGATGCGTTGCGGGATGGTCTCATCCTCTTCGACAGCGAGGGACAGGCCCGTTTCGCCAACAAAGCCGCCGCCACCATCTACGGGCGACCGCTTCGGGAGCTGCTCAGCGTCCCCTTTGAGGTGCTGGTGGGTAACACCTGCAGCTGGGAAGACCTGAAAGAAAGCGGCATCGCCATCAGCCGCGATTTGCAGGTCAACTACCCGGAACCGCGCCACTACCACTTCTTCATGAGCCCCGTCACCAACGGCTCGGAATACCTCCTGCTGGTGCATGATGATACGGAAACGCGTGCGGCAGGAGAAGAAGATGCAGAGGCCGAGCAGTTCAACCTGCTCTCCTTCATGGCCAGCGCCGTGGCTCATGAAATCGGCAATCCTCTCAACTCACTCGGACTGAATCTGCAACTACTGCAGCGCAAGCTTTCCAAGCTGACAGAAGCCGACCAACGACCGCTGCTACCCCTGTTGGAGAGCGCTCTGGAGGAAACGCAGCGTCTGGACACCCTGCTGCACCAGTTCCTGCAATCCATGCGGCCCTCACAATTGCAGCGTGAGGCCGTGAAGCTCAATGAGCTGCTCAACCGCGTGCTGGAAGCACTCGACCCGGAGATAGCCGCCCGCGGCATCGGCGTTCACCTGGCATTCCACGACAAACTGCCGGAGCTCAATGCTGATTCCACCCAGCTCTTCCAGGCATTCTACAACATCATCCGCAACGCCTACCAGTCCATCCCCGGCTCCGATGGCGGCATCTTCATCCAGACGGATTTCAACGACACGGACGTACGCATCATCGTGAGCGATACCGGCAGCGGCATCTCCCACGAGGTCATGGGCACCATGTACGAACCCTTCCGCACCACGCGAAAGAAAGGACACGGGCTGGGACTGCTCATCGTGCGGCGTATCATCAAGGAACACGGCGGCTCGCTCACCTTCGCCTCCAAGGAAGGCACCGGCACCACCGTGACCATCACCCTGCCCCGCGCCGACCGCGTGGTGCGGCTGCTGCCATCCTGATTTTCAACCAAAAGACCGATAACAACACTCTCACCCTTATGCAAGGCACTTTTACTTATTCCAACCCCACCCGTCTGCACTTCGGGCCGGATTCCCTCAACGCCCTGAGCAGCGAACTGCAACAGTACGGCCCCACCGTCCTGCTGTCCTACGGTAAGCAGTCTATCAAACGCTCCGGTCTGTATGATAAAATCATTACCATCCTGCAAGCCGCCGGCAAAACAATCGTGGAAGACCCCGGCGTCATGCCCAACCCCACCGTGGAGAAGCTGGCAGAGGGTGCACGATTGGCACGGGAGAACAAGGTAGACCTCATCCTTGCCGTGGGCGGCGGCTCCGTCTGCGACTATGCCAAGGGTGTTTCCGTGGCGGCATACTGCACGGATGACCCGTGGGAAAAATACTACGTGCGCATGGAACCCGTGGATAACGCCATCATCCCCGTGGGCTGCGTCCTCACCATGGCCGGCACCGGCAGCGAAATGAACGGAGGTTCCGTCATCACCAACCACGCCGCCAAACGAAAAATCGGGCGCGTGTTCGGTGATGCTGTCTACCCGCGCTTCTCCATCCTCAACCCGGAACTGACCCTAACCCTCCCGCGCTATCAGATGGTGGCCGGATGCTTCGACATCATGTCGCACATCCTGGAGCAATACCTCTCCGGCACAGATGACAACACCAGCGATTACCTGGCCGAAGGGCTCATGCGCTCGCTCATCCACAGCAGCCGCATCGCCGCCCGGAATCCGCAGGATTATGAAGCCCGCAGCAACATCATGTGGACCGCCACCTGGGCACTCAACACCCTCATCGCGAAGGGGAAATCCACCGACTGGATGGTACACATGATGGGGCAATCCGTCGGGGCGTTCACCGATGCCACCCACGGCATGACGCTCGCCGCCGTCACCCTTCCCTATTTCCGCCATATCCTGCCGTATGGCCTGCCCAAATTCAAGCGTTTTGCCACCCACGTCTGGGGCATTTCCCCGGAAGGGAAGACCGATGAACAAACCGCGCTGGAGGGGTTAGACGCGCTGAAAGCCTGGATGCAGGAAATCGGACTGGTGCTGAGCCTCCGCGAACTGGGCGCCACCCCGGAAATGCTGGACGGCATCGCCGAAGGCACCTTCCTGCTGCGCGGCGGCTACAAAAACAACCTGACCACCGCAGAGGTCAGGCAGATACTGGAAGCGAGCATGTAACCGCTCCAGCAGGCAACAGAAATCTCCAACGGTTTCCTTTATTAATCCAGCGTATCCAGATGGGAAACGGCGGTAGAGCCGTGGGCACCCAGGTCCAGGGCAGCGTTAGCCACGTGCTCAGCATCCTCATCAAAGCGGTATGCGGCACAGTCCGGGCAGGAATCCGCATTCTTATCCACAATTGCTCCGCAGACGGCACAGAGCTTGTAGCTGCCGGGGTCATTGGCCACCGTGGTGGCAATTTCCTTACAATCTCGTCTCATGGTGTCAGTTGAAACGGGGTATCGGTTGCCCGATACCCCGTCATGAAGCTCAAAAACGGAAAACCTGAAAGGGAACTCAGGCGATGGAGGCGACAGCCTTGGCAGCCTTGCTCTTGTAGTTGGCGGCGCGGTTGGCCGGCACAGTGCCCTTCTTGGCAGCCTTGTCGATAGCAGAGGCGAACGTGTTGTAGGCAACCACGGCGGCTTCCTTGTCCTTGCTCTCTACAGCCACGGCAACCTTCTTACGAAGAGTGCGAACGCGGGAGATAACGGAACGGTTGACAGCGGTGCGGGCGATCGTCTGACGAATGCGCTTCTTAGCGGACTGAGTGTGTGCCATAATGGTTTAGAAAATTGTTGTGGTTTTTCGTTTTGGTGGGCAGATTCTACTCCAATTCGGCCAAATGTCAAGCAAATTGGGAAGAAAAGGCGTTTTTTTATGCAGAAAGGGGTTCAAAGTTGCTCTTTCGGCGTGAAACAATAGCCCACGCCGCGCTCCGTGGTCACGCAGTCGGCATAATCAGCAAGCTTGCGACGCAGGCGCTTCACGTGGGTATCAAGCGCACGCGACTGCGTGGTGTCCGCATAGCCGAAGAGCACCTTCTGAAGCTCATAGCGATCCTGCACCCGTCCTGGGCGTTCCATGAGATAAGCCAGCAGCTTGAACTCTGCCGTGGTCAGCTCCAGAGGCTCGCCCCGCAGGCGGCCTTGCAGCGTGTTTTTATCCAGCACAAGCTCCCCGCTGTGAACCAGCAGCTGCACAGCCGAAGCCGAGGCTCGGCTGAGGATATTGCGCACACGCAGCACCAGCTCACGGGGGCTGAACGGCTTGGTCATGTAATCATCTGCTCCCAGTTGCAAGCCCTCCAGTCTGTCCTCCAGCTGGGCACGCGCCGTCAGAAAGAGGGTCGGAATGGAGGCTGTGAGCGGCTGTTCCTTCATGGCGCGGTAAATCTGCAACCCATCCATGCCGGGCAGCATGATATCCAGTATCACCAAATCCGGATGCAGCGTGCGAATCTGCTCCAGTCCGGCGATTCCATCGTGCACCAGTGTGGTTTTCCAGCCCTGCCGCTGCAGGTTGTAGGCGACAAAATCGGCGATATCCTCATCGTCCTCCACCATCAGAATGTGTGCTGCCATAATCGGGAATAGCTTGTTACAGATTTATATAAGCGCATATCCGCTCCCGAAGCAAGCCAAACTGCGTGACTTTTTGGTCACACTCCCAGCTCCTCGCGGATGACATCGCGAATGCGCGCCTGCACCTCAGCAATGGGGCCATCGGCCTCGATGCGGTGCAGCCACGGCATCTCCATGGAAGAATAGATATCCTTGCACGCCTGCAGGAAAGGCTCATTCTCAAATGCATCGTGGCCATTCCCCCGGGCATTCATGCGGTCAATGGACATCTCCACCGGGATATCCAGCCAGAACGCCACATCTGGCACGGTCGCAAAGGCCTCGTTGCTCTCGCGGATTTCCTCCACATTGGCTCCCGTCGCCCCCTGGTAAGCCATCATCGACAGATAATATCTGTCCAGCAGCACCCACTTGCCAGCTTCCAAGGCAGGTTCAATAAAATGGCGCACATGCTCCCGCCTGTCCTGAAGCAGACAGTCGATTTCCTCCTCCAGACTGAGCCGCTGCCCGGAAAGTGCAGCCTCACGCACCTTCATGCCCCACGGACCGCGGGTCGGCTCATAATCGGTCACCACTTCCAGCCCCAGCCCACGCAAATATCGGGCCAACAACTGAATCTGAGTAGACTTGCCCGTGCCGTCAATACCTTCAAAGACGACCAAGGCTCCGCGTAGGTGAGGAGAATCGGATTCCATATCACCGCATACGTTAGCACAACCACCCCGCCACCGCAAGCCAAATGTGCGGTGAGTTGTGTCAATCCGCTGCGTTATGCCGCGCTCCCTGCCGGCTGTTTCCATTTCTTCCGCTGCCTTGACTTATTGACACAATGACCAGAGCCACTGCCACCTGCTCATTATCTTCCCAAAAGTGGCAAAATTTCCACTTTTATCTTGCTAAAATGTGATTTTCTCATCTAACGCCTCATTCACTCTGCCGGGCAGGCGGGGCCACCGGGGAGGTGAGCCGTGGCGCAATCCGCATGTTCCAGCACATGGGACCAGTATTCGAAGAGTTCCTGACGGGTGTGGCTTTCCATGCGCCACTCCAGCACATCGGACCGGAGCAACTCCAGAAACGAGCGTAGACGGGATGCCGGACGCAGCCGTAGGATACGCTCTGCCACCTCCTCTTCCCGGCAATAGCAGCCCGCATTATCCAAGCTCATGTGCTTGAAGAAAGGCTCGTTGACGGGATGAATCGCCAGAAACAGCATGCGGGCATGAACGCCTCCGTTGTGCAGTTTCTCCAGTAGGGGGGCATGGTCTTCTGCCACCAGCGCAGAACAGAGGAAGTCCAGGCACCAGGACTCCATACAGCACGCCATGCCGGAGGACAGGCCGCCGGCCAGCCAAGCGTCCAGACGTTCGTGAAAAATGCTGCGCAGCTCGGCTATCACTGCCTCCAGGCGACCATCCCGCCGCAATTCAAGAATATGCTGCGGCACCCAGACGTGAAACAGATGCTCCCACATCTGGCTCAGGCAAGCATCCTGCCCCGTGCGGAGATAGTCGAAAGCAGCCGGAAGATAGGTGCAGCATTCCTCATAATTTCCGGCGGGCAGATAACTGCCGAACACGACAAAGGTCAGCTCATCCCCTGTCAGGCCCACCCCCTGCTTGGCCACGATAGCCTGCAGCTCGTCTTCCATCCCGTCAAAATCATGGTACGGGTCACTCAGTGTCCAGGGTGGCATGGCATCTGTTTCCAGAGGAGAGTGTAGGCAGGATGAAGTGCGCGGATGCTCTGCGGGAAACGCCGGGCATAATCCAGCAGCTCAGGCAGCAACTCGCCGCAGGCGTAAGCTGTCAGGCGTTTCAGCGTCTCGGCATCGTTCAGCGCCGGGCAAGCCGTGTAGCAACCGATGCAGAGAGCCCCTCTCTCATCCTGCATGAGCCGCAGCGGCCAGACCCGGCATTCAAAGGGCCGCTCCGCACGCGGCAGGGTACAGCCGCTGGTCGGGTCGAGCAGCGGGCAATCCGCCGTCTCCTCCGCATCATCCGTTCGGAAGCTCAGGCAGAAGCTGCGGGAACCGTTCGGTCGGGTACAGAGAGGGATACCCCGACGGCTCAGCTGCTCGCAGAGCGAATCCTCCAGAAAGGGAGTCTCCCACACGGAGGCCGGGCGAAAATTGCAACAGAGACGACAGCGTGCACAGACTGCGGAGTTGAAAATGTGGGTCAGCATGAAGAGAGAGCGCGTGCGGTGAATTTGCGAAGCAGCAGGGCAGGACGGTACGATTCTTTGGCCTGCCGAAGCCCGGGATGGTTCAGATCTTCCTCTCGGTTGATGAAATCGCAGCGGAGCCGGCGAGCCAGCTCACGGTTGATAACCGGAAAAGCATCACGAAAAGCCGGCAGGCATTTTTCGTAGTGTATGTCAGCCACGGCAGGAGAAATGAAAGAAGCAATGGACATGGCGACGGGCTGATGCCGCACCCGTATCAGGCCGCCGCACAATTGCAGCTCTGCGATATGTTCCAGCGCGTGCTGAATGGCGCGCAGCTCATGCTCCAGCGCGGGGGTGGACTCTTCCCTGCCCTCCATCCAGGCGCGTGCCACCACCAAAGCCTCCCCGCCGTTATCCGGAGTCAGCGCTTCGTAGCGACAATCGGGAAAGAGCTTTTCAAAGCGGGCGATGTGATTGCGCTTGCGGTGATACGCCGTGCCCGGCAGCTCTGCCAGATCGCTGCGACGGTACAGATAATCGGCATCGCCAGGGTCTGAGGCAAAGGAAAACCTGCCCGGCCGCAGACGGCGCAGCATCTCTGCCTCTTCATCCGTGAGCAGGCAGAATTGCAGGGGGCGTTGCAGTGCTGCGGCATCTGCTTCGATGCGGCACAGCGCAGCTTCCGCATCCGCTGCACCGCAGGGAAAGGCATAGCCCTGCAAACGACCGTTGCCGCCGTAGTGCCGATACAGCACCCCTTCCTCCATCGCCACCGTGGTGGCGTATTTCTCCCGCAGCAGGTAGATATTGGTGAAAGATAAATCATTCCCCCGCCCGCCTGCTGCTGCCACACACTCCCGCACGCGGGATGCATTGGCCAATGTCGGCTCGGCAAATGGTAAGGTACCGGGATTCATGAGACGGATATGGCGGATTGTAGCACAGCGTAAGGACGCGGTCAATCTATCACCCCGCCCATGACAGGAAGAAAAATCCCGCCCGGGTGCTCTCTCCTTCACCCGAGCGGGACACGCATGCAAGAAAAACTCTGAACTCGCTTATTTGCTGAGGGCTTTCTGCCAGGTTTCAGCCTTGAAGCCGGGGATGACGCAGCCGCTCTCCGTCACCAGCAGCGGTCGCTTCACCAGCATGCCATCAGAGGCCAGCAACGCTACCTGCTCTTCATCGCTCATGCTCGCCAGCTTCGTAGAAAGCCCCAGCTCGCGGTACTTCATCCCGCAGGTGTTGAAAAATTTCTTCAACGGCAGTCCGCTGGAGGCCGCCCAGGCACGGATTTCCTCCGCTGTCGGAGCCTGCTCGGCAATGTGGCGGTCGGTGAACTCTGCCCCCTGCTCCTCCAGCCACTTGCGGGCTTTCCGGCAGGTCGTGCACTTCGGATACTCGATGAATAAGTTGCTCATGCGCGTAATTTAGAATAATTCTAAATAAAAAGCAAGACAATTTTGCATGCAGAGTCATTTTTTTACCGAAAAAGGAGTTCTGACAAAGTGGTCGGGCTTCTTTTTTTGTCGCGGAAGCGGCAGAGCTATGCTATAGTAAGGGCATGATGCTGACTCTGACAGGGCTGGGATATGATATACACCGTTTTTCCGAAACACCGCGTCCGCTGTGGCTGGGCGGGGTAAAGGTACACGACACCAAGGGGCTTGCAGGCCACAGCGATGCGGATGTGCTGTGCCATGCGCTGGCAGATGCCATCCTGGGGGCACTCGGCGAGCCGGACATTGGCTACTGGTTTCCCCCCGGCGATGAGAGCTGCCGCAACATCTGCTCGCTCCGCATTGTGGAAAAAGCAGTAGAGCTGCTGAAAGAGCGCGGAGGGCGTCTGGTGAATGCCGACTGTGCGCTGATTGCCGAAGCGCCGAAAATCATGCCCTTCGTCCCGCAGATGAAAGAGACACTCGCACCGATACTGGGAGTCTCCCCACGGCGGGTGGGGGTGAAAGCTACCACCAACGAGAAACTGGGGGCCATCGGTCGCCGCGAGGGCATGGCCGCCTTTGCCACCGTAGCCATTCAACTGCCGGAGGAGGACTGAACATGGATTCCGAAATTGCACTGGCAGCCTTTGCCGCCGTGGAAAGCCTGAAACTGACGGGGCTGACCGTTGCCACGGCAGAAAGCTGCACCGGGGGCATGATTGCCGCCGCGCTGACGGAAGTGCCGGGAGCCTCTGCCGCATTCCGCTACGGCTGGGTCACCTACTGCAACGAGGCCAAGGAACGGCTCCTGGATGTGCCGCCTGCGCTGATAGAGACCTTCAGCGTGGTGAGCGAACCCGTGGTGGCAGCCATGGCCGAGAGCGCCATGCGACAGGCGGGAGCCGATATTGCCATAGCCGTTTCCGGCAACGCCGGGCCCGGTGCCGCAGAAGGCGAGCCCCCCGTCGGCACCATCTGTCTGGCACTAACCAAACGCGGCGCCCGCAAACCTCTGCACACGGAAACCCTCTTTCAACCCAGACTCGACCGCCGCCAGCTGCGCCGTCTCGTCACTCTCCGAGCTCTCAACCTCATTATCGGCGCAGCATCGGCCTAGTACCTGTTGAAATAAGTTTGACTCCGGACAACGACTCGCAGGTGCATGCGGTTATTTCCATACAGGCGGATAACTTACAACCTTTTGTTTAATAATTATAATTGTTTATTTTTTTATTTATTTAAGATTGACAATCTATCAAAAAATATGGTATAGGGAATGCGTATGAAGAAACTTGCCATTATTTCCCTTGTCGTGGCACTCGTATGCAGTGCCTGCCACCATCACCACGGCCCGCACCATGGCCGGGGTTACCACGGAGGTCACCATGGGGGCTACCACAGCAGTTACCATGGTCACCATCATGGCCATCACCGCAGATAACAGCCCCATCAACCACCCCGCAGAAGCGCTATGCAACTGCGGGAAATTTTTTCTGAAAAAAGAGACTGTTCAACGCGGAGAAACTGTGGTTTAATAGGAGCGGTCAATGAGTATCGGAGACGGAAGAGAGGGCAAAGTCCGCGCCGGAATGGTGAAGGGCAGACTCGGCGGCAAACTGGCCGGGATGAGTCTGCCACGGCAGATTGTAACCATTGCGCTCTGGCCGCTGCTGGAGCAGGTGATGAGCTTCATCTGCGCCTCCACCTCGCTGGTACTGGCCACCGGCATGGGCAGCAATGAGCACATGACCACCCAGATTGCCTCCGGCATCGGTATCACAGGCTATGTGCTGTGGCTGGGTTTCCTGATGCAGGGCGCGGTAGGCATGGGGGCCACCGCTATCGTGAGCCGCATGACGGGCGCACGCCGATTCAGCGCGGCGAATTACACGGCTAACCAGGCCGCCATGCTGGGGCTGTTGGCCGGGCTGCTGTCTGCCATCCTGATGTACGCCACGGCAGATTTTCTGGTAACCTCCGTCCTGCAGCTCAGCGACTTTGCCCGAGAGGTAGCGCTGCGCTACATGCACACGGGGTGCTGGGTTGCCGTGTTCTCCGGCATAGTCTTTGCGGTGAACGCAGCGCTGCGCGGGTCGGGCGATACGAAGACACCCTTCATCATCATGGTGCTGGTAGATGGACTCAACATCGTGTTCAGCATCATACTGGTATACGGCTGCGGTCTTTTTGTGGAAGGTCTGGCGCTGGGTCTCATCGGCGGCATGGCCGTTGCAGCAGCAGTCCTGCTGGGTATTCTGGCGCGCCGTGCACGGCGCATGAAACAGACTCTGCAGGGGAAAAACCCGGACGAATATGCCGCGGAACAGGGGGAAAGCTACGTACCACCGCTCTTTCTGCGGCTCAGCTCCATGCGGCCGGACTGGCGGGAGATGTACCGTATCCTGAGCATCGGACTGCCGCAGGCCATGGAAGTGGCCGGTATCTGGCTGATACAGATATACGTACTGCGCATCATCTCCTCGCTGGGTGATGCCGCCGTGGGTGCCCACAACATCGCCATCCGCATCGAATCGCTCAGCTTCCTGCCCGGCTTTGCCATCGGCATGGCCGGTGCCACCCTCGTGGGGCAATATCTGGGCACCGGCAGCGCACGCATGGCGCTGGCCACCGTGCGGAAATGCGTTCGCTACAGCGTGGTCTTCATGGGCGCTATGGGCGTGGTGTTCTATCTTTTCCCGGAATTCTTCGGCGGTATCTTTGCCGGCAATTCCCGCGAGCTGCTGGATGCCGTGGTACCCGTGGTACAGGTTTTCCTGATAGCTGAGCCATTCTATGCCGCCATGCTCATCATCAAGATGTGCCTGCGCGGGGCGGGCTACACCCGCAGAGTGATGCTGGTATCCTTTGGCTGCATGGGCTTCTTCCGCTTCCTCTGTCTGGTTATCTGGAATGCCCTTTGGCCGGAAAGCATCACGCTGACCGGCATCTGGATTCTCATCACCGTGGATATGGCGGTGGAATACCTGCTGCTCACCCACATGCTCCACGGTCTGAAATGGACCCGCAAACGCGTCTGACCCATGAAACGAATACTGCTCCCCCTACTGCTGGCAGTCCTGCCGCTTTCAGCGGCGGAGAAGCCCCGCGCCATCCTCTTATTCTATGTAGACGATCTGGGCTACAACGACACCTCCGTGACCGGATGCACGGAAGTCCCCTGTCCGAATCTGAACCGACTGGCACAAGAGGGGCTCACCTTTACGGATGCCCACAGCACCGCCGCCGTCTGCACCCCTTCGCGCTATTCCCTGTTCACCGGACAGTATGCCTGGCGCCGCAAGGGCACCCATATTCTGCCCGGCGATGCCAAATTGATTCTGCCCATCAAGGGAGAGGAGCTGACCCTGCCCGCCATGATGCAGCGTGCCGGATACCGCACCGCCGCCATTGGCAAATGGCATCTGGGATTAGGTCGCGGGGAGGCACCCATCGACTGGAATCAGCAGATTACCCCGAGTCCCCGCGAGGTGGGGTTTGATTTTTCCTTCATCATGGCCGCCACGGGTGACCGTGTTCCCTGCGTCTATGTGCGCAACGGCAAGGTGGACGGGCTGGACCCGGCTGACCCCATTTCCGTGAGCTACAAGCCCGGCACCCGCTATCCCGGCGAATATCTGGGACACGAACACCCAGAGATGCTGAAGCCATGGGGGCGCTCTGCGGATAAGCAACACGACCAAACCATCGTGGATGGTATCTCCCGCATCGGCTACATGACCGGCGGCCGCGCCGCCCGCTGGAAAGACCAGGATATAGCCGACCGCCTCACGGAGGAAGCCATCGGCTTCATCTCCCGCCAGGCCGGGCAGCCTATTTTTGTCTACTTCGGCACCAATGACATCCATGTGCCGCGCGACCCGCACCCGCGCTTCCGGGGCAAAAGCAAGCTCGGGATTCGCGGGGATGCCACCGTCCAGATGGACGATTGTCTGGGGCGGCTGCGGCAGGCGCTCGCGGATAATGGCTATGCCCCGGAGGAAACCCTCATCATCTTCAGCAGCGATAATGGTCCTGTCATCGGGGACGGCTATCTGGACGGCTCCGTGGAAGCATGCCGCAACCACCGCCCCGCCGCACCATACAGCGGCGGCAAGTACAGGCTGCAGGAGGGCGGCACCCGTGTGCCTTTCATCGTCTGGTGGCCCGGCAGGGTATCACCGGGACAGAGCAACGCGCTGATGTGCCAGGTGGATTTGGGCCGCACGCTCGCAGCGCTGGTGGGGCAAGACATCCCGCAGGGCTCCATGCCGGACAGCCAGAACCACCTCCCCGCCCTGTTGGGGGATTCGCAGGAGGCACGCAGCGAGCTGGTGACCCAGGCGTTTAATGCTTCGCAGCTCGCGCTGCGCTCCGGGCAGCTCAAGCTGATAACCGGGAAACAGGCGCAGCTCTACAACCTGTCCACCGACCCGGGCGAACAGCAAAACCTGGCCACCCAGCAGCCGAAAGTCGTCAACCAATTGCTCCGCAAACTGGAGGCAATCAGGACTCAACAGGGCGGAAATCCAGGAATCCGGTAGCGGGGTCGATATTAATCGGGACAACGCGGATGCTATCCCCCGGCTTGAGACAGGCGCCGTCAAAGGAACGCCAGCAATCGGCGTGACGCTCATGATACCAGCGGGACGCACCGGGAAGTTCTGCCCCGGAAATGAAACCACGCAGGCGCAGCAGGGGCAGCTCTACCACCAGCCCCTGTCCCCAGACCGCCGTGATGATGGCTTCCCAGATTCGGGGCTTTTCTGCCTCACATTGCTTTTCCATGTACAACAGCAGCATTTTCTGCTCTGCCTCATTTTCCGCTGAGGCGGAAATACGCTCCCTCTCCGACAGGTGGCGGGCAATGTCCTCCAGCTTCCCGGCAGACGGCAGCTGCGGCAGGTGCGGAGACTTCCCCCCGCTCAGGCGGCAGAACCCACGGTGCACCAGCAAATCAGCATAGCGACGAATGGGGCTGGTGAAGTGGCAGTAATCCCCTTTGGCAAGGCCATAATGCCCCAGAGCCTTGGGTGAGTAGCAGGCCCGCATCATGCACCGCAGCAGCGACACCTTGAGCAGCGGCTCATCGACGTGGCCGCGTATCCGCTCCATCACCCGCACCAGCTCCTCACGAGTAGCCAGCGAACCGGCGGGAATGCCATAGGTCTTCAGCTGCCCGGCAAATTCCTGAAGCTTGGCGGGATCCGGTGCTTCATGTACACGGTATACGGTGGGGATGGCACGGGCATTGAGAGCATGAGCCACCGCTTCATTGGCAGCCAGCATGAATTCCTCGATAAGCTGGTGGGAGATATCGCTCTCCTCCTGCTCCACATCGATGGGCAGGCCGTGGTCATCTGTCACAACATGCAGCTCCGGCATGTCCAGATTCAGCGAGCCTCTATCGAAGCGGCGTTTGCGCAGGAGCTGCGCCAGTGTGTTCGCTTCGTGCAGCATGGCATCCACCTCTGCATCGCCGCTGCTGCTCCGCTGCTCCAGCACGGCCAGAGCCTCCGGGTAACTCATCCGCAGGCGCGAACAGATGACCGCATCGCGGAACTCGGCATGCCGCGTTTCGCCGGTCGCATCAATACGCATCAGGCAAAGGCGGGTAAGGCGGTCTTCCCCCTGCCGCAGCGAGCAGATGCCGTCACACAGACGCGGCGGCAACATGGGCAACACGCGGTCCGGCAGATAGGTGGAATTACCCCGCCGTGCAGCCTCTCTGTCCAGCGCCGAACCGGGCTGCACATAGTGGCTGACATCCGCTATATGCACCGCCAGCTCCCAGCCCTCCGGCACACGGCGCACGGCAATGGCATCATCAAAATCACGGGCAGACGCGGGGTCAATCGTGACGACACAGCGATTCCGCCAGTCATCCCGCCCGCTCAGCTCTGCGGGCGAAAGCGTCTCCGGGATGGCGGCAGATTCGTCCAGCACCTCCTGCGGGAAAGACTCCGGCAAATCATACTGATGCATGATGGTGGTAATCTGCACCCCGGCATCATCCGGCCAACCCAGCACGGAGATGATACGCCCCGTGGCCTCCGTTCGGGCGATGGGGTGGGTGAGCGGCTCCACCACGATGCTCATGAAAGGCAGCAGCTCCGGCGGCGGCGGCGTGGTGAGCCGCACCCGCTCCGGCGCGGTCTTGCCATCACCCATCATGTAACCGTAGCGACCGTCTGACTTATAGATACCCACCCAGCGGTTATGCCCGCGCTCCAGGATTTCCTCCACCCGTACGCGAAGCGACAGTTCCCCGACATCCGGTCGCCGCGCCCCGCGTCCCCGTCGTTGATATCCGCCGGAACGGTGCAGCCGCACAGCAGCCTGCACCCTGTCACCATCCATGGCACCGCGGGATTCATGCTCCGGCAACAAAAGAGCCCCGCCGTCATACGCAGGGCTGAGAGAACGGAGCGCAGCGCGCCCGTCATCATCCGGCAGGAACAGCAGCTTGCCGTTGTCGCGGCGAATCACCCGCCCGGTCACATTGCCTCCGGTCGGTTTCCGCAGAGCATAGCGCGCCTTGCTGAGTTTGAGCAGCTTCCCCTGCTCCAGCCAGGACTGCAACAGCTCCCGGAGCTCCCGGCGGCGGCGGGAATCTATCCCCATGCCCCGCGCCAGAGCCGACACATCCTGCGGCTCATAGCCCGGTGCAGTCAGATACTGCTCCAACAGCTGTTGCAAATCATCCTCCATGAAAATCAGAAGTGTTGAATAACACCTTCCATGACGGAGCGCTCCTCAATCTTCTTCTTGAGAGTACCGCCCCGGCCAAGCTTGTCCAGCCCGCATTCACGGAACGTGCGGCCCATGCGCTCTGCCCATTCCTGAAGGTTCACATCGGCGTTACCGGAAGCACGGTAAGCCTCTTCTGTATACAAACGGGCTTTCTTGCGGTTGGAATCCTTGAAAGCCGCCAGCAGCGTCCCGGTGCGGGCATCGCGAATCGTGCATTCCAGGCAGACATCCCCCTCACCCAGATATCCGGCCACCGTGCTGGCTCCGGGAATCGGCGCAAACAGGGTGAAAGCAGACAGCAGACGGAATCCCGGGCGCTGCGGCTTGAAATGCACCAGAGCCGTATCAATCCGCACACAGGCCTCTGCCGGGTTGGAAGTCACACGCCAATCCGTTCCGTTAGCCTTGTTCGATTCTTTCAGCGACGTGCCGATACTGGTCACCATATTGCTGTACATCTGAATCTGGAGAAGCTTCAGCATGTGTGCGTCCGCATCCTTCACATGCGACACATTCATGGGGGAAATATAAACACGCCCGGATTTCTGGTTCGCATAGGGATTCCCCTTCCCCCAGAACCAGATACCATCCACGCCTACCTTCATACTGCGCTCCAAGGTCACATCATACAACCCGCTTTCGGATTTCAGGGTGTGACGGCAACCGGTGGTTACCAGAAGCATCATGGCTGCAATAATGGTCAATATACGGTAAAACATGTAATCAAGCTAACAGATTCCAAAGAGCATTTCAAATAAAATCTGTACCATACCGCTCTATTTTGCATGTTTATTCCGATAAATGGAAAATGACGAATGGGGAATTCGCGCATGCGGCAATCCGAAAAACTCCCCTGCCCGAGCTACTCGGACAGGGGAGCTTGTAACGTGTGTGTAAAGAGGAGCTTTACTTCATGGCTTCCTCGATGGCCACGGCCACGGAAACGGTGGCACCGACCATGGGGTTGTTGCCCATGCCGATGAGACCCATCATTTCCACGTGAGCGGGCACGGAGGAGGAGCCGGCGAACTGGGCATCGCTGTGCATGCGGCCCAGGGTATCGGTCATGCCGTAGGAAGCAGGACCGGCAGCCATGTTGTCCGGGTGCAGGGTACGACCCGTGCCGCCACCGGAGGCCACGGAGAAGTACTTCTTACCGGCCAGCGTGCATTCCTTCTTGTAGGTGCCGGCAACCGGGTGCTGGAAGCGGGTGGGGTTGGTGGAGTTACCGGTGATGGACACGTCCACACCCTCCAGCCACATGATGGCCACGCCTTCGCGCACATCGTCAGCACCGTAGCAGTTCACCTTGGCGCGCTCGCCGTCGGAGAAAGCCTTCTTGCTCACCACTTCCACCTTGCCGGTGGCGTAGTCGAACTTGGTCTGGCAGTAGGTGAAGCCGTTGATACGGGAGATGATGTAGGCGGCGTCCTTGCCCAGACCGTTGAGGATGACGCGCAGCGGCTTCTGACGCACCTTGTTGGCAGAGCGGGCGATACCGATAGCGCCTTCTGCGGCGGCAAAGGACTCGTGACCGGCCAGGAAGCAGAAGCACTCCGTCTCCTCGCGCAGCAGCATGGCTGCCAGGTTGCCGTGACCCAGACCCACCTTGCGGTCGTCTGCCACGGAGCCGGGAATGCAGAATGCCTGCAGACCTTCACCGATGGCTTCGGCGGCATCGGCAGCCTTCGTGCAGCCCTTCTTGATGGCGATGGCGGCACCCACGGTGTAGGCCCAGCCGGCGTTCTCGAAGGCAATGTTCTGGATGCCGCGAACGATGGCGCGGACGTCGATACCCTTCTCAAGGCAGACCTGCTCGGCCTCCTCGCAGGAGTTGATGCCATACTGTGCCAGCACGGGCAGAATCTGGTCGATACGACGAGAGTAGGATTCAAAAAGAGGCATAATCGTAACTTCTATATGGTTAAAGGTTCTTTACTCGTGGCGGGGGTCGATGTACTTGGCGGCACCATCGAAGCGGCCGTAGGAACCGGTGTGCTTCTTGATAGCCTCATTGGCATCCATGCCCTTCTTGATGTCTTCCATCATCGGGCCCATCTTCACGTACTGGTAACCCGTGATTTCGCCGTCGGCATCCAGCGCAAGCTTGGTGATGTAGCCCTCAGCCAGCTCCAGATAGCGAGCGCCCTTGGCCAGGGTGCCGTACAGCGTACCCGTCTGGGAGCGCAGGCCCTTGCCCAGGTCCTCCAGACCGGCACCGATGGGCAGACCGCCCTCGGAGTAGGCGCTCTGGGTGCGTCCGTAGACAATCTGCAGGAAGAGTTCGCGCATGGCGGTGTTGATGGCATCGCACACCAGGTCGGTGTTCAGAGCCTCCAGCACGGTCTTGCCCGGCAGAATCTCAGAGGCCATGGCGGCGGAGTGGGTCATGCCGGAGCAGCCAATCGTCTCCACCAGAGCTTCCTGAATGATGCCCTGCTTCACGTTGAGCGTGAGCTTGCAGGCACCCTGCTGAGGAGCACACCAACCCACACCGTGGGTCAGACCGGAGATGTCCTCAATCTTCGTGGACTGCGTCCAGGCACCCTCCTGCGGGATGGGTGCAGGGCCGTGATTGCAGCCCTTCTTGACGCAACACATCTGTTCTACTTCGTGTGTGTACTGCATAATATGAGAATTGTTAGCTTTTGGGGGAATGAGGCCTGCCGCCGTGCAGCAATTCACTTCCTCGTGCGCTCATTATAACTGATTTTTCCCCATCTGGCGAACCTAAAATGCAAAAAAAATCGTCAGAATGCTCTTATTTTAAGTTAGTTTTGACTAATTTGTCAAAAGCAACAACCTCTTTTACATTGCAGCTTAATACAAAAGAACGCGTCCAACCCCTCCTCAGCCGGGAGAGATTGAAAGCGTTGATCCGGTTACACAGAGGGTTATCAGATGGCACTGATGCCGTATACAGCAGCGCTGCCGAGCTGTTCCTCAATGCGCAGCAACTGGTTGTACTTGGCCAAGCGGTCCACGCGGGAGAGCGAGCCGGTCTTGATTTGCCCGGCGTTGGTCGCCACGGCCAGATCGGCAATGAACGCGTCCTCCGTCTCTCCGCTGCGGTGTGAAACCACTGCCGTGTAGCGGTTAATCATCGCCAGCCGCACGGCTTCGAAGGTTTCGGAGAGCGTGCCAATCTGGTTGAGCTTCACCAGGATGGAATTGGCCACCCCGGTGCGGATTCCCTTGCGGAGGAAGTCCACGTTGGTCACAAAGAGGTCATCCCCCACCAGCTGGCAGCGGTCACCGATGGTATCCGTGAGCAGCTTCCAGCCTTCCCAGTCGTTTTCCGCGCAGCCATCCTCAATGGAGATGACGGGATAACGGCTGATGAGCCCCTTGTAGTAATCCGTCAGCTCAGCGGCGGTAAGGCGGTCGCCCGTGCTCTTTTTGAAGACGTAGCGGTTGATTTCCGGGTCATAGAACTCTGAGCTGGCCACATCCAGCGCCAGGAACACATCCTTACCCGGCTCATACCCGGCGTTGGAAATAGCCTGCATGATGCAATCCAGCGCATCTTCCGTGCCGTTGAGATTGGGCGCGTAGCCGCCTTCATCACCCACGGCGGTACTCAGACCGCGCTTCCGCAGCACGGCGGCCAGCGCGTGGAACACCTCTGCCCCGCAGCGCAAGGCATCGCGGAAGGTGGGCAGCCCCTTGGGCATAATCATGAACTCCTGGAAATCAATGGGGGCATCCGAGTGCGCACCGCCGTTGATGACGTTCATCATCGGCACGGGCAGGATATGGGCATTCGGCCCGCCCAGATAGCGGTACAGCGGTTGCCCGGTGGCCTGTGCCGCCGCCCGAGCCGTTGCCAGAGAGACGGCCAGCAGCGCATTCGCCCCCAGCCGGGACTTGTTCGGCGTGCCGTCCAGCTCTCGCATGCGGGTGTCCACCCCTATCTGGTCAGTAGCCTCCATGCCGCAGAGGGCGGGGGCTATCTCCTCATGCACATGAGCCACGGCTCCGGCTACCCCCTTGCCGCAGTAGCGGCTCTTGTCGCCATCCCGCCACTCGTGAGCCTCATGCTCACCGGTAGAAGCACCACTGGGCACGGAAGCACGCCCCATGATGCCGTTGCTCAGCCATACTTCTGCTTCCATGGTCGGATTCCCGCGCGAGTCCAGTATCTCGCGCGCCGTTACCTTGCTGATTGTACTCGTATTCATGACACCGACGTTTTACCATTTCTCCGCACTTTTTGCAAGCCTGTATTTTTACTCACAACTATTTCTCTAACATAAATTTCCGGTTATTGCACCCTTCTGTTAGTTATAACTAATTCTTTATGTGTTAGTTTCACCTAATTCAAGCAGGAAACCTTTTTTTGAAAAAAAATCGGGGAAAAGTTGCGGACGGTGGAGAATTTCGGATGAAAACAGGTAAAAAGGAGCATAATCGGCAGAAAAAGCAAAAAAGCATTGCCTGCCCCCCCGCCCTGTTATATAACCTGAGCAGGCACCTGTATCCACATTTCCCCCACGCTCATGAACCCACTCGCAGTCAACCATGTCAATTTCAACCTTCCGCCGGAATACGCACCGTACGTGCACCTTCTCATCGGCATCCTGATGCTGTATTTCGGCCTGACCGGGTTCAGGAAAGCAAACCGTCTCAGCAAAAAGGGTATCAAAACCCAGGGGGTGCTGGTAAGGATAGTTCCCAGACGCAGCTTTTCCATCAGCATCGGCTCAGGCTCAGCTCACAGCCACCGCAACAACGACACGATGGATGGCTTCTACCGCTACACGGATGAAGAGGGCCATGAGTATGAAATCAAAGGCTCTGCATACGACTGTTCCGTCATCGGCTCCAGCACCACCACGGTACTGTACAATCCGGAGAATCCGAGCGATGCAATCGTAACGGACTCCGGCGTACCACAGCTACTCCCCATGATAGTGACCCTTGTCGGCATCGGCTTTGCAGCCTACGGCATTTTCCAACTACCTCTCTGATTAGAACAGCTGTTTCACACCAAGAGCAATCAGCAGAAGGCCGGCGAGCGTTTCCAGCCAGCGGGTGGGCAGCCGGTGCAGCAGCCGCGCCAGATGAAAGGCGGACAACGAGCAGACAAAAGTGATGATACCGACGATACCCGCCGCCAGCACCACCTGACTGGGGCACAGACAGCAGCCCACCAAATCCCCGAGCGCCATGCAAGCCCCAACAGCCAAGGCATCTATAGCCGTGGCAATACCCACCAGCAGCAGGGCAAACAATCCCAAAGGCGTGGCAGAAGCTGCCTCATCCTCCTGCCCGACCCATGCATGGCGGATGATACCCAACCCCAGCAGTAAAAACACCGCCAGCACAATCCACGGAGCCCAGGCATCCACATAGCTGCGCAGCTCCTGCCCTCCCCAAAAACCGAGCAGCGGCATCGCCATCTGAAAAGCCCCCACCGTCAGCGCCAGCCAAAGAGAGCTGACAGCACGCCGCACACGCAGAATCAGCCCGTAGGAGAACGAATAAACCGTTGCATCCAGAGCCAGCACCAGGGCAATGACGATGAGTTCCGCGTAATTCATGTGCGGAGAAAAACATAACAGGAAAGCGGGAAAGAGTCAACCCCACCGACCCGTTTTTTTGGCTCCGTGCATTTTAAGATTGATTTATGAACGAATTTCATTAACATGTACACATGTCCGCAAAACGATTTATTCTGAACGAGACCAGCTATCATGGTCATGGAGCCATCAGCGCCATTATTACTGAGGTAAATGCGCGCGGATTCAAGAAAGCCCTCATCGTGACCGATGCCGATCTGGTTCGCTTCGGGGTGGTGAGCAAAGTGACCGCCCTGCTGGATGAAGCAGGTGCCCCCTACGAAATTTACGACAAGGTGAAAGCCAACCCGAGCGTAGCCGTGGTGAACGGCGGCGTGGAGGCCTTCAAGGCAGCCGGAGCCGACTACATGATTGCCATCGGCGGCGGTTCTCCGCAGGACACGGCCAAGGCCATCGGCATCATCATCAACAACCCCGAGTTTGCCGATGTGGTATCCCTGGAGGGGCTCGCCCCCACCAAGAACAAGGCCGTGCCCATGATTGCCGTGGCCACCACCGCCGGCACTGCTGCTGAAACCACCATCAACTATGTGATTACGGATGAAGCCAACCGCCGCAAGTTCGTCTGCGTTGACCCGCATGATATCCCCGTGGTGGCCGTGGTTGACCCGGATATGATGTCCTCCATGCCCAAGGGTCTGACCGCCGCCACCGGCATGGATGCCCTGACCCACGCCATCGAGGGCTACACCACCCTGGCCGCCTGGGAGCTGGCAGACACCCTCAACATCAAGGCCGTGGAAATCATCGCCCGCAGCCTCCGCAAAGCCGTGGAGAACGATCCGGACGGCCGCGAGGACATGGCTCTGGGGCAGTACATGACCGGCATGGCCTTCTCCAACGTGGGGCTGGGCGTGGTGCACGGCATGGCTCACCCGCTGAGCGCTTTCTACAACACCCCGCACGGTGTGGCCAATGCCGTGCTGTTGCCCTACGTCATGGAATACAACGCCCCCTACACCGGCGAGAAGTTCCGTGAAATCGCCCGTGCCATGGGCGTGAAAGGCGTGGACAGCATGAGCCAGGAAGAGTACCGCAAGGCAGCCATCGATGCCGTCAAGCAGCTCTCCATCGATGTGAACATCCCGCAGACCCTGGCTGAAATCGGCGTGAAGGAAGAGGACCTCGAAGCCCTCACCGATGCCGCCATGGCAGACGTCTGCACCGGCGGCAATCCCCGCCCCTGCACCTGGGAAGAGGTGCTGGGCGTGTACAAGACCGCCTTTGGTAAGTAATTACCACACCGTAACATCTCCCGAGGGGCGGGAGGCCGCTGTCTCCCGCCCCGTTTTCACCAACCACCCTCTCTATTCCCACCACCGCCATGACCAGAATCATACTTACCCTCCTCACCGCTCTTTGTTCCCTTGCCTTTGCCACCGATGATTGGGTGCTCGTCTTTGAAGACAACTTCTCCGGCAAGAAGCTCAACACCAAAAAATGGAGCCGCATCAAGTACGAAAAGGCAGACCGATTCCCGGATTGGAAAAAGTACCAGTCGCGCGACAAAAAGCTGCTGAAGATGAACGGTACCAGCATCAGCCTCTGGGGCAGATACGGCAAGTACCGCACCATGAGCAACCAGACCAAACCGCAGGAAACCATCGCCTGCGCCGGCATCTACACCAAAAACACCTTCACCTTCCAGTACGGAAGGGTGGAAGTCCGCGCCCGCTTTGACTGCGTACAGGGCTGCTGGCCGGCCATCTGGATGCTGCCGGTCAAAGGCGGCTGGCCTGCCGGCGGTGAAATCGATATCCTGGAGCACCTCAACTTTGAGAAAAAAGTCTACCAGACCCTCCACATGAACGGAGACAACGGCAAACACCGCTCCATCGGCGCACAGCCTGCCCTGCATGGGGATACGGAGGACTACCATGTCTACGCCATGGAATGGACCCCGGAGGCCATCACCTTCTACCTGGACGGAGAGCAGACCGGGCGCTACGACAAGAGCGTCTCCGCCAACTGGCCTTTCGATAAGGAAGGCCACGAGTTCTACCTCCTCATCGACCAGCAGGTGGAAGGAGCCTGGGCAGGCAAGGCCGACCGTGATACCCTCCGCAAAAAAGGCGCTGCTCTGGAGGTTGACTACGTGAAAATCTACGCCGATAAAAAGTATCGGCTCAGAGAAAAAGAAAAAGCGGATAAATAGCGCCCGTTCTTTCCGTTTACAGGAATCGTATCCAGAGGTAAATCCCTGAGATGAGGACGGAGAGCAACATGAGCGGGAAGGCCAGCTTCATGAAGCCGAAGAAGGAAAACGTGACGTTGTGCTTGCGAGCCATGGCCAGAGCCACCACATTGGCACTGGCGCCGATAACGGAACCATTGCCGCCCAGACAGGCACCCAGGGAAAGCGCCCACCACAGCGGCTCCAGGTCGCCATAACCCATGGCACCCATATCCTTCACCAGAGGAATCATGGTTGCCACAAAGGGGATATTATCCACGAAGGCAGACATGACGGCGCTGAGCCCCAGCACGGAGAAGGTGGTGAGCGCAGCATCCCCCTGCGTCAGCGCCATGGTCTGCACAGCCATCCAATTGATGATACCGTTGACCTCCAATCCACCCACCAGCACGAAGAGGCCAAGGAAGAAGAAAATAGTGGTCCACTCCACCCGGGCGAAAATCTGCTCCAGCACGCGGTCGCGGGCAGGCATCGTCATAAGCAGCAGGAGTGAAGCTCCCGTCACGGCAATCGTGCCGCTCTCCATATGCCAGCCCGGTATCTGCCCGTGAGAACAGAAAAGAGCCAGCGTGATACCCAGGCAAATGAGGCAGCGAATGAGCAGCCCCTTACTGCGGATAAGTCCCTTGGTCTTGATTTTCTGCACACGCTGCAAGTGCTTGGCGCTGGTGCGGAAATCCCTGCGAAAAATCAACAGAATCGCCGCAATGGTTATCACAAAACTGATGAGACACGGCAGGGTCAGATTGACAATGAAATCATTGAAGCTCAACTCCTTCACCGCGCTGGCTATCATGATATTGGGAGGATCGCCGATCATGGTGCAGGTGCCGCCGATATTGGAGGCAAAAATCTGGGCAAAAATGAACGGCTTGGCTGATATCTTCAAATCGCGGGCCAGCGTAAAGGTAATCGGCACCGTCAGCAGCACCGTCGTCACATTGTCCAGAAAGCCGGAGCAGACGGCCACCAGAATCGACAATGCTATCAGAAGCGCCACCGGATTGCCCTTCGTTTTCTGGGCAGCCCAGACGGAAAGGAAGCGGAACAAACCGGTTTTGCTGAGCACCAGCACCTGAATCATCATGCCGATAAGCAACGCCAAGGTGTTGAAATCAATGTGACGGATGGCCGTTTCCTGGTCAATCACGCCCATCAACACCATGAGCATGGCACCGGAAAGAGCGGCAATAGTTCGATGCACTTTCTCCGAAACAATGAAAGCGTACGATATCAGGAAAATGGCAAGAGCGGTACAGATGTGATAAGACATGACGATGAAAGCACCCTCAGCAAACGGTTTATTCGGAGAAAGGGTGGGGCATACTACGCTTCCGATGTCGATTTTTCAAGCTTTTTCTCGTCTGCCCTGTAAAAAAAAGGCAAAATAGGTCCAACGAAGCGGGATTTTGCTTCACAAGAAAGAAAACTTCAGGTACTATAACTAGGACGCTATGGCTATTCTCATGCAAAAGACTCTCGGTAAGTGCGCCTCTATTGAGGGCACCTCTCTGCACACGGGCAACCCCGTGAAGCTGACCATCAAGCCGGCTGATGTGAACACCGGGTTGAAGTTCCGCCGTATCGACCTGCCGGACAAGCCTTTCATTGACGCTTCCGCTGCCAAGGTGCAGACGGTGGAGCGAGCCACCACGCTGGCGGAAGGTTCTGTCAAGGTACACACGGTGGAGCATATTCTCTCCGCACTCACCGGCATGGGGGTAGACAACGCCATCATTGAGATGGACTCCAATGAGCCGCCGATTGGTGATGGTTCCGCCCGCCCGTATGTGGACCTCATCAAGCAGGCCGGTATCGTGGAACAGGATGCCCCCTGTCAGGTGTGGGAAATCCGTGAGCCCATCTCCGTGGAAAACAAGAACGGCTCCCGCATTATCATCATGCCGGATCGCCAATTTCGCATTTCGCTGACAGCGGTCGGCCCCAACGGCCGCGTGACGCAATACTTCCATTCTGAGATTAACCCGACAACCTATGAGAAGGAGCTGTCGGATTCCCGCACGTTCTGCTTCTACGAAGACATCCAGCCGCTGCTGGAGAAGGGGCTCATCCAGGGTGGCACACTGGATAACGCCATCGTCATCAAGGGTGATGAATACATCTGCGCCGGAGGCCTGCGCCACCACAATGAATGCGCCCGCCACAAGGCCATGGACATGATTGGTGACCTCATCCTGAACGGTCGCCGCATCCTGGGACACGTCATCGCCGTCATGCCCGGCCATGGTATCAACACCCAGATGGCCGCCAAACTCCAGCAGAAGTTCGAGAGCATGGAAGCCATGCGTCCGAAGCCGTACATGCTGCCGGTGGGCACCTCCGTACTGGAGACACCGGAGGTGATGAACCTGCTGCCGCACCGCTATCCTTTCATGTTGGTAGACCGCATCCTCGGCTTCGAGGGCGACAACAAGTGCGTGGGTCAGAAGAACCTGACCATGAACGAACTCTTCTTCCAGGGTCACTTCCCCGGCCGTCCGGTCATGCCCGGCGTGCTCCAGCTGGAAGCCATGGCACAGGTTGCCTCCATCCTCATGCTCCGCATCCCGGAAAATCAGGGCAAGATTGGTTACTTCATGAGTGCCGACAAGGTGAAATGGCGCAAGCCGGTAGTGCCGGGCGATGTTCTCATCATCGAAACCGAGCTCACCAAGATGCGCGGTGCCATCGGTATCGCCGCTGCCCGCTGCACCGTCAACGGCGAGGTGACCTGCGAGGCTGAGCTCAAATTCATGGTGGCCGATGCCTGATTTCAGGGCAACAAAATGAAAAAAAACAACATCGGTGCTTGACATGCGCCGATTTTGGAGTATCATAGCCGCCCGGCCACTTATTCCCGGTCGACTAACCACTTCACAAATAACAGGAGAAATTAACTATGAGCAAGAGAACATACCAGCCTTCCAAGCGCTGCCGCAAGCGCCAGTTCGGTTTCCGCGCCCGCATGGCTTCCAAGAACGGCCGCGCCATCCTCGCCCGCCGTCGCGCCAAGGGCCGCAAGCGTCTTCTGCCCAAGGGCGCAGAGGTGCACTACAAGCGCCACATCATTCAGCACGGCTAAAGAACAGCTCCGCGCGCAGACTTGCTCTGTGGGGAGTTTCCCCTGCCATTTCTGCCTGACGGAAGAAAAATAACGCCCTGTTTACGATGAAGCTGACACGGCGCCAGACCATGAAACGAGCCTCTGAGTTCGCCATGGTACGCGCCGAGGGCTCATCCGCAGCAGGGCGTTTTCTTGTGCTGAGCGCAGCCCCTCTTTCCCGAGGCGCTGCCGCATCGGATACCGGGGCTGCGGAATCGCGCTTCGGCATCATCACCACCCGAAAACTGGGGCATGCCGTTGTCCGCAACCTGTTGCGGCGACGCGTGCGCGAGATTCTGCGCGCGCACGGAGAGCCCATCTCCACCGGGCGCTATGTGGTCATCATTCCGCGAATGCATGCGGCCACAGCGTCCTACGAGCAACTGGAGCGCGATTTCATCAAGCAGATGAAGCGTCTGCTGCGCGCAGAAAGCAAAGCATGCTGAAGCAACTGCTCATCCTCCCGGTACGCTTCTACAAGCGATTCATCAGCGGGCCGCTGCACTTCATCTGCGGGCCGGGGAGCGGTTGTCGGTTCACCCCAAGTTGCTCCACCTACTTCATCCAGGCCGTGGAAACCCACGGTGCGTTCAAAGGTGCCGCTCTGGGCATATGGCGCATCCTGCGCTGTAATCCATGGGGCGGCTGCGGGCACGACCCCGTCCCGCCCCGCAAAGGTTCATCTTGAACCCGAAACATTTTCCCTTAACCCCCGACACTAACAATTATGGACAAAAAAGCATGGATTGTCGTGACTATCTGCATGATTCTTCTGGGCGTGCAGTTTTACATGAACAAGACACGGCAGGAAGAAGCCGCTGCCGCAGCGGCGAATCAGCCCGCCGTACAGCAGGCTGCCACCCCTGCTCCCGAACAGACAGCCGCCGCGACTGCGAGCCCTGAGGCCACCGCCGCTACCCCGGCAACGCCGGCTCCGCAGCAACCCGCCGCTGAGGCCGCTACCATTGCCACCCTCGTCGGCAAGACCGCAGACGGCAAGGAAGTGGCTCGTTACAGCTTCCGCAACATCGGCGGCAGCATCAGCAGCGTGGAAATGCTGGGCAAGGTCATCAACACCACCCGCCCGGAGCTGAGCCGGACCAACGTGCTCATCAACTCCAACCCCAATCAGGGTATCGGCACCCTTCTCTTCGGGCTCAGCGAGACCACCGCCCCCACCTTTGACAACACGGTGTACACCGTCCTGCCCTCCCAGACCAACGACAGACAGGTCACACTGGTGGGGCAGCGCAATGGCCTCATCATCCGCAAGATATACACCCTCAAGCCCCTGAAGGTGGGTGAGGATGTCATCGACGGCAACGCGTTCGCGCTCGACCTCAAGATTGATGTCCAGAACACCTCCGGGCAGACCATGGATGTCCGCAACTGGGGTATCTATGCCGGCGGTATGAACCGCATCTCCACGGATGAAGCCGCTTACTACACTTACTTTGTGACAATGGATGACGGCGATTTCGACAAGTACGACGTGGGCGAGTTCAGCCCCTGGTTCGGCAAGAAGAAAGAGCGCATCCTCGTCACCGGCGGCGAACAGCTGGAGTGGGCCGGTGTCATGAACCAGTACTACGCCAGTCTCATCAAGCCCAACAACGGCTCCGGCAACAATGCTTTCTATGCTGCGCCCACCGCCTTCCCCCTGCAGGTCAAAGGCGAAAGCTCCGATGGTGTGGAGCTGGCTCTGGGCATCCCGGAGTTCTCCCTCAGCCCGAAGACGGCAGAGATGCCCGGCGGCCAAAAGAACCTGAGCTTCAGCATCTTCACCGGGCCCAAGCTCAACCTCATGCTGGACGGCATGACGGATGAGTTCCGCATGCTCGACCGCATCATGGACTATGGTATCTTCCACCCCATCAGCTACTCCATGAACTGGCTTATCAACATCTTCCACGGCTGGTTCGGCAACTGGGGTTGGTCCATCGTTGCCATGACCTTTGTGGTACGTCTGCTCATCTGGCCGCTCTACCGCAAGAGCTACATCAGCATGAAGCGCATGAGCCAGCTGCAGCCCCACATGAAGGAGCTCAAGGAAAAATACCCGAACGACCCGCAGAAGGTCAATGCCGGCATGATGAAGCTCTACCAGGAGTATGGCATTTCCCCGCTGGGCGGTTGTCTGCCCATGCTGCTGCAGATTCCCATCTTCTTCTCTTTCTTCTATGTGCTGCAGACCGCTGCGGAGTTCCGTGGCGCGGAATGGTGCGGCTGGGTGACTGACCTCTCCCAGATGGACACGGTCTTCTCCTTCCCCTTTATGGGCTGGGAAGTTCCCGTGAACGTGCTGCCCATCCTGATGGCGGCCACCATGATTATCCAGATGCACATGACCCCCGCCACGGGTGACCCCACGCAGGTGAAGATTATGCGCTGGATGCCCCTGCTCTTCTTCGTGTTCTGTTACACGTACCCGAGCGCCCTGGCTCTGTACTGGACCACCACCAACGTCATCTCCATCATCCAGACGCTCATCATCAAGCGCGTCCCCATCCCGGAGCTCACCAAGGTGACCCCGAAGAAGGGCGGCAAGAAGGGCTTCTTCCAGCGCATGATGGAAGCGCAGCAGGCCGCTCTGGCCGAGCAGCAGCGCCAGCAACAGCGCAATGCCCAGAATGATGCCATGCGCCGCCGCTGACAGGCAACTTTCGCACAACTGAAAAACATTTCACCCGGTTCTGCCGTCCTGCGGAACCGGGTTTTTCATTGTTCCGCTCTGACCGGAAGCAACCAGCCCGAGAAAAGCCTTTGCCCGGTTATGCCGCGCGTGACGCAGTTGCCGCAAATTAGGCTTTAATGGGAGCGTGCCTTGGTGTATAATGCAGCGCGTGTCTGCTGCAAACCATCCTGCGATGTGCGATTTCAACGAACGCCCGTTCATCCTCTTCTGGGAGGTGACACGTGCGTGCGCGCTGGCATGCCGCCACTGCCGCGCCATTGCCCAGCCGAAAGCCCACCCGCTGGAGCTGAACCACGAGGAGGCCATGGCGCTGACGGATAAAATTGCGGAACTGGCTCCTCCCATGCTGGTGCTGACCGGCGGCGACCCGATGATGCGGCGCGATATTTTCGATATTATCCGGCGGGCTGCTGAGGGAGGGCTGCGCGTGGCGCTCAGCCCGGCGGCTACCCCCCGCCTGCTCAACACGGATTTCCGGCGTCTGAAAGAAGCCGGGGTCGTGAGCATGAGCCTGAGTCTGGACGGAGCCACACAGGAGAGCCACGATGCCTTCCGACGCGTTCCACACACCTTTGAGCGCACGCTGAAGGCCGCACAGATGGCCAAAGAGGCCGGTATCCAGCTGCAGATTAACACAACGGTAGCTCACAGCACCCTGCCGGAGATGCCGGCGTTCATCGAGCTGATGAAGCAGATTGCCCCGGATGTGTGGAGCGTCTTCCTGCTGGTACCCACGGGGCGCGCCACGGCAGAGGATTTGCCCACGGCCGAAGAGCTGGAGGAGCTCTGGCAAAAGCTCATTTCCCTGCGCGGTGAACTTCCCTTCGCCATCAAGACCACGGAGGGCCACCACTACCGCCGCGCCCTCATGCAGGCTGCACGCCAATCCGGCGCCCCCGCCCCCCGCCACTTGGTACCCACCCGCGATGGCAAGGGCGTGGTGTTCATCTCCCACATCGGGGAGATTCAGCCCAGCGGCTTCCTCCCCATCACCGCCGGCAATGTCCGCACGGATGATTTGGCCACCGTGTACCGCACACACCCCATCTTCACCCGCCTGCGTGATGATGATGCCCTGGGCGGCAAGTGCGGGGTCTGCGAGTACCGCCGCGTCTGCGGGGGCTCCCGAGCCCGCGCGTTCGGCACCTGCGGCGACATGTTCGGCCCGGAACCTCTCTGTCATTACATACCCGCCGCTCTGCGCGGCTCAGCACAGCCATGATTAACATCACCAAACTGCAGACAGGCGCCGCTCAACCGGCAGACCACATCCGCTATGGTCAGGGCGACGGCTCCACCCACCCGCACGCCAGCACAGCGGCCTGCACTCCCACTTCCTCGCGCACGCGCAAGCCCATCGTGGTATGGAACATCACGCGCACCTGCAACCTGCGCTGCATTCACTGCTATGCCGACTCGCATGCAGAGCGCTACCCGGGAGAACTGAGCTGGGAGCAATGCTGCGCCGTGATTGATGACTTGGCAGACTACAAGGTGAACGCCCTGCTGCTCTCCGGCGGTGAGCCGCTGCTGCACCCGCAGCTGCCGCAGCTGCTGGAGCGCGCCACCGAACGCGGGCTCAAGGTCACCATCTCCACCAACGGCACCCGTATCACGCCTGAGCTGGCCAAACTCTTCAAGAAACTCGGTGTGGCCTATGTCGGCATCTCGCTGGATGGCATAGGTGCCGTGCATGATCAATTCCGTGGTGTGCAGGGCGCGTTTGAGGGAGCTATCCGCGGTTTCCGCCTCTGCGAGGAAGTGGGGCAGAAAACCGGGCTGCGTCTCACCCTCACCCGCAACAACGTGCAGTGCATGGAGCAGATTCTCGGCTTCATTGAGCAGGAGAACATCCAACGCGTCTGTTTCTACCATCTGGTGCCCACCGGGCGCGGCGTGGATGTGGCCTGCCTCAAGCCGGAGGAAGCCCGTGCTGCCATGGATATGCTGATTGACCGCGCAGAGGCCTGGCACAGGAGCGGACAGACCCGCGAACTATTGACGGTGACGCAGCCGGCTGACGGCATTTACCTGCTGCTGCGGCAGCTGCGCGAGGGGAATCCCCTGGCCGAGCAGACCTACCGTCTCCTCTCCTGGAACGGCGGCGGGGCCAACAGCTCCGGCCGCGGCATTGCCAACATCGATACCCAGGGCAACATCCACCCCGACCAGTTCTGGCAGAGCGTCACCCTCGGCAATGTCAAAACCCAGAAGTTCTCTGATGTCTGGAAGGCTGCCCATGAGCCTTCTGCCGCTCAGCTCAATGAACTACGCGGCAGTAATGACCCCGCCGAAAGACAGAAAAAGCTCTCCGGACGCTGCGCCGGCTGCAAACATTTCCGCCTCTGCGGCGGCGGTTTCCGCACACGTGCAGCCTTCGCCAACGGCCACTGGTACGGCTCTGACCCCGGCTGCTATCTGACCGATGAGGAGACCCAAATCGACCTTTCAGGCATCTTTTCATAAAAAAATACTCAAATTCGGCAAATTTCATCAATTTTCGCTTGCATGAGATTGCACAATGTGGTATTCCTGATTCTGTCATGAAGCGCTTACTCCTTTCTACAATTCTCCTGGCCATCGCCGGAACGGCTTATGCCGACATTCAGGCTCCGCCTGCTTCCGAGTACACGGCCACCCGCAAGCTGGGTCGCGCCCTCAGCAATGTTCTCTTTGCCGTGGACGAGATTCCCAATACTGTCATCCGCTGGAACGAACGCGAAGGTAACAATGCCGGTTTCACCGTCGGTATTGTTGACGGCGTTGCCCGCACGTTCACCCGCATGGGCTATGGTTTCTATGAGCTGGTGACCTTCTGGGCTCCCACCTATAAGTGCACCTACCGTCCTCCCTATCAGGGCAGCTGCGGCCGCAGCGGACTCAAGGAATTCAACACCTGGTCCGGTTTTACTGAATTCCCCGCCGAGCTCGGCATGGACACCCAGTACGAATACGCTCGTCTCCGCGACTGATTCGTACTCTCTCTCAAGGATTTTTTCTATTGGCTGCCTGCGTCGTTATCCGATGCAGGCGGCTTGTTTTTACATTTATTTTACAAGTAAGGCGGATATTTATGAGGCAATTTCACCAAGCTAAAGCATCGAACAAAATACACTTCCGTCTGCCGGTACTCGCCTGTCTGACGGCTCTCATGGGTATCATTTTCGCTCCGTTCTGCCGGATTCTCAAGGGGTGAGCTGCTCGAGACCTACGCATCCGCAACAATCGCGTCACAGCACAAGGCACATACACACGCGCCGGGAATCAGCAGGATGACCGACTTCTCCGCTACTTACACGCAACGCTGGAGAAACGCAGATAACAAACAGAACACCGCATCAGCGCCGCCCCCGGTGCCAATACCGCGTTGTTTTTTCGACTTGCGCAGCCATACCGTTTCTGTTACAATACGGAGCGTGATATCCGCTCCGCCGGAGCTGAAATCAATCATCATATCCAAACATGAATATACGTACTTTCTCAAAAGCCGTGCTCATGATACTGCTGAGTTGCGCCGGGATAAACACCCCTGTCTCAGGCAGCGACTGGAGCTCCCCGCACCCATTAACCCTGGAAACCAAAGCGCGTGCCACACTGCTGCCCTTTCCCAAACAGGTCACATGGGAAGGAGTGTCAGAAATCCCTGCCGCTTCTGCCTGGAGTATCAGCAAAAATGCCAACAAAATGCCCATGGTTAAAACCGCATGGGAAAGTCTGATCAAGGAAGTAAAAGGCAAAGGCAAGACACCCTACAGCGTCAAACTGATTCGGGATAAAGAACCCCTGCCGGAAGAAGCGCGGGCAGAGGGATATAAACTTTCCGTCACCGCTCAGGGAGCGACCGTTACCGCTGCCTCAGAAGCCGGATTCTTCAACGCTATTCAGACACTTCGCCAGCTGACGGCAGGCAAAAAGCTGCCGCTCTGCGAGATAACGGACTGGCCCGCCTTTGCCTGGCGCGGCTACATGCAGGACTGCGGACGCAACTTCCGCAGCGTGGAGCGTCTCAAAAAGGAACTGGATATGGCGGCTCAGCTCAAGGTGAACCTTTTCCACTGGCATCTCACAGATTACCCGGCCTGGCACATCCAGTGCAAATCCCACCCGGAACTCAATTCACCGAAGCACCGCACCCGCGACCTGCACGACACCTATACCTACGAGCAGATTCGCGAGGTGTGCAAATACGCCGCCAAACGCAATATCCGCATCATCCCGGAGCTGGACATGCCCGGCCACAGCGCCTATTTTAACCGCGCCTTCGGCTTCAAGATGCATACGGAAAAGGGCATGAAGATTGTGGGAGAACTGCTGGATGAGTTTTGCCGGGAAATCCCAGCTGACATGTGCCCGATTATCCATTTCGGCGCAGATGAAGTGCGGATTCCCAATGCCGGCGAGTTTGTGGATTTTGTCACTAAAAAGCTCCAATCCCACAACCGCACTCCCATGCAGTGGGCAAGCAACCGGGACCTTCCCGTGGGCGACAGCTCCATTGAGCAACGCTGGGGCGAAGGCCCCAACACGGCAGACAAATCCATCGTCCCGGAGCGTATCACCCGCAAGGCGTTCGACTCCACCATGGGCTACACTAACCTGTTGGACCCGGCCATGCTGGTGCGGCGCTACTTCTTCATGCGCCCCTGCGGCGTAGCTAAGGGGGATGAGCTGCGTCTCGGCACCATCATGTGTATCTGGCCGGACGGCAAGGTAGACAACAAAGACAACATCCCCGGCATGTGCAGCATGTGGCCTGGCATGTGTGCCATGGCAGAACGCGCCTGGGTGGGCGGAGGCGCAAACGGCGATGCCCTCCCGCTCGAAATGCCCGCCCCCGATACAGAAGCTCACCGCGCGTACTGCTCCTTTGAGAAGCGCATGAACACGCTGCGCAAGCGCACCTTCAAGTCGGAGGCATTCCCCTTCTGGCCGGAATCAAACGTGGAATGGACCGTGGTGGAACCCGTTCCCTCCGCGCAGGCAGAAAGCACCCGTAAAGCCGTACTGGCGGGAGAGACAGCCAACCTGCCCACCCGCAAAGCCTACTGTGCCAACCTCTATTTCCGCACCCGCCCGGACACCGGATATCTGGGCATGTTCATGAACGCTAAACCAGGCAACACCGTCTGGGCTGTCACCACCATCAAGTCCCCCAAAGCCGGACAGATGCCGTTCATGATTGGCTTCGATGCCCCGGCTCGCTCCAACCGCCGATGGACAGGTGTGCCCAACAACGGCGACTGGTCACAGGCCGGCACCCGCATCTGGGTAAATGGCAAGGAAGTGCAAAACCCGCGCCGCTACCGTCTCGCCGGGCAAAAAGCGCTCAAAGGTAACCAGTGGAACTTTGAAGAGCCGCTCGACCCGGAGGAAGTGTGGTGGGTGCAGGATGAAACGAGCCTGCCGCTCAAAAAGGGAAAAAATACCATCGTGATTGAGCAACCCTACATCGGCGAGCACCAGTCCTGGGGCATCTCCCTCATCCCGCTTTTCTGAGTTACAGATAACGCTTGAGAAGCCCACTACGCTACTCCCGGTTTAACCGGCGTGCAAAGTTCTAAATTCTCCATACCATCGTCTGACGGCTCGGCGGATGGTTTCCTCTGCCGTTGGCATGGAGATTCCGAATGCCGCCAGACGCGTGGATACCATGGCGGTGTGGCGCGGGCGGGGCTCGCGGAAGAATGACACCTCATCCAGCTTCTGCGGCCCCACCTCCGGCACAGAGGGAAGCATTCCACCCTGCACCGCTTCATCCAACGCCACGCGAGCGCAGTCCCACCAGCTCATCGGTTCCCCCCGTGAGCAGACATGAAAAACACCCTTTGCTCCCGCTGATGCCAGAGCCAGCACCACACGGGCTATATCCTCCGCATCCGTGGGCAGAGAAGTTTTGTCTGCAATAGCCGCGAGGGGATACCCCGCCAACGCCTTAGCCACCACACTCTCCGCAAAACCGGGCTTCGCCGGATTCCCGCAAATCCAGGAAACACGGGCGATGATACTCTCTGCCCAGGCTTCCTGCACCTGCAACTCGCCCTCCCGCTTACTCTCGGCATACACGCAGGCCGGGCGGCATTTGGCGCTCTCGTCCTTCAGCCCGTCCCGGCGACCATCCAGCACGTAATCCGTGGACAAATGCACAAACCGAGCCCCCGTGTGGCGACAGGCCAGCGCCATGGCAGCCGGAGCCACGGCATTGATGAGATGTGCGCACAGCGGGTCATCTCCACAGGCCTCCAGCCCGCTGATGGCAGCACAGTTCACCACCAGCTCCGCCCCACTGCCCAGCACCATCTCCGACACCGCTTCCGCATCCTCCAGAGGGCACGCCGCATGAGCAGGAGCCAGCACCTCTGCCCCGCTCTCCACAGCTACCCTGCACACCACCTGCCCCGTTCTACCCGTCCCTCCGAATACCAGTATCTTCATATCCACATTCTATACCACGCCACCGTCGGATGCAACATTTCATCCTCTTCCGCAGCAATTTTCAGACAGACAGGGCGAAATACAAAGGCCATCCCAAGCGAGTACTACAGACCGATGCTCAGGCGGTCGGGTAAATGACACGCTGCAGATACAAGCCCTCTGCCGGGGCGCAGTAGCGGGTTTTGGGCGCATCAAGCGCTGTCAGCATTACGGCTAAATCTGCGGCCGACATCCGCCCGCGGGCAACCTGGTGGGCGGTTCCCACCAGCATTCGCACCATGCGATACATGAAACCATTGCCATGGAAGCGCAGGCGAAGCATCCCCTGCCCGTCGCGCTGCAAGGTGGCTGAATATATGGTGCGCGCATAGAATCCGGGGGGCGGCGGCACGGGTTCATTGCCACGGCTGGCAGCAAAGCGACGGAAATCATGCGTACCGACATAGACCTGCAATGCCTCCGCCAGTGCTTCCTCAGAAAACGCATGCGGCACATGCCATACGCGACCGCTCAGAAAGGGGCTCAGAACGGGCTCACGACAGATGAGGTATTCGTACACCTTGCCCACGGCATCAAAGCGCGCATGGAAGTCCTGAGCCACCGTACGGGCCTCCAGAATGCGGATAGCGGACGGCAGGTGGGCATTCAAGGCAGCTACCCAGTTCTCCGGGCTCATGCGGCAGGTCTCCGGGATATCGGAATGGAACACCTGAGCCTGCGCATGCACCCCGGCATCCGTGCGCCCGGATGCAGCAATGCGGGCAGGCGCACGCAGGATGCGCGCCATCGCGGCTTCGATGATATCCTGAATAGTCTCCCCGCCGCGCTGGCTCTGCCAGCCGCGGTAGGAAGCACCATCGTATGCACAGGTGAACAGAAGTCGGGGCATGTCCGGAGATGAGAAAAAGGCCGCAGCTCTGCGGTGGAGAAGCTGCGGCCCGAATCAAAGATTTACGCGCAATCAGATTTCGATGTCGAGCATGTCGTCACCGGCATCCTCAGAGGAATCATCGGAAGCTTCGTCGGTCGTCTCCTCGGTGGATTCCTCAGAACCGGCATCACCGGTGTCCACGTCGAGGGAGAGGTCATCGTCGCCGCCATCGGTGGTTTCTTCCTCTGTCGTTTCCTCCGTAGCATCGTCCGTAGCATCGTCGGTGGAAACATCAGCGGCATCATCAGAGGTCTCCTCCGTGGCCTCCTCACCGCCTTCCTCCTCAGCGGCAGCCTCGCGGTCATCAGCGGGCACGGGGATGGTCACCTCCTCCTCAGCCTCCACGGAAGCGGATTCGGGGATTTCGGGGCAGTCCTCAGCCTTGTCGAAGCGGGTCATAGGGAACTCTGCGGGAGAAGCCACATAGTCCAGCGCAGCCTTGAGCTTGGCAGAGCCGTAGCACTCGGCAAAGTTGGGCGGGTTGTTGGCGTTCTGGTCTTCCGCATTGTAGATGTACTTGGCACCGGCTTCCACCTGTTCCTGAGGCGTGGCATCGGCGGCTGCGCCGGAATTGGCACCCACGGTGCGCACTAACAGGCTATCCACTACCTCGCCGTCATACTCAGAAACGGGCTTACTGGCACGCACGCGTCCAATCTGGCGGGCAAGGCGGCAGGTGGCATCGGAATAAGCAGCGGCATCGCTGTTCACCAAGGCGTTACCGCCCATGCTGAACACACGCACGCTGGCATTCTGATAGCGCTTGTTAAGGGCTTCCACGCGGGGAGCAGCGGCCTCAGCCGTCTTGTAGCTGGTCACTTTCTGCAGCTCGGCAGTCAATTCTTCAGCCAGCTGTGCAGCCGTCATTTCTTCCTTCTGGCAGGAAGTAAGTGCACCCAGAGCCACCAGGGCGCAAGTAGGAATGAAGAGAAAACGTTTCATGGAGGAAATAAGATAATCTACGTTATGAAAATTAGCAGGATTTTATGCTTCTGTCAAGGTAAAGTGTCACGTTTAGTTTTTTTTTTCATATTCCTGCACCAAAATGGGCAAGCAATACGCCACAGGACTCTCGAATGCGCTGATTCACGGTTTCGGAGGGTCCGGCAGGATGTCTTCATAAATGCCGGGAGAGGAATCTTCTATCACGGTTGCGCCGACGCAGCGTGAATAGAACTCTGCAGGGCCGACTCCGCCGATAACGGCATAGGCATACCCCAGAGCTCGCATCTGTTCGAGGGCAGTCACGAGCATCGCCTTGCCGATACCGCCCTGACGCGCCTCCGGGTCCACCCCCATGGGGCCAATGAAGCCGCGAGCCGTTGCATCGTAGCAGACAAAGCCGATGATGCGTTTCTCCTGCGTGGCGATGAAACAGCCCACAGGCTGATGCCCCATGGCCACCTTGCACTCGCTCACCCATTTGGGGCTGAAGGTTCGTCCCACCCAATCGGCCACAATGTGGCGCTCAAAGGGATTGCAAAGGCGCACCCGAATCCCCTGCTCCAGCAGAGCGGCTCGCAGGGGTGCCCCCTCCGGCAACTTCCAGAGCCTGACCAGCATATCCGTCATCTTTTCAGCCAATAAATCAGATGTAGTTAAAAGAAAAGAGGCGGGAAACCCTCAACCGGGTCTCCCGCCCCAGTGGAATCTGTCGTATCAGTCCTTCTTACGATCCTTGGCGGCGTTGTAGTAGTAGGTGGCAGCTTTGTCCACCACCTCATCCTTCGCCTCCGGGTCATACACCGTCTTCAGCAGCTGAGCCATGGCCACAGCATCGCGGAAATTGACGGGGGCACCGCTCCAGGCCTTGGCATCCAGAGGAGTCTTCACCGACTTGGCATAATCCTGCACGCCGGGCATGTTCCACAGCAGATTGAATGCACGCTTCATCGCATCCACCGGCAGCTCGGGAGACACGCCATGGTGGCTGACCACACACTGGCAGAAACGGTCAATGGCCTCGCCGGCCGTCTTGGCATTCTCAGCCGTGACACCGCCCTTCACCTTGGCCTCCAGGGCACAGGCATGGGCATAGCAGAGCCAGCCGTACACCTCAGAGGAAACCGTCTTGAGCAGCTCCTTATCCTTGAGCATGGCCTCAACCGGGGCCGCATCACCGCCGTTGGCGGCAGCTGCCACCACGGGGGCTACCTTCGCCACCGTCAGGTCAAAGTCGTTCAGCGAGGGATCATCCTTCGGCAGGCCGTCTGCCAGACCGGGCACAGCAGCCCAATCCTTCTGGCGCACGGCTGTCTTGAGCTCGTACACAGAGGCTATGGCTGAGGGATTCCCCGGCAGGCCGAGGTAGCGCGCATACTTCTGCTTCACCTTGGCCAGCTCCTTGCGGGCGGCATCGAGGTCCCCGGCGCGGTACTCGCCGATAGCATCCACCAGATCATCCGGGGTCATCAGCATGAAGAGGGCGCAGGACTTCACGTCCATCTGCATCTTCTGGTCAACGGCACCCTTGGGGATGTACTGGAACACGTTCTTACCGCCGGCAGCCTCGATGACCTGAACAGCCGGTTTCTTCATCTTCCCGGCCTGCACATAGGCACGAAGCTTGTCCTGAGCCGCACCCTCTTCCTGTGCCCCGGCAAAGGGAGCACAGCAGAGAAGAGCTGCAGCAAATCCGATAATATTAGTTAATTTCATATATCGAGTCTGGTAAAAGGTTAGCGTTGCTTAATCTTGCTCTGGAAATCCTTGTTAGCCTTATCTTCACGCTGCACCCCGGCATCAGCCTTGTACTTGTTGAGGTCGTTTTCCACAGCGTTGAAGGCGTCACGTTCGGCCGGAGTGAACTTCTCGACAAGGTTGCTGCGCTTGACGAGAGTGACGTACTGCTGACCGGTGTTCCAGGCATTCCAGCGGTCGGAAGCCTTGAAGTTACCCTTCAGACGGTCACCGGAGGCAGGATTATTGCGCTCCCAGAAGAGCTTCATAATCTGCTGACATGCCGGAGCCGAATAGGTCACATTACCCTTGTTCTGGTTATAGAGGTTCATATAGGTCTGCAGAGCCTCCTTCACCTTACCGGACTTGGCGTAGGCCTCACCCAGCATCATGAGCATATCCAGACGGTCGTTATTCTTGGCACGGTTAATCGTGATGTACTTGTTAGCCGATTCCACGGCGGCGGCGGCATTGCCGGAGCGCAGGTTCAGCTTCGTCAGGCCCATGAGAGCCGGAGCAGCCACGGACACAGAGGGAGAGTTGGCAATCTGCGTGTAGAGCTCGGCAGCCTCCTTCTGCTTGGCGGCATCCTTGGAGAACGCCAGCGCATTGGCCTTGCCCAGCTGTGCTTCACCCTTCATGTCGGTATTGCGATCCAGCACCTTCTGGAAGTAGGTGGTGGCCAGATTGATTTCCTCCGTCTTGGATGTCGGATCCGGGAACTCAGAGACGTAGCGCACCAGATAGTCACCCACCTGCACGCAGATGAAGTTCGTGAGGTCATCCGGCTGGAATTCGCGGGTCATCTCACGGAAGGTGGCCTGAATATCATTCGTCAGCTTATTCTTGGCACCCTCATCCTCAAGCCCCTTGAGCTCTTCGTTCATGGCGCGAATCTGAGCCATGCGGAAGATAGCACGAGCGTACTTGTCGGTCGGCTGAATACCCGGGAAGTTGGTGAAGTGCTGCGTCTTCTCCTCGAGAGAGAGATCCTTGTTCTCGTAGGTCTTGACACCGGCCACGTATGCCTTCACATAAGCATTGATGGTCTTCTCCAGCTCGGGTTCGGCCTGGTTCTTGCTGTGGTTGTAGGTAGCCTCACGACCGATGACGGTGCGGGCACGCTCCACAGCAGCCGTGAAGCTCTCCTTGTCCTTGACGGTAGCCAGCATCTCGGAAACCATCTGCAGCGAATAGTTACAACCCTCATGGTCGGCATCCTTCCAGAAGCGGTCAACGTAGCCCTTCACGCGGGCAGCCTGAGCCTCATCGGACTCGCCGTCCTTCTTGATTTCCTTACCATAGCTGGCGAGCCAGTAGAGTGCGTTGGCGGCAGTATTCTTACCCTTGCCGTCCGGCATGGCGAGAGCTGCATCAGCAGCGCGTTCCAGAGCATCGATGGCACCCTGCTTCATGGCCATCTCTTCCTTCATGATGTTGACACTGGCCGTGAGCAACTCCGCAATGGCGTAGTAGTCACAGGTCTTCCAGTTGTCGGTAATCACCTTGAAGTAGGCCAGGGCCTGATCCTTGAGCTTATCCTGAGCCTCGGTATCAGCCGTGCGCTCGGCCTTCTTCATGTAGGCATCTGCCACGTTGTAATGCATGTGGTGCACCATGATATTCTCCTCCATGCTGAGGGAGGGGTAAGCCTTGGCATACTCCTCGAAGACGGCGATAGCCTCATCGAACAGCTTGGCATCCTGACGCGCCTTCTTCATGTAGGCATCAATCAGGAAGTAATAGGCCTGATTGCCGTAGGTTGCCACTTCCTTCGCATTGAGCGCCTCCTTACCCTCACCGACGACAAGAATCTTGCCGGAGAGCAATTCCTTGGCGGCAGGAATCAGCTCATCATACATCTGCTGCTTATAGTAAGCCGCAACGATAGAGTACTGAGCCGTGGCGTAGAACTTATTGGAGGGGTTGTCCTTGTACTCATTTTTCACCGCCTCGGCGGCGGGAATAACCTCTGCCCACTGCTGCTGACCGAGCAGACGGCGCAGCTTGTTGAATGCCAGGCTCTTGCTCTGACCTTCTCCCAGTTCGCCTCCATCCACGCGCTTCTCGTACTTGGCACCGCCCTCTTCATCGCCGACAGCATAGCAGAGCTGGGAAAGCTGCATGAAGATGGTGTTGGTCAACACATTCTGCACAGGCTTGCCGTCCTTCTCCTCCACCTTGCCGTCCTTGCCCTTCTTGGCACCGCTGGAAAGATTCGGGTAGCGGTCGGCCAGCACCTGGAACGCGGCTCGTCCCAAACGGTTGGAGCCCATGTTGAGCGCGGCATTACCCGTGTACATAATGGCGAGGCCTTCCAGCTTCTGAGCGTTGCTCATCATGTCCTTGTAGACCGCAAAGGTCTTCTTCTGGCGAGCAATGGAATAGGAAGCGCCCGTAGCCGGGTCGGAAAGAGCACCGGGATACTTGCCCAGAGCCTTGATATTATCCACCAGATTCACGCTCACTTCGTGCACATCCGGCACCAGCCCGAACAGCATGTTGGCCGAACGAACAGCATCAACGCCGATTTCGGGATTGCTGCCCATGTTCTTATTGGCGGCTGAAGCCGCCACAACACCGTAGTTCAGGAACTTCGCCGCATGCGTGGCAGCACGCAGCGGATCCATGCGGTAACTGGCGGGACTGGATTCGATGGTCTTGTGCACCCAGGCAACGTTCTCCGGGTTCTTGGTAGCCACCTTGACAATGGTGCCAAGACCGGCCATAGCCAAATCATCCGGCACACGCCCCTTGGACTTGCGGGACATCTCCAGATACTGACCGGCCTTCTTGAAGTCCGGCTGCGGCTTGAGCAGGTAGGACTGCACCAGCAGGAAGCACACGCGACCGTCCAGCTTCAGCTGGCGTTCCGTGCGGCTCACCTTGTTCTTCTTCAGCAGGTCCAGATACTCCTCCAGATGCGTAATGGCTTCCTCCAGCTTGGCGGGGTCCCCCGGTGTCTTGGCATCACCGGTTCCCTGCAGGTAGCGGCAATGCCCCATCTGGAAGATGCACTGCGTCAGGAAAGGAGCGTAGGCCTCCGGCATTCTGTCCTTCAGCATGCCCTTTGCCTTTTCCAGCATGGCCTTATCTTTCCAGCGGGCATTGTCCCGGAACTCCTTGTAGGCGTTGTACGCCTCGTCATATCGCTTGGCAGCGCGCAGAATCTCACCCTTCTCATACGCATAGAAAGGCATCAGGTAGGCGAACTGCTTGGCCATGGCGCTGTTACCGCTGTATCGTTTCAGCACTTGTTCACAGAGCGCCATGGCATCATCGGGCTTGCCCGCAGTCGTCAGCGCTTTCACCTTGGCAAGCGAGGTCAGCGGATCCTGAGCCTGGCACACCATGGGTGCCGCCAGCGCCATCGCTGCCAACACGGTTGCTATGGAATAATTGTTCATATCTAAAATCTGATTGTGTGATAGAGAAAACTTGTTGAGGAAATCGAACAAAGAAGGGGAGCTTGCGGGCATACTCAGGTGCCCCATCACTCCCCTTGTATTGTTCGGAGTTCGCGCGGTGTTACTCCGAAGCCGTGGTATTCAGGCCTACGGTGTGAATATCTGCCTCCGCCAGGGCGGCCATCACGTCCACGATGCGCTGATGCGGCGTTGTGGGAGCTCCGTTCACCATAACGATGGGTTCGGTATCCACGGCCACAGCCTGCTCCTTGAGCGTCTTGAGCACCTCCACGAGCTGCGTCAGATTGCGCTGGCTGCGGTACGCCTCCGTTCCGGGCTGAGCTCCGGCATCATACACATCACCCACCGGCATATCATCATTCCAGGTGATAGAGCCATTGGATGCCACGTGAATGCGTCCGGGCTCCACGGGAGGCGGAGCGCCGCCGGACGTGGGAGCACCGGGGATATTGACATCGAGTTTCTTTTCACTCACCAGCGAGGTTGCCACCAGGAAGTAAATGAGCAAAAGGAAGCAGCAGTCAATCATGGAGGAAATTTCCATCTCAGGCTCACCCTGCTCTTCTACGGGACGACTTTTGTGTCTAGCCATATCAGAATAACTCGTTAAATGATTAGTTACGGGCCGGCAGCGTACCGAACACCATGTTACTTACACCGGCAGCGGCAGCGCAACGAATGGCAGCCGCCGTACGCTCCCACGGAGCATCCATATCGCCGCGCAGATAGATACGAATTGCTTTCTCATCAAGGTTCTTGCCCTTGTAGAACTCCTTCTGCTTGGAGATATAATCCGTCAAAGCCTGTGTTTCATCCATCGAGAAGCCTCGGGAGCCGGAAGCCTCAGAGTTATCGGCCACGCCCCAGACAACGTCAGAACGCTTGTAGGTCTTCTGGTATTTATCAGCAGCATTGGGCGCCATCTTATCCATATCCGCAAAGATATTGACCACGATACAGCCATTGGCATCCTTCAGCTCAGAGCAGGAAACCGCACTGGGCATATTGATGCTGGGATCCTTCGACACCGTCAGCGCCGTGGCGTTCACCACGAAGAAGATGAGCAGAAGGAAACAGCAGTCAATCATGGGGGACATGTTCGGATTCCCATTGACCTCTTCCACCGGTCTGGATTTTTTCTTACCCATGGTAATGAAAGTTGGTTAGATTATTGCCTGCTCACGGATACTCTGATACGCACAACAGAGACTCGTTATCACAGTGAGCAGGCCCGGTCAATATCAGGCTCTTAAGCCTGCTCCTCTTCTTCGCCCTCTTCTTCCTCGTATTCCTCTTCCTCCTCGTCATCATCGCCGGAGAGGCCTTCGGGGATACGGGCAAGCTGAGCCTCTGCATTGATAACATTAATGGAGGTATTGAGCATCTCCTCAATGGCGTTCACGCAGGTAGCCTCGCGGGACTGAGCAGCCTTCTTCAGGAAGAAGAATGCCGGCAGAGCGATAAGGGAAATAATCAGACCCCAGAAGGTGGTAAGAAGTGCCACGGAAATGTCACCTGCCAGCTGGGAGGGGTCTGCCTGACCGGCGGATGCCAGCGTGGCGAATGCGCCCACCATACCCTGAATCGTACCGAACAGACCGATGGACGGTGCAACGGAACCGGAAAGAGCCAGCATGTCGATGCAGAACATCATCCCCGGACGCTCGTTGTTGGTGAAGTCGGCGATGGCATCCTCTACGGCATCCTTGCCCAGATCCTCAGGACGATTGGCATCCACGTTCGGCAGAGCATATGCCACCAGGCGACCCAGATAGGTCGGGCTCTCGGAAGCGAGCTTGATGGCGGACTGCACACGGCACTCGTTCATGAGAGCAATCAGCTCGTCACGCAGCGGAGCGGGGCAGAACTTGTCCTTCTTGAGATCCAGGATGCAATACACGATAAGACAGATGGTGATAGCAAGCAGGACAACGAGCGGAATCATGGTCCAGCCACCGTCAATCACCCACGTATCAAGCATGGTCTTCTGGGTTGCACCACCGGCAGCGGCTTCCTGAGCGAAAGCAGAACCGGCGAACATTGCCATGGTCACAAGGGACATGGCCCGAACAGCGAAACGAGTAATCGTTGATTTCATAACTACGAGAATGCAGAATTGACGTCCTCCATTTAATCAAATTTTTCCGCTTTTGCAAGAAAGATTTACAGTTCAACCGTTTTTTGAGCAAAAAAAAGCATTCCACCCCGCACCGTCACTCCCCTGACCACACATAATCAGAGTATTTTTCCCGTCCTCTTCTATCACTGCGTTCTCGCACTGAACGACGAGTTATTCAACTTTTCCTAACATTCCTGCCCGATGTTCCCCGGAAAAAGAAAGCGGGCTGCCGGGAGATATCACCGACAGCCCGCAAGGGGAAAATTGTTCAGGAAAAAGTTTACTTACCCTTGACATCCAGAACCTTGACAGGAGCCTGAGGCGTGGTCATATCGATCTGCTGGCAATCCTTGGGGAAGGGACGAAGCTTGGGCATGGACTGAGTCTGGCAGCAGCAGGAGCTGAAGCCCACGGCGCATCCGACAGCGAGAATGAGAGCGGTAAATTTCATGTTATCAGAATTTTGGTTGGCTATTTCCGATAGCCATTGAAGCAGATTCAACGGTAAGAGTCAACACCAAACTGACAAAACAAGGCATTTTTCCGCAAAAAAGCGATTTAGTTTCTCTGCCACCCGCCGCAAACGGGGGTCATTTTTTCCATGCGGAAGAATATAAAACTTGAAAAGGCAGGCAGGTACTGATATAAGAGCGGGGAACTGATGGGCAGGCGAAAACAGAGAGGCGTATTCAGCGACAGAGGAGCCGGCAAGGCTCGTCTGATACGCCGTATCGTGTTGATAAGCTGTGGTATTATCGGTCTGGTGCTGACGCTCGGTATCATTGCGTGGTACCAGTTGCTGGCCTATCTTCAGGGGGATACGTTCCGCCGGAAAGTGTGCCGCGATCTGCAGGTCGCCACACAGGCAGAATCCGTCCACATGCGCGACAATCTGAAAATAGACGGTGATACTGTCGCCCAGAGCGAACTGCATTTCAACGGGCTGGGGAACATTGAATCCATCGGGGCCGAGCGCATACAAGCACACATCGAACGCGGAGAGCTGCTGAACCGGAAGCTCCACATCCGCAAACTGACCATGGAGGAGGGCAACGTGACGCTGCGATTCGAAGAAAAGCAGGCACAGCCCCCCGTCCGCGCCATCCCCACCGGGAGCAGCAAACCCGCGCGTAAGAAAAAGAATCGGCAAGCAGCAACGCATAACAGGAAAACAGCGGTTTCTGCCTCCGAAAGCAACAGCAGTCTCACGCCGGAAAGCCTGCAACTGGATTTTGCCGAATGCCGGGATGCTAACTTCATCGTGCACCACGGCAAGAAACGCTTCAGCCTCAGCGGCAGCAACATCACCGCCAAACCCATGAGCAAGGACAAAAGCTGGAGCATTGAGCTGGAAAACGGCCGTCTGCACACACCTTTCTCTCCCCTGCGCGACACGAACATCAAGACCGCCACCCTGCTCTGCCACGACTCCGGCATCGATTTGACGGAATGTCGGCTCATGCTGACACCGGGCGAGCTTCGCACGCGAGCCCACTATGACAGAGAGACAGAAAACTGGTCCGCCGTGATGCAGCTCAACAAGGCAAGCATCGCGCGTCTGCTCAAGGATGACTGGAAGAAAAAGCTGACGGGCGAACTGTTCGGCAAATGTATCCTGCGCGGCGGGGAGGGCGCGCTGCAATCTGCCGAAGGCAACGTCTCGCTGCGCAGCGGGGTGCTGGAGGGGCTGCCGTTTCTCTCTGAGCTGAGCATCGACAACACGCGCCCCTACCGCCGCATTGAGCTGGAAAAAGCAGACTGCACCATCCTCTTCCCGTATTCCGCGCCGGAGCGGAATCTTCACCGCGCCTGGCTGCTGGACAACATTGATATCCACGCGCGGGGCAACACCCTCATCATCCGCGGACACGTCATCATCGCGGAGGGCGGCGCTCTCGGCGGCCAGCTCACCATCGGCATCCCGCAGTCCATCGCAGACCGCCTCCCCCTGCCCGGCAATCGCTTTACGGCCGCACTTTTCAACGGGCAGGGAGAAGCAGGATACGCCTGGGTAAACATCAACCTGAGCGGCACTCTTGATTCCCCGGAGGAAGACCTCAGCGTGCGTCTCACAACGCTGATTTCTCACTCCCTGCCCGGCTCGGTACTGGATTCTGCCGGCAACATGCTCCGGAAGCTCTTCGACGCTGCACAGAAAAACAAAGAACAAGCAGCACCCGCAGAATCAGGTTTGGAAGAAGCACCCGCCGAAGCAGCTGAAACCATCATCAACACCTCTACCGATATCCTCCACCACGGATTGAAAACCCTTTTCTGATATCACCATGAGCACGACTCTCTATCCCTCCCAATTCATTGAGGCCGTCTGCACCATCCGCGAGCGCTTTGCCCCCACGGCCTACCACGCCACCCTGCCCAACGGCAAGGAAACCGTGGCCTTTCTGCAGAAGAAGGAAGCCCACCTCGCAGATATCATCAAGCCGGGAGACCGCGTGGCGGTGACCATCTGTCCGGCAGACCTGGATCGCGCCCGCATCCGCCGTATGGCATAATCCCCCTTCCCCCGCCATGAACACCTCCACCCGATTACCGGAAGTGCTGGCACCCGCCGGCAACTGGGAGTGCGTACGCTCCGCCGTTGCCAACGGCGCGGATGCCATCTACTTCGGGCTGGATCAGTTCAACGCACGCATGCGGGCCGACAACTTCACCCGCGCCGACCTCCCCGCGCTCGTCCCCTTCCTGCATGCCCACGGGGTTCGCGCCTATGTCACCATGAACGTCCTCATCTTCCCGGCAGAGTTCGCGGAAGCCACTGCCTATCTGGACGCACTGGATGCCGCCGGGGTGGATGGGGTCATCATTCAGGATGCCGGGCTGGCCGACCTCATTTCCCGCCACCGCAAAAGCGGCCGCTGGAAGCTGGAGCTGCATATCTCCACGCAGATGACCATCACCTGCCCGGAAGCCGTGCAATGGGTGGACGAACAGTTTGACCCGCAGCAGATAGTGCTCGCCCGCGAGCTCTCCCTGCGAGAGATAGAAGCCTGTGCCAAAGCCACGACCAAACCCATCGAGGTCTTCTGCCACGGAGCACTCTGCGTGGCCTACTCCGGCCAGTGCCTCACCAGCGAAAGCCTGGGGCAGCGCAGCGCAAACCGGGGCGAATGCGCCCAGGCATGCCGCATGCCCTACCGACTGGAGGTGGACGGACGCATGCGCCAACTGGGCGAGCGCCGTTATCTGTTTTCCCCGCAGGACCTCTGCGCGCTGGATTTAGTGCCGCAGATGCTTGCCGCAGGTGTGCACAGCTTCAAGATTGAGGGCCGGCTCAAGAGCCCGGAATACGTGGCCGCCACCACTCGCGCCTACCGCCACGCCATTGATGCAGCGCTGCAGGAGCGCGGCCTCTCCCCCAAACGCCGCGCGGCTGACCTCTATGCCATGCAGATGGCCTTCTCCCGCGGCTTCTCTGCCGGATGGCTCAACGGGACAGACCACCCCCTGCTCACCCACGGGCGTTTCGGCAAAAAACGCGGGGCTCTCGCCGGGCGCATCATCCGCAGCGGCGAAGGCTGGGTAGAGCTGGAGGGCGAGCCGGCCATCCCCGTTGCCCCGGGCGATGGGTTTGTGATAGATGCCGGGCAGGATAGAAATGAAGAACAGGGCGGGCGCATCTGGCGCGTGCAGGGTACCCGGCTCTATTTCCATGGCAAGGGCAGCCGCATCGACTGGCGCAGCGTGCGCCCCGGCAACCTGCTCTGGAAAACCGCTGACCCGGCGCTGGATAAGGCTCTGCGCGCCACCTGGAGCAACTTTGCCCGCCATGCCGCCAACACAAGCCGGACGCTGCACCTCAGCATCAGCGGTCGCATGGGCAGCCAGCTCACCATCAGCTGCCGGGGTATCACCATCGGCAGCGGACAACCGCTGGAACCGGCTGAAAACCGCCCGCTCACCCCGGAAGTGCTCCGCGCCCAGCTCGGGCGACTGGGCGGCACCGGCTACACGCTGGGTGACTGTCGGATTGAGCTGGAAGAGGGGCTCATGCTGCCGCTCTCCATCCTGAACCGCATGCGCCGCGAGCTGGTGGAACAACTGGATAGCGCCCCGGATGCGGTCGAGGAAACACCCCGCCCCGCCCTGCCGCCCGAAAGCACGCACCCTTTCCCGCCCATGCGCCCGGCAGAGGGTTACCACCTCTCCGTCCTGTGCCGCGAGGCAGAGCAGGCACTCGCCGCTGCCCGCGCCGGTATCCGCCGCGTCTACCTCGACCTCAAAAACCTGCGAGAACTCGCCGTCCTCACCGAGCAGCTGCGGGCAGAGTGTCCGCAGACGGAGGTCTGGATTGCCACGCTGCGCATCATGAAGCCGCACGAGGGCGGCTATTTCAAGTACATTCTGGCCGCCGCCCCGGACGGCGTGCTGGTGCGCAACCCGGGAGCCGCCATGTTTTTCCGGCAGAAAGGCATTCCCATGGTGGGTGATTTCTCCCTCAACACCGCCAACCCGGAGAGCGTAGCACTCTGGCAGCGCTTCGGCATGCAGCTCTGCACCCCGTCCTATGATTTGAACGCCGCGCAGCTGGCAGATTTATTGCTCAGTGGTGCCGGCCCCGCTTTGGAGCTCACCCTGCACCAGCACATCCCCATGTTCCATACGGAGCACTGCGTCTTCTGCACCTTCCTCTCGCAGGGGCACAGCTTCAAGGACTGCGGCCAGCCCTGCGACCGACACAGAGTCCGCATCATGGATCGCACCCACGCCATGCACTACCTGCGCAGCGATGAGGGATGCCGCAACACCCTCTTCAACGGACGCGCCCAGACCGCCGCCCGCTATACCGACGGCATGCGCCGCTGCGGGCTGAATCATTTCCGACTGGAGCTGCTGGAGGAAAACGCCGAGCAGACCGCACACCTCATCGGTCTGTACCGCCGGCTGCTGGACGGCAGCCTCACCGCAGCCGACCTCATGCAGCGCCTCAACCTCCTGGACCGCATCGGCGTGGTTGACCAGGCTTGACTCGCGCAAAAATTGTTTTTTTCAGAAAAAAATTGTTTTTTGGGCTTGACGGCAACAGAAGTTTGAGTTATATTCACCTCGTCTACGGGACCGGACGTCAAAACAGGTTCCCGGGCTCGAAAGGGTCCGATTCATAGGGTAGTTGGGCACCCCGGGGCTTCGGCTCCGGGGTGACTTCCTTTTCCGGAGGAAAGCATTTTGCAAAACTGCAATCGTGCAGGGGGCTTCCGACGTACAATTTGTCCGGGAACTCTTTTTTCTCTCCTCGCCGAATACCCTGACATCTCTGTGCTCTCTCCGCGCTTTCACGCTTTTTCAAAGCCTTACCAAATATGAATATGCTACTACCGCCTGCGTCGGTCGCCCTTTCCCCCAAATCGAGTAGGGGGACTTTCGTCCCCCTCTCACACCACCGTACGTGCGAATTACCGCATACGGCGGTTTCCAATCAGCGTTTGAGGAGTTGATAAAACGAGATATATCCCTCTGCTCGTAGCC
>SUVN01000001.1 GCA_015061985.1 Akkermansiaceae bacterium
GACGACATATAGCCAAGGAACAGCCGTTAGAATGCGGATTCGGAGAAGCAGTTTGCAAATCGAGGCGCAAAGATTAATCAGCGAAACCGTACGCGAAGGAGAAGAGGAGGCGAAACGCATGAGAGCAGCCTTTAAGCGAGCATCCAAGCCATCGAGAAGTTTGATGCAGTTCCTCAATATTCCTGATTCTCTAAACTGAGATGTACTACATTTATCTCATCATCGACCACGAAATTGAGAGAATAAAAGAACAAAAAGAGGTATCCTGAGTTGACTCTATACGGATATTTGATAGAATTATGTAAACGTATACATCATGGACACAAGTAAGGGTTACATCTACATACTGACGAATCCGTCATTTCCGGATTACGTGAAGATTGGTTATACCGACAACGCAGAGGAAGGGGCGTCTGCGACAGTTCAAAATAACCAAAATATCTACAGGCTTACACACTCAAAGCTTTCTCTTTCTTGTTGTATGTAACGTTGGATGCGAAACAAAGGCGGATGTGACTTGTGTTTTGAAATATATACAAATGCTACCATTGTGTTGCGCTAAAAGATAATCATGAAGAAGATAGAAGGCTCGCCAAAGAATTTGAGACAGCTGTTGCAGAATACAAAGTACTCCATTCACTATTACCAGCGAGAGTACATGTGGCAGCGCAAGCATATAGAAGAGCTGATTGATGACCTGACTGCGGAGTTCCTTGACAACTATTCGAGCGAACATTCGCGTGCTGCTGTTGCAGATTATGGTTCGTATTTCATGGGCTCCATTGTTTTGGCCGGTCGAGAGAATGCCATTATTGATGGACAGCAACGGTTTTCTTCTCTGACGTTGCTTTTGATGTACCTGAATAATCGCTTGAAAATGATTGGTTCAGCGCATAATACGATAGAAGCGATGATTTTCTCGGAATCATTCGGAACGAAGTCGTATAACATCAATGTGGAAGAAAGGAGTGAATGTATGGATGCGATTTTCCATGGTAGGGAATTTGATACGACATTCTGCGGGGAATCGGTAAAGAATTTGTACGATCGGTACTCAGATATTGAGGATGTTTTCCCGGAGGAGATTTCGGATGGCATGCTGTTGCATTTTTGTGACTGGCTGACGGAGAAAGTGTTTTTTATCGAAATAGTAGCCACTACGGAACAGGACGCCCACAAGGTGTTTATTACGATGAATGACCGTGGATTGAGTCTGACCTCGACAGAGATGTTGAAGGGCTACATTTTATCCGAAATCAGGGATGATGCTGTTCGTGAAAAGTTGAATGGTACATGGAAGAATAGGGTTCTCCAGTTGAAAAAAACGGATGAGAAAGGGGATGAGAACTTTATCAAGGCGTGGCTGCGTGCGCATTATGCAGAGACGATTCGTGAGACGAAGGCAGGTGCTGTTAACAAGGATTTTGACCTGATAGGTGGCTCGTTCCATAAATGGGTGCGCGATGAACGCGTGAAGCTGGGGTTAGAAACATCTGCTGATTTTGAGTTGTTTATTAAAAAGTTTGATAAATTTGCGGAGGTTTATCAAAGCATACGCACGGCAGAGACAACGTTCTCCGAAGACACAAAATATGTGTTTTATAATGCGCAACTTGATTTCACGTTCCAGGTGCAGTTGCTGTTGGCTCCCATTTGTTATGAAGATTCCTGGCCGATTATCATCGAGAAGATGAATTTGACGGCGCGTTTCATTGACCTTCTCATCATGTCGCGCGTGATAAGATATACATCTGTCAATTATAGTACCATCAGAAATTATGTATTCAACGTCACCAAGAACATCCGATCATGTGATATAACGACATTGAAGCAAAGGCTTCTGAAAAAATATCAGGATTTAGAGTTTAATCCGGAATATTCCTTGCCGTCATGGAGGCTCAACAGTTTCACCAAGAAATATATCAAGAATGTGTTGGCTCGTGTGATCGGCTTCATTGAGGAAAATACAGGCGTTGCATCCAATTATTGTCACTATGTGAACACCAAGGTTCGAAATCCTTTTGAAATCGAGCATATCATCACAGATCACCCCGAGTGGTTCACGGACGAGTATGGTACGCTTGAAGAGTTCAGAGCTTATCGCAACAACATCGGGGCGTTGTTGTTGTTGCACAAGAGCATCAATGCCAGCTTGAATGATGCTCTTTACGTCGCCAAGATTGGAAAATATTGCTCAAATGAGGGTAACATTTATACTGAATCCCTAGGCGATCAGGCATATCAGAATAATCCGCAGTTCATCCGTTTCATTTCGTCTCATAAGCTCGATTTTAAGCCGTACGCGAAGTTCGGTAAAACTGAAATCGGTGAAAGAAATGCTTTGTTTATTCAATTGGTAAAGCTGGTTTGGAATGACGAAATGTTTAAATAACGCTATGGTCATTCATCCGAACAAGACGATTGTCTCATAACTGACAATATGGGAGTTCTTGCGGTTTAAATTATTCTTCTTTATTAGATTTTAAGAGCCAACAGATATGCAAAAGAAACTACAGATACGCAATAGCACGGCAGAGTTTATTATTTTCGCGTTGCAGGGTGATGCGAAGGGAGTAGAAGTCGCGTTGAGGATGATACCGTATGGTTGACTCAAAAGGCCATGGCCGAACTATATGGCAGCTCTCGAACAAACGTGCTGGAACATGTTCAACATATTTATTCCGATGCAGAGTAGGAAGAGTCGGCAACTTGTCGGAAAATCCGACAGGTTCAGGTAGAGGGAGAAAGGAAAGTAAGCAGAGAAGCTCTATTTTATAATCTTGATGTGATTATAGCTGTTGGTTATCGCGTAAATAGTAAACGAGCCACACAGTTTCGGAAATGGGCAACAGCGGTGCTGAGAGACTTTGCGATTCGAGGCTATGTACTGGATCGCAAGAGGATGGAGAACGGTAAGTTTTTGGGGAAGGATTATTTTGAGCACCTGTTAGCAGAGATTCGCGAGATTCGATTGAGCGAGCGGCGTTTCTATCAGAAAATTACCGACATATACGCTACCAGTATGGATTATGATGCACAGGCACCGGAGACCCGCGCTTTTTATGCCAAAGTGCAGAATAAGCTGCACTACGCAGTGCACGGTCATACGGCTGCGGAGCTGATAATGGAGAGAGCTGATGCTGAAAAGGAGCACATGGGGCTGACGACATGGGAAAAATCACCGCACGCTAAAATTGTAAAAACAGATGTGGTGATAGCAAAAAATTATCTGAAAGAGAATGAGTTGGAAGAGCCTGGCCGGATTGTAAGCGCGTATTTGGATTTAGCCGAAAACCGCGCAAAACGTCACATGCCCATGTCGATGGAAGATTGGGCTCGGCATTTAGACCGCATATTGCAGGCAGATGACCGAGAATTGTTGCGGGATGCCGGACGAATATCGGCCGAAATTGCCAAAGAGTATGCTGAAAATGAGTTTGAAAAGTACCGAGTTGTGCAGGACAGGCTCTTTGTATCTGACTTCGACCGCCAGTTGGAGCTGCCGACTTGGGATGAATAGTCTGACCTCAATAGACTAAATGTGATATAATCGTCTTAAAATCCAATAACTTACAATAAATCAACTCCTTTTTATTGATGCACACCACGGCAGATGGAGTAACAAGGGCGGATGTGACCTTGCTGCGTGGATGACGTAGTTACAGAGGACAGCGTTTTTTCTGAAGCACTAATGATGAGAAATTCGGAAAAATCGATTTTTCCACTTAGTCAAGGAATTTCTATAATATGGACAAGGTGACTGCTTCCTCTGCATGAAATACCTGCAAAGTAAAAGCAGAGAACAGAAATAGGGCTTTCTCTATTCTCCCTGTGCGGAAAACTCAGCCTCTGCGGCGGAGGTGGGCGGGGAGGATTTTCAGCTGCTCGCGGTATTTGGCGATGGTGCGGCGGGCGATGGGCATGCCGTCTGCGGCCAGCAGGGATTCCAGTCTGGCATCTGACAGGGGCTTGGCAGGGGATTCTGCGGCGATGTATTCGCGGATTCTGGCCTTGATGGTTTCCGGGGAGACTGAGGTGTCGCCGGCGGCGGGCAGGGCGGTGGTGAAGAATCGGCGCAGTTCTGTGAGTTTGCGGTTATAGCGCAGGTATTTGCCGTTGACGGCGCGGGAGACGGTGGAGGTGTGCAGCCCGGTGTCGGCGGCGATGTCTTCCATTTTCATGGGGCGTAGGTGTTGTTCCCCGCGCAGGAAGAAATCACGCTGACGCTCCACAATGGCTTGCGCAACTTTCAGAATGGTCTGCTGGCGCTGCTCGATGGCGCGGATGAGGTCGCGCCCCTCCCGGAAGCAGTGGGAGAGATATTGCCGGACTTCTTTTTTGTCGGCCTGTTCTGCCATCATCTCACGGTAAGCGGCAGAGAGCGCCAGCTTGGGCACGTTTTCACCCGTCAGCTGCACGGTGAGCTTATCCCCATCCCGCTCGACCACAATGTCCGGCTGAAAAATCATCCGCTCTTCCGGCGCGAAACCGGCGCCGGGGTTCGGATTGAGCCGGGCAATGCGGGCAGCCGCATCGGTCACACGGTATTCCTCCGTTCCCAATTTTCGGGCCGCCTCTGCATAACGATGCTGCACCAGCGCCTCCCAGTGCTCCCGCAGCAGCTGCATGGGCAATCCGTCTTCTTCCCCCAGGCGTTTCAGTTGCAGCATGAGGCTGTCGCGCAAATCCGCGGCACCCACGCCGGGCGGGTCTAAATCGCGGATGGCGGCGAGCGCGGCTTTCAGTTGGCGGTTCGGGATGTACTCCTGTTCGGCGATGGTGGTCGGCGCTTCCTCGAAGAAGCCGCGCGGTGAGAGATGTTGCAACAGGGTGAGCGCCGCCGCTTCCGTGGCGGGGGGCAGGGCACTGCGTCTCAGCTGTTCTTCCAGATGCCGGCTCAGGGATGGGGCTTCTGTGACGGAGTCCAGCCGGAAGGCCGAAAGCTCTGTGTCTGTGGGGGTAAAACTTTCGGGGGTGACGGCCGGTTCGTTTTCTTCGAGTGTCGGGTTGGCGGCCACGGCCCGGGCGGCCATTTGTTGCAGCTCCATGTTGGTGGCCTGGAGGGTGCGCATGAAGAGCTGCATGGCGGCAGTAGCCACCATACTCTGCCTCATGTCCTGTTCCATTCCGGGCGGTCTCATGGCATCAATCAGTCGTTGAGCAACTTCATCAGCTCGTTGCATTCCTGCATCAGCGCCAGACCTTCCTCCGGTGTCAACCCGGGGGTGCGAATCTGCGAGCGCAGGGTATCAATTCTGGCGCGGACGGTTTCGCGGGACAGCAGCGTGCATGCCTGTTCCACATGTTCTGCCGGGTGGGGCAGTTCAATGGCGGCGTGCGGGAGGTCTTTCATGGCGGCTGCCTGTTCCGTCGAAAGTCGGGTCAGCAGTTCCTGCCAATCAGCCTCATTGCCGGGGGACGGCAGGGTTTCGAGTATCTTTTGCAGGATAAGTCCGCCGGAGAGGGTTTGCATGGGTTCCACCAGGTCCTCGATGCGTTCCACCAGCATGTGCTGTACCTCTGTGTTGCTGAGTGCCAGCTCAATGATGCCGCGTATGCCGGAGTGCAGCCGCACAGGAATCACCGGTGCAGCCGCTTCTGCCTGCATGGGCTCATCCTCTTCCCATGCCTCCTCGTATGCGGGTTCTGCGGGTGCTGCGGAGCGGGAGTATGCCGGAGCTTCTTTGCGGGCGCGGATGATGGCATCCACCGATTCCCGCAGCGATTCCAGCCCCGTGTTCAGACGCGTGGCCAAATCTGCCACGGCCACGTCCCTGCGGTTTCTGTCCGTAATTTCTGCGGCCAGGTCTGCCATGCGGGGAATGAGCGCCGCGCGGGCATTGGCATCGCCTTTAATTTGCTCCAATTCCAGCCCGACGCGTACCTCCAGATACGGGCGTGCATTTTGCAGGGCGCTTCGCAGGGCCTCGGCTCCCTGTGAGCGGATGAGCGAGTCCGGGTCTTCTCCCGCCGGCAGGCTGGCGTGGTATACCTCCAGCCCGGCCTGTGCCAGTTTGCGGAACGTTTTCTCGCTGGCCTTGATACCGGCATTGTCGCCATCGTAGCAGAGGATGGCTTTCTTGGCATATTTGCGGAGGATGTTGGCGTGGTCTTCCGTGAAGGCGGTGCCGAGCCCCGCCACAGCATTTCGTACATCTGCCTTTTCGTGACAGGCGATGACATCCAGCTGCCCCTCGCAGACCACCACACACATGTCAGCTTTGGCAATGGGGCCCGTGGCTTTGTATAATCCGAAGAGCAATTCACCTTTGCGGAAAGCCGCAGTTTCAGAGGTGTTGACGTATTTGCGCGGGTCCTGACCCTCCTGCATGATACGCCCGGAGAAGCCCACCACCTCGCCCCGGATGTTGTGAATCGGGAACATGAGGCGGTCGCGGAATACAGGGTAGGAACCGCTGCGCCCCTGACCCAGCAGATACGCATCCGTGAGCACCTTGTGGTCCATCCCGCGAGAAGCTGCCAGTTGCCCCAGTTCGCGAAAATCCCCGGGTGCCCAGCCCAGCTGCCACGCTTTGGCGGTTTCAATGTTGAACTCACGGTTTTTGAGATACTCCCGCACATGGGCGGCGGCGCGGTCGCGGCAGAGTTTGCGGTGAAAATAGTCGGCTGCCAGCTGGTTGGCTTCAATGATTCGGCTGCGTATGCGCCGCTGTCGCGCCATTTCCGGGTTTTCCTCTTCCTCGATGACAGCCACGCCGTTCATATCCGCAATGCGTCGCAGCGCCGTGGGATAATCCAGGTTCTCGAACATCATCAGGAACTTGACGGCATCGCCGCCCACGCCGCAGCCGAAGCAATGGAAAGTCTGGCGCGCCGGGTTCACATGAAAGGACGGTGTCTTTTCTGCGTGGAACGGGCAGCAGGCTTTCCAGGCGTTGCCCGCTCGCCGCAGCTGGATATAGCGCCCCACCATCTCCACGATGTCCGTGGAGTCCTTGATGCGGGTAACACATTCCTCTGTGATACGGGGCATGGAGGAGAAGGTCAGCGAGTCAGCTCGCGCAGATGGCTTTCAAAGCCGGGGTAGGAGGTGTTGATGTTGCGGCAGTTCAGCAAGGTTGTTTCTCCCTCTGCCATCAGACCCGCCATCAGGAAGCCCATGGCGATGCGGTGGTCGCCGTAGCTCTCCAGCGTGGCTCCGTGCAGTGGCTTGCCCCCGGTGATTTCCATGCCGTCCGGGAATTCTTCCACCGCTGCACCCATGGCGCGCAGGTTTCCGGCTGTGGTGGCGATGCGGTCGCTTTCCTTCACGCGGAGCTCGGCCGCGTTGCGGATGACGGTAGTGCCCTCTGCAAAGGCGGCGGCAACGGCCAGAACGGGAATTTCGTCAATGAGGTTCGGGATTTCTTCTTTCAGCACAGTGGTCGCCGTGAGTTTTTCTGCGGCTCTGACCGTGATATCGCCATACGGTTCTCCGGCATCAACGCGGTTGGTGACAGTGATGTCTGCCCCCATGCGGCGCAGGACGGTGACGATGGCATCGCGGGTAGGATTGAGCCCCACGTGGCGCAGCGTGATTTCGCTGCCCGGCACAATGGAGGCGGCCACCAGCCAGAAAGCGGCACTGGAAATGTCACCGGGTATCACAATGTCTGCCGCCTTGATGCGAACGGGTCCGGTTACGGCGATATCCAGCCCGTCCTCCGATACGGAGCAGGGCACCCCGAAGTGGGCAAAGAGGCGTTCCGTGTGGTCGCGGGTAATGGCGGGCTGGTGCACGGCGGTTGTTCCCTCTGCCAGCATGCCGGCCAGCAGTACGGCGCTCTTGACCTGGGCGCTGGCCATGGGCAGCTCATAGCGGATGGGGTGCAGCGTGCCGCCTTCAATCTTCAGCGGGGCGCATCCCGCTTTTTTGCCGCAGGCGGTCAGGCGGGCTCCCATGGCAGAAAGCGGGTCGATGATGCGTTTCATCGGGCGGCTTTGCAGGGACTCATCGCCATACAGACAGCTGTTGAAAGGAAGGGCGGCCAGTACTCCCGCCATCAGCCGCATGCCGGTGCCGGAGTTGCCGCAGTCAATATCCCGCTCCGGGGCTCTGGGGGTCATGCCGGTGCCGGTGAGGGTGAAATCCTGCGGGCAATCCCCCGGTGTGACAGCGGCACCTAATTGCTGCATGGCACGGAGGGTGTTCAGGCAATCCTCGCTGCACAGGTAGTTTCGCACCTGCATGCTGCCGTCGGCCAATGCGCCCAGAATGGCCACGCGGTGGGAAATGCTCTTGTCTCCGGGTACGGTAATCGTGCCGTGCAGCCCGCGCTCAGCGCGGCAGACGGTTATGCAATAATCACTTGGCATGAATGATGATACGTTTCTGTTTAAAACCTTCCTTGATGGCACCCTTGAACCAGCCGTTGACTCCCAGCTCCCGCTGCGCGCTGATGATGGCGGTGCGCAGACTCTCCCGGCACTCGTCCAGAGATGGCGTATAGGAGGGGGTAATCGGCCCGGCCAGCAGGATATGCCAGCCCCAGCGGCTCTGAGCCAGTGTAGGCGTTCCGGCGGGAAGCGCCGTGTCATCGAATATCATGAGCTCCGGCAGCGGGAATGTGCCGTTGTCGTGGATGATATCCAGATTGCCGCCGTTGGGGGCGCTTCGGTCATCCTCACTGGCTTCACGTGCCAGCATGCCGAAATCTTCACCGGCTTCCAGACGTTTTATCAGGAGCTCGGCACGGTTGCGCACCTCATTGGCATCCATTCCCTCCGTTGCCAGGAAAATGTGGCGAAGCGGGCGGGATGCGGGTATGGTCAGCTCTTCCCGAACCTGTTTATAATGGGCTGCGATGGCGGCGTTGTCCACCTCGCTGACATCCTGAACGGAGCGTTCCAGCAAAATCTGCTGGCGCATGCGGGCAGCCATTTTCTCCGTAAAACTGCGGCGGGTGTATCCCTGACTTGCCAGCTGAGTGGTGAATGTCTGTTCATTTTCGGCGCGGGACTCCAGCTGCTTCACGATTTCTTCCGCCGCTTTCCGGCAGTCCGGCAGCTTTTTGTCGTTGTAGCGCGCCCTCAGCCGCAGCAGATTGTCGCGCACCATGGCCATCACCATGACGGCACGGCGAGCGGGGTCATCCGTTTCTCTGCCTGCCAGGGTGTTCTGCTCTGTTGTGAAACGCTCCAGCTGCCCCAGGGTGATGGGTTCGCCGTACACCTCTGCCGCCAGCTCAGATGTGCGGATTCTCTCCTCGTCGTGCAGGAAGCCGTGCATGGGTCCCTTAAAGACAAACAAATCCAGCGCCATGTACCCCAGTACGGTGGAAAACATTGCCAGCTTGATGGCGTAGATTCTGAGCGGAGTGAGTTTCACGCGCCCATTCTACTCTCACGGCGGTCGTTTTGCAATCAAATAAAGCACCTATGACCCTTTCCCCGCTTTTTGGCTTGCATTCCGGCGGCTTTTCGGTCATCATCTTACCGAACACGGTTATATTACATTCAACAATCAGATATCAGAGAGATGAAACATCTTTTCTTCCCCCTGCTCGGTGCTCTGGTGGCTTTTGCCCCGCTTGCTGTCGCTGACCCGATTCTGCCCGCCGATGGTGCGGTGGAGCATTTCTCCCTGCAACAGGCAGATAAGAAAAAGAAAACAAAAAAACGCGACCCCCGCAAGGAGGCAACGCGCAAGAAAAAGGAACTGCGCGAAATGGGCGTGAAGAATGTTCGCGTGGCTTCCCCCGGTGATTGGCCCAAGGGGGTTCCCGTGCCGAAGGAGACGGTGCTGGAGAGCAAGGGACAGCAGCCCGGGGTTGGGTTTGTCTATGAGACGAATAATTACCGTTTCCATTCTCCCGTGGCACTGGATGATGCCGCCTGTGAGACGGTGGGACGTTTGTTCGAATGCGCCTACGCCGCCAACAAGGCTGTGGGTGAGGTGCTCCCTGTGCCCCGTACAGCAGATGACCGCAGTGCAAAGAAATATCTGGTCGAGCTCTGGCCTACCAAACAACAGTATATCAGCCGGGGCGCTCCCGCCGATTCGGCCGGGTTATTCTCGTTCGCCGCGCGGCGCTCTCCTGCGGAGCAGGGGAAACCCCTCGGCCCGCTGACAGAAGCGCAGATTGCCATGGATAAGGTGATGGTGCCTTTCGAGTCTCTGGGGTTGGGAAGCAATGGTTCTGTGGTATCGCGTGATATCAATACGCATGTGTTGGTGCACGAGCTCACCCACCAGAACTTCGTCCGCAATGGTCTGCCTATCTGGGCCAATGAGGGCTGGGCAGAGTATCTGGGCTATATCCCCTACGTGGGCGAAACGCTGGATTTTAACCGAGGCTTCTCCATGGTGCTGCATGAGGCGAAGAAACGCAACGGAACCGGTGCGTTGAATTTCCCTTTCAGCCTGGAGGAATTCCTCACCATGGATCAGCCCACCATGTACAGCCACATGAGCGCCGGCAAGGATACCTATCTGCTCTCTGTCATGTTGATTTCATTCTACGTTCACCTGGACGGCAAGAAGGGCGTGGAAGCCATGAAAGCCTATATGCAGGCGCTGCTCGATAACTCTTCCCATGCGGATGCGGCTCAGGAGCTCATCAAACCGCATCGCGATGCCGCCAGACTCGAAAAAGATTTCATCAAAATGTGGAAACGCAGGAAAGTCGAAGTTTCCTTTGGCAAATAAGCCCATTTTGGCCTCTAACATCACTTCTTACCGTCAGGATTTGCCCCCCTGACGGTAATTTTTTTTGTAAATTGAGAAAAAATGAACAAATTTAGAATAATTCTAATAAATAAGCTTGACGAAAAGCGAGATAACTGGTAGTATGCGGGCATCCCCACGGAAGCGGGGAACTTTTACATACACACACACCAAAACACACACAAGAAAGGAAACAGCACAATGAAATACATTTGCACCATCTGCGGCGAGGTTGTAGAGAGCGAAGGCATGCCCGAGGTTTGCCCGGTATGCGGAGCCGATACCTTTGAGGAGATGAAGGAGACAGAGAAGAACTACGCAGATGAGCACCGCGTGGGCGTGGCTCAGGGGCTGGATGAGGAAATCGTCAAGGGCTTGCGTGAGAACTTTACCGGAGAATGCTGCGAGGTAGGCATGTACCTGGCCATGAGCCGCCAGGCAGAGCGCGACGGCTACCCGGAGGTGGCAGAGGCTTTCCGCCGCTACGCATGGGAGGAAGCTGAGCACGCCGCCAAGTTCGCTGAGCTGCTGGGAGAGGTGCTTACCAACGACACGGCAAAGAATGTGCAGATGCGCGCCGATGCCGAGTACGGAGCCTGCGCCGGTAAGATGGCCATTGCCAAGCGTGCCAAGCAGCTGGGCTACGATGCGGTGCACGACACCGTGCACGAGATGTGCAAGGATGAGGCTCGCCACGGCAAGGGCTTCGACGGCCTGCTGAAGCGCTACTTCAGTAAGTAAATTTCGTTTATCATTATCATATCAGTTGAGGCCCAGCAGGAGTTTCTGCCTGCTGGGCTTTTTTCACATGGAGGAGGAGGAGATTTCTGCTTGACGCATGAAAGCCTGCTTGATAAAATCCGAGGGGTCTCGTTCGAGAAAATTTTATCGTTATGAAAGCAGTAAAAACAATAAGTACAGGAGTTGTCCTGTTAGCTGCAACGGCGGGAGTTGTCCATCTGTGCGATGATGAGATAATTCCTTCGTTTGTCCGTAATGCCTCCGTGGCATTAGGCATCAGCAAGGCGCAGCTCGGCTCCTATATCGGCAGCAATGTTGATGGCTCTGAGTGGAAAGATACCGCAAATTTACAGAAACGGCTCTCCCGTGAGATTCTGGAGAAACTTCAGGGGCTTGGAAATTCGAACGTTAAAGCATTTTTGTCCTCTCCGCGTAATCGTCTGATGCTGGCACAGTGGCAGTTGGCAGAGAATGACCGCTGCTCTGCCGAGCTTTCCGCCAAGCGTCTGGAAGGATTGGCGAAAGAAATAGAGCGTCTCAGCAAGGAGATTGATAAGAATGAGGCTCTTATACAGAGCGGTGCAACTCTGTCCAATCGTGTTGCCAAGGTTCACAACGAAAACAAAAAGAAACTGGACATTCTGCAAAAGGAATATAAGATGCCTCACAGCATTTCAGACTTCGTGACTTCGCCGGAGAAGATGAGTTTCATGGAGCTGGTGGGCAATAATCTTGACTGGATGGAGCAGATTGTCTACAGCGGCGAGCACCAGTACGCCGCAGAGATGCTCAACATGCTCTACGGAATGGTGAAGAAAAACCCGGAGCTGGTGTACAATCAGATGGAGCGAGACATAGCAACGGCCACGGCTCTGGAGTTTGCCCGTTACGGTTGGCAGTACGGCCGCGCTCTGGAGCGCGCTGATTATTACACCCGCCATTGGAAGGCCGGTGAGTTGAATGACGTGTTTGATACACTCCCGTTCTGGGAACGCCGCATGGTTTGTGGTAACAAGGGTGACAACGATTTCGGCAGTCTCGAAAGTCTGGAATGGCTGTTGGAAAATGTGAGCCTGCCGGCCGAATCATACACGGGCGCATGCTGGTATTGCGCTTATCGTCTTTTCAATCCCTACGGCGAGAGTATTCACGGTTCCGGGTACGTGGAGCCTTATGCCGATATCTACGGTGAGAACCGAGCTCGTTTCACCTATGAAATAGGCGGTGTCTGCGGTAGCCTTTCGCACTTTGGTGCCTTTGCTGCCCTGGCAAACGGTGTGCCGGCCATGACTGCCGGCGAGCCGGGGCACTGCGCCTATATCGTGCGATACGGGAACAGATGGGTGCCGGCCTATTCTCTGAGCTGGGAACGCGGTCTGCACTGGCAGCCCATGAAAGATGTGTACGTGTATTCTTCCCTGCACATGATGGAGGAAGCTGCCTCTGCCGAGCAGAAGGAGGCCACGGCTCTGTCGCAGGCATATCGTACACTGGCTGCGGTCTATACCGGTGAAAAGAAAATCGACAAAGCCATTGAGTGTTTTGAAAAAGCAGTGGAAGCCCAGCCGCTCAACTACACGGCGTGGCGGGAATATGCGGCATTGCTGGCGGCAGAACAGCCCACTTCTGCTGCTGCCTGGAAACAGATAAACAATAAGCTCTGCTCGAAGCTCGTTGCCCGCTACCCTGAGGTCGCCGCCGTGCTGATGCAGAAATTTATTTATCCCGGTATGGCTAAGGCCATGGCAGGTACTCCGGATGCCCGGCTGGAAGCATGCAGGCTCTTCTGGAAGAGCGTGAAAGAAATGGGGGTAGACCGCTGGCGCATCGAGGAGCTGCTCAATAATCAGCAGAAGCTGGTCTGCGAAGGGGCAGAGGCGGAGATGAAGCTTACTTTCTTTGATGCCATGCTGGAGGAGATGACATCTGCCAAGGATTATGCTCCCGTCGCTCTCAGCTGGGGCAACAATCTCAGCTCCAAAATGAACGAACAGGAACGCTCCCGTCTGATGAAGAGCATGATTGCCGCCATCGGCGGCAGCAATGCTGCCCCGGAGGAACGTGTGAAGCTCCTTGCTCCCATCATTCAGGCGGCAGAAGCCGCTCGTGACCTCACGACCTTCCAGTCCCTTGCCAGGATGCTGCCGGAGGAATTCACGAATCCCAAGGACAAAATTCCCGCCCATAAGCCGTTCCCCGGCAAGCTTATGTCGAGGGGGGGCATGGTCTGGACCAGCTCTACCTCCCAGTGGGACAAGGTGTGTGCACACTGGGGACTGCTGGAACCCACCGTGGGCGGTCAGTTCCACACGGCGAAGGACAATCCCGCATGGGTGGTGGTGCAACTGCCCAGACAGGCTAAGATAACAGGTGTCTCCGTCATGGGTACAACCGGTAACCACCACCGTCTCAATGGTATGAAGGTTCAGATTTCTGAAACGGGTAAGGACGGTGATTGGAAGGATGTAGGTGTCTTCACCAAGACCGGAGGTCGCGAGTTCCGTGCCGAGGTTTCCGGCCTTCCTGCCGCCAAATACGTTCGTATCCTTCGTCCGGGCGGTCCGGAGTTTTTCCACCTCTCCGGTATCTTCATCTATGGTGAACAGGCTGCATAAACAATTAATCGCATAGAAATGATTATGAAAAAATCTCTTATAACCACTCTTCTGGCGCTGAGCCTGATTCCCTGTGCGCAGGCTGCCAAAGTAGTGAAAAATTATGATGAGGCACAGGCCGTGCTGACTGACGATGGTTATGTGCTGGTTGTCTATCCCGAGGACTGGAGCAAAAAGGGCAAGGCGGCCGGGCTCAAATACCTCAAGTCCGAGGCTGTGCTGAAAGCCGCCGGAGATGCTGTTATCATTCCTGTTCCCCGCCATCAGGTGTCGGATGAGAAAGTGCAGACAGAGCGCAAGGCTCTATTGGGTAAGCTTCCCCTGCCGGGTGCCAAGTCATACCCCGCTTTTATCTTGTTGGATAAGAACGGCTGGCACTATGCAACCGTAGATGCTCCGTTCCTGCGCAGCGGGGATGATAAAAAGGCGGCTGCCGAATTGCAGAAGTGCATCACATCAAAGCGCGAGCAGGACAAGTTGCTTGCCGAGGCCGCCGAGACGAAAGACCCGCTGCTCAAGGCTCGCAAGTTGGGTCGCGCTGCTGAGTTGCCGGGTATCAACCGTCCCAAGGATATCCAGAAAAAGATTAAGGAGGTAGACCCGGAGGATAAGTCCGGCTACACCCGTCGTCTGGCATACCAGGCATCTGCTCATGCCGAGGGAATGGTCAATAAAAAAGATAAGACGCCTCTGGAGAAAATTGCCGAGCTGGAAGCCATGCTGGAAGACTCTGCCTACACCAATGAGCAGAAACAGGGTATTGCCGCCACCTGCATCGGCATGATGCGCCGCTCCGGCGACCCTGCTCAGATGAAGCGCATCCCGCTCATGGCTGAGAAAATGCGCAGCTATGCGCCGGATACTGTGCAGGCCAAGTCTGCCTCCATCGCCGTGCGTCAGTGGGTGCGCCAGCTCAGCCTCAGCGATGGCTGGAGTCCCAACGTGCTGCCGCGCGACAATAAACCCACTCCGTTGGATGGGCCCATTCCTGTCAAGGAACCGGGTACCTATGAGGTGACTTTCACCTATACCGCAGGTGCTCAGGCTCTCGGCATTGCCGCTGTGGAGCTGTATGACGGCTCCAAAAAGGTGTGCGAAGACCGCCACAACGGCAGCACCGGTCACAAGAGCTCCAACAATGTGTACGTGCTCAAGGTGCCGACCAGAGTAACGCTGCCGCGTCTGGTGGTGACCTTCAATCAGAAGAACTTCGATACGCACGGCACCATTACCGTCACGAAGAAGTGATTCGGGGCTTCTGCCACATCCTGTTCTTTTTCACCTCCGGGTCATATGACCTGGAGGTTTTTTCAGGCCACAGAAAAGCCCCCGCCGATTTGCATCGGCGGGGGCGTTGAGGAAATGTTGTTCTCTCTTCAGGAGGCGCTCTGTTGCAGCATGGCCTGAGCCATCAGGTTGCCGTGCTGTGCCGCATATTGCAGCGCCAGAATGGCTTTCTCCTCATCTTTGTCGATGAGTCGCCCCTCCAGAAAGCACATAGCCATCACGAAGAGTGCGACGTGGTCACCGCCCTGTGCAGCGCTTTCCAAATCTGCCAGATCCGTTCGGGTCTTGAGCCGGGCAAAATAGATACGGGCCAGCTGGTTCTGCGCCTCTGCATGCCCGGCAAAAGCCGCTTTGCGGAGGTGCTCTGCGCCTTCCGCCGCGCGTCCCTCGCGGAACGCGGCGGCACCGGCTTCAAAGTTCTGCTGGGGTGTGGTATCCATCACTTCTGAATAGTGGGGTCAACCGTCAGGCTATAGACCTTGCCTTTGAATGAACTTCCCAGCACATCCAGCGGCAGCATGACATTGGTATTGATGGCCTCGATTGTCTCGTTGCGCCCCATCAGCTCAAGTTTACCACAGGGTTGACCATCGATGAGCAGCGTCACTTCACGCAATTCATCCGTACGGATGTTCTTGCTTTCCGGTGCCTTGCCTTTTTCCACGGGGGTGCGGGTGGCAACCAGTTCCAGGCGCACGCGCTTGCCCACGGGAAGCTTGACACCGAAGCTGAACTCCATTGAGTCTGAGCGACGGATGCCGATAGTCCCGTCTTTCATGGCTATGAGCAGTTTGCCCCAGGCAGATTCCAACAGAACCTGTTCTTCTCCCGCTGCGGGAGACTCCGACAGTTCCAGCTCTATGCTCATGTGGTAGTTCGGCGCAAGTGTACCCTGATTCAGTTGCATGGGTATGCTCTGAACCGAGACGGAGAGCGGGGTTTCCTGCTGACGGAAGTTGAGGGTGGTTCCGGGGGCATCGCCTATGGTGTCGGCAGCATTCTTCATCTCATCAAACGGGGTCGTCAGTTCAGCCTTGCCCCATGCCTTGGAGCTGACCACCTGCACGGAATCGCGCACCATATCAGCAATGTCGTAGATGCCGTAGCCGTTGTATCGGCGGTCGGTCATATCCTGCCACACGGCAAAGGTGCAGCCCAACAGCCGGGGGTGTCCTGCCGGCAGGGTTTCGTTTCCGATGACATTGGGCTTCCAACTGTTGTATACCCACTTGTGGTTCAAGTCCATGCGGTAGTATTTGGCTTCCGGCACGATGTAGAGGGCTCCGTCATTGGTGTTGATGACATCAAATCCCTGATTGACAGAATCCCACGCTTTTGCCCAGTCGCTGCTCCAGAGATTCATCTGAACCCCTTCGGCGAGCACGGGAGTCTTACCTTTCTTGGTGTTGAGACTGCCCCAGATACGGGGGGTATAGCCGCGACTCTTTACATGCTTCAGCAATCCGTCAGCAAACTTGCGGTAATCTTCCGCTGCACCGAAGAATTCATCTGCCCCCACGTGTACCACGTTGCATCCCCCGAATACAGGCTGTTCATTGCCTCGGGGCAGCAGATATTCATCGAACACTCTGCTGATGAATTTGACCGTTTCCGGATTGGCGGCGTCCAGCATCTCACAACGGCGTTTATCATGATTCATCGGTCCCTGATAAATCAAATCCGGGCGCACTCGGGTAAAGGACAGAGCGTGACCGGGGGCATCAAGCTCCGGAATGATATTGACATTGTATCCGGCGGCGAATGCAATGAACTCTGCAAACTCTTTCTTGGAGTAAGACAAATCCTGCGCCGTCAGCGGGGTACCATCCGCGCCCTTGACATCGGATTCCAATCGGAACGCGCTGTAGCTCTTCCGGAACGGGTCAAGCTTTAAGTTCACGTAGTCCTCATGGAAGATGTAGTTGTTGTTGATGGTGAGGTGCAGCTCATTCATCTTGTACCAGGCCATGGTTTTGACCAGATTCTTCAGGTAATCCATGGGTACGGGGAGTCGGGCAATATCCAGCATGAAGCCGCGCAGACCGAATCGCGGAGCATCCTCAGCCTTACCGCAGGGCAGGGCACCCTTGCCGCTGACTATCATCTGCAGCAGGGAACGGGTACCCCAAAATAAGCCTTTTTCCGTATCGGCAACCAGTTGCACACCATTCGGGGTGATACTCAGCGCATAGCCCTCATCACCCAGACGACAGTCGCTCTCCGTTGTGAGAACAATATCGGCAGTCTCACCTTCCGAAACAGGTATAATACGAGTCTGCTGCTGCGTTGCCTTGTGGACGATTTGTTGCAATTCTTCAGTAAATTTATCAGCAAAGTCTGCCGTGCAGCGTACACGGATGACGGCGGGCAAACGGTAGTGCCCCTCTGCTCCATGCCAGTTCAGTAGCTCCGGAATGACTACGGGCTTAGGATTTTGCGTCGAGGCAACGCATCCCGGAGTTGTGGGCACGGTGACAGCGTAATCTCGGCTCACCACCTTCTGGTCACCCCGTTGCACCTCGAAACTGATGTGAACGGGAGTATCTTCAATTACGGGACGAATATTGCCTTCCTTATCAATAATGTGCTCGTAATCTGCACCAAGAATGCGGACTTCTGCACCGGGAATAACCGGCATCTCAAGCTTCTTTGCACCGGAAGCAGGGTTCTGCACAGTCAGAGCATCTGCAAGTGTCTGCAAATCATTACCCACAAGCGGGGCTGCTGTGAGAGCCGTCAACATGAGGAGGTCGATTTTTCTCATATGTCGGGCATTATACCATATATAACCCTCGGGTCAAGTTAAAACTGTACCTCCAAGTGAACCACCTGATTGGTTGGTTGTAAGCATTACAACATGCGATGAGTCAACTCTTACTGCTGCGATTCCAATGAATCTCATCCTTGAATTCGGCATATAAGTCAGGAACAGCACGCAGTTCTCCCAGTTTGGCAGCCAGAAACGGTTGAGAGATGTGCAGGAGTTTCGCGACTTCTGCTCGCGTTGCCGGGGATGGATTATGTTGATAAAGCACCAGGGCAGAGAGAAAACGAGAAAGTTCGTTCTCAAATTCTCGATAGAACATCTGTTCCCGAAAGGTACGCATGCTGCCGATTCCGTTATGAATGCGGTGAAGAAGCCCCCGTGTGCTTTCTGCTCCCGGTATGTTTTGCCTTACTGCAATATGAACTCTTTTGCGGTACCAATCCGTTTGGATATCCAATACCTCTTCAACCGGAATGCTCAGGGGATTCAGCAGGGTCAGAAAACGGTGCGATTTTTTTTGGTTACAGTACCCGCAGCTCAGGAAAAGATTATTCCAGTCCGTTGTGAGCTCCGGGGCATTTGCCTGAGACTGAAAATGTTCTATCTGGTAATGCTGCCTGACTTTGTCTTCACAGAGATAACATTTGCCATCCTGATCCAGCATCAGTTGCTCCTGAACATCCTGTCCATTGTAATGACCTGTTGTGGACAATGATGCCGGAGGTGTAGCCGCCTTTCTCAACTGAATCATAAATGGTGTCTAAGCAGAAGTTGTTTCATTGCGGTATTCAGCGCAGCGTTGGCATGCTTGGGAATCCTTTTCAGTAGGTTAATGAGGCTGGCTTGCTCTTTCCTCTCATCTTCCGTCTTGTCTGTTTTTTCAATCAGCTCGTTCAGCCGTTCAAAATGGCGGCGGACAATGTCAGGTTGAATTTGAACGCCGAAAAATCCTTCCGCCAGTGAATCGTAAGAATACTCATCCGCGTTGTCTAGCGGTTGCTGCGTTTCCAAATCGAATGCCAACGCATTTTCGATGGAAGACAAAACGAACGGCGAATGAGTAGTAACGATGAACTGGATGTTGGGGAAGAGGCTCGTGAGCAACGGCATTACAAGCGCCTGCAATTCCATGTGCAGATGCGTTTCCACTTCATCAATCAACACAATGCCGGGCTGATTGAAATCGGCACAAAGCTTCCCTTGGCTCTGCATCTTGAGGATGAGATCGGCTACAATATCCAGCAGCGCTGCATATCCATCGGCCAGAGCCGTCAGCGGGGACTGCTGCTCGCGGGAGATGATGGTGAACTCATAATTACCCGGGTTGAAATCCAGTTTGAGTTGCTTATCATTGAAAACGCTTCTGAGAATGTTTTCAAATTTGATAAACCATGTGTTAATAGCCTCCGCAGCCTCTTCTTTCCCTTCATCACGGAGCATAGAGCGCTGTGCTTTCAGATGCACCAGAAACATCAGGAACGTGGTTGCTCGGCTGGATTGGATATCTTGAGTCGGGCCGACTTCTATCAGCTGCGGCGCATTGGGCTGAGAGAATTTGGAAATTCGCTGAGCAGGATAATAGGCAACCAGTAACTCTCTGGATTTCAGTTGTTCGTGGAAGAGTAGCTCGTTCTCTGTCACAATTTCAACGTGTTGAACCCATTCTCTTTCTCTTTTCTGATTCTCCAGCAGACCCCGCTTATATTCCAATCGTTTTTCTTCAGTAACGGCTTGTTGCAGTAAGCGGAGATACATGTCGCGTATCTCGCGAAGTTTCGAGAGGGTGACGGATGAACGGGCGTTAGTTTTCAGATGTTCCACCAGATATTTCAGCATGCTTGTCTTGCCGCAGCCGTTTCGACCGGTCAGCATCAGATGAACCGGCCCATCTGCCGGATTTGTTTTATCCACAACGTCAATGACAAAGTCGCGGAGATGTCGGACCTGATTGACTTTAATTGCTTTGATGTAATTGCACATATCCGTTGAACTCTTTCAGTATACTGAACTTTAGGAGAATAAGTCAAGAGAAAAGGAGAAGCTGTTCCGGTTTTACTCCTCTTTCTTCTTCCTGCTGCGGCGTTTGGGGGAGGGGGTGTCGGCAGAGGATTTTCTGCGGCGGGGGGCAGAAGATTTCTTTTGCCCGTTGGGAGAGTTTTGACGACGAGTCGGTGTATTCTCCTTCCCGCGAGTTGCTTTTCTGCGGCGGAGTGTGCCGCGCAGGGCGTAACCGAGCAGTACCAGCAGGACTCCGACTCCCAGTTCCAACGTCTCCGTGCCCCAGATGTATTTCCACTCGTTGATGCGAGCCCCGCTGGGGTCGAGCTCCGGTGTGATGATTTCGATGGGCTGGCCGATGGTGTAGTCCTTGTCGCCCGCATCAGACATCAGGCGGTTGATGACGAGGCCGGAGGGCAGGGTGAACCGCACGACCGGCTGATAGGATACGTCTCCGGCGCAGGAGCCGCTGCCATGGACGAGGGCTTGCAGGGAATCTTCGTAAGGTTTCTGTCGCACATCTGTAACCACTCCGGGCAGCACCACGCACTCGTGAACGAACATGGCGGTGAATGCCAGCTGATAGAGCGCCCATGCGGCAAGCAGATAACCCGCCAACAGAAAGAGACGGTGGTATCGGCGGCCTGCCAGTTTGTGGAAAAGTTGCTTCATCGGAGAAAAGGGGTATCAGTTGACAGCCACGCGCATCTCATAGGGTTCCACGCGTCCACGCTTCAGGCAGCCCTCTGCCCAGTCCAGCACAACGGCGGTATCCGGCAGGGCGGCTGCGGCGCGGGCAGAAAAGTCCCGGCGGCGGGGGTGAGCCACGGTGTGCTGCGGAATGTGGCTGAGCAGCTCTCGGGTACTCAGTTCATCCATGCGGAAGAGTTCATCTGCGCGGGGGAGGGTGTCGAGAGCCTCCTCATCCAGCCCGATACAGCGCAGTCCCACTCCATGCAGCGCGGACAGGTCGGCGAGCTCCTCCACGTTGTCACAGCCGGGCATGAGCAGCAGCTCTGTCTGCTCTGCCCAGTTGCCGCAGGCCAGCGCACGGTAAAAGGCGCGGCGGCAACTCTCCGCAGATTCGCCGAAGCCCACACAGACGGCACGATAGGCTACCTGCTGCGGCTTTTCTGTGGGGGTGGGGATATAGGCTCCGGCGTTGTCGCGGCATCCGGCGGGCCATTGTACGGCTACCAAATCCGGGTGTTCCCAGCTTTCCTCGCCATCGACAGGGTATACGAACACGCCCATGCCGGCGGTGTCGAAGAGTCGTACGGCTAGCGCCATGGCTTTGTTGAGCGTATCCTCTCCTTCGCGGTCGCCGGAGTCGAAGATGTGTTGAAGCGAGGGTGTGTCGTCCTCGTCTCCTCGCAGGTAATAGCCCTGGCCGTTGGGTACGCGCGCCAGACAGGATTCCGGATCCAGCGCCATGAAAGAGAACTGGGAGCGCAGCGAGTGGTCGGAGTAGGCATCGCCCAGCACAGCCCGCACGCGGGCGATGAGCTCCTTGCCCTTGATGGCGTTTTCTTCCCGTTCCGGCAGCAGGCCGGGCAGAATTTCCGTCAGTCGTTCTCTCAGGCTCATGGTGGGGGGAATCAGGCGCGGGTCTGCATGCCGGCGAGTTTGAGGTTGGGGTCTACCGGCGTTTCCAGGGGGGAGAAGTCACCATGCTGCGCCCGGAGCATGCCGGCGTAGGCAATCATGGCGGCGTTATCCGTGGTCAGGCTGTTGGGCGGCAGCACAAGCTCCACGCGAGCCCGTTCGCAGCGCGCGGCCAGCTGAGCCCGCAGGGCGCTGTTGCAGGAAACGCCGCCGGAAACGGCCAGCACCTTGTGTCCACTCTTGCGGAGTGCCTTCATGGCCTTGTGCAGCAATACGTCAATGATAGCCTGCCGTACCCCGGCGCAGAGGTCGCAGAGCGTCTGCTCCGGCAGGTCGTTCGGGTTACCGCTCGGGGTCAGTTTCGGCAGGGTATAGAGCACCGCTGTTTTCAGCCCGGAGAAGGAGAAATTCAGGTGGTTCTCATGCATCATGGGGCGGGGCAGACGGAAGCGCTCGGGGTCTCCCTGTTCGGCGCGTTTGTCAATCTCCGGGCCGCCGGGGTAGGGCAAATCAAGCATCTTGGCCACCTTGTCGAAGGCCTCGCCCGCCGCATCGTCCAGCGAGCGCCCCATGAGCGTGTAATTGCTCACGCCGCGTACATCCACCAGCAGGGTATGACCGCCGGATACCACCAGTGAGAGATGCGGCACGAGCCCCTGCGGACGGGTGATGAAAGGGGAGAGCATGTGCCCCTCCAGATGATTGACTGCCACAAAGGGCTTCTTCGCTGCCAGTGCCAGCGCTTTGGCTGCAGTATTGCCCACCAGCAACGCCGCCACCAGCCCGGGACCCGCCGTGCTGGCAAACACATCCACCTCGTGTATGTTGCGCCCGGCTTTTTCCAGCGCCTCGCGGAGTACCACGGGCAGGTTGGTGGAGTGGTTGCGCGAGGCCAGTTCGGGAATCACCCCGCCGTACATGCGGTGCAGGGGAATCTGGGTGGAGATGACGGAGCTGAGCACGCGCGGCTGCACCTCTCCGGCAGCTGCTTCCAGCAGAGCCACAGCCGTCTCATCACAACTCGATTCTATCCCCAGTACCAGCATCTCCTGTCAGTCTTTCTTGACTTTTTTGTGTTTGATTTTGGGCTCGCCCTTGCCCAGCACCGCCTCTTCCGTGAGGGTCACGGTGTCGATGGTTTTGTCACTGGGTACCTTGTACATGATATCCAGCATGAGGCGCTCAAAGATACCGCGCAGGGCGCGTGCGCCCGTGCCGCGCTCGATGGCCTGGCGCGCCATGGCACGCAGGGCAGCCTCCTCGACCTTGAGCTTCACGCCGCTCATACCCAGCAGCTTGTTGTACTGCTTCACCAGCGCGTTCTTCGGCTCCGTCAGCAGCGTCATGAGCTGGTCTTCCGTCAGCGTGGTGAGCGGGGCAAAGATGGGCAGACGCCCCATGAGCTCAGGAATCATGCCGAACATGAAGAAGTCCTCCGGCATGGCCTTGGAGAGAACCTCCTCTTCCGTGTATTCCTTGGTGTTGCGGTCTTCCTCGATAGAAGCAAATCCCATGGCAGAGGAGCCGATACGCTTGCGGATGATACCCTCCAGCCCCACGAAAGCGCCGCCGCAGATGAAGAGGATGTTCTCCGTGTTCACGCGGATATACTGCTCGTTCGGGTGCTTGCGGCCTCCCTTGGGGGGGATGTTGCATTCCGTTCCCTCCACAATCTTGAGCAGCGCCTGTTGCACACCCTCGCCGGATACGTCGCGGGTGATGCTCACGTTCTGCGTCTTGCGGCCAATCTTGTCAATTTCATCCACATAGATGATGCCGCGCTCAGCCTTGGCCACATTCATGTCTGCCGCCTGCAGGAGACGCAGTACGATGTTTTCCACATCCTCGCCCACGTATCCGGCCTCCGTCAGCGTGGTGGCATCCACAATGCAGAAGGGTACGTCCAGAATGCGTGCCAGAGTCTTGGCAAGCAGGGTCTTGCCGGAGCCGGTAGAGCCGGCCAGCAGGATGTTGCTCTTCTCAATCTCCGTGCCGTCATCGCTCTTCGGCTGGCGGAGTCGCAGGTAGTGGTTGTACACCGCCACGCAGAGCGTGCGCTTGGCATAGTCCTGGCCGATGACGTAGTTGTCCAGCTGCCGGTGCATTTCCTCCGGGGTGGGCAGCTCGTCCTGCGCCTTGGTTTCCACCTCCAGCACAGGGTCGCCCTCGGAATCGTCCTTGGGCAGCAGCTCCGGGTGTGTGCCCCGGATGAGGGAGAGAACGCGGTCAGCCGCAATGTCGCCCATGTTGGATACGAACATGTGGTAGTCCAGATTCTCAATGCAGGGGAAACAGATGTTGAGCTCCCCCAGAGAGAGCATGGGGCGATTGGCTGCCTGTTTCTGGGCGCAGAGGTGGCAGGTCTTGTCGTGCTGCTTGGCCATGGCGGCTTACTTCTTCTGCTGCGGGTTATGCTCCAGAATGCGGTCTACCAGACCGTAGGCGACAGATTCCTCTGCGGTCATGTAGTTATCGCGGTCCTGGTCCTGTTTCACGGTGTCGAAATCCTTGCCGGTGTGCTGTGCCAGAATGCCGGTGAGGCGCTTGTCCAGACTGAACATGAACTTGATGGTGCGTTCCACATCTGCTGCCGTGCCCTGAGCACCGCCGCGCACCTGGTGAATCATCACATGAGAGTTGGGCAGGCAGAAGCGCTTGCCTTTGGTGCCGGCTGCCAGCAGGACGGAGGCCATGGAGGCGGCGATACCGATGCAGTAGGTGTTGATATCGCAGGAGATGAACTGCATCGTATCATAGATGGCGAGGCCGGCCGTTACCGAACCGCCGGGGGAGTTGATGTAGATGTGGATGTCCTTCTTCGGATCCGTCATCTGCAGGAAAAGCAGCTGAGCAATGACCGAGTTGGCCACCGTGTCGTCAATTTCGGTGCCGATGAAGATGACTCGATCCAGCAACAGGCGGGAATAGATGTCATAGGCGCGCTCGCCCTGACTCGTCTTCTCAATCACTGTCGGTATGTAGTAGTTTTTCGGGGTATCCATAACGTGATATCCCTCCTTATACCACAGATGCGCCGCATCACAAAGGGATAATCAGGGCATACGCCCCCGTATGCCACAGAAAATTCGCTATTCCCTTGTGCCATCTTTTTATCTCCTGCGCGGGGTAAATGTCTGTCTTGGTTTTAGTACAGAAACCGGTTCACGCAGTATCTGCATGAACCGGTTTCCTGATTGTTCTATTGTATGCTCTTAGAATGTGCGGCCGGCGCCGATGTTCAGCACGTGTTCGTTGGCGTCATCCATGGCGTTGAAGCTGTAGTTGGCGCTGGCGCTCCACTTCTCACCGATGCGGATGGTGGCACCGGCTTCCACGCCGACGCCCTGACGGCCGGGATTGGCTCCGCTGCCGCGCAGGCCGTTCACTTCGATGCTCGGGTTGTTGCGCACCATGTCGTTGATGTAGCTCACCTCACCGTACAGCACCACGCGTTCGCAGGCCGGAGCCGGAGTATACTTACCGTCAGTGATGGGCTGAGCGCCCTTTCCGGCCACGTAGCGGATGCCGACACCGAGCTCGCCGCGCAGATTCTGGACGGAGCCGCTCTTGCAGTTCTCGACTCGGTCGGATTCGGAGGCAAAGTACTCCAGACCACCGAACACGTTGTAGGAGAAACGGTCGGTCACCTGTTTGTTCCAGGTGAGGCGGGTATTGAGCTGGACGCTGTCCTGCTCCCACTTGACACCCATGTACTTGGACTCTGTGGTGCCGGTGGCGGCCACCCAGTCCAGGCTCAGGCAGGAGTTGTTGGCGAACTTCTTCAGACCGTGCTCACCGTAGAGGGCAATGTGGCCGCCTTCCTGGTCGATGTCGCCCAGACCGTCAGCAGAGACCTCTCCGTCCGTGTAGCCGAAGGCCACACCCAGGCTGCTGCGCTTGCCAACCTTCATATCCACACCCACGGCAGCGCCGAAGAGCGTGATGTCAGAACCGGAAGCGATGCCGGAGCCGGAGATATCCGTCATGCCGCCCAGCAGGGAGGCCCAGGCCGTACCGCGACCGTTGGCGATGCAGCCCATGTTGTTGCGCTGCCCCTGAACAGCTCCCACGAAGGCACGGGAAGCGGAGACGACACCCCAGTTACCCTGGGCCAACACGTCTGCCGTGGCCTGTTCAAACACCGGCGCGGTGTCCGGCTGAACCGGAACATCGGGACCGACGATGGGCTTGTCTTCCTCATCCTCACCCGGATCGACGATAGGTTTGTCTTCCTCTGCCAGCACGACACTCTTTCTGTCTTCGCTGATTTCTACGCGGTAGCCCTCCTGCTCCTCGTTGTTAATCAGGAAATCCAGCTCGGAGAAATCGCCGGTGATGGTACCGGAGATGCAGGTGACAAGAATGTCGCCCACAGCGAACTCTCCACCGGCATCCAGGAGAACCATCGCCACACCGTTGCCCAATGTCAGGCTGCCGCGGGTCAGTGTAATCTGCTTGCCGCTGTAAAGAATGATAGCACCGCTCTCTTTGATGGTTACATCACCGATGATGGTGTGTTCATTGTACCTGTCAGCACCCTTGTCAGGGAGCGCCTCCAGTGTCGTGGTGCGCAAAGACTCGGCGGTGATAGCACCCTTGTCGCGCAGGGAAATACAGCCGGCAGAAGCAGGTCCCACAAACGTCATGTGGCTGGCCACCTCCATGCGCCCCACGTAGTTCTCAGCATTGGCAACCGTGCACCCCGTGACCTCGATCATGTTATTCGCCGCCTTGCCATTAAGATCCAGCGTGGCCTGGTTCTGCAGCTTCACAGTACTGGCACCCAAAGCAGTATCTGTGCCTATGGTCAGTTTGGCATCCGGACCGGTAATGATGGTGTCACCTGTCTGTGAGCTCTCTCCGCTGATTTCCACATCGCCGGTAACGGTCAGTGAGGTGTCGCCGTGAAGGGTGGCAGAAATCTTACCGCCGGAGGCATGCATCGTCGCGCAGTCAATCATACCGCTCAGCTCTGTGTCATCACCGCTCACGTTGATGACGGGTCTTGCGACGATTTCTCCGTTTTCATTTATGGCGGGCGCGGCCATGAGGCGCACACTCTGATTCACACCCAGCATACCGGCAGACATTTCAATCCACTGCAACAGGGCATCTCCCTGCGCATCTTTGCTGGCTTCGATGATTTCGCTTGCCTTGGCTTCATGATCGGAGGTGTTCATGTAGTAAATGTCCCAATGCGTTGCGCCGGGGGCGACGTATCTGTCGAGGTCACCGTCATAGAAGTATTCCACCCCATCACTATCTTTGACGGAAGTAAGCGTTCCGCCGACATCCAATCCTACGGCGATGCGGCCGGAGTCCTGCTTGAAACCATTCAGATTATCGCCGCCTCCCACGTATCCGGGGTTGTAGACCTCATAGCTGAATTCGCTCAAGGTGACAGAATCAGCCGTAAGTGTACCGCCAATGATACGTAAGGTGCCGCCATTCATCTTGAGCTCTCCGGCACTGAAATCACCATTGATGGTCAAGGATGAATTTTTCCCTACTGTCAGGTTTGTGCCTTCTTCGGAGGACGTGTAGGAGGAGATGGTGACATCACCGTTATTCATGTTAATGTCGGTGAAATCGGCTGCTTTGATGGTGCCCTTGTATGCCTCTTCCTCGGTGCCGAGGTTGAGTGTCTTGTCACCCGTCACAACTGCTCCGTTATAGCCGCCGCCATGGATGATTTCACCCACCTTAGCATCATTGCTGAGCGTGATAGTTGTGCCGCCTTCCAGTACTTCATCTCCATTTCCTGCGCCATAGACATTACCTGCAACGGTGCCGCCCGAAAGAGTGATGCTGGTGCCATTTTTGACTATCCCGCCTTTGCCGCCGCCGCCGAGAACATTGCCGGTTATCGTGCCGCCACTGACGGTCACGGAAGTGGAATTAACAAATCCTCTGGCGGTTCCATCTTTTGTATCGTAGGCAGAGGAACCGGCGCTGATGGAGCCGTTAACCTCCGAGTCGCCGGAAACAGAAATGGCTACTTCATTGTTAACAGCCGAACCGGCCATGCCTCCACCGATGATAACCGCGATAGTGGGGTCGTTTGCAATGGACGAATGCACATTCCCATCTGCCGTAACACCGACTTTTCCGTTTATGATGGAAATGATTATTTTTTCGTTGAGAGCCCATGCCGGATTACCCGCTGCGTAGGCCTCGGCTTCTTCTTTGCTGCCAAGCGCAGCCGCGGCTGCTTCCATCTCCGTCGGAATGGCTGTGGTAACCTGCGCTAATCCTCCGTATATCTGGAGAGCACTGCCTCCGTCCAATTTAACGTTAATTTCTGAACCGACATCCGCTTTCGGCGCAAAATATTTCTTGTTGTCGTGATAGCTTTCGGCTCCCGTGACTGCCAGCCCGGAATTGTGACCCTTGTTGAGGTTGTAGGAGGCATAAATGGTACCCGCATAGGCGTTTGCGTTGACGGTAATGGATTTGTTGCCGGTAGAGGCATAGCCTCTGCGACCAATTCCTACAACAGCGCCTATTTTCGTTTCAGTAGTGCCATCACCGATGATGATGGCGGTATTTGTTGCAAAACGGTCTGTTTCGCTGACCGGAATGCCGCCAACCCAGCCCTTACTGTTATATCCCTGACTTGATGTTCCAAAGCTTCCGTCTGTGCAGTCCCCGATGAAAGTGGAGGTAATGGTATCATCCGGAGAAGTGACGTAGGAGTAAGTGCCGGCTCCAAGGCTCTTGGTAACAGGCGTTGGCTCATCTGCAATGGCCATGCATGTCATTACCGATGCAAGCAAAACTATAGGTAAGTGTAGTTTCATGATGATGGTTTGTTTAAAGGTAAATCTGTTCATTGGCGGACGAAGAAAATCCAACCATAGGCAGTTTATCTCATTTGAAATGCGATAACAAGTAAAAATAACAGATTTATGACGTAAGATAAAGATGATGTAAGAAAAAGAAAAATGTTAGAACCTGTATAACGCTTTGGTTTTACAACATTTATGAGCGAATCACATTTCAAAAGCGATAGGCAGAAAAAAGAAGATCCTGACGAAAAAGAGTTGGATAAGGTTAGGAAAAATTAAGGAATATCATGTGGTTCGTGAGGTTTTGACTACAGGATAACAAGAGAAATATGATGAAGACTTGCGCGGGGAGTCCGGTTTCTCCCCTGTGCGAAAGATTTTGGGGTTAGAGTCGATGGAGGCTCTTGACGGCTTCATCGAGAATCCGTATAATGCCTGCATGAGTAAGGCAATCGCGGTGGATTTCGGTGGAACGAGTATCAAAATAGGTGTCACTTGCGGTAGTGAGCTGTTGGATAAGGCAGAGCCGCTGCCCACGCAGCTGTTTGACAGCCCGGAGAGCATCATTGCTGCTATGTGCGAGACGATTCGCACTCTCATGCAGCGGCATCCCGATGCCGTGGCGGTGGGGTTGGGAATGCCGGGTTGGGTTTATTTTCAGAAGGGGATTCTCTATCAGCTGACGAACGTGCCGGTCTGGAATCACGAGGTTCCGGTGCGAGAGGTGATGCAGCGCGAGCTGGGCATCCCCGTGGTGCTGGATAATGATGCCAACTGCATGGCCTATGCGGAATGGAAGCTGGGCGCGGGCAGGGGGCTGCAGAATATCGTTTGCCTGACACTCGGCACCGGAATCGGCGGCGGTATCGTGGTGAACGACCGCATGCTGCGCGGGAGCCGTGTTTCTGCCGGTGAGGTGGGGCAGACCAGCGTGTGTTACAATGGTCGAGTGGGCCCCTTCGGCAATCGCGGAGCGGTGGAGGAATACATCGGCAACAATGAGATGGCGGCTGATGCCGTTGCCCGCTATGCTGCCGCAGGAATCACCCGCAGCGTGGAGGAGTGCACGCCCTACAAGCTGGAGTTGGCCGCCCGTGCCGGGGATGCCATTGCCCGACAGGCGTATCTGGACTTTGCGGAAAAGCTGGGCTGTCTCATCATGAATCTGATGTATACCCTGGCACCGGATGCCTTCATCATCGGCGGCGGGGTGGCGAAAGCCGGGGATTTGCTTTTCGAACCGTTGGATGCGCAGCTCAAGGCACAGCTGTTCCCCGTGCATTATGCCAACCTGCGCGTGCTCCCGGCCCATTTCGGGGCAGATGCCGGTATCATCGGCGCGGGCCTCATGGCCGCTGATTATGCTGCCGGACGCCTGCTGTAAACTCCGGAAAAATCGTAAATGTTTGTCCTGTCAGGCCTGAAGGCTTGACAAGACAGGGTAAGTGTAGTAGAGTACCCGCCCCATGAGAGGCTGCTTCACATTGATGGCTGCTGCCATGTTGCTTCCCCTGCCGGTGACGGTAGCGGATGCGGAAGCACCGTCAGAAGAGCTTCAGCGCTGCCCGGTATGTACGGAGTTGCTGAATCAGGCCCGGCAGATTGACCGCATTCTCCGCTCCGTGAGCGACCGTGAGAGTGCAGATAAGGCCGCAGATGAGCTGAAGGTGCTTTTTGACCGCATGCAGGGGCTTTGTTGTCAGTTGGAGACACTCCCGGTATCGACACCGGAGGACGCACGGATGCTGTCCGACTCCATGCGTACGCTGACCCATATCTTCCAGAGCTATATCCCCGTTGTGGAGCGTCTGATGGAGGTGAATGCCTACGGCTCGGAGAAACTGGTGAATGTGTTTCACCTGTACAAAGTGAGGGATGGCTACAGCGCCGGACAGCAGCAGGAGGAATCTCCCCGTGTGCTGGCCTGGCAGGAAGTGGCCGATTCTCTTGAAGTGCTGTTGTACCACGTTCGCAAGCTGAATACGGCAGAGGCTGTCAATCAGCAGATGCCTCATCTCCGTGAAGAGGTGCAGCGGGTGGAGCAGCGGTTGCAGACGGCTCGTTCGGATGAGTATCACCGAGAAATACCCGAATCCTGTCGAACGCAGATGTCTGCGCTGCATCAGGAGTTAAGAAACGAGATTCGCCGTCTGTCCGACTCCGGCCTGCTTACGGATGAGTTGGCGGATTTGTTGAAGCGCTGTCAGCTGTAAGCTTGGAATTTTCCGAAGTCTTGTCGGCTTTTTTGACGGACAGCGCGTCCATGACGGTTTTGACCGCCAGCGCCAACAGCCCTAGGTCATCCAGCCACCCCACCACCGGCAGAATGTCCGGGATGCCGTCCAGCGGGGTAACGGTGTAGAGGAGTACGGCCGTCAGGATGATGATATTGCGCGGCGTAGCCACCTTCTTATCCTTCAGGGAGCTGCGGAGCAGCCGTATGGCTTCGCTCACTCGCAGGGCCACCTTGTTCTTTTTGCCGAGTTGGTGCAGCCATGTCTCAGCTGTGTTGCAGATGGATGCCTGGATCTTCGGGTCACTTGCTTTTTCCCACCATTCGCTCTGTTTCAACTCATCCAGCGTGTGAATGAGACGCTTTCGGAAGCCGCCGGGGCCGGGTTTGCTGCCGGCCAGCAGAAGGGGCAGCATGTCGCGGGCGGCAGCACGGGCCGGTTTCCCGCTGTCGGTGCGGGGAAGGGTGATTCGCAGGATATGGTGTGGGCGGTGGTGTCTGGGTAACTCCTGTTCACAGGCGCGGCGCAGTTCCTGTTCCGCCTCTGCTGCGCCCTCCCACAACAACGCCACGCATTCGCCGAGCTCCGGGTGCGGAGCCGGCAGCGCCAGAACGCTGATGCCGCTGATGAGTGACTGAAGCTTGTTTTCCAACTCCTCTGCCTGAATCTTGATTCCCCCGGAGTTGATGACGGCATCCCGCCGTCCCAAGATGAGGAAACGTCCGTCCGGGAGCAGTTCTGCCATGTCATTTGTCTGCAAATGGCTGATACCCAGATGCGGTACGGTCAGTTGCAGCGCTCCTTCTTCATCTCGGCTCAGCTGCACTCCCGGCAGGGGGGTATAGGCATCGGAGGCATCGGAGCCGTTGACGCGCCGCAGCGCGATGTGGGAGAGCGTTTCCGTCATGCCGTAGGAAGCGTAGACGCGGCAGGAAAGCTCCCGCAGAGATTGTTCCAGGCCATGGTCAATGAATCCACCCCCCAGCAAGAGCGTGCCGATGCGTTCCAGCGCTTTTGCACCTTCGGGGTGTGCCAGCGTTCTGGCGGCCTGCATGGGCACCATAGCGGCAAAATCCACGGGGGTGAACACCCGTTCCATCGGGGTGGAGGAGGGCTCTCGCACCAGCAGGTGCAGCCCCGCTGCCAGCGCCCGCACCACCATCATCTTGCCCGCCACATATTGCAGCGGCAGACACAGCAGCGCCTGCTGTCCGGTTTTCAGTCCGAAGACGCGGCAGCTCAGCTCCGCTGAGGCCAGCATGGCTTTCTTGTCCGCATGCAATGTGGTGGGCGTACCAGTCGAGCCGGAGGTATGCAGCTGCATGGTCGGTTCTGCGGCATACCATTCTGCCAGAAAATCTGCCAAATCGCTCAGGATACCGCTTTTGCCGACTCGCCATGTGTCCAGCGTAGCCGGGGTAACGTGTTCGCCGTTGATGATGATGTCTGTGGGTAGTGGTTTCATGATGGGAATCAGAGTTCGAATCGGTGCTGAATCAGCACGTTGAAATGGTCGCCTGCACCCGGTACGGCGATGAGGTGTTGGTCTCCGGGGTGTTCCGGCCTCGCCAGATCTTTCAGGAAATCACGCTGGCTCATGTACTGCACCACGTCACCCGGGCACTCTTTTGCCAGCCGGATGAGGTCGGTAAAGTTCACATCGGCGGTAATATCGCAGCGCCCGGTGAGCGCCGGTAATTCCTCCACACTAAGCATCTGGTGGGCCTTGTACCCACGCAGGCTGCCGTGTGGGCGGCGGTGGTAAAGCGTCTCCACGAGCTCACCGTAATCAATTGTCACCATACTGCCGCAGCGCCAGAGTTGCTGCCAGCCGGCGTACCAGGCGTGGTAACTCTCGTGCACTTCCACAATCTGCCCCTCCTGAGCCCAGCGCTCAAAAACAGAGGAGTTGGGAAGCGCTTGCCGGGTAGCCACGCGGGTGATGCGTCCCTCCACAACGGAGAGCCCCAGTTCCAGCCATTCGCCGCCCTGAAACACAAACTGACGGGCAGGGAAAGCATCCGGCAGTTCGTTGCTGAAGATGAAAGCCCGTCCTTTCGCATACTTGAGGGCTTCTTCCACCGTGGCATACACCCGCACAAAGGTGCCGCAGGCCATTTTCTGGAAATCACGCAGCGTGCGGGATTTATCCACCATCAGGTAGCGCACGCGCAGGCGGTCGAAAAAGCTCAGCGAGCGGGCAATCCCCATGGCCAAATCCCCATTGCCGCCGCCAATTTCCAGAAAAGGCAGGAGGCGGCCGCAGGCATCGCAGGCATGTTTCCACTGCGCGACCAATCGGCGGGCAAGTAAATCGCTGATGGTGGCGGAGGTGGAGAAGTCGCCGCGCACGCCGATATCCGCGATGTTGCTGTTGTAGTAGCCCCCCTGTTCATCAAAGAGTGCCAGCTCCATGTACTTTTCCATGGAGAGCCAGTTGCCGTGGGCGACAATGTGCGGCGCGATGTTCATGAAATTGTTCGTCAGAGCGACAGCTCCAGCATCCGCTCCAGCGGTTTGGCGGCGCGGCGGCGCAGGCTCTCCTCGATGCGTACCTCCGGTGCCATGTTGAGCAGGCAGTCGCGGAGCTTCTGCAGGGTGTTGAGCTTCATGTATTCGCACTCATTGCACGAGCATTTCTCGATGCCGGCACCGATGAATTCCTTGCCGGGCACGAGCTTGCGGAGACGATGCAGGATGCCGGTTTCCGTCACGATGATGAAACGGGCGGCTTTGCTATCGCGGCAGTAGGGTATCATCTTTTCCGTGGAGCAGATGTGGTCTGCCAGCAGGCGGATGGGTTCCTGGCATTCCGGGTGGCATACCACTTCTGCATCCGGGTACTGAGCTTTCATTTCCAGCACCTTGTCACGGCTGAAACGCTCGTGGACATGGCAGGCTCCATTCCACATGGTCATGATACGCCCTGTTTTCAGGCTGGTCCAGGCACCCAGATTCCGGTCAGGCACAAAGAGAATCGGGCGGTCGGCGGGTGCGGTTTCGATGATGCGTTGAGCATTGCCGCTGGTCACAATGACGTCTGCCAGTGCTTTCACGCCGATGGAACAGTTCACATATGCCACCACGTAGTAATTCTTGTCTGCATGTTCCTTCAGGAAAGCTTCCAGCTCATCAGCCGGGCAGGATTGCTCCAGAGAGCAGGCGGCATTCAAATCCGGCAGCAGCACCGTGCGTCCGGGATTCAGAATGCAGGCTGTTTCTGCCATGAAATGCACCCCGCAGAACACAATCACATCACAGGTGGCCTCCTGTGCCTTGCGTGCCAGTGCCAGAGAATCCCCCACAAAATCAGCGATATCCTGAATTTCCGGGCGCTGGTAACTGTGTGCCAGAATGACGGCGTTGCGTTCTTTCTTGAGACGGAGAATCTCCTCTGTTAAATCCATGTCAGGCATGGGCAAAGAGTAGCACCCTTTCTCTGCCAAGTCAAGCCTCTGCCGCGTTCTCCTGCGGGTAAATGAGCCTTGCTTCGGTTACCATTTTTTCATTGCTGAACACGAGGCCTGATGATTAAAGCAATCCACCCCGGCGGTGGGGCCGCCGGGGTGGAAAAAGAGGAGTGCAGGTCAGAGATATCAGCTTTCCTCGCTGTCGGTTTCTTCTTCTTCCTCTGCGGTGTCTTCTTCCTCATCGTCAAAGAGCTCTTCGAACTCTTCATCCGTCATCTCTTCCTCCTCTGCTGCCGACTGAGCCTTGGCAGCGGGGACGGAGGGGAGGTTCTGTTTCAGGAAGTCAAGCAGGTAATCGGCAGTAAGCAGCTCACGGGTGACCACGGGATTACCCTCCGGAAGGTAGAGCGCATTCACGGGCACGGAGCTGCGGTTGAGCTTGCGCATGGCTTCATCGATGGCGGGGGAGGGGCGCGTCTTGTCGGCACGCATCAGCACAACATTGCCCTTGCGGAAGGCATCGTACACCTCATCGGAGTAGGCCACTCCTTTGTTGGCCAGACAGGTGGCACACCACTTGGCGGTGAAGTCCACGAAGACCGGCTTGCCTTCATCAAGAGCTTTCTTCATGGCAGATTCGCTCCATTCCCCCCACTCAAGAGCAACGGGAGCGCCCTCAGCGGGCTCTTCCTGTGCGGTGGGCATGGAGTAGTACACACCGGCAGCGCCGAGGATGATGGCAACCACCAGGCCGATGATGCGGCTCTCTTTGCTCTGATACATGGGACACCAGCGACCGTAGACCCAGAATGCAGAGCTGAAGATGACCAGCCCGACGAGCACCCAGAGGGTGTTGGCCTGCTGTTCTGCCGGAATGAAGGAAAGATAGACGTAGAGAATCCAGGCCGCCGCCGCGAAGAGGAGGAAAGAGAGTCCCTGCTTGAGGGATTCCATCCAGGCACCGGGGCGCGGCAGGTACTTCACCAGAGAGGGGAAGAGGCCCAGCAGGATATAGGGAAAGGCAAGCCCCAGCGCCATGAAGGTGAGCGCGAGCATCATCCATACCCCCGGCAGAGCCATGGCGGCCGGCATGGCGGCACCCAGGAAGGGGGCGCTGCACGGTGTGGCTACCACGGTGACGAAGAGCCCCTGGAAGAAAGAGCCGGTGAGACCGCCCTTGTTCTGCATGCTCTGTCCGGCAGAGGTGGCTCCCACGCCGATTTCAAACACGCCGAACATGCTCAGCCCCAGCGTCAGCAACAGCAGCAGGATGAGGTAGACTATCCAGTCATTCTGCATCCACACCGCCCAGCTGCGACCGGAGGAGCCCACGTCGTTCCACAGCGTGGCGAACCACTGCGTCCAGGGCTGGGTGGCCAGCGCTTCCAGATTGGAGAAGATGATGAGCAGTGCGGAGATAATCCAGAAGGAGATGAGGATACCCAGCACGAAGAAGAGCGAATGCAGGAACACCTTGCGGCGACTGCCGCCGCCCAGTTCCACAAAGCTCATAATCTTGAGCCCGATGACCGGGAACACGCAGGGCATCAGGTTCAGGATGAGACCTCCCAGAAACAGAGAGAGGAAGAGGGCCCCCATGCCGCCGGAGAACTCCGGTGTTGTGGCTTCAGCGGGAGCGCCGGTCGGCGTTGTCGCAGCTGCCAGCGGCAGCGAAATCTCATAGACGTTGCCATCTGCCACGAGCATGCCGGAAACCTTGCTGAGCGGCTTCCCCACCATGTTGTGATCCCTGGTGGGATGCATGGGGTCTTTGTCGTCATTGCGGGCAATGGTCAGAGTGCCGGTTTCAGGGTTGATTTTCTGCTCAGCCGTGGGGGCTACACAGTTGTCATCAGAGAAGAAATGCGCGGTGGTCGGCACCTTGCCTGCAGGGAACGTGATGGTCACGTCCTTGTCCGTCTGGGTGGCGGTGAGTCCCTCCGGGGCAGAAGTCATACCGGCGATACCTTTCAGCACATCGCTGTTCCAATCCGCAGCGGGTGCCCCATCACCTGCTGCAAGGCTGATTTCGACCTGACTCGGCACAGGCGGGGCGCATCCGTCGTCGGAGCACAGCTGAGTGTTCGCGGTGACGGAGAATGCGGCATTCTGCGGTGCATCCGCTTTCGGGGTTACTTTCCAGACAATTGTCGGCTTTTCATAGCTGTAGGACACGCTGCCGTAGGAGCTGACGTGGCGCTCCGGTGCAGACCAGAACGGCCCTGCCAGTTCAAATCCGGCGGGAGCGTGCATCTCCACCGTCATGGGTTCACCGACGGTACCCGGATTTCGGAAATAGGCGTGCCATGTCGGGGTGGCTTCCCCCCGCACCATCAGGTAGAATGACTCACCCGCCTTGTAGGATGCCACCGAGGCCGAGGCAGAGAGCTTCATTTCCGGGCTGCCGGGCTGCTGCCCGCAGAAAAGAGCACCGATGGCGGTTCCGGCAGCGTCATCACCCATGATGCCTTCCGGAAGCTGTGCCGAACAGAGCCCTGCTGTCGCCAGCAGAGAAGCGAAAAACAGACGCAGTGTTTTCATGGCTGCATCCTATCATACTTTACCCCGCAGTGGCAAGGCGTTAGTGCAAATCCTGCGTCCTCATCTCCATCTTTTTTTCGACATGAGCTAACGGTGATGGCCGGGAAGGAAGCATCAGGCTATAATGTCCACCGTTATGAATCCCTATGTTATCGATGCCGTCAATCGGCAAATCAAGGCTGAATTCGAAGCCGGGTTCCTGTACCTGGCCTTTTCCGTGAATCTGCATGCTTACGGGCTGCCCGGCATGTCGCACTGGATGCGGGAGCAATACCGCGAGGAATGCGGTCATGCCCTGCGGCTCATCTCGCATCTGGAGCTGCGGGATGCCCCGGTGCAGATACCGAACGTGAGCCATCCGGAGTACAGCTGGGAGCGTCCGCAGGATCTCTTCAAGCTGGCCCTGGAGCATGAGCAGCGCATTACCTCTGCCATCCACGACCTGTTGGAACTGTGCATGCGGGAAAAAGACTACGCCATGCAGGTGCTGCTGTTTGATTACGTGAAAGAGCAGGTGGAAGAAGAGCACCAGGTGGAGGAAATTGCCAGACAGATGATGCTTTGCGGCAGCAATGCTGAAGAACTGCTGGGGCTGGATGCCCGCCTTGGCTCCCGCACCACCACCGCATGGGAGTAAAAATCAGCTTTTATTGTCCGTTCCCACCAATCGTTCCGGCTTTCCTGCTCAGTGGGCTTCCAGCCAGTTGGGGGCGGTGTTGGACTCTACCTCCAGCGGTACGCCGTTGGGCAGGGGGAGAGCCTGCTGCATGGCGGTAGTGATCTGCGGAATGAGGTCGTGCTCGTCCTCGTGCAGGTCAATGAGCAGTTCGTCGTGTATCTGCATGATGAGGCGGCTGCGTTTGCCGCGCAGCAGCTCTGCCACGCGAATCATGGCGATTTTAATCATATCCGCTGCAGAGCCCTGAATGGGGGTGTTGATGGCGGTGCGCTCTGCGGCGGCGCGAAGGTTGAAGTTGGCGCTGTTGAGATCCGGCAGGCTGCGGCGGCGGCCGCAGAGCGTTTCTGCGTATCCGCGCTCCCGTGATTCAGCAATGAGTCTGTCCATGCATTCCCTGACCAGCGGGAATTGCTCAAAATAGCTCTCAATCAAGGCGGCGGCCGTGCCGCGTGGGCAATCCAGACGCTGGGAGAGACCGAAGGCAGAGATTCCGTAGATGATGCCGAAGTTCACGGTCTTGGCGGCGCGGCGCATGTCGGCCGTGACCTCCGCATGCGGCACGCCGTAGATGCGGGCGGCGGTCTCGGCATGGATATCGCGCCCGTCGCGGAAGGCATTCACCATGGCGGGGTCGCCGGAGAGGGCGGCCATGAGCCGGAGTTCCACCTGGGAGTAGTCTGCTGAGAGGATGGAGAAGTGCTCATCGCGTGCGACAAAGGCGCGGCGGATGAGTTTGCCGGCTTCGGAGCGCACGGGGATGTTCTGCAGGTTGGGGTTCTGCGAGGCGAGACGCCCGGTGGCTGTGACCATCTGTTGCAGGGTTGAGTGGATGCGACCGTCCACGGGGGATATATACCGGGGCAGGGCATCCAGATAGGTTCCCTTCAGTTTGCTCAGCTCGCGGTATTCCAGAATGCGACCCACCAGCGGAGAAACAGGCACGAGCTTGCGCAGCGTTTCCTCATCGGTCACGTATTGCCCGGTGCGGGTTTTCTTGGGCTTGTCCAGCAGCTTCATTTCACCGAACAGCAGCTCACCCAGCTGACGGGGAGAGTTGAGGTTGATGGGGCGTCCGATTTCCGCATCAATGGCTTCGCGGAGGGATTCAATCTGTTTTCCCAGTTCGTCGGAGGCTGCTGTCAGCTGTTCCGGCTCCACCCGCATGCCCTCGGCTTCCACGTCTGCCAGCACCGGCATGAGCGGGAACTCGATTTCGCGCATCAGTTTGTCCTGCCCGGTTTCCTCCAGCAGCGGCATGAGAACGTCTGCCAGCTGCAGCGTGATATCGGCATCCTCTGCGGCATAATCGGCCATGACTTCCTGCGGCACGGCGGCGGTGTCCATGTCCTTACCCTTGCCGGCGATGTCTTCCAGATGCACCGTGCGGTAGTGCAGCAGCGCCTCTGCCATGTCATCCATATTATGCCGAAGCTCCGGGTAGAGGGCACTGTGTGCCAGCATGGCATCAAAGAAGGGGCCGTTCACCGGTACCCCTGCGGCACGCAATACCTGCAAATCAAACTTGAGGTTCAGCCCCACTTTTTCTGCGGCTCCGGCAAAGGCTGCGCGGAATGCTTCTACCTCTGCTGCCTCTGCGATGGGTACATAGCATGCTTCGTGCGGGGTGATGCAGAACGAAATGCCCAGTAATCTGTCCTGCAATGGGTCGAGACCCGTGGTTTCGGTGTCGAAAGCCCAGCGGGGAGCGGCTTCCAGTCGGGCTGCCAGTTCTTTCCGTTGAGCGTCTGTGGTGATGAGTTGGTAGCGGTGCGGGGTGCTGTGGATGTCCGCCAGTTGCGGTGCGGCAAATAAATCCATCTGCGTGGGCTCTTCTGCCGGTTTTTCCGTTTGCTTGGGCGCGGAGGCGGCAAAAAGCTCGCCGAAATCAGCATCGGGCGTGGCCTTTTCCTCCTTGCCGCAAAGGCGGTCGGCGAGGGTGCGGAATTCCAGTTTGTGGAGGATGTCGCGCAGGGCTTCGGTGTCAAAACCCCGTCGAACACAGTCATCGATGCTCACCGGCAGCGGGACATCCCGTCGAATGGTGGCCAGCTCGTAGGACAGGCGGGCGTTGTCGGCGTTTGCCTCAATTTTTTCGCGCATTTTGCCTTTGATTTCGGCGGTGCGGGCGAGCAGCTGCTCCACGCTGCCGAACTGCTGAATGAGCTTCTGCGCGGTTTTGGCGCCCACACCCGGCACGCCGGGGATGTTGTCAGAAGCATCCCCCATGAGCGCCAGAATGTCAATTATCTGTGCCGGGGAGGAGATGCCCCATTCCTCCAGAAATGCTTCTTGGGTGACATGCTCAAACTCACTGCCTTTCTTGCCCGGTCGCAGCAGGGAGCAGGTGGCAGAGAAGAGCTGCCCCAGGTCTTTGTCCTTGGACACCATGTACGAGGTCATATCCCCGCGCTCATCTGCCAGACGGGTGAACGTGCCGATAACGTCATCCGCCTCGAACCCGGGCAGCCGGACGGTGGTGATGCGCATGGCCGACAGAATATCCACAATCCAGGGGATGGAATCGCGCAGCTCCTGCGGCATGGCCTGCCGGTTGGCTTTGTATTCTGCAAAGCGCTCATGGCGGAAGGTGGGGCCGGAGGGGTCGAGGCAGGCCACGATGTGGGTTGGCTGTTCTTTCTCAATGATATGCACCACGGTGTTGATGAATCCGAACATGGCCGAGGTGTTCAGCCCGGCAGAGGTGCGCATCGGATTGTTGATGAAAGCATAGAAAGCGCGGTATATCAGCGCCATACCATCAAGAATGCAGAAAGTACCCATTGCCCGCACATGGTATCATGCCGCCCCCTGCGCACGCAAGCAAAAAGCACGTTCTTATATTCTGTTTCGCAAGTGTGAGAAGTGTTCAATCAGATGCATGACCATAAACGCTGTTTGTCATATTGTATGCCATCAGTTGACCAGAGAGGTCGCATAAGACTCATTATCACAATTGTTGGGATTTGATATTAGTTTTCTCTTGACAATAGTTATGGATTGTGATATTTTTCGCCGCAAGATGAAATGGAAGAATTTTCTGAGCGGTTGTGTGTTGGTGGGTGCAATCGGAAGTGCCTCTGCAGATTGGACTTATAATCTGCCGGAAACGGGGCTGATGCCCAGCGCTGCTGAAGTGTCTGTGTGGAGTGACATGAGCGAACGTCATGGGAAGGCCTCCTCTTTCGGTATGCAGCAGTATGATTTGGCAATTCCGCTGAGCGATCCCCGCCGTACGAATTTCGGGGCATGGGCGTTCAACGCTGCGCTGGACGTGGAGATTACCGCGCTGCATGCGTCGGGCTCCCTGCAACTGCGAAAGGATGAGTTATATAATTTCAACATGCCGTTGACGGTGATTCGTCGGCTGGAGAACGGAAAACGTCTGGCTTTGACGCTTATGCCGAGTGTTTCGACGGATTTTTCATCCGGCTGGAGCGGTGTTGCTCTGGCGGGTGCGGCCGATTATCAGCTGTATACGAGCGACACCCTGACGTACTCAATCGGACTGATAGTCATGCCTCAACGCCTGTATTACGGCGTAGCTCCCTTTTTCTCCGTGGAATGGAAGCCCTCGCATGACTGGACGGTGAAATTGAAAGGATATCGCCTGGAGGCCATGTACGCCTTTACGCCACGGTTTTCGGCCGGTCCGGTGTTGATGGGGATGGGGAATTCCTGGGCCGTGCGGACAGAACGCGGCAATCAGCTCTTCACAGTACGTTCCATGATGGCGGGTGTGACGGGAGAGTACGATTTTGCGTCTCCAGGACAGCGCAAGCGTATTATCAAGGCTACCGTCGGCTCGATTCTGACAACAACGGCAGAACTCAACCGAATGGATAGTGGCAAGCATACGGTAGAAGCTCATCATTATCACCCCGGACTCTATGTTTCTATAGGGGTGGATTGTCGCTTCTGAAATTATTGCCGGGTGCGGCGCAACTCGTGAGTGTTGAACCCGCGGTGTCTTGCTTCTGCCAGAAGCCTGTTGATACGGGTTCGGTCAGGATGCTGCTCACGGGTCATCAGCCACAGGTAGTGCCCACCGCTCCCGGCAATGAGAGCTTCCCTGTAATCAGCATCCGTATACAAAACAAGGAACGGTGCTGAAAACCATCCGTATGGCGGAACAAAGGAAACCCGCATCGCCCCCGGATGGGCAGGGTCTTTGATGCTGCCCATCCCGTGTGACCGCCTGCTTCTGCCTTTGTCATCCGTGCCGTTGTTGCAGACGCGGAATTTTGTGTCTCCCATCGCTTCATAATCGGAATACACCTTATCCAACCCGGCTTCAAATACATTTTCAAGCCTCGCCTGTTCATACCAGCGACCCATGAATGCCGACAGATTCACCGCACGCTGAGGGGTGATGTCTGCCCCATTGCCTTTCATTCGTTTCCACAATCCCACCGGAATCTGAAGCAGTGCTTTCCATATCATGCGGTAAGGATGCTACTCGTGCCCTTTTCCGTCAAAAACACATAATTCTTCCTCGGCCTCTGCAAAATGTTGTCAACGGTGTACTGCTGTCAGTTGACTTTGTCTCCAATCGGCAGGGTAAGCAGGAAAGTGCTGCCGGCATCGGAGCTCTTCTCCAGTACGAGCTCACCGCCGATGGAGCGAGCCATGTCTCGCGCCAGTGCAAGTCCCAGCCCCACGCCGGGTTTGCGGCCCTGTTCGGCTCTGGCAGAGCGGGAGAAGGGGCGGAAAAGGCTCTTCTGCAGTTCCATCGGTATGCCGGGGCCATTGTCCGTAAAGCGGATTCCCAGCATGTTGTGGGTGCGCACCATGCTGATGTTGATGGTCGGGGTGGTAGCGGTGGAAGCGTATTTGATGGCGTTATCCGCCAGATTGGTCAGAATCTGCTCCAGAGAGAGCAAATCGGTGTGCAGCGTCACCATGTCACAGCGCTTATCGTGTGTGATGTGTGTTTTGAATCCGGCGTCGCGGAGCTGCCCGGAGATTTTGCTGAAAGCTTTATCCAGTAATTCCCGGCACAGTCCGCTGTCGCAACGGCCGCGCACTTTCCCTCGACTCAGACGGGCGAAACTCAGCACGTTTTCCACCAGATGCGCCAGGCGGCGGGTTTCGTGGTAGAGCGTTTCGTGGTATTCCTCGATTTTATCCGCAGGGGTGTTCTTACGCCGCAGCAGGTCGGTAATGAGGGCAAAGCTGGTGAGCGGTGTCCGCAGTTCGTGAGTGACGGCCGATACAAAATCACTGCGCCGACGCTCCATGCGGGTGTAGAAGGCGAGCAAGCCGAAGATGATACCGATGCTGATGAGGGTGATGAGCCAGGTGGCTGCAACCGTTCCGCGCATGGCGTTCCTGCGCGCTCCGGAATCCGGCAGCTCCACATCATTTCCCGGGCGAAGAATCAGGGGCAGGGGGCTCAGATTGGCATTTTCGCCGGGGCTGACAAAATCAATGCTTGCTTCTTTCAGACCCGGTTCGACCTTGGGTAAGAGATGGGTTGCCAGTTTGTCGGCATCGATGATGAACCCCTCCGCTGCGTATCCATGGGTGGTGGGAATACTGCGCATGTATACCAGGTTCTTCTTGTGATTCCAGGCAAAGAACGGACCCGGTTTGCCCTTTGCCTCCATGGGCTGGGAGAAATCCGGGTCATTGGCTTCGTATACACCGAATACCGGCAGATGCGTGCGCGGGTCGTAGTTGGAGGGTTTGGTCGGGTCATATACCGGGGCAGATGGGTTGAAGGCCTTGCGCCGCATGGTGTTCATCACCACCGTAGCGCTGCTGAGCACGTGGCCGAAATCCTCCTCACCCGGCGGAACCAGCAGAGCTCCGGGGGTAAGCAGAAAGTATCCGCAGTTGAAATCTGCTTTCCCTCCCTTGGGCATGGGATAGATGGCCAGCGAGAAATCCGGTGCCGGAGCCATTTTGTTGCGCTCCTCGGTCAGCAGTCTGTCCAATTCAGCCTGAACGCGGGGCAGGCTCAGCTCCAGCAGTCGGTTGATTTGCGCCTTGCGGTCAATCTCATCCAGTCTGGAGTTGAGCGTGGCGGCCTCGTAGCCCTGCCAGAGTGCTGCGCCCAGAGTCAGCAGGCTGAAGAGTATCAGGATAATCAGCGGCTTCTTTTTCATACTTCGTTCCAGCGATATCCGCGTCCGCGGATGTTTTCAAATCTAGCCGAGGCTTCGGCGGGTAATTTGTCGCGCAGTCGGGTGAGGGTGACGGCTACCGTGCGCGAGCGTCCGAGCCCGCCGCGATTCCCCCAGACCCGCAGCATGAGCTCCTCCTGCGGCAGGATTCGCCCGGGATGCGTCAGGAAATAGCGGAAAAGCTCGAACTCCTTTTCCGTCAGGGAAATGTCTTTTCCGTTGTCGGTGGTGACGGTATGTGCCGCACCGTCCATGATACCGCCGGGGAATTTCAGTTCCTGCGCAACGGGTAACTGTCGTCCGGCAGAGCGTCTCAGCACCGCTGCGATGCGAGCCAGCAGTTCGGCGCTGCTGAAAGGTTTGACCACATAATCATCCGCTCCCAGTTCCAGTCCCTTCACGCGTTCCTTTTCCTCACCGTGAGCCGTCAGGATGATGCTGGGAATCCCCGGGCATTCCCGTGCCATCATTTTCAACAGTCGGAATCCATCTATTTCCGGCATGTTGACATCCAGAAGCAGCAAATCCGGCGGATAGCTCAGCAGGCTCTCCAGCGCTGCACGACCATCGGCGGCTGTGCGGACTCCGTAACCTGCTTCCCTCAGCAAGTCTGCCAACAGTTCACGAATGGCAGAATCATCTTCGGCTATCAGTATGCACCTTTGCTCCATCGATGCCGAGCATAGCACAGTTTACCGATCTCTTCAAGAATAGAACCCATCATCTGCCTGCTTTTGATTCTATTTGTCAGCGGCGGGGGGCTTGTTTTGCTCTTTCTTCTATGGGGAAGATGCCGGGCTTCCGTGGCGCTGTGTGTGTTGCCAACCGGGAAGCAGATATTGCCAGAACTCATAGTGTGGGCTGTTGCGTTCCTGCTCCATGCGCTCCGGGGTCATGTCAAAGGGATAGATCTGGATGGGTACGGATTTTTGCCCGGCTCGCAGAGCCTGATGAACCATGGTGTAGATTTCCTCGATGGCCGGGTCACCCATGGCGAAACAGCCGATGGAGCGGTCGCTGCCGTGTACCATGATGAAAGAACCGGTTCGTCCCTTTTTGCGGTCGTAGTCGTTGGGATAACCGATGTTGAAGGAGAGATGGAACTTACTGCGCGGATTGAGCAGGGACTGGGTGGTCGCGTAGAACCCTTCCGGTGCCTGGCGGTCACCTTCTGCGGTTTTCGGCCCCAGCTCTCCGCTCATGGCAAGAATGGGGTAGGTTTTCAGAAGCCGCCATTGTCCCTTTTCCTGAATACGGAGTTCCAGTGTGCGGGTTTCCTTGATGATACGCAGAAAGACGGGACACCCGAAAACATGCCCCAGATAGGGCTGCACATGCTGCCTGGCAACCGATGCTCTGTCGATGTCATCGGACGGCTGACACCCCGTAAGCGCAGCAAGCATGAGCACCGTGAGAAGACGAAACCTCATTTCTTATCCGCATCCGCAGGCTTTTCCTCGGCCTTGGGTGCTTCTTTCGGCTCCTCTGCGGGCTTTTCCTCAGCCTTGGGTGCTTCTTTCGGCTCTTCTGTGGGCTTTTCCTCAGCCATGGGTGCTTCTTTCGGCTCTTCTGCGGGCTTTTCTTCAACCTTGGGCTCTTCTTTCTGCTCTTCAGCAGATTTTTCCTCAGCCTTGGGGGCTTCTTTCTGCTCTTCAGCAGGTTTTTCCTCAGCCTTGGTCTCTTCTTTCTGCTCATCGGCAGGTTTTTCTTCCGCCTTGGGAGCTTCCGCAGGTTTACTCTCTGCTTTCTGCACCGTCAACTTGGGAGCAGGCGCAATGGGAGCCGGCTTTTTGATGGGCTTAGAGGGAGTCGGCTTTGCCGGTTTGGACTCCGGAGCAGATTCAGTCTTGGTTTCTTCCAGCTCTTCAACAACAGTAGATTCTGCTGCTTCCTTTTCGTCCTTTTTCCTGCGTTTTTCTTCGCGGCGGGAGATAAAGGTTTCGATGAACGAGGTCAGCAGGGCGTATACGATGAAGAAGGCACCGGGGATGGCAGCAATTATCCAGGGGGCAGACTGGATGGCATGGAGTAACTCCGGCATGGTAGGGTTGGGGGATTTGGCCCACATGCTCACCATGTACTGGAAGACCTCCGTGCAGCCATACCACAGCGCCACACTCAACACGCAGGTGAACATGATGCGGAACGGTGCGGTGGAGCACAGCCAGCCCATGGCAAAGATGGCGGTGATAATGATGGCCGGGATGGGATAGCTCTGCGGCAGGGCGCAGAAGTTCAGCACGGTGCGATTGCTCTCAATGGCGGTGGGCAGAGCCGTTACCGGATCCATGAACGAACAGAGAGCAAAGCCGACAAAGAGGATGAATGCCGCTGCGTAGGCGACGTTCCAGACGATTTCCTGAATGCGGAGCAAGGCCAGAATCAACAGAATGCCGGCGGTGATGGTGACCCAGTTCAGCGTGCTGACCAGCGGCAGCAGGGTATCTGTGTTGAAACATCCGACAAAATCAGCCGGTGCAATATGCGCAGGTGATTGAAGATAAACAGCCAGAATAAGAAGAATCAGCCAACTGCAGATAAGGCGGAAGAGAGTACCCAGAACGTTCATTACCCGAACATATTAGGGAAAGATGAGCATTTCGTCAAGGTAAAAGCGATGTCCAGCCCGGCCTTTTAAGTCATAGAACTGATTTTTGTCAGCTGTTGATACAAAAACTGCCCGGTGTTTTCACCGGGCAGCTGCAAATTGCATGCGGCATCGAGCTATCAGCACTCGCCGGGCAGGCATTCGCCCGTTACGATTTCCTCCAGCGTCTGGCGGCGGCGGATAATGTGCCATTGGTCACCATCTACCAGAATCTCCGCTGCCAGAGGCCGCGAGTTGTAGGTAGAGGCCATGCTGAAGCCATAGGCTCCGGCGCTCATCTCTGCCAGCACCTCGCCGGGCTTCACATCCGCAATAGCGCGGTTCTGAGCCTGAAAATCGCCGGATTCGCAGATGGGACCCACGATATCGGCCACGATGGTGTCATCCCGGTGTTCGGTGACGGGCCAGATTTCGTGGTAGCCTTCATAGAGCGCCGGACGGATGATATCGTTCATGCCCGCATCAATCATCTTGAAGGTCTTGGCCTCTCCTTTCTTTTCATAGAGACAGGTGGTGAGCATGGCGCAGGCGTTGCCGGTGAGACGGCGACCCGGCTCTACCAGAATTTTGATGCCCAGCGGTTGCAGCAAGGGGATGATAGCTTCTGCATAGCTGCGGATGGTGATGTGCTCCGGGTGATTGTCCCACCATTCCTGTTGACCGGAGGCCAGACACCCGTCGTAAACGATGCCTATACCGCCGCCGATGGACCAGAACTCTATGCCGTAGCGGTCAATGAACTTGCGGACAATGGGGGCTACTTTTTCGATGGCTTCCACAAAGGGCTTGATTTCTGTGAGCTGGGAGCCGATGTGCATCTGGAGCCCGCGGATGCGGAGGTGGGGCATCTCTGCAGCGATGGTGGCGTAGAGCTCCTCTATGCGGGTGATGTCTACCCCGAACTTGTTTTCGTTGGTGCCTGTGGTGATGTATTTGTGTGTATGGGCATCCACGTGGGGGTTCACACGAACGGCGACGGGGGCTTTCACCCCCATTTCTCCGGCAATGCGGTTGATTTCGCGTAATTCGTTTTCGCTTTCGCAGTTGAAACAGTATATGTTCTGTTCCAGTGCGTAGCGGATTTCCGCCTCTGTCTTGCCGACACCTGCATAGGTGCAGAGCGTAGCATCGCCGCCTGCGTTGATGACGCGCCACAGCTCACCGCCGGAAACGATGTCAAAACCGACTCCCTGTTGTACCATGAGGTTGAGAATAGCTTTGTTGGAGCAGGCTTTCACCGCATAGGCCACGTGGGCATCCAGCGGCGAGAGTGCCTCGCGGAACTCGGCCAAATCTTCCGTAATCGTTTTTTTGCTGTAGACAAATGTGGGAGTCCCCACGGCGGCGGCAATGTCAGCCAGCCGTACGTCCTCACAGTACAGGGAGCCGTTCTTGTAAGCGAATGAATGCATGATGAATGATTATGGGTTCTTTTTGAGAGTAATCGGCGGGCGATCTTCAATGATGGTGGCCACCCAGGTGAGATCCCGTGAGTTTTCGCAGGCCAGCTTGATTAACACGGTGATGGGCATGGCAAGCAGCATGCCGCAGGGACCCCACACCCACCCCCAGAACAGTACGGAGAAGATGACCACAGAGGTTGCTATGCCGAACTGCTTGCCCAGGAAGATGGGTTCAATACCGTTGCCGATGGCAAAGTTGATGGCGATGTATCCCACCGCCACAATGAAACAATCGCCCCAGCCGCCCATGAGAAGAGCCATGAGAATGGGAGGAATTGCTGCCACGATGGAACCGATGGTGGGGATGAAATTGAGCACCAGAGCCAGCATGCCCCACATGAAGGCAAAGGGGACTTCCATGGCCGCGCAGAGCCACCAGGCAAGCAATCCGGTGGAGGTGCTGGCAACGGTTTTGATGAAGAGGTAGCGCTGGATGCCGCGCAGGGCATTCAGGAAGTCGTCCTTCCCTTTGCTGCTGTTGGGAAGCTTACGGAAGTTGCGTGCAAAGAGCTTCGCTTCGCCCAGAAGAAAGGTCATGAGAAGCAAGACCAACGTGCAGGCAGACAACATCGAGAGTATCTGTCCGGAGAGTGTCTGCACCCACGAGAGCAGCATCGGCACATTGATGATATCCATGGGGGAGGCGATGACGGCGCGTGCCTGATTCTCCAGACCCACATTACCCAACCAGCCCATGATTTCGTTGTACTTCTCCATCAGGCGGGTGGTAACTTCTCCCTCCAGCGTCTGCTTGACATCCCGAATCAGGACGTTGAACAGACTTACAATGCCGAAAATCACGCCAAAATCGGCCAGTACGGTGAAAGCAACGGCCAGCCAGTGCGGAAAACGCAGGAATCGGCGCAGCAGCCCGGTGAAGGTGTAGCTGATGATGGCAAGGAAACAGGCCATCATGATGGGCAGGATAACGCTTCTGGCCTGTTGCAGACCGTAAATAACCACCATGGCGGCAGCTACGGTGACCAGCACGCGAGCCCCCTCTCCCAGAAGAAGATTCGGCTTTTCTGTTTCTGTGGATGTAGAAGAGTCGTTCTGCATACGGATTGTCTCCCATTCTACACTCTACCGGCCTGCATTTCAAGCGCAATGCCGTCGCATGGCAGAATAATTCCTGATGATGGAGACCGAAATGAGTTACGGGGCGGGGGAAAGACGGTCGCAGAGCAGCTCGTAGACCGATTTCCCGATGTTGGTATTCGATTCCAGCAGCATGGGCTCGGGATAGACGTGGGCATAGCGGTCACCGTCTGTGTCTCGCTGCGTACCGGGGAAGTTGAGGTTGATATCTGCCTGCTCGCAGTGCCGCCAGGGACCGCCCATGCGCGCAAAGCCATCGCGGATGTTGCGGTAGGGATAGCAGTAGGTGTTTATCCAATAGTCCACGCAGGCCGGGCGCTGTTTTGGCTGAGACTTTTTTCTGCGGCTGACGGGGTCGATGGTGGCAACGATGACGCGACCGTGCGGTTCTTTCAGATGTCGCAGGGCATCCATGATGGCAGAACCGCCATAGCTGTGGCCGATGAGAACGATATCTGCCGTGGGGTTGAGCCTGCAGAAGGCGGCGAGGTCGCGTTGCAGTTTCCAGGTACTGTGGAAGAGCAGATTCCCGGTGCCGCTGTCCCAGGCATAGTAGGCTCGCAGTTGCCTGCCGGAGCAGGGCAGCAGGGGCATGCTTTCGTAAGCTTTGCGGAAGTGCAGCAGCACCTGTTCCGTGAATCCGCCCACGAAGATGACCGCCAGGTCTGCCCTCTCCTGCGGAAGTGGCTGCTGGCGGCGGCGGCCGATGAATCCCTCAGCAGGTGCCGGGTCAATACCGGGGACTGCATTCGTCTTCTGCTGCTGGCAGGATGGCATCAGCAGCAGGGAGAAGGACAACAGGATGAAGAGGCGGGCAGCGGAGAACATGGTATGATGCTCGGTCAGAAACCCAAATCCAGCTGGGTGGCCTCCGGGTGTTCCAGAATGGTCGGGGGGGCTGTCTCTGCCGGGGGGGGGGACGGGACGGGGCTGCTCCCCTCCGGGGGCACCGCCGTTTCTGCCGGGGGTGCGGTCGGGCTTGCCTCCGTTGCCGGGGACTCTCCCTCTGCGGTCTGTTCCGCCGCTGCGGGTATGATGCGGGCGACTCTCTCCACCTGATTCTTGGTGACGATATTGCCGAGCACGGCGCGACCCTTGACACGAAGATTGCCGAAGTCGAAGGGGATGGGACGTCTCAGTCGGCGCAACTGGTTCTTCAGGTAGACATTCACCGACATGGTCGAGCTGTCCTCCTCGTTGGGATGCACCGTCAGGAAGAAGATGCGGCTGCCCTTGGTTCCCTGGGTGAGCTGGTATTCCTTGTCGCGGGTGAACCCGCCGAGGTGAAAGCGCTTGGCATAGGTGATGCCGTCCTTACCGTCGCGGTAAATCATGTTGAATACCCAGTCATCGCCCGGACGCAGTACGCGGATGTCCAGCACCTTCTTGCCCACGTAGAATTTTTCCTGTACCCGGCGTACCACGAGGACACCCTGATTGTCAATCGTCAGAATGTCGCTCAGCGTGGAGCATTTTTCTATCGGTTCGCCCTTGCGTACACCGTATCCGGCAAAGCCCTCTTCATCCAGATAGAGCATTTCATTCTCCACCGCTGCTTCTGCGCGGGAAAGACTGTCGAAGGTGGCCAGTTCTGTGCGGCGGGGCCAGGCTTCACCATATTTTTTGCGGAGGTTTTCAAACCAGCGGATGGTGTAGCGGGTGAGCTGCGCCAGATGCTTGCGCGTCTTTTCGATGTCGGCTTCCAGCCCGGCGATATGTTCCTCTGCCTTGTGAATCTCGTAGCGGGCAATCTTCTTGATGCGGATTTCGGTGAGACGGATGATGTCATCACGCGTGACGGGTCGCCAGAAATCGCGGACAAAGGGTTCCAGACGCTCAGCGATTTCGGTGAGGGATTGTTCCCAGCTCTCGCTTTCTTCCAGCACCTTGTAGATGCGGTTCTCGATGAAGATTTTTTCCAGACTGGCCTGCATCCAGTTTTCCTGCAGTTCTGCCAGCTGCACCTCCAGCTCCTGCCGCAGCGTTTCTTTCGTCAAATCGACGTTGTGCTTCAGGATTTCGCTCACCCCCATGAATACCGGCTTGCGATTCACGATGACCACAGCCTTGGGCGAGATGCTCACCTGGCAGTCGGTGAACGCATAGAGGGCATTGCAGAGCTTCTCCACGTCCTGTCCCGCTGCCAGATGCACCAGAATATCGGCTTGAGCCGCTGTGTTGTCCTCGATTTTGGCGACTTTGAGCTTGCCCTTATCCATGGCGTTCTCAATGCTCTGGATGACCGATTCCGTGGTGGTGCCGTAGGGTATTTCCGTGATGCGGAGCAGCTTCTTGGACGCGACTTCAATCCGCGCCCGGCAGCGCAGTCGGCTGTTGCCTGTGCCATCGTTATAGTTGCTCACATCCAGCAGCCCGCCGGTCTGGAAGTCCGGGTAGAGAGTGAATTCCTCGCCGCGCAGGTAATGGATGGCGGCTTCGATGATTTCATTGAAGTTGTGGGGCAGGATGAGGCAGTTCATGCCCACGGCAATGCCGAGCGCCCCCTGTGCCAGCAGAAGCGGGAATTTGACGGGCAGGGAAACGGGTTCCTTGTTGCGGCCATCGTAGCTGAGCTTCCATTGGGTCACTTTCGGGCTGTATACCACCTCTTTGGCAAAGGGGGAAAGGCGTGCCTCAATGTATCGCGGTGCGGCGGCTGAGTCCCCGGTGAGGATGTTGCCCCAGTTACCCTGTGTGTCAATGAGCAGCCCTTTCTGGCCCAGCGTCACCAGCGCACTGCCGATGGAGGCATCGCCGTGGGGGTGGTATTTCATGGTGTCGCCCACAATGTTGGCCACCTTGTTGTAGCGCCCGTCATCCATACGCTCCATGGAGTGCAGGATACGCCGCTGCACCGGCTTGAGCCCATCCGCAATGTGCGGTACGGCTCGCTCCAGAATCACATACGAGGCATATTCGAGATAATAATCCCCGAACATCTTCTGAATCGTGCTCGGATTTTCCATCAGATGAACCGGTGTGTGGTCGTTACTCATGAGATTGCGGCATTCTAGCATACTCTGCCGTAATGCGTCAAGGCAGGAGTGCGTAAGACTGCGCCCCGAATGAGGCGGTTGACGCATTTCCGGCTTGCGCGTGCGTGTGAGGCGTGATTTAATGCGGATGTTATGAGTACGATTTACGAGCAGATTACGGAGGGAATGAAGAATGCCATGCGCAGTAAGGATACGGTGGCACTGGGTGCGCTGCGCGGATTGAAGGCAGCTTTGCAGAATGCCCAGGTGGCTCGCGGCAATGTGCACGAAGAGCTGCCGCTTACCGAAGCTCAGAATGTTGTTCGCAAACAGATGAAACAACGTGAGGATGCCATCGCTCTCTATGCTCAGGCCGGGCGTGAGGACCAGGTGGCCAAGGAGCGTGCGGAGATGGAGGTGCTGGCCTCTTTCCTGCCGAAAGAAATGACGGAGGAGGAGATTCTGCCGGTGCTGGAGACCGTCATTGCGGAGCTTGGTGCCACGAGCAAGAAAGACATGGGGCGGGTCATGAAAGAAATGCAGGCTCGCACGGAGGGCCGTGCACCCGGTAAGGTGTTGTCCCGTCTGGTCGGTGCGCGTCTGAACTGATTTTATACCTCTCTTAGCCTGAATCGCTATGTTCTGTGCCGTTATCGTGGCTGCCGGGAGTTCGCGGCGGGCCGGTTTTGACAAGCTGGCAGCTTTGCTGGACGGTGTTCCGGTGCTGCGTCGCAGCGTGGATGCCTTTGTGGAGGCCGGGGCTGCTGCGGTCGTGGTTGTTTGCCCGCCCTCCCGCTGGGTGGAGACGGGGCTGGCTTCCGCAGCCTTTCCGATTCCCGTGTTGCGGGTGGATGGTGGTGCTGAGCGTCAGGATTCCGTTGCGGCCGGTCTGGCGGCGCTGCCGGAGGGAACGCGGATGGTGGCTGTTCATGACGGAGCTCGCCCTCTGGTGACTTCGGGCGGCATTCGAGCCTGTCTGGAGGCTGCAGAAGAGACCGGAGCCGCTGCCTGTGCTCACCCGATAGTTGATACGCTCAAGCGGGCGGATGCTCGGGGATATTCTCTGCCGGAGCCGGTGAGCCGTGAGCACCTGTGGGGCATGGAAACGCCGCAGATATTCAGTCTGGCTCTGTTGCAGCGGGCCTATGCCCATGTGGCGGAGCAGGGGCTGGTGGTGACGGATGAAGTGAGCGCCGTTGAGAGTGTGGGAGTGCCCACACGGCTGGTTCAGGTGGGAGCCAACCTCAAGATTACGCTGCCGGGTGATTTGGAGCTGGCTGAGCTGATATGGAAACACCGGGTATAGCATCACCCCTGCCGGATTGCTGGGTGGTGGGGCATGGGCTGTTGGGGGCGGCTTTGGCGACCTCCCTGCGGTGCGCCGGGACTCGTGTGCTGACGCTCGATTTGTCCGCTCCGGCAGATGTGGTGGGGGATGCTGCGGATGAAGCGGTGTTGCAGCGTGCGCTTCACTTGCAGGTGCCGCAGGTGGTCTTCTGCTGCCAGGCTACGGGCGGCGGTTCGCCTGCAGATTATCGTCGGGCCTATGTTGATGTGGTGCGCCGATTGACGGCGCTGAACCTGCGGGTCGTGTTCTGTTCATCTGTTTCGGTGTATGGGGCGGCCTCCGGTGCGGTGGATGAAGCCGTGCAACCCGTTGAGCCCTCAGAGCGTGCGCGGATATTACTGGAGGCAGAGTCTGCGGTCAGAAGTAGTGGGGGCATTGTGTTGCGCCTGGCTGCCCTGTATGGTGTTGGCCGTTGTGAGGTGCTGCGCCGTCATCTGGCGGGAGAACCGCGACTGCCGGGACAAGCAGAACGTATCCTCAATTACGTGCATACGGATGATGCCGTTTCTGCGCTGATTCTTGCCGCGCAGAATGCGGCTCCCGGCAGCTGTCTGAATGTGAGCGGTGAATCTGTCCGGCTTGAGGAGCTGTACCGTCAGCTGACGGTGGCAACAGGCGTGCCGTCGGCAGCGGAACCGGCTCCGATATCTCTGCGGGGGCTCTCTGACCGTTTGATAGAAAGTGCCCGGCTGCGGAAGCTGGGATGGAAGCCACAGATGAGTCTGCGGCGCTTTGCGGAACATTTTGCGGATACCTTTGGAACTGATGCGACCTGATTATTACCAGATATTGGATGTGGAGCCCACTGCTCGCCCGGCTGAAATCAAGCAGGCCTATTATCGGCAGGCGCGGCGCTTTCATCCGGATTGCAACGACGGTGACCCCGTGGCTGAGGAGCGCTTCAAGCTGGTGGCAGAGGCATACCGCACCCTGGGCAATGAAGCCCGCCGCCGGGATTATGATGAGCGCATGGAGCGCATGCGGCGCTATGCAGATGCGCCGGAACTGGCATCCATGCAGCGGCGCGTCCGTGTCTCTGCCCGCCATGGCCGCGCCCGCCGAGCAGGGGAGGAACGCCATGCTTCCGCTCGCCGCTATCGCCCGTTCCTGCCGCGCCGGGTGCCGCGCACCATGGGGGTGTGGACCATGGTGGCCATCTATGCCATGGCCGCTACGATGCTGGTGCCGCAGATGCTGCGCGGTTGCGGCGTGTTGGCAGACAGGAATCGACGCCTGCTGGTGCCGGAGAAAGATGAACAGAAGCCTGAACGCTCAGAAGCGGAGAAACGCGCTTCTCTGGAGGCATCCAATGCGCGGCTGCGCTCCATGGCAGAGGCGGGGGAAGAGCGCGCTCAGCTGCGTTTGGCCATTGCCCTGTATCACGGTCTGGGAATGCCCGTCAATCGCCCGGAAGCAAAGGAATGGTTTTCACGCGCTGCGGCACAGGGGAACAGCATGGCGGCTAAATGCCTGCAATCTCTCAATTTTGAACAACCTGCGCCCGCAGCCATTCCACCGACACCAGCCGAATGATTGGCTGCATCAGGCTGATTTGACGGCCTGGCGCAGGAGCAGCGCATCCCGCAGCTCCGCAACATCGTGAACGCGGTGCAGGTCTGCACCATGGTCTGCTGACAGCAGGGAAAGCACCACTGTGGGCAGGGGGGCCGGGACGGGCTCCGGGCTGCCGTACAGCAGCTGCCCGATGAAACGTTTGCGCGACAAGGCCATCAGAATGGGACGATTCCCGGCCCGGGTATCCTCCAGTCGCCGGATGATTTCCACGGTGTGCTCCGCGCGTTTCCCGAAGCCTATACCGGGGTCCAGGCAAATGCGTTCTGCTGCAATGCCGACATCCGCCAGCGTACGCAGTCTCTCCTCAAAGAATTGCCGAATCAGCCCGGGCATGTGCGCCGGGGCGGGAAGCGGGGCATCGAAAGGAAGATGGTGCATGAGGATGATGCCGCAGGGGCGCTCTGCGCACAGCTTCACCATGTCGGGATGCTCAAGCGCGGTGATGTCATTGACGATGTCGGCCCCGGCGTTCAGAGCGGCTTCGGCCACTTCCGGGTGCCGGGTATCTATGGAAATCAGCACCTCAGGGTGGCGTTGCCGCAGGGCTTCGATGACCGGTATGGTGCGCCGGATTTCGGTGGCAATATCGGTGGGCGTTGCCCCGGGGCGGGTGGATTCTCCGCCGATGTCGATGATATGAGCGCCTGCTGCCAGCATCGCTTCCGCATGGGCGAGCGCCTGTGGCTGCGAGTCATGCTGCCCGCCGTCGGAGAACGAGTCGGGCGTGGTGTTGAGAATACCCATGATTCCACCGCCGGGGGGGATGCTCAGGCGGTGATGTCGCAGCTGCCATTGGCGGGATTGCATGGGGGTATGATAGCAACCGACCGCCCTTCCGTCAAACGTAATCGGAAGCCGATTCATATCCGAAGAAAAAATTATTGTCAGTATGCCGTCAGTTGACCCATTTTTTTCTTTTCTCGATTCAGAAAATCCTGTATAAGGACAACATTGACCGCTTTTTTGTCGCCGTGTGGCCGGGGCGGTCAGCAGACACAACAATATCACATTTCTTTCGATAATGAGCAGTTCATTCTTGCCCGCCCAGTATGCGCATCCGTATGAGATTGACCCCAAGTACGGCAAGTCGGTAGCCTACTTCTGCATGGAGTTCGCCATTGACAATGTATTCAAGATTTATTCCGGTGGCCTGGGCTACCTGGCCGGCTCGCACATGCGCTCTGCCGGGGCGCTGCGGCAGAACCTCGTGGGTGTAGGTATTCTGTGGTCCTACGGCTATTACAACCAGATTCGTGCGGAGGACGGTTCCATGGCCGTTCAGTACCGCCGCAAGGAATACAGCTTCCTGGAGGATCATAACATCAAGTTCCTCATTCGCGTCTGCAATGCTCCCGTGTGGGTGAAAGCGCTTTACCTGCGCCCGGAGACCTTCGGCACGGCTCCCATGTTCTTCCTGACTACCGATTTGCCGGAGAATGACGATATTTCCCGCTCCATCACTCAGCGACTCTACGACTCCAACCCCATGACCCGCATCTCCCAGTACATCGTGCTGGGGCAGGGTGGTGCCCGCCTCTTCGAGGAATTGGGCGTGGAACCGGAAATTTATCACATGAACGAAGCCCATGCCATCGGTGCTGCGTTCAACATGCTCGCTCGCAATGGCGGTAACGTGGAGGAAGTCCGCAGACGTTTCGTCTTCACCACCCACACCCCGGAGGAAGCCGGTAATGAGAAGATGGACATCAACCTGATGAACAATTTCTCTTTCTTCGACGGTCTTTCTCTGGAGCAGGTTCGCTCCATGCTGAAGCTCGCCCCCAACGAGCAGACCTTCAATTACACGCTGGCCGCGCTCCGTCTTTCGCACATGGCCAACGGTGTTTCCGCGCTCCATGGTGAGGTCTCTCGCCAGATGTGGGAGGGCTACTCCGATATCTGCCCGATAACGCATGTCACCAATGCACAGAACAGCGCCTACTGGCAGGATGCAGAGCTGGCAGAGGCGTTCATTTCCCGCGATAAAAAAGCTTTCCGCAACCGCAAGCGAGCCCTCAAGCGTGACCTCTTCCGCGTGGTGGGTGAGCAGACGGGGCATCTGTTTGACCAGGATACGCTCACGATTGTGTGGGCTCGCCGCTTTGCCGCTTACAAGCGTCCCGCGCTCATTACTGAGAATCCCGTGATGTTTGAACGCATGCTCCAGCGCACCAATCGTCCCGTGCAGATGATTTGGGCCGGTAAACCCTATCCCACCGACTTTACTGCCGTGGATATCTTCAACAAGCTCAACCGCCTCAGCGACAAGTACCCGCGTTGTGCCGTGCTGACGGGCTATGAGCTGGGTCTCAGCCGTCTGCTGAAGAATGGTTCCGATATCTGGCTGAACAACCCCGTGGTCACCCGCGAGGCTTCCGGCACATCCGGCATGTCCGCCACCATGAACGGCTCCATCACCGTTTCCACCAACGACGGTTGGGTGCGCGAGTTCGAGCGCGACGGCGAGAATTGCTTCATCATTCCCGAGGCCAAGCCGGGACTGGCTCCCGAAGCCCGCGACCGCTCTGACCGCGACAACTTCTACAGCATTCTGGAATCGAAGATTCTCCCGCTGTATTACGATAACAAGGAAGCCTGGATGGATTTGGTGTTCACCGCCATGAATGATATCTGCCCGGCTTTCGATTCCGACCGCATGGCAGACGAGTACTACACCAAGATGTACAACTGCTGATGCAGGTTCAGTCCGTTTACGCCGTGCAGCCGCCCTTTCCGGGCGGCTGCACTTTTTTCTGCGGGGCTGGCTGAGTTTCCGCTTGCGGGGGGACAGGGGTATCACCTATAATGGAGGGCATGAAGAAGTTGCTTGCATGCGCTGCGTTGGCATTGACGTTTTCTCCGCTCATGGCGGCAGAGGCAGAGATGAACCGTCTCCTGTCGGAGTGGCAGCAGAAGGTGACGGAATGGCAGAATGCGGTGCAGGCGACCGGTTCTCCCGAGGCTCAGGCGGCGATTCCGGCGCCGGACGTGGCCGCGACAGCTCCGGCTCTCTGGATGTCCATTTCTGCTCAGACGGGGAATCGACGCGAAACTGTTACCCGAGGCAAGGGGCGCAAACGCCGGGAGGAATCCGTCACGGTGCCGGCCTACGAGTTTGACCAGCCCTGGGCTCTGCCGGGCATTATCTGGTTTCTGAAACACCCGGAATCGCTTTCCTCTGCCTTTGATGAGGAACAGCAGCACCAGGTGACCTACTATGTTGAAGCTCTTGTTAAAGCGCTCAATCGCGTGCACTTCTCCAATCCCGCCATCCGCGAGCTCTGCCCGGTGATGGCTCAGAACTCCGGGGTGCGGGAGTATGAGCTCATGCAGAAAATCTACAACCGCAATCAGGATGCCACCACCCGAGCCTGCGCGGCTCTGGCCATGAGTCTCATGCTCAACAACCCCATGATTTCCGGGGTGGAGGGTAGTGCTGCCATGATTCGCGGCAAGCGTATTTACTACCTCAAGCAGGCTTTGCTGATGGGTGACCCGGCAACGCCTTTCGGTGCTTCCACGCTGGGGGAGGTGGCGGCGGAGCAGACCTACCGCCTGCGCTATCTTTCGGAGGGGTGCATCCCGCCCCGTATTCGTCTGCGGGCAATGGACGGTCGCAATGTAGCCTGCCCGGCAGAGGGGAAGCTGAATCTCCTGCTGTTCTGGACTCCGGAAGAGCTGGCCGGCGCAGCGCTGGTCGAGCAACTGGATAAGCTGAAAGAGAAATACCCCGATTTGGAGGTGTTCCCTATAGCTCCGTTCCAGACCCCGGAGGCTTTGCAGCAGTCCGTGCAATCCGTGCCCGGCATGCAGCAGTCGCTCATCGATGACAGTAAGGGCAGCGCCGGGCTCGCTTACCGTGTCAGCTCCATTCCTACGGCTGTCCTCATCAGCAACCGCTCTACCATTCTCTACATCGGCTCCCCGGGGGTGCAGTTGCAGACGGCGCTGGATGCGGCCACGAAACCGCAGCAGGCTAATCGCGCCAAAGTGACGATTGAACCCGCTGAAAAGGAGGCTCCCGTCATCCAGCCCGGCTCGCAGCCCAAGCCCGCCCCGGCTGTTCCCGCTGCGGAGGATGCTGCCCCACCCGCCCTGCGCGAAATGCCGAAATTCTGAACGCCCTGCCTGTCAGGGGAAAAATATACGGCGCGTTTCCCTGAATTGTCGGAAACGTGCCGTTTTTTTCTTGGAATCGTTTTAATCATTGCCATGTAATCGGTACTCTGATAGAATAAATAAAAGTTATGAAACTGCGTCTCCCTGTCATTCTTCGTTGTGTGTTGTTGTCTGCCTGCTTGCTGAGTGCCGCAGAGGCTGCGGTGCGGCATACGGATGTGTCGCTGAATACCTATGTGGATTTTGCCAACAACAACGGGCGCTATGTTACCGGTGTGACGAATGCTATGCTGGATTACATTCGTCAGAGGGACGGAGGGGTGCGTATCTGCTATACGGGAGGGCAAGCTGATTACACTCTGGAGCACGGGATGATCAGCTTTGATGCCGTGTCTGACATGGGCAACATGACGGTGGTGGGCTACAACTACGCCGTGACGGTGGCTCATAATTCATCTCAGATGTCTCCGACTTTTACTCGCAATGATTACGGAATCGGCGCGGAAAACAGCCAGAAGTATCTTGCGGCAGAGGAATATGAGGTATATGCAGACGGCAAACAGGGGTATACATTCGTTCACCATATTTATTCAACAACCAACGATTATAAGTTGTCGCGTCTGACCAAATTGGTAACGGATGCGACACCGGTGCAGATGGCGGGCGGAGCAAACAGCGACTATAAGGGAGAGTTGGTGTACCGTGTGGGTGGCGGTCAGCAATTATTGCGGGATGAAAATGGGGACTCCGATGAGAGTAGTAAGGATGTTTATCTGGTGGGAGGTATAGCCGGTATAACGGATTGGCAGGCGTTCGAGCCCGATCGTCATGCAACGGTAGTGGGTACCACGTCTTGGGATAAGGGGGCCGGTGCCGGAGCCGGGACTCCTCTGCCTTTCGGTTCCACGGAGGGAGATTCCGGCAGCCCCTACTTTGTATGGGACGGAAGTTCGTACAAATTTCTCTCAACGCACCATGGCAGTACGAATGACAACAAGCAGACCCTGAGCAGCGAGGCGAAGGAGTGGACACAGTCGGTGATAAATGCCGATAGTGTACGCGTGGATATGGGGCGAGTGAGCGGTTCGCTGGTGATTAACGGAGCGGAAGAAATGGATGACAAGGGAGGGATTTCCGGCGTATTCAATGGCACCACGGTTAATGTTGTTGCTGCCAGAGGTTTTTTATCACACGCGGACGGAAATCTTTATGATGAGAATTGGAATTCGGTGGCATTCAATGGTGTAGCGACCGGGCAGCATACGTGGAAGTCTCTTTCTGCTCTGAAGGATACGAATAACTGGTATGCCTATGGGAATGAGTATCTGAATGCCACGGAGAGTGTGGTTATTGTGGATAAGGAAGCGCAGGCTGCAACCGGCGTGACCTATGCCAAGTTGTTCCTGACCCAGAACCTTGTTTTTGAAGCCGCAAAGGATGATGCTACCTATGGTATCAGTGTGACTGCTGATACAGACTTGGGGGCAGGGTATCTGCATTTTGCTGCCAATGGACATAAAAATGTGCAGTATAACGTGGCATCCGCAAAAAATAATTTGCTCAATTCCGCCGGTTATGTGGTGGATGCCGGGGTGTCGGTCAATGTCAGTCTGCGTAATGCGGATGCCTCATACATGCGTGAATGGCGCAAGGTGGGCGAGGGTGAATTGAAGATTTGCGGTGACGGGAAGAATGAGATATTCCTCAATGTGGGTGGCACCGGGCGCACGGTGCTGGCGCAGACTAACGGCTACGCTGCCTACAATGTGGTGGTTAATACCGGCTCCACTGTCGTTATCAGTGATACTGAGCAAATTGCCCGTGACCTGACTTTCGGTAATGGCGGCGGTACGCTGGACATGAACGGCAACAGTATGGATTGGTATACCTCCGGCGGACAGACGAGGGATGGTTTCACCATCCGGGCTCTGACGGAAGAGGCTCTGGTGGCAAACTATAACGGTAAATCCGTGCTGAGCTTCAAACAAGACGGCCATCAGACTTTTGTCGGCTCCTTTGCGGATTCGGACAAGAACTCTCTGGAGGTGGACTATCAGGGCGGCGGCACGCTGACGCTGAACAGCATACGCACCAGACTCAGTAACGCCGACAGTGGGTTGACGGTGACCAATGGCACGGTGAAGCTGGCCGGTACCCTGACGGTGCATGGTTATGGTACGGTTCATACCAATTACGGAGAAAATGATACCGCAGATTTCTCCACTCGCGATAATGACTGGCACTATGCCGATGCCGCTATGAATGTGACCGTGAAAGATAAGGCCACATTTGAGCTGGAGAGCCATGCCCGCCTGACCGGAACGGTTACGGTGGAATCCGGCGGTACATACGTGATGCACGAGGGTGTGCAGCACGCAGAGGAATACATTGAGGGCGGCGAAAGAACGGAAAAGACGGCAGATGTGGCGGATTACTATGGTCACAAGGGAGATGTGAAGCTGGCCGAGGGTGCTAAGATGAAAGTGACTTTCGGTGCAGACACGGATACGGATATGAGCTATGGCGGTTCGGTGTCCGGCCCCGGTTCGCTGACGTTTGCTCTGGGAACGGATAAGGCTGCATTCCACATGAAGGGAATCATTGACGGAGTGAAGACGCTGGAGCTGCTGGAGGGCAGCAAGGTGCACCTGTACGGTGCGGTGAACGTGGGGGCTTTGCAGGTGGAAGCCGGTTCAGAGTTGATTCTGGAAGAAGGGGCGGATATTTCAGTTTCGCTGACTTCTTTGGTACCCAATGGTGAAAGTCTTGCAGTGCAAGACCTGACCCTGCAACAGTACGGGGGTGATGACAGTCTGGTGATACTGAAAGACAGCCGCGTGCTGGAGGTGCTTTCAGGTATGCTCAACGGGGTCAAGCTGCAGGAGGGGGGCGCTCTGTCGCTGAATCTGGCAGAGCTGGGGGATGTGAGTGAGTATGACTACATCCGTCTCAGCTTCTCCGGGTTGGCTCGCAGCAGCAGTACCGCAAACCTGTCCGAAAAGGCACAGGTGACGGCCATTCTTGCCAATGGACAGGAACTCACAGGCTATTACGTACAGGGAGAGGCCGGGACGGCCTATTTTGCCGTTGTGCCGGAACCCGCTACGGGGACGCTCTCTCTGCTGGCGCTTTCCCTGCTGTGTGCGCGCCGCCGCCGCCGCTGACAATATCTGTTGTGCATGCCGACTCAATGAGTGCTTGTCATGGACGGATGTTGGTGATAAGATGCAGGGCGTATGATGGAGCTGATTTATCTGCAGACGCAGGCGATTACGGCCGAGACTCCGTGGTTGCTGCCGCTGGCGTTCGCCCTGTTCGGTGCCTGTATCGGGTCGTTTCTCAATGTCGTGGTATACCGCCTGCCGCGTGGGCTGAGTGTGAATGAACCATCCCGCTCGTTCTGCCCTGTCTGTAAGAAAGAGATTCCCTGGTATCTGAACCTGCCCATCCTCAGCTGGTTGGTGCTGCGCGGCAAGAGCGCCTGCTGCGGGAATCGTATCCCGGTGCGCTATTGGCTGGTGGAGACGGTGTGTGCTGCCTTGTTTGCTGCGATTGCCTGGTATTTCTGTCTGGATGATATTTTTACACAGATATTGCTGTGCGTGTGGGTGGCACTGATGCTGGCCTGCTTTTGCATTGATTGGGAGCAGATGGTGGTACTGCCCTCTCTCACGGTGGCGGCGGCTGTGGCCGGACTTCTTCTTTCCGGGCTTTCCCCCTGGATGCTGGAGCCCACTTCTCTGGAACCGACGGATGGATTGCTCTGGAGTGTTGTGGGGGCAGTCGGTGGGTTTATTCTGTTCCGTCTGGTGGGGCTCATCGGGCTGCTGCTGTTCGGTCACCGCTCCGCCCGGCTGGAGAAAGCAGCCGCATGGTCATTGAAGCAAGCCGCTGACGGCGAGGATATCGAACTGACGCTGGGTGAGGACAAGTTGCTCTGGAGTCAGCTTTTTATGGAACCGTCCAACCGTTTTATCCTCAAGGAGGCCACGCTGGATTCCCGCAGCGGTGAACCCGGCAGTTTGGAGTTCCGCCCGGATGCCCTCATTCTGCCGAATGGTGAACGCATAGAGCTGGAGAGCGTGGAAAGCCTTTCCGGCATGGCCGGGGGGTATTCCTCCCGCCGCGCCGCCATGGGCAGCGGCGATGCCTGGATTGCCATGGCCATCGGTGCCATCGGCGGGTGGCAGGGTGTGGTGTTCTCTCTGGTGATCGGCAGTTTCATCGGATTGCTCTGGGCCGTGGTTGCCCGCATCGGCTTCGGCAAGCCCATGCCGTTCGGCCCGGCGCTCATTCTTGCTGCCACGGTATGGCTTTTCTTCGGCCTGGAGATTCAGGACTGGCTGGAGAGTATGTATCTATGAGCAGAACGGAGAAGAAACCCATCCGGAGAGCTTTTCGCGCCCGATTCCGGAACATCGTACTGGATTGGTATAGTACCTGCGGTGACGAGCTGGTCTTTCGGGTGCATATAGGGAATCGAGCTGCATTGCCTGCGGAATTTCTGGAGCTGCATTGCCGGGAAAGCCGGGGGGAACGCTTGTGGCGACTCGGGCGCAATCTGGTGGGGTGGTTGCTTCATCCCTGTGGCTTTTCGTCCTTATCCTATCGTTATTGCAAAATCCGTGTGCAGCGTAGAAGTATGGAAGATGCTCCGCTTATTTCATGCCTGAAAATTGAGGATGCCTTTCGTTTGCTGCGTTCAGCCGGATTCTGGTTGTATGATGATAGAGATCCTCACACTTGGTCATCTTATGATGTGTACTGTGTTCTGATGCGGGAAAAACGGCTTGAGACTCCCATGCAGGCGCTTCATTTTGACCCCAAAATAAAGTTCTTTTCGGAAAGCGGTATGGAAGCATGATACCTTAGCGCATTCATACACCTGCATTAGTTTACATTACCGTTAATAACCAACAAAAAAGAGCCGTCCGTCCGGACGACTCTTTTTTGTTGAGGGGTAAGGATGGGCTTACATGCCCACGATTTCGTAGCCGCCATCCACATAGATGACCTGACCGGTGACGGAGGCTGCACCGTCGCTGGCCAGATAGGTGGCGGTGGCACCGAGCTCTTCGAGCGTGCAGGAGCGCTGCAGCGGGCTCTTTTCCTCGTATACCTTGAACATGCCGGTGAAACCGGAAACGCCGCGGGCGGCAAGGGTCTGCACAGGCCCGGCGGAGATGCAGTTGACGCGGATGGGGTTCTCGCGGCGGCCCAGATCAAAGGCAAGATACTTGCTGCAGGTTTCCAGGGCGCTCTTGGAGACGGCCATGAGGTTGTAGTTCGGCACGACCTTCTGGCTGGCGTAGTAGGTGAGGGCGGTGATGGAGCCGCCGTTGGTCATGAGCGGGGCGACACCGCGAGCCAGCGCGATGAGGGAGTAGGCGGAAATCTGGAGGGAGAGGTTGAAAGCATCGCGGGGGATGTCGGAGAAGTGACCCTCTAGGGTTCCGGGAGCTTTCGGAGCAAAGGCGATGGCATGCAGCAGCATATCCACACGGTCGGTATGCTGAGCAACAAAGGAGAAGAAGTCGGCGATGGACTGATCATCGGAGACATCCAGTGCGCAGACGGGGGTATCTTCGCCGAAGCTTTCCTTTACCAGCTTGATGACACCGTCCTTGAGACGCTCGCCCTGATAGTTGAAGATGAGCTTGGCACCGGCGGCATGCCAGGCTTTAGCGATACCGAATGCGATGGAGCGCTTGTTGGCTACGCCGGTAACGATACCGACTTTTCCTTCGAGTGGTTTAGCAAGTGACATAAATGTGCAGATGTTGGTTGAATGAAAATGGTGAGAAATCAGAAGCAGAATTCCTGTGTAATGATGTGGGCGTAGGTGCGAGCCATGCTCACCCCCTGTTCCTCCATGCGGCGGATGCGGTTGAGAATCTCTGCATCAGAGATGTTGAGGTCATCGACCACAAACTTGAGGCGGTAGTACACGAATCCGTGTTCCATATCCAGCAGGAGCTGCCCCTCGGGCAGGTTGGCGTTGAGAGTCAGCAGAAGCAAGGCTACTTCCTTGCGGCTTTCCTCGGGAATACGCACGGCAAAGTTGACATCAAATACCAGACTGCACGGCTCTTTCAGCTCGGTGAACATGAACGTGCAGGGGTACCCGTCGTAGTTGGAGGGCAGGTAGGCCAGGCCAATTTTCTCACTTGTCGCACCCATGGTGACCCACTGGTAGTCTTCTCCGTGGGTGATGAGATATTGGCGAACCTGTGCCAGAAGATTCGGTTGATTCGGCATATGGAATGATGGTAAAGGTTTCGGGGTATTTGTTACCCGTCGGTTCGCTTCCTATAGTACACTCAAGAATGCTCGGAGTCAAGCTAAAGTAGCAAAAAAACGGGCGTTTGACCGTTGAATCAGTAGCTCTTTCCGCGGGTGAGACTGCGGGTGAGTTTCTCTGATACGCGGCGGCAAACTTCGAGCTCGTCCTTTGTGATTTCCGCAGAATGGTTGTCCAGCTGGCGCTCCAGAGCGGAGAATCCAACGTCAAAGAGCTCCTGCCCTTTGGCAGAAAGTCGGATGCAGATGGCGCGGCGGTCATCCGGGTTCTGATTGCGCTCAAACACTCCTTTGCCTACCATGGTTTCCACCAGCAGGGAGGTGGCGGGAACGGTCATCTGCAGCTCCTGGGCAAGTGTCTTGAGCGCTACGCCCTGCGGTGCTTTGGTCATGAGCATCTTCAGGCGGGCAATGGCAGAGGCCTGACGAATGGTAAGCCCCATCAGCTTTTTGATGTGGGAGGAGGAGGTGAGTTTCAGGCTTTCTCTCCGGATGTCGTCCAGCGTGTAGAGCAGCTCCAGTAGAACGATGTGGGGGATATTGGCTGTCTTGTTCATGCTGAAAAAATTATACCTTTTTAATTATTATTGTCCAGTATAAAAAGTTATCATATGGGAGTATTTGCGAAAATGAGAGATTTTTCGTTAGAAAACAGGTTGTTCTAACTCATTGCAAACAAAGAAAGAAGTGCGTATATTACGGACATGATGACAACATCAACTGCTCTTTGTATTCGTGAGGTTGAAGCCCTGTTTCGTCCGTTTTCTGACAGAAAACTGTCGTTGGTATCGCGCATCGTCATGGCTCCGATGAATCGAAAGCTGGCGCCGGACGGTATTCCCACGCCGGAGATGGCTCGATACTATTGCCGCCGTGCGGAGAGAGAAGTGGGACTGATTATTACTGAATCTGCTACGATAGATGATGAAGCCGCTTCCGATGACAGTTGTATGCCTCAATTTTACGGTGGTGCTGCCCTGCGTGCGTGGAAGCGGATATGCCGGGCAGTGCATGCAACCAGCTGCAAAATAGTTCCGCAACTTTGTCATGTGGGGATGCGGCGTCCGGTGACAGGGGATATTCCGCATCCGGAGGCGTATCCTGTCGGGCCGTCGGGAATCAATCCGTTGACGCTGGAGAAAACCGGCGAAGAGATGAGTCGGCAGCGTATAGCCGATATCTGTGCATCCTTTGCCCGCTCCGCTCGTCTTGCACAGCTTTTGGGGTTTGACGGAGTGGAGATACAGGGGGGGCATGGCTACCTCATTGATCAGTTCTTATGGAAAGAGACAAATCACCGTCGCGATATCTATGGAGGTGACATTGTGGGGCGTACCCGCTTTGCCTGCGAAGTGATTCATGCGGTCAGAAAGGCCGTGGGGAGTCGCTTCCCCATTATTTTCCGCTTTTCTCAGTGGAAAGAAGGGCATCCGGAGGCCAGACTGGCCGATTCCCCTCATGAGCTTTCTGAATTATTACAGCCTCTTTGCGCGGCCGGGGTGGATGTGTTTGATTGCTCGGAAAATCGCCGCCCGGAACCGGCATTTGTCGGCAATCCGCTCACGTTGGCAGCGTGGACCCGTCTGTTGACACACAAGCCGGTCATCAGCGGCGGCGGGGCAGATTTCAACGTATCCGAATCAGTGCGGATGGTTCGCTCCGGTGAGGCTGATTTGATAGCCGTGGGCAGGGCTTTGCTGGCAGATGCCGAGTGGGCAGAGAAAATGCACCTTGCGCGGGAATCCGATATCATTCCCTATACACTCCGAGCTTTGTCTCGACTGTATTAAGCCTGAGTCTCAGATTCCGGGAGGGAAGGCTCCAGTCGCCCCTGGCTGTCTTTCATGAATGGGAAGTTCACGATGCCGGAAAGAGTGATGAAAGGGAATGCCTCATCCGGATTCTTGCCTTCGCCGGCTGCCTGAATGGCTCGCTTTGTACCGTCCAGAAAGAAGTTAATGAGCTCCATGCCCCGTCTGATGTCATCCATCTTCTGTTCCAGCTGGAGGCGAGCTTCCTGCAGCATCTCCATGCGGCTGGACAGGGAGATGGCTCCGCGCACTGTCTCATCAAAGAATACTTTAATCTGCGGCAGGGTCATCCCCGCCTGCTTCATGCACAAAACACCGAGCAGACAGCCCAGGCTCGCCTCGCCGTACATGCGTCGGCCGGATTCAGTACGCTCCACATGGCGCAGAAGTCCTTCTTTCTCGTAAAAACGCAGAGTATGGATGGAAAGCCCTGTTTTGCGAGCCAATGCCGATATGCTGTACTTCATGACGATAAGATAAAAGCAGGATAAAGACGCAGGCATTCTAGCATGGACAATGCTGACAGGTCAAGCCAATAGTAGCCGTTTTTCAGAATAATTCAAAGAATGGGAGAAAGAAGGCGGCATATGTGAGCTGCCGGTCGAGCAAAGAAGCCGACAGAGTACCAGTGTTGCGGGGTAAGCGGAATAGCCTGGTTCATATCATCCGACAGGAGCTGACAGATGCGGCGGGAGGCATCGGTATCTTCCATCAGCAGGGTTAATTCATAGTTCAGCCGGAGAGAGCGCTCATCCAGATTGGCAGTGCCGATGCAACAAACGGACTCATCTGCCAGGGCTATTTTCTCATGCAGAAAACCGGGCGTGTAGGCCAGGAGCTGAATGCCGCAGTTTGATAGCTCCGGCAGGTAGGTCAGGAGCGCCAGATTGGCCATGGTGCTATCGCCTTTGAGCGGAACCAGAATGCGCACGTCAACTCCCCGCAGCGCGGCTGCTGTCAGTGCCGTATAAACCGGGGTATTCGGAACAAAATAGGGGCTGGCCAGCCAGAGCCGCCGCCGTGCCCGATAGGCCATTTCCAGCAGGGTGAGTTCCCATGCATTGATAGGGACATCGTCCGGCCCGGAGGGAATCAGGCGGCATGTGACATCTCCGGCTTCTTCCTGTTCCCGGGCCAGCTCGCTGATATCTTCACCGGTGGCGCGTTGCCAGTCCTCCGCAAAGGAAAGCAGGCACTGTGCCACGATGGGGCCACGAAGTCCGGCAAAGGTATCCCGCCAATACGTTTTTCCCCGTTGCCGGATATACTCCAACCCTACGTTCAGACTGCCGAGGTAGGCCTGCGTGCTGTCGATGATGACCAGCTTGCGGTGATTGCGATAGTTGATGCGTAGAAAGGAACTCCACCAGAAACGCCTTCCGTTGAATGAGGCTACGCGGACTCCGGCATCGGTCAGGGTGCGGAGATAGCCTCGGGGGAGCTTGTGGGAGCCGATTTCATCGTAGATGACATGGACTCTTACACCGGCTTGTGCCTTTCGAACCAGCAGACGGAGGAGATTGTTACCCACCCGGTCATTCCGGATGATGAAAAACTCAAGGAGAATGGAGCTGTGTGCATTCTGAATGGCTCTGGTCAGAGCTTCGTAGGTATCGTTGCCGTCGCGCAGCAGCTGCACGCTGTTGCCGGAGCAGGCTGGCATGCCGGTTATTCCCGTGAGGGGATGTCCGAGGCTCCCGGGGGCATCCTGGCACAGATGGGCGCGGATGCCGCGCAGCATGGCGAATACGGAGTTAGTCGGAAGCCGCTCCTCCGTGTGGCGACGGATGCGTTCTGCCCCCAGTGCCAGATACAGGGGAATACAGAGGAGGGGAAGAAGATTCAGTCCCAGCATCCAGGCCAGCGTTCCCTGTGGTGAGTGTCTGCGCATCAGCGCATGAAGAGAAAAAATAAAACCTGTCAGATGCAGTGCTGCCAGCCAGCCGGAGGCAGATAAAAGGCATGACTCGCCGGTGAAAGGAAATCTCTGAGCAATGCTGACAATCATTGTGGCGTTTTTTCCTCTGCTGCCGTTACGCTCGCCTTTGGTTTCTTTTTACCTTTTCTCATGATGCGATCCAGCGTGAACTTCCACTGTATATCCTCAATGTTGCCGTAGATGACAATATCAATCAGGAAGTCTGACAGGAAAGTAATGGGCGCAATAATGAGGGTCGGAACACTTGATATCTGTGGCCAGAGATTGCCCCGTATATCGAGCGTGTCCAGATTCAGGCGCAGGTTCATGTCCACATCCAGATTGTAACCGGAAGCATGCATGTCTCGGGTGTAGAGGTAACCGTTCAGAATATCAAACTTGAGGGAGGCATTCTGAATGTTGTAACTCATGAAATGGTTGGCAAACGGGATGTGTCGGCTGGATTCATCAACCTTGGAGATGGCGGAATCAGTCGTGTCGGTGAAAGCGGAGAGGAAGCGGGAAATCATGCCTGGTTTATCTTCCTCAATGGGTGTCGGTTCTTTACCGATGACTTTCCGTTGCAGTGCAGCCAGCTGCCCCGGCAGGTCAGAGATAAGTGAGCCGACGGGCTGGAAGATTCCGAGTTCCATGAGGTTTCCATCCCGTATGGTGGCGCTGCCGTACGCCTTGACATCCTTTACCTCGGACGAGGGAGACTGAAAGCGGATGTGGGCATTGCACAGTGCCGGACTCAGTTCGGTGCTGTACGCCTTACCGATGAGGCTTAAATCCAGATTGTTGGCGGCCATCTGGCCGTCAAAGGAGGTGCTTTTACCGGAAATGCCGATTTTGATGGCCCCATCCAGCACACCGCCCCAGGTGCGTGCGTTCATTTTATCCAGGAACACGAAATCATCGCTCAGGTTGACAAAGCCGGAGAAACGTTCCAACGGAATGGTTGTGCCGAGGAAGTTGAATGCCGCGCCGGTGGCAGACTCTGCGCGAATAAGCCCGCTGATGGGAACCTGACTTCTTTTGGAAATCGGGAACTCGCAGCGTTTGGTTGTCACATTAACGGGATATTGCAGTTTGATGTCCTGCATGAACTCCTGCAAAGGTGCAAAATACATGCCGAATGCATAATCCGGATAGGCTTTTCCCTCCAGATTATTGAGGACAATGCCGTTGTTATCGAGATCAAAGACGATGGATTCTCCGCGAATGATACTGCTGCGAGTTCCTTTGCTGATGTTGCGGCGTTTCAGCCACGGGCGGTTGTCGTAGTCCAGATAGGGATTGTTGAGCACAATCTGCATCTTTTCCGCTGCGGGGGAACCATCCGGGTTCTTCTGCCCCATACGGACATCAACATGGACATCGCAGGTCGCATGGAAAACGCGGGAATACGGGTTTTTGCCCATATCTTTGCGGAGTTGTTCTCCAATGATGTTGCCGTTGTTGTCCTTGACATCTTCTATGGCTCCGATGAGGAAATCCGTGTTGCGGATATCGGCTTTGCAGAAAGAGTTCACGACGATACCGTTGTCGTATTCCACGCGGGTGGCAATATCAGACACCGTTACTTTGGATTCTGCATCAAAGCGGAAATCGCGCATGATGCTGTGGGCATCCTCATCATCTATCAGTGCATCAATGACATTGACTGCAATGGTGTTGTGTCCATTGGTAATGTTGCAGTATCGATTGAGGTCACCGGATATATCTGCCGTAAAGACACCCGTCCGGTGCTGAACCTCCAACTTGCCGGAATAGAGCAGGGCATCATCCTTGCTGCGAATATCGGTGTCGAGCTTTATCTCCAGGGGGATGCGCTCCCCTCTGTTGACAACCAGTGTTTGGGGCGTACGCACCAGAGCCGGTATGTGGAGCTGTAATTGAGTGCTGCCGAGCTGCCCGGAGTTGACATTGATACTTCCCCGGGTGCTAAGTGTCAGCGTTTCCGGTAATTCGATGGCTGTGGGAAGCGCGTCTAAGTGCTGCAGGAGGGGCGCAAAAGGTAACAGGGGAAAGTCCGTTTTGCCCAGCGAAAACTCCAGAATGCCGTCCTGCTCAATATCGGCGTAATTCAGCAACAGCTGTGTGTCGAAGCCTTTCTCCTGAATGTTCATTGTCAGGTTCAGCCCCGCTTCATACATTTGTTCGTGGTCAACAGAGAGAAGTATATCCGTAGCTATGGGCTGTTCATCATAGGCCAATTGTCCGATACGCGCTTCGGTATTGGATTTTACCAGGACTTCCTCCCACCGCTTGCTGCAGGTAAAGTCATGCAGATTGTTGACAGAGACGGAAATGTTACGGATACGGGAATCTCCGGCCGTAAGATTTTCTGCTCCGGCCGCAGCTTTTGCCTGTGCAATGCGCAGGCTGTTTTCCCATTGTGTGCAATCTGCACTCACGCCATTCAGTTGAAATGTGGCGTTTAGCCCGGTGGCAGAGAAGTCGTCACGTGTTTCAACGTTGCCCATTTTGAGGGAAAGGCAGAGGTTGCCGAGGCTCAGTTGATTGCTGCTGAGGGAGGGGTGGGTAATCCCCGTGGCATTCAGCTGCAGCTCCGGGGTGGTGATGCGAATGTCCTCATAACGCAGGGAATCCACCCGGATGGAAAGCTTCTGTATTTCTTTCACAGAGGGTATCAAATCCACCAATCTGGTAATGCCTGGTTTGAACTCTTTCACGCCGAGCAGGGTGGCGAGTTCTGCTTCCAGTCTGCCACTCGGGGAGATGTAGTCCGGCAGCGGGATGGGATGACCATAGATTCCCTCTGCCAGTTGGTGCAGAGTATCGATGGGGATGGAAATTGTAGCCTGAGCATCTGCCCTATCATTGCCGGAGAGTGCAGAGATGCTGATTTTGCCGTCCGGCAGGGTGAGGCTCAGGTTATCGATGTTGAATCTTCCGTCCGAAAGAAGAAAGGAGAGTTCAAACGTATCCGCTTTTACGGAGCCTATGGAGAAGTCCCGCTGCTGTACATTGGCTCTCAGGGAGATGTTATTGAGCGCGTAATCTTCTGCAAACTCGATTTGCCCCCGGAGCTTGATGGTGGGAGATTTTTCCGCATCAGCGCAGAGTCGGGACAGCAGGGAATCCTTCTGTGAAGCGTCAATCATCTCCACTATCTGCGCAATGGCCGCAGTGCTGCGCAGGTTGAAGGTCAGGCGGCGGTTGGGCAAATCGTATGCTCCTTGCAGGGAAACTTCTGTTTTCGGATTCTCCGTGGCAAAGTTGAGATGGTCGATGCTCAGCGTATCATCCTCATACCGAGTGGCCAGCGAGGCATTGCGAAAATGCATGCCCTCGTGTTGGAACGTCGGGACTTCTGCCTTTATCTCCGCTGTCGGCTTTTTGTTTCGGTATCGGAGCTTGACATCAAGTCGGGGAAATTCTTCTGCTTTCCATCCCTGTTGAGCGATAAGCTCATTTGCCTGTCTGAGCCATGGCTGTATCGGTTTCAGATACTCATCCAGCCGGATGGGTTGAGGCTCTGTTTCTGCGGCGTATTCGGTTTTCGTTGCGTCATTTGTATACCATTCCTGCTCCGGCAGTTGAAATGCTCCGCTGAATCTGATGCCTATGCCCTGTAAGTTTGCCGAAGTGGTGACACCGAGTCCCCTCCCTCGATTGTAGAGATTAAGATGCGTGTCGGCATCATTCAACAGTGTGGGCTTCCCATCCGGAGAATCTGTCGGCAAAACTGCGTTCATCCCGAGCAGATGTATGTTATCCGGCAGGTAATTTCCCTGCAGTAATTCAAATACGCTGAACGATACCTGAAGCTTACGCAGCGTGATGCTCGCCGTTTCTTCTCCGAGCGGGGCAGATAGCCGGACATCAAGGGCTTTGAGCGCCAGTCCGGAAGCCGGGGCCAGTTTCAGCTTGCCCAGCCGGAGGGTAAGTCCGTAGGGCGCGGCTTCCTGTTCAATCTTGCGGAGCACAAAGCCGGGAAGCCCGGCAATGCTCAGCCACGCCACGGTGAAGCACACCATGACAATCACCACCAGACAGAGTGCCGGGAAGATGGTTCCTACTCGCCTGATGGTGATTTTTCGTGCCATGGAAGGACTTTTGTCTGTTGTTAAATCTCAGGGTCTGACTCGCCCTCAGGTAATGGTGGCGCCTTGGGAAGATTTTGTTCAATATCATCCAGAAGGTTGACCATGCTGACACCCCTGCGGGCCGAGTCGTCGTGCCGGAAGGTCAGCTTCGGCGTGTTGCGCATGACAACGCGTCGGCTGACCGCCCGCTGTATATCCCCGCGCTTGCGGGAGAGTTTTTCGATGACTTGTGAGGGAGCCATGCGCCCGACAACGCCGACCCAGACGCGGCCTTCCTTCAAATCCTCGGTGATTTCCACATCAAGGATGGAGACGATGGTGCCGGGCCATTCAAACTCCTTCTGGACGAAGGTGCCGATTTCCCGCTTCATCAGCTCATTGACTTTATCGAGTCGACGTGATGCCATGGACGGATGTGTGAATTACAGGGTTTGTTTAATCTTCTCAAGCGTGTAGCATTCGATGATATCGCCCTCTTCGTAGTCGTTGTATTCGGCCAGGCGGATACCGCATTCCAGACCGCTCTTGACTTCTTCCACCTCGTCCTGGAAGCGGCGGAGGGTCGACATCTTGCCGTCGAATACCACCTGACCGTCGCGCAGTACGCGGGCTTCTGCCGTGCGGAGCATCTTGCCGTCGGATACATAGGAACCGGCAGCCTTGCCCTTGTTGAGCTTGAAGACCTGGCGGATTTCGGCGTGGCCAAGCACCGTTTCGCGGGTTTCCGGCTCCAGCAGGCCGAGCATGGCATCCTTCACCTGGTCAATCAACTCGTACACGATGGAGAATATCTTCACCTGAACACCTTCGCGCTTCACGGCCTTCACCGCATTGGTTTCCACCTTCACGTTGAAGCCCAGAATCACGGCGTTGGAGGAGGAGGCCAGCAGGACATCACTTTCAGAGATGGGACCGGCGGCGGCACCGATGAATTCGCATTCCACCTTCTCGCTCTCAATGTCCATGATGGCTTTCTTGATAGCTTCCACGGAGCCCTGCACGTCGCCCTTGAGGTAGAGCTTGAGCACGGCTTTCTGGCTGCCTTCACCCATCATGGCCAGAATGTCTTCCATGCGGGAGCGCTTGGGTGCAGTCAGACGCTGCTGGCGCAGTTCTTCCTGACGCTCGGTGGAAAGCTTGCGGGCGGCGCGCTCATTCTCCATTTCCACCAGCTCATCACCCACGTTCGGGGTTTCGATGAATCCGGAGACCTCAGCAGGCATGCCGGGGGTCACTTTCTTGATGGACTTACCCTGGTCATTCATGAGGGTCTTCACCTTGCCGGAGAAGGGGCCGCAAATGAAAGGCATGCCGACCTTGAGCGTACCGCTTTGGACGATAACGGTTGCGGAGCTGCCCTTACCCTGTTCCATGCGGGCCTCAATGATGGAGGCTCGGCAGTTGGCTTTCGGGTTGGCCTTGAGCTCCAGCACTTCTGCCTGGAGGCAGAGCAAATCAAGCAGGTCATCAATGCCGTCACCCGTGTGAGCCGATACGTCCACGCATTCGACCTCGCCGCCGAAATCCGTGGGCATGAGGTTGTGCTCCATGAGCTGGGTGCGCACACGCATTGGGTCAGCCGTGGGCAGGTCGCACTTGTTGACGGCCACAATGATGGTCTTTCCGGCGGCCTGTGCGTGCATGATGGCCTCCTTTGTCTGGGGCATGATGCCGTCATTGGCTGCCACTACCAGCACGACGATATCCGTCACGTCTGCACCGCGTGCACGCATTTCGGTGAAGATGGCGTGACCGGGAGTGTCGATGAATGTGAGCGTCTGGTCGTTGTGATTGACCGTGTAGGCACCGATGTGCTGCGTGATACCGCCGGCTTCTCCGGAGACAACGCGGGTGCGGCGAATGTAGTCCAGCAGAGAGGTCTTGCCGTGGTCCACGTGTCCCATCACTGTGATGATGGGGGTGCGAACTTTCAGCGCGTCTTCCGGCTCTTCCTCAATGGCAACGGCTTCAGGCTCCTTGATTTCTTCCACGGGGGCTTTCACGCCGGCACCCTTTTCGCGTTTGACTCGCTCATAGGTGAACCCGTGTTTCTCACAGAGCGCTGCCACCTGATCGCTGTCGAGGGTGGTGCCCGGATTGGCGAACACGCCCATGGGCATCAGCTCGGCAATCAGCTTGAAAGGTTTGAGCCCCATGTGTGCTGCCAAATCGGCCACAGAGATGGGAGCCTTGATGTTCATGACTTTGCCCTCATCTCCGGCGGGAACCGGTGCCGGGGCAGGAGCCGACTTAGCTGCTGCCGGAGTCGGTTTCGCTGCGACGGGTGCGGGCTTGGCAGCAGCCGGAACCGGCTTGGATTCAGCCGCGGTCGGCTTGGGGGCAGGCTGCTTCTTTTCCGGCTTCTTGGGGGAGAGCAGGTCAAGCGCGGGCTTGCGGGCGTTTTTCTTCTCTGCACTCTTGGGCGCAGGGGCCTTCTCCGCTGCTTTCGCAGCCGGGGCGGCTTTCTTCTTTCGGCTACCGCCGAGGAGGTCGAGCACCTCCGGTTTCTTGTTCGTTTGTTCAGCCATGTGAAAAAGGGGGTATATCAGCAGAGTGCTTTAGCTTTAGCGATAATGTCACGAGCCTCATCCTCGGAAATGAGCAGGGCTTCCATCAGGTCTTCTTCCTGGGCGTAGGAGGCGATGACATCCACGGAGGTGAAGCCGGCGGAAATCATGGCGGCAGCCAGAGAGTCCGTGACGCCGAGCTGTGCGCTCAACTCATCAGCACCCTTGCGTGCTTCGGATTCAACCTTGGTCTGTTCGTTGTACGGCTCCACTCGCACGTCCCAACGCTGCTCCGGTGTGGAAATGAGACGTGCAGTCAGACGTACGTTCTGACCCTTGCGCCCCTTTGCCTTGGCGGCGGCTTTGTCGTCTTCCACCAGCACGGTGACAACGCGGGCTTCCTCGTCCACAATCACCTTGACCGGTTCAATGGGAGCCAGGGATTCCGTCACCATGACAGCCTTGTCATCGGTGTATTCCAGAATGTCAATCTTCTCACGGCTCAGCACGTTGACCACGCTCTTGACGCGAGTGCCACGCATGCCGACGCAGGCACCCACGGGGTCAACATTCGGGTCTTCGCTGCGCACCACCATCTTCGTGCGGTAGCCGGGCTCGCGCACGATGTTGAGAATCTCCACGGTGTGGTCCGCGATTTCCTGAACCTCACTTTCAAAGAGACGGCGCACCAGATTGGGATGGCTTCGGGAGAGAATCAGCTCATTGCCGCGCACGCCGTCGCGCACTTCCTGAATGTAGAAACGCATGCGGTCATCCTTGTTGTATTCCTCTCCGGGAATACGCTGTTTGGGCGGGACAATGCCTTCGAACTTCTCGACTTTCACCACCACGTCACCCTTCTCGTAGCGGACGACAGTGCCGGTCACCAGTTCGCCGATACGGTCGCGGAACTCCTCGGCCAGCATTTCCTGCTCCGCCTTGCGAATGCGCTGCTGCATGGTCTGGCGGGCTGTCTGCACGGCAATGCGCCCGAAATCCTTGGGCGTGATGTTGACGGAGATAGTGTCACCGGGTTGGAGATTCTTGCCTGCGGCCTGCACGACGGAAAGCTTCACTTCGTTGAAGGCATCCGACATCTCGTCGTCGTTCACCACGGTCATGTCTGCCTTGATTTTTACCGTGCCTTTCTGTGTGTTGATGACGGCACGGATGTTGCGGATGCGTTCGGAGCCGGGAACCATCTTGGCATAGGCAGTCAGGAAAGACGCTTCGAGAGCCTGAATGACGCGCTCGCGTGTCAGGTCTTTCTCGCGGACATAATAATCAATCAGGGCTGTGATATCGGTGGTGGCCATGTTTTTGCTGGTGTTTGGTGGTGAGTAGTCTACAAAAAAAGAGCGGGTCACCGACCCGCTCCAATCTCATTGCAGACCGGAACTTGTACGCGTCAGATATACCACGAGAAGAGGTCTGTGTCAAGCTTATAGTTTGAATTTCTGACAGTTTCGGGTTTATCATTGCCAGCTGCGGGCAGGGTGTGGTATAATGTGCGGCATTGTATGGCACAGGAACGCAAAACCGGAGTATTGATGCCGCTGTTTTCACTGAGGAGAACGGGGGACCACGGCATAGGGGATTTGAAAGCATTGGAGGAATGGATTGATTGGGCGGCAGAGCACGCTGTGGGTTTCCTGCAGCTGTTGCCGGTGAACGCTCTGGGCGAGGAGGAATCACCCTCTCCCTATTCTGCCATCAGCTCTGTTGCGCTGGAGCCGCTGTATCTGACGTTGGAGCGTGTGCCCGGCATGCCGCTGCCGCTTCCTCCCTATCAGGAGGATTTGCCCCCTCAGCAATTCCCGGGTGATGCGGATTTGGTGGACTATGCCCGGGTGCGCACCTACAAGCGATTCTGGTTGCGGCGTGCGTGGAAAGAGTTCTCGCAGGGGGAGGAATACGAATCTCTGCGGGCTGAGTTCCGCTCCTGGGTGGCAGAGCAGGGGGATTGGCTTAGGGATTTCTGCCTCTTCCGTGTGGCCTCTCTGGTGTTTAACACGACGGCATGGTGGCAGTGGCCGGAGCAGAATCCGGATTCCATCCGCAATCGGGTGGTAGGCGGCCCCGATTCACAGGAGCCGCTGCACTATCAGGAGTGGTTGCAATGGCTCTGCGCCCGTGAGTGGGCGCAGGTGCGTGAACACGCAGATGCCAGCGGGGTCATGCTCATGGGCGATGTCCCCATCGGTATTTCTGCGGCCAGTGCGGATGTATTCTTTGAGCGGCGCTATTTTGATATGGACTGGAGTGGCGGAGCTCCGGCAGAGGGTAACTTTGCCGAAGACCCCTTTACTGCCAAATGGGGGCAGAACTGGGGTATCCCGCTTTATCGCTGGGATGTCATGGAACAGGACGGTTATGCCTGGTGGAGCCGCCGTGTGCGGAAAATGGCTGAAATCTTCCGCATGTACCGCATTGACCATGTGCTGGGATTCTACCGTATCTACGCTTTCCCCTGGATGCCGGAGCGCAACGAGGAGTTCCTGCATCTCAGCCCGGATGAAGCGGCAGCCCGCTGCGGAGGTCGTCGCCCCGGCTTCCGACCACGCCCGGATTGGGAAAAGGCAGACCGTCAGGCTAACCTCATGCAGGGTGACCATATCCTGCGACAGTTGATTAAGGCTGCCCCGCAGCAGCTTGTTATTGGCGAGGACCTGGGCTGTGTGCCGGATTATGTGCGGCCGGATTTATCTTTCCTCCGCATTGCCGGATTCAAGATTCCGCATTGGGAAATTGACGGGAATCAGAAGGTGATTCCGGGGGATAGCTATAATCCCTGTTCTTTTGCCACATATGCTACGCACGATTTCCCGCCGCTTTGCAATGATTGGAACGACTGGTATGTGAATGTCAAGCTGGCGCGCGATGCTGTGGCGAACGAGAATCTGAGCATCGAGGAACTGCGTCCCATCCTGCTTGCTGCCCGGGACAGCGGACGGGTCATGTGCTGGCTGGGCGACTTTGCCGGACTTTCCATGGAGGAAAGCATGGTTCCCTGGTGTTCCACTATCAAGAATGCGCTCATGCGTGCCTTGCTGCGCTGCCGTTCAGCGTATGCTGCCCTCATGTGGACGGAGCTGTTCGATTATCCCGAGCGGCTGAACACCCCCGGCACTGTGGGGGGCACGAACTGGCGTCCCCGTATGCCGTTCACGGCCGCAGAGGCGGGTGAGATGCCGCAGAGCGCATGGCTGAGAGACCTGTCGACAGAGGCCGGACGCGCATGATGTCTGCGTCTCAGTTACCGTGATAGGTAACGATGAAGCGCGCGGTGTCCGGCAGCGCGGCGGTGAGCCGCTTGGTCAGGCGGGAGAGCCGCGTGTGGCTTTCTTCCACGGTGAGAGACGGTTCCGGGGGGATGGTGACGATGCAGAAGTGCTTGTCATCCCGGCTGTAGGTGCTGATGTCTGAGGGCAGGGGGGCTCCCAGCTCAATCATGGCGGCGCGTACCATTCTCTGCCATTTCTCCGTCGGCGGCAAGGGGTGCGGTTGGCTTGGTAACTCGCGTATCTGCGGTTCTACATGAACCACTACCGCATCAGCCTGCAGGTGGCGCTTCACCTCATTGCGGAATGCCTGAATCGCTACTTGCCAGTTGTCGAGCGCTGCGTCTTTCGGCAGCTCCAGGTCGGCAAAGATGAGGAAACCCTCTTCTGCATGCATCAGCACCAGCCCGTGCACACCGAAGCGGTGCGTGAGTGCGATGCGTCGGATGACGAATTCCGGTGTGTCCGGCAGACTTTCGGTTGGTTCCACATGCAGGATGGTCTGTGCATGGGGCAGGTGCTGCTCCACAAGAGCCTCGATGGCTTCCGTTATCTCGTGTGCGGTGTCCACATGCAGGTTGCGCGGCACTTGAACCACCATTTCCACATGAGGTTGGTTCCCCACCTCCCGCACGCGGACGCTGTGCAGGGGGTAAGCCGGCATGTTTTCCTGCATGAGGTGGCGAATGGTTGCCGCTGCTTCCGTGTCGGCCTTGTCCATGAGGTTTTCAACGGCTTTTTTCCCAAGCTCCCAACAGATATGCAGAATGAACAGCGCCACGACCAGAGAGGCGAACACATCCGCTCTCATCAGCAGCCAGTGCTGCCAGGTGTCAGCCGCTGTCATGGGAGCCAGCGCCACGCAGCACAGACCCGTCAGTACCGCCAGACTGCTCCAGATGTCGGAGGAAAAATGTGCCGCGTCCGCTTCAAGAGCCGCGCTTTTCGTCTCACGTGCCACCCGGTAGAGCATGCGGGCGCGGTTCACATCTACCACGATGGAGACAATCACCACCGCAAAGGCCCAGATGCTCAGCTCCACATGCAGAGCCGCATCCGGGTTATCGCTGCACAGGCGCTCCATGGCTTCCATGATGACCCATATCGCCGTGCCCAGCAGCAGGAGTGCTTCTGCCAATGCCATGAGGTTTTCCACGCGCCCATGTCCGTAGGGGTGCTCCTCGTCTGCCGGCTGGGCTGCCACTTTTACGGCGTAGAGTGTACCGCCGGCTGCCACCAGATCCAGCGCACTGTGAAGTGCTTCAGACAATATACCCAGTGACCCGGTCATCAGCCCTACCACCAGTTTCATCAGCGTGAGTAATCCGCTCCAGATCACGGACGAAATGGCGGCAATCGATTTTTTCAAATTGGCTTCCATGTATGCCTCGTACTCTACCCATAGATTTAAGATTAGTCAAGACAAACTATTTTCTAACTCAAGACGAAGTATTGAAGGCAGGAAATCGGGTGTTCGGGTAGAGTAGCTTTTGCTTCTTATCCCGCTTCAATATATTACGGGCCGGAAATTGCTAACGGCTGCGTTTCAGGCAGTATGCTCCGGCGCAGATAAGGGCGAGTGCTATCAGGGCAAAGAGAGAAGGCAGAATGTAGTTGCGCGGAGGAATGCCTTTGCTGAGAACGGATTTTTCCGGCGCGTCGGGGTTGAGGTAGACGGGGACGGTGCCGCTCTCCATGGCTTGCTCATACATGCCGTCTGTGAAGCGGAAGCCGGCTTCGGTCACGGTGTAATCCTCTCCCTTATATGTAATTTCGACGCGGGTCTCATAGAGAAGCTCTTGGCGTGAGGGTTTCCGCTCAAGCAGGAGGACTTGCCCGCTCAGCGTGGGGGTATCCTGTGCGGCGTTGATGGTGTAGATACGCAGAAAACTGTTGCGAACCGGAATAAGCAGGAGAATAAGTGCTATTCCCCAACAAACCCACGCGGCAATAGAAAATTCCCGTTTTTGCTTCTTTTCCAAATAATCATTGTTTTCCAGCCAGCTGAGGTTGCTCATAAGAAAAAGTGGAAGAGGTGGAGAACGTAGTTCACGATGCCCAGGGGCGCAAGAGCAAGAAGGCTGCGCAGGGCACAGAGCGCGATGGGGTTCCGGATGCCACAGCAGCGGTTGCAGTAATCAGAGATTCTGCCGCCCCAGGCGATGATGCAGAAAGCTGCCGGAATCAGTACGAACCCCGGTTCAACAAAGGCAGCGATGAGAGAAAGCGCCGCGCACACCCGGATAAGAAGCTTTACTCGGGGGGAATGTCTGCGGGTTCGGGGAAATGCCGCCCCGATGATGCTGCATACCGTATCAATGGCAAACAGAACCGTTGCGATGCATGCCATAATGACTCCGCTTTCCCAGTCTCTCGGACCATAGGGGATGAGTGCCAGCAATCCGATGGGGAGAAAAAATGCTCCCAGACGGGCGCGCTTTTGAGCGGGTGATTGGGCAGCTATGCTGAGGATGAGGACAATGGGGAGAGCCAGCAGCGCAAGGCTGAGCGGTGTGTTGTTGTAAATCCTGCCGGGCCAAAGGTTGACGGCGGTATTACCCCAGAGCCAGAGGAGGCAGATGAGGAGGTATGTCAGGCGCTGTGGCTGCAATCGCATGCAGTGGTAACGATAGAGGCATATGCCCGTGCCGCCGATACAAACCAGAACGGCGGTCAGCCACAGAACAGGCCCGGGGACGACAATACATGCCAGAACAGCTGAGCAGGCAACCTGAATCAGAAGTCGTTGGGCGCGGGGGGAGAGTTGTTGATTCATAGGTGTGGAGAGATTGTACCCCGCTCCGTTGCATGTGGCAACGGAGCGGGGAAAAGGTGTGGGTGGCTTAGTGGGCGCAGCCGGGGCATGCCCAGCCGGCGCGAATGTCGGCAAAGAAGTCATTGCCCTTGTCATCCACCAGAATGTAGGCGGGGAAGTCCTTCACGGTAATCTTCCAGATGGCTTCCATACCCAGCTCGGGGTATTCCACACATTCGATGGAGGTGATGCAGTTCTTGGCCAGGTCTGCGGCCACACCGCCGATGGAACCCAGATAGAAGCCGCCGTACTTCTGGCAGGCATCTGTCACGCACTGGGCGCGGTTACCCTTGGCAATCATAATCATGCTGCCGCCGTTGCTCTGGAAGAGGTCGACGTAGGAGTCCATGCGGCCGGCTGTGGTGGGGCCGAAGGAGCCGGAGGGATAGCCCTCGGGTGTCTTGGCGGGGCCGGCGTAGTAGATGGGGTGGTCTTTGATGTACTGGGGCAGGTCTTTCCCGGCATCCAGCAGCTCCTTGAGCTTGGCGTGGGCGATATCGCGCCCCACAATGATGGTGCCGGAGAGGGAAAGACGCGTCTTGACGGGGTATTTGGTCAGCTCGGCCAGCACCTCTTTCATCGGGCGGTCAAGGTCAATCGGCACACCCTCGCTCTTGGTCTCGCGGTACTCGGCGGGGATATACTTGCCCGGGTCATATTCCAGCTCCTCGATGAAGATACCCTCCGGGGTAATCTTGGCCTTTGCATTGCGGTCGGCAGAGCAGGATACACCCAGAGCCACCGGGCAGGATGCCCCGTGACGCGGCAGACGCACCACGCGCACATCCAGCGCAAACCACTTGCCGCCGAACTGGGCACCCAGCCCCAGCTTCTCCGCTTCTTTCTTCAGCTCATTTTCCAGCTCCACATCACGGAAGGCGCGTCCGTGCTCATTGCCGGAGGTGGGCAGGCTGTCGTAGTACTTGGTGGAGGCCAGCTTTACGGTCTTGAGGCAGAGCTCGGCGCTGGTGCCGCCCACAACGAAAGCCACATGGTAGGGCGGGCAAGCGGCTGTGCCCAGCGTACTCATCTTCTCCACCATGAACTTCTTGAGCGAGGTGGGGTTGAGCAGAGCCTTGGTCTCCTGGTAGAGGTAGGTCTTATTAGCGGAGCCGCCGCCCTTGGCGATGAACAGGAAGGAGTAGTCCATGCCGTGATCGGTGGCAAAGAGGTCAATCTGTGCGGGCAGGTTGGTGCCGGTGTTAATCTCCTTGTACATGTCCAGCGCTACATTCTGGGAGTAGCGCAGGTTGTTTTTGGTGTAACAGTCGTATGCGCCGCGGGAGATGTATTCGGCATCGTCATACCCGGTCCAGACCTGCTGCCCTTTCTTGCCTACGCAGATAGCCGTGCCGGTGTCCTGGCAGAGAGGCAGCACGCCCAGCGCCGCCACCTCGGCATTGCGCAGCATGGTCAGAGCCACGCTCTTGTCGTTTTCGGAAGCCTCGGGGTCGCTCAGGATACCCTGAACCATCTTCAGGTGTTCCGGGCGCAGGTAGAAAGCCACATCGTGCCAGGCGGTTTCTGCCAACAGACGCAGCCCCTCCGGCTCCACCTTGAGGATGGGCTTGCCTTCAAACTCACTCACGCTCACATAGTCCTTGGTGAGCAGACGATACTTCGTGGTATCTTCCCCCATGGGGAACATTTCCTGATATACAAAAGGAGGTGTTGCCATAACGCGATTATTTGTACCACTTATTTGCTGCTTTTTCCAGCAAAATCAGCCCGTCCCGCCGAAAATGACAGCGAGAGACTTCGGTGAGCGATTGATGAGGCTTCACAAGCCTGAGCTTTGAGCCCGAAATCACTCATCAGAGGATGATGTGTGTCGTAGTTTGCTTCTGGTGTTCTTCGGGGTTTGGCTTGATTTGGTGCGGCCTGTGTGCTAGAATACTCCAACGCATGTTGGTTATCAACCATGGAGAGAAGCACAGTCGTGCGCTTGAGCTGCCGGAGATTGTCTCCGGTTTGCTGGTGATGCTTGTGGTGTTGTGGCAGGCCTGCCTTGGCGGGGATTTATCCGTTGCCGCGCGGTATGTGGAGGATGAGAAGGCTGTGTTGTATCTGCTTACCGGCCTGGTGTGGTTCAACACGCTGGTGGTGCTGGTGCATGTGGCGAGTCATCTGTTCCGCCGCGGCCAGCGGGTGGGGCGGTTTCTGTGGCTGCAATTGCTCACGGGACTGGGCACTTCCGTTTTCTTTTTCTCAGAACTGAGAGCTGAGCATGTCTGGAATCCGATGGGATGGAGTCTGCTGCCGGGCTTGCTCTTGGGGCTCTTTTCCTACATCAATCTGCGTTCGTACTGGAAAGATAATTACCGCAGAACAGGACGTGGGTACCGCGCTAATCCCGCCACCTCTTTCTTTACCTACATGGTGGCGGTTGTGTTGCTCAGTACCGTCATGCTGGTTTCTCCCGGTGCTACCCTGCGACCCATATCGTTGACGGATGCCTTTTTCATGGCATCCTCTGCTACCTCCATTACCGGGCTGACCACGGTGAACGTGGCAGAAACTTTCACTACTTTCGGCAAACTGGTATTGCTGGTGGATATTCAGGTGGGGGCATTGGGGGTGATGACCTTTACCTATTTTGTGCTGATGATGCTGGGAAAGCGCCTGGCCGTGCGTGACAGCGTGAGCGTATCCGGCTTCCTCGACCAGCAGGGCGAGAGTATCGTGCGGCCTCTTCTTATTTCGGTGGGTGGCGTGACACTGGTGGCAGAGGCTATGGGGGCTGCCTGTTTGTATTTCCTTTGGCATGGTCAGCAGGATATTCCACAGATGGAGTTGTTGGGTTATGCCGTTTTTCATGCCATTTCGGCATTCTGTAATGCCGGTATCACCCTGTTCCCTGAAAATATGGCAACGCATTATGTTTCCCAGGCATATGGTGTGCAGGCCGTAATGATGGGGCTGATGTTTGTCGGAGCCATCGGTTTCGGCGTATATCTGGAGTGTATGACCCGTATTCGCCGCCGCCTTGCCGGAGAGCGCGTTCGGAGTCGTTGGAGTACGCATTCCTGGCTCGTGTGCCGCGTGACCCTGATTACGATGTTGGTTGGCTGTCTGGGGATGAGTCTGCTGGGGTATTGGGAGCCATCTCTCCACGGACAGAACGGCGGCTACGGCATCTGGGAATCTCTCTGGAATTCCATCGGTCGTTCTGCGGGATTCAACCTGACGGATATTGCGGAATACGGCATTGTCTACAAGCTTTTCCTCTGCGTCATGATGTTTGTGGGCGGTAATCCGGCGGGGACGGGCGGCGGTGTGTATGCACCCGTGGTGGCCATTTGTGTACTGGAAGTGCTGCGGGTGCTGCGCGGTGTGCAGGATGTGGAGATACATAACCGCCGCATTGCCCGCAATACGGTGGACCGCGCCTTGGCAACGGTGTTGCTCTCCATTTTTTGGATAGGGCTGACGACCATGGTAGTGCTGCTGCTGGAACCCTCTCTTGCCGCGCAGAAAGACGGCCTCATCAAGGTCTTTTTCATGGAGGTGAGTGCCTTTACCACCACCGGATATGATTTGGGCGCCGTGCAGGAAATCTCGCAGGTGTCCAAGTTAATCGTATCGCTCAACATGTTGTTCGGGCGTGTGGGGATGTTTACCTGCATGCTGATTTTCATTCGCCCCAAAAATCCGGCACCCGTTCGGTTCCCAGAAACCCGTCTTCCTCTTTCCTGAACCTTTTTGTCACATCTCATGAAATTCATCATCATCGGTATAGGTCAATTCGGTCGCGCTCTGGCATTGCAGCTTTCGTCCCTCGGTTTTGAGGTCACGATTCTGGATGAAAAGGAGTCTATCATCACAGAGCTCAAGGACAGCGTGGATTATGCGTTGGTGGGTGATGCCACGGATATCCGTGTGCTGCGCCAGCTGGAACTGGTGGGGGATGATACCTACGTGATTGTGGCCGTGGGTGAGCAGTTTGAACGCAATCTGCTTATCACAGCTCAGTTGCGGGAATTAGGAGTGAAGAATCTTCTCTCCCGGAGCTTCAATGACCTGCACGCCAAGGTGCTGAAATTACTGGGTGTGGAAGACGTGTTCCGCGTGGAGAATGTGGCGGCTCACCAGCTGGCTTCCCGTTTCACCAATGAGGGACTTATGCGCCTGCGCCACATAGATGCTACCCATTCTCTGGGGGATGTGCAGCTGCCGGAGGAATGGGTTGGCAAATGTCTGTGCGATGTGGGGCTGCGCTCCGAATACCGCCTCAATCTGTTGACCGTCAGACGCGGTGCGGCAAGGGAGAATGCTGCGGAAGATGTTTTTGCCCAGCCGGAGCAGCCGGTGATAGACACGCCGGAGCCATCCATGGAATTCCAGAAGGGTGATGTGTTGGTGTTGTTCGGCAAGGACAGCGATTTGAAGCGTTTTGTTTCCGAATTCAACCTCTGATTGTATGCCGATGATTCCTCGTGTTACCTTGCTGGAAAAGCTTTACGGTGGATACATTTTCGATTTGGACGGAACGCTGGTGGACAGTATGCCCACCCATTTCCGCGCCTGGCGTTGGGCTCTGCGGAAAAACGGGGCTCCGGCAGATATTTTTGAGTGGGATGAGTTTAATGCCCACGGCGGCATGTTTGCCGTGGATATTGTGGCCAAGCTGAATCGTGATTACGGGTTGAACATGTGCCCCGAAACGGTGGCAGATGAGAAGCGCCGCTGCTACTGTGAGCTGTTGGAGTCAGAGCCGCTGCCGATTATCCCGGAAACCGTGGAGCTGGTGCGCCGACTCCGCGAGCAGGGAATCCCCTATGCCATCGGTACAGGCAGCATGATTCTCGGGGCGCAGGAAACGCTGCGTTCTGCCGGGCTGGACGGCTGGTTCCCCATCATGGTGACTCCCGGTGATGTGCCGCCGGGGCGCGGCAAGCCGAATCCGGATATTTTCCTGCTCTGCGCGGAGCGCATGGGAGTGAAACCGGAGGAATGCATCGTTTTTGAGGATGCCTTCCCCGGAATCAGAGCCGCTGCAGCCGCAGGAATGGCCTGCTGTGTGGTGGGACCCTGTCCACCGCAGCCTGCCTGTTAATCCAGCCTCCTCCCACTACCCTATGAAATCCGTTTTTCGTAAAATTGGCTGTGTCCTCACGGCGTTGGGCTCTCTGTTGGCGCTGTATTCAGCCTCCTGGTATGGCTGGCTGACGGTGGCGGGGAGTCCTGAGCAAGGGAGTCATTATCGACTCATGTATTATCTGAGTCTGGCGGCGGCGCCGATATGCTATGGTCTATTGGCCCTGCTGCTGCGACCCAAGTCCATTGTGCTCTTTGTATTCAATACACTGGTTTGCCTGCTGTGGGTTATTTCGCTGGGGTGTGCTGCCGATTCCGATGTGATGAAAGGAGCTCTTGTTGTTTCCACCCTTTACCTGTTGTGGCGGGGGATGGAGGCTGTCAGGTGCAGTGAGCGAGACTGCTGAGCCGGGCATCCATTTCGCGGATGGCTGCCTTGCGCGCGGCACGGCGGCGTTCCAGTCGGGAATGGTTGATAGGTTTCAGATAGGCCCAGCTTCGTTTGTGGATGTCTTCCCATGGATTGGGCGGCAGGAGACGGGGGCGGATGCCGGGTACCTCTGAGTCATGGGCGCAGGCTGCGACTTCTCGGTGAATGGGGCGGAAGCGAAAGTGAAATTTGAAGCCGATGTCGAAGTAGAGTCGGTTGTTCTTATCTTCCTTAACGTAGCTTGTGTAGCGATGGTTGCGATTTTTCCAGCTGCGACTCATGATGCGTGGGGAGGTGGTTCGCCTTCAGTTTACACTCCACGCTCGGATATACAAGAAAAATGCATGATTGAACGATGTGTATTATTTCATGTAATATTACTATTTAATCATGTATTGCTTGCGCCTCTATCCATTGTTTCAGAGCTTGCAGGTGTTTATCCGTTATTTCCGCATCACTGTACAGCGCGATGCCGTGGCAGCCGATGGCGAGAAAATCATCCAGCCGCGCCGCCAGTTGTTCTGCGGGAATATCCGGCAGATGCAGCCCGGGTGCCAGGGGGATGCGGCCTCCGGTTTCCTGTGCCGCCCTGCGGGTTATATCGACAGCCCAGGCATTATCCTCATCGTAGAAGGAGTGGTAAACCATGGGCAGAGCCAAATCTGTGCGAAAACGCCCCCAGTCCTGCCGCACCATCTCGGCAGACATGGAGGGAGTGGGGAATACGGAGCAGGCAGAGCGGAGATGATGGCGGCGGGTTTCTTCTGCCAGCATGTTGTAGAAATCTGCGATGGCAGACAGTCGGAATTCCCGCCACTCCCTGTCCTCTGCGGGCGCAGGGCGGGGAAGCCGCCCGTATTGTGCGCGGAATTTTTCCCGGCAGGTGGTGCAGTAACAGTAGTCGTGCGCCGGTGAGGGAACACTCATATCCAACCCGTAATAGTCCCACAAATGGCGGGGAAGTGTGATATCCGGCATGCGTATGTAGTCTGCCTGAATGCCGGAAAGTCCCGGAACGGCTGCCAACCGACGCACTTCGCGGAGCAGATGCTGCTGCACTTTCTCATGATTCGGGCAGAGAAACTGATAATAGCTCACAAAGGGGCGGTCTTTCTCCCGGTGACAGGATTTTCCCCGGGCATTCACGGCAAACCAGTCGGGGTGGTGCAGCGGTTCGCTGTCCATCGGTCGATTGAGTGTCCACAGCCAGGCAAATACCTCCATGCCGACATCCCTGGCGGCCGGGGTGAGGGTAGCTATCTCTTCTGCCGTGCCGCTGATGATGAGGGTATTGATACCGGCCTCGGCATAGCGGCGGCAGGTGCTTTCCCATGGCTCGCTTCCGGTGGAATCTCCCTGAACCCAGAGAAAAATCTTCGGCATCTGTCGATGTGGAGCAGATTGTGTATACCTGCCTTCGCTGTCCAACGTCATTCGAATCCCACAGTGGGGACAGGTGGCGCTCAGGATGAAGAAATCCTCCGTCGGGAATGACATCTGAACGCCGGAGGGCAGGGGGAGAGAGTGGGAGAAGCACCCCTCTTTGGCGCGGGCCTCCAATTGGGCATTGAGAACACGGTAAAGCGCCAGACGGGTTCTTTCCTGCGGTTCCGGGGAGGCAGATTCCCACTCTGCGGCGCTGCGGTGGCTGAAAACCACCCGCCCCCAATGCTCCGGCAGGTGGATGTTGATTTTACCGGTCGGGGCCCACACATGGTTGCTTTCCGGCAGCGGGTTGCCGGATTCATCTGTCAGTTTGGCATATCCGCAGGGGGAAGCGGAGTCCGGCCTGACTAGCCAGTTGACTCTGGAGAAATTGAAGCGCATGCTGCTGCCTGATTCCGGGGCTGTACCGCTTCGGGGTTGGTTGCCATGCCCGGTGATGCTGCTCCAGGGGATTGCCAGCTCAACACTCCAGCCCTCGTCCGTGTCGGAAGCATCATTGAGTGTGCCGCGCAGATGAACAGCGTGGCGCAGCCCCGGTATCTCCCAATCATGCAGTATATAGGGGCTGTTGAAGCGGTAAGGACGAGTCAGAAATAAATCCCAGGTGGTGTTCAGGGCGTTGATTTCCAGTTCGATATAGTTGAGCCCATCACCATCCGGGTCGATGAACACCTCAAAATCCGGGTCGCGATAAATCACGGAATCATGCTCTGTCAACGTGGCCCACAGGTGCTGCTCCTGCATGTCGGCAAAGATATACAGGAACGCATCATCCCATGCCATTTTGATGCGGCATTCATGTGGAATGGCTGCGCCCTCAATATCGCGCAGCGGAGAAAGCTCCCGCGCTTGCTGCCATACGGTGTCATCGCCCCGACCGTCTATCACGGGGGCGATATCTGCCCGCCCGCAAACGTAATTCGGGGGCAGCTCCGTGGCACTGATAAGTGTTGCAAGGCCACACAGGGATAAGAGAGGTGTCCGCATATCCGACAGGGTAGCGGAAAAGAGGTGGCTGCGTCAAGCCTGAATCTGATTTTCGCCTTGAAACAGGCAAATCCGGATGATAGTATAACGCCATGTTGAGTTACCCTATGCGCTATGTTTCTCTTATTTGCACGATGTTGATTCTGGCGGTAGCTTTTTTGTGTGTCAATCTTTACCTGAATAAGGCTGATAGAGAGGGTGATGAAAAGGAGTTTTCTACGGCAGACTACCTCACATGGGAGGATTGGACGCAGGGTATACGGGACTATATCCTGGGGTGTTCTGCTGATGGTGAAGGCGTTGCTCACTATTTGTCTCTGCTGAATCCGGAACGAGGAGAGAAAATGGTGTTCGATTTGGGGCATGCTGCATGGAAAGAGGGACGGACCGATCCGCGTTCAACCGTGTATTTTGCATCGAAGGGTGTATGGGTGGTTGAGCGCCCCTATTCTTTCTCTCTGGATTGTCCTCAGGGGGTGATGACCTTTTGTGAATCAATGACCATGCCCGAGTTTATCCCGTGGAGTGACTATGATGGGTTGCTGAATCGATTCCGCCGTATGGAGAACTACTATGTCGATATAGCGGTGGAATCATCGCTGCATTGGGAGCATCTCTGGACACCTTTGATGAAGCTTTACGAAGTGGTGGGAATGGACAGGCTAATCACGATGCATTCGTGGGAAAACGTCAGCTTCTGTCGGCAGTGCGTGAGCCCGTTGCGGCCACCTGCGCCGGGTGCGGAGTCTGATATTGTTACAGTCATTCAGTCATTGTCGGAGTTGGTGGGTAATAATCATAAGGAAGATTCAGCGAATGTGCAGAATCTGTTGGCGGAGCTGTATCGTCTGAAGCAGATGTATCCGATAGTGTTTTCTGATATTACTGCAACACGAGCTGACCGCCTGCAAACAATCTATCATTCATTTCTTGAAATTCATAATATAAAGTGATGGAAGCAGAGATGAGAAATGAGCAGAATTGCGGTTTCTTCATATGTGTCAACATTGCCTTAAAAAATGAGGAATCCAGTTTCTTTTCTTGCAACCTGATTCCATATCTGGTATCATTAGCGCATGAGTAATGTGTGTTCCAAATGTGGGAAGCAGTTTACGTCGTCCCGAGCCTCTCAGAAAGTGTGCCCGGAGTGCCTGAATGCTGAGTTTTCTGATGCATTTCAGATGGAGGAGACGGAGGTGTCTGTAACTCGGGAGCGCCAGGCCGCCGCCGCTCGCCGTCAACATGCCCGTATGGCCAAATTGTTGGATTCGTATAAGAATGGTACGATGTTCAACATGACCGGTAAGATAATGTTCTGCGTGGGACTTTTTATCCTTGCGTTCAGCAACATAATTTTCTTTCTGGATGGGAAGTCTCTCATCTACTGGGGAGTTGACGGAATAAGTGTAGGAGCTAAACAGGCCATATCTGTATCCCTGAGTGCAGTGTCGGTTCTGCTGCTGATGGTTTCTACCCGGCGGTTTAAATTATTCATGTTTGCCTGCTCCGTCATCATTATGGTGCTCGGTTGGTTTGCCCCTACTCTCTGGATGCCGTCCAAAGGTGTGTCCATGATGGCAGATAGGGAAAATGCGCTTACCGGTGGTGGATCTGACACGGTAGCCGATACTCCTATTACGGAAGAAGAATTGGCTGTCTTTTACGAGTTGAAAGAAAAGATGCCCAGAAGCACGCACTACGCGGTTTTCATGGATACCCAGGATCCCGCAGTCAGAAGCCAGATGAGAGATGCCCTCTCCCGATTGTTGGATGCTGAGTATACTCGAGCATATACGAGGACGAACGGTATACTGTATGTTGTTGCTAATGCTTCAGTGCTTCCGCAGAATGTAACACCCGTGATGGAGCGTATAGGTACTATCATCAAGTCTGATGTTTCTCAGGGTATCTATCTGGTGCGATTTGATGCAGAGAAAACGAATATGGTAAGCAAGTATTCTGCTGAAGTCCTCAGCTCGCCGATGAATGCCGCATTCGTTACGGCAAATATCGCAGAATTGCAGTGCCTTGATGCCATGCGTATTCGTGTGGCCGCCCGCTCACTCAAGAATGCGAATGTGCAGATGCTTCGCGGTGAAATTCGTGATGCTTTGGTGAAAACTCTGGGAGACCCGTGGACTCAGGATCAGGATACCTATGTTGCGTTGATTGATGCTTTAGTTACCTATGCTCCGAGAAAGGATAAGGAGGCTATTGCCATCTGTGACAAGTATTTTGCATCTCGCTATGCTTCGATGCGGGATGTCCTGCCTAGTGTCGCGAATTATCTCATCAAAGAGCAGCCGGATAAAATGGTGGAGCCCATCATTGCCTATTGGCTGGAAAATTCCGTTGTTTGGTCGCAGCAACTCCGCGCGCTTTCCTGGAGAGTACAGCCCAAGTTGCTGGAAGTGATGCAGGGGAAAGCCAGCATAAAGGACTTGAATATGATTCTGCGCTATCTGCAGAATAACGGAAATGCCGATGCCATCCCGGCTGTGAAAAAGTTGATGGATCATCCCGATTCCATTATCCGCTACTCTGCCAGAACGACGCTCCAGGCGCTGGAAAAGCAAGAGGCTCAGCACCGCGATGATGAGGCCGCTGCTGCGAATCAATGAGAACCAATAGACGAGTTCTGCCATGTCATCCAATTCCATCAGGCTGCTTATCGCCACAGGTATTTTGTTTGCCTTGGGGTTCGTTGCGTATCCTCTCATATATGATATACGTGTGGAGCAAGATATGCCGGTGGTTCGTGAATCTGTTAAAACGGAGGATGATGGCATAGAGGATGATTGGGTGGAAACTGTTGATGAGGTGTCAGAGACTCCCGTTGTCACGACCGTGGAGAAAACGGATGAGTCCCGGCGCAAGGTTCTCGCGGCACAGAATGATGACGAATACGCAGAAGAAGACGTTCCGGAGGATCCCCGACAGAAAAAGGTGCCGGAGACCCGCATTCACGCACAGTACACCTCATCGCTGGCTCATGTTAAGCGTATTGTCAAAATTCTGGAGAAAGAAGACAAGAAACCGTACAAGAGCAAAGATTTGGTGCCGGATGCATGGAATGACCCGGAGGCCCTGTATCAATTGCTCGCCAAGCGGGTGCTGGATAGACTTGGGAATCTGAAAGAGGATGGTATTCTCAAGTTCATGGAAAATCCGGCAAATCGTCTGGATTTGGCACGTATCAACCTGATTCGCCGCACGGGGTCGGAAGAACTTCGACGCGTGGTTGCCCTCCCCAGCGGGCGCACGATGCTGACCGCCATGGCAAACGATCTGCGCTGGATATGCGGGGTGCTGTATTCCGGCCCTTCTGAGAAGATGGAGCAATCACTCACTAACATGGAGTTGATTTACCGCAAGTATGCTGAGGATTTTCAGCATCCGGTGCTCAACAAGGTCGGTACCATAGCGGCTTTGGAATTTGCCCGTGAGAACTGGAGCCAGGATGATATGATGGCTCGATACGTCTATTATAAGACCAGTTATCAGGGGGAATTGCTCAATGCTCTCTTCGATACTTGGCGCTACTGGGAGATGCGCTGGATTGTCGGTAGTGCCCAGCCGCAACAGCGGGTCGGTAACTGGGGTGAACCTCGAAACCTGGCGTGGATGCGTGATAACGTTCGACTGCCTGCTCATCAGTATCTGGGGGCAGAAGGTCAGCTGCAGTACCGTCTGCGTAACGTGGCCGGTGACTCCGTGTTCTCTTCTGCCTATCTCGCCCCGGTGTTGCCCTATGTGAAAGGCACGACAGCCTGGGCATATCGCGAAATCGGCGGTGTGTGCGGTGCGCTTTCACACTATGCAACGTATGCCGCCATAGCCAATGGCCTGCCTGCCACCTGTATGGGTGAGCCGGGGCACTGTGCCTACGCCATGCGAGTGGAGGGTGAATGGAAACGCGGTAACTCCATCTACTGGCAGCATTCTGTGGGTAAGACTTTTTTCCGTGAGAGTGAGTGGGATTACCTCATCATGACGGAAAATCTCTACAAAGACTACTATAATACACTTATTGCTGATCAGCTGGTGGCAATGGCAGACTTTCTCGGCGCACGCCGCAAGATGACGGCATCATTCAACTGCTATGAGCTCTCCGTTAAGGTGCAGCCGCTGAATTGGCCGGCATTGAATCGCTACGCCGGATATCTGAAGGTGAAAGCACCGAAAGATTACGACAAGTGGAAGCGTCTGCATGACAACATCGTAGACGGACTGGGCAAAAAACATTACAATGCAGCTTCCCGTCTTCTGGTGCGTAAGGTGTATCCCACGCTGGCTCCCATGGTGAAAGACAGAGCCACGCTCAACAAGATGTACTCCGGATTGTTCAAAAACTTTGACGGGTGGGGTGAAAACCGCTGGGATATCAATCCTACTCTGGATGCACAGATATCCGTCTACGAGAACAACGATGACCGCAAGGTATACATGCGCGAAGTTGTCAAAGTGCTGATGGGGAAACCGGAGTACGCCGGAGCCGTACTTTCCTGGGGTCTGAATTACATCGGACAGCATCTTTCCTCTGATGACAAAGTTCAGGACGAGTTTACGGATATGCTGGTGCGTATGATGAGCAGTCATACCGGTCGAACGAAAAAAGATTTGGAAGAAACATGGGCCACCTTGGGAGAAGCTCTCAATACCGCCACGGAAAACAAGGAGCGCCGCATTTTCCAGGCCATCGGTCGCTTGGCGTACCGCAAATGCAAATCAAAATTCCCGGCAAAATTACCGTATCGCATTCGTCCGTTCCCCGGACGTGTGGTTTCGGAATCCGGCCTGATTGATACAGCGACAACGCTTGGCTCCGGGCAGGTGGCTTCCAGCTGTCTTCATTGGGGGGTGTTGCAGCGCCACGGCGGAGCCATGCCCGGTAAGTTTGAAGGCAAATCCGGCGTGACCTTGATGCTGGAGAAAAGGAGTGAAATATCCGGCGTGGTGTGTGTGTCTGCCGAAAAACAGCTCAAGAATAATCGTCCGTTTTATCTGGAAGTGTCATCCGATGGTCAGAATTGGACACGCGTTCGCGGCAACGGTGTCATCGAGGGTGGGGTGCTTCGTTTCGACCTGCGTAAGGAAAAACCTGTGTGCAGTTACATCCGCATGCTGCGTGAAGGGGATAAATATGAACCCGGAATCGTGGGCTTCTATGCCTACGGAAAATATGAACACTAACTTATTCTGCTGATATGTTTCTTCGCCGAATTCTGACAATGACGGCACCGGCGCTGGCGCTGGTTGCGTCTGTGGCGTACGGTATCGTAGTTCGCAGTTATTCAGATGCGCTCTCCAAGGCCGGGGAGAAACCCGCAGTCGTGTTTGCATATGGGGCTAATTACGACAAATTCAGCATGAAGGTGTATGATGAGTTCATCAAAAAGAACAAAATCATGCAGGCTGTTCGAAAGGGGGTGTTTGTTGTTGTTCCCATATACCAGAATCCGACCCCGGCTGAACAGAAAGAGATAGAGAAGATTATGGGCAAGAATCGCTTGCCCGGCGGTATCTGGAGTTATCCCTGTCTGGCCGTCATTGATAAGAAAGGTAAGTTGCGGGGAATCGTCCAAGGGGCATCCGCAATGCAGAAAGTGGAGACCGCAGCAGTAGAGATAGAAAAGCTTATTGAAGCTTATATTGAACAGGAAAAGCTTCTTTCTAAAGCTGCTTCCGCCAGTGGCTCGCGCAAAGCCGACCTCCTGTTACAAGCTTCCAATATCAATATTGCCATGCCGGATATGGGCGATGGTAATAACGGCATGTCAGCCGATATGAAGGATAAGATAGGGCTGAGTTCCCGGATGTCCTTTGACCCTATCGCTATAGTGGAGAAACTCCAGATTATGTCCTTTGCTGAGGCGGATGAATATATCCGCAACATGATTGCCAATGGATGTTATTCCCGCCGCCAGCGACAGGAAATGATGGCTGCCTATGCCGGGCATTTGCGGAGAAATAACGCATCTCCCGAGCGATTGAGAGCGCTGTATACCGAGATGCGTAATCTTGATCCGAATTCCATGTACGGGGCATATGCCGAAGGCGCTATAGCGCTTTGGGTGAATAAGGAAGAGTTTGATCCATCCACCGTTCCGGTCGAAATGCGTCGCTCGGATTCGGATGTGTCAGCTGTGGCGTCTGTTCCGGGGTCCTCCTCCGTTGATTCCAGCACCAACGCCGGGAAAACGGCATTGGGAAGCGAAAGTCTGGAAGACGAGGCGCTGACGACGGATGATGAGCCGACCGAAGCAGATTTCGAAGCGGATGCAGATGTGCCTGAAGATGAGCAGGAGTAAACCACTCTGTTTGTCCGCGGTTTATTCTGCCATGTTGGCAGAATAGCCTTGTGTTTTTCCGGCCTCGGGTGTATGGTTCTGCCGGTTATGACACTGGGATTGGCTGTATTTGTTTTGTGTGTATTGGCTCTTGCCTGTGGTTATTTTCTATATGGTCGTTTTGCTGAGCGGATATACGGCTTAAGTGCGGATTTTACTATGCCCTGCATCAGCCAAGGCGACGGCGTTGATTTTGTGCCGTTGCCGACGTGGAAAGTATTTCTTATTCAATTACTGAATATTGCCGGGCTCGGCCCTGTAGTCGGGGCTGTGAGTGGTTGCCTGTTTGGACCGGTGGCCTTGCTTTGGATTGTGTTGGGGTGCATCTTTGCCGGAGCCTTGCATGATTTTCTGGCTGCGCTCATGTCTGCGGAGCAGGGCGGTAAGAATCTGCCTGATGTGATGGGGAGTGTGATGGGGCGCTCTGCTCGGGTGTTCATGAATCTGATGTGCGTCTTCCTGCTGTTGATGGTGGGCGTTGTATTCACCTTGCTGCCTGCCGGTATGTTGGAGGGGCTCTTTCCCTCGCTCCCGCTTGCCAAATCCGCTTGGGCCGGAATCATCCTTCTTTATTATTTTCTGGCTACCGTTCTGCCTATTCAGGCGCTTATCGGTCGCATCTATCCGGTGTTCGGAGCATTGTTCCTCTTCATGGCGGCCGGTTTGTTGGTGGGGCTCCCCCTTAGCGGGTATGAGGTCTTGCCGAATCTGGATTTCCTGCGCAATTATCACCCTGCCGGGTTGGGTGTCTGGCCCATGATATTCGTGACGATTGCGTGTGGAGCCATATCCGGGTTTCATGCAACACAGAGTCCCATGATGGTGCGTTGTCTGCGGGATGTCCGGCTGATGCGGCGGGTATTCTATGGGGCCATGATTGTGGAAGGGATGGTGGCTCTCGTCTGGGCTGCAGTCGGATTGAGTCTTCGTGAAGTGATATTCACCCTCGGTAGTGAATCGCTGAGTTTTGCGGAACTGACGCTTCGGAATCCTTCTCAGGCCATCAATGAGGCATGCCGTGAATTGTTGGGCAATGTTGGAGCGCTCATTGCCGTGCTGGGGGTCATTGTGCTCGCTGTCACCAGCGGGGACACGGCGATGAGAAGCTGTCGTCTCATGATGGCAGATTTGGTTCATTTGCCGCAGCGCAGTATTGTGTCCCGTCTCGCTCTGGCTCTTCCGCTCTTTGTGCTTGTTTTTATCATTTCTAAGCTTGATTTCTCCGTCATTTGGCGATATTTCGGCTGGGCGAATCAGATGCTTGCCTGTCTTACACTCTGGTGTATCAGTTTGTATTTGCGCAAGCGGAATAGGTTTTACTGGATTTCTCTGCCTCCTGCACTGTTGATGACCACGGTCTGTGTGAGCTATCTGCTCCATTCCTCTGAGTGTGGGATTGGGATGAATGTACAGCTTGCCACAACGCTGGGGCTTTGTTTTTCCTCCGCATTGCTGGTGCTTTTCCTTGTCTTCCGAAAAAAAACGGCATAATCGCAGATTATTGCAGAGATGCAGGCATATTTGTCGCTTGCTTTCGGTTGATGAATCTGCTAAAGTAGGCACAGATTGTAATGGATGAGCTGGACGAATATCAGGCCCGCAGGTCTGCCGCAGAACAGCGTCGCCGTAAGGCTATGCGGAGGGAGTCGTCTGGTCATAGAGAAACGAGTATTTGGAAGCGCATTCTGTGGCGTATTTTCATCATTGGATTTGTTTCGTTTCTGGTTTGTGCGGGGCTTGGGTATGTGGTGTTCCTTACTGTTACGGCAAAGTATCAGAAATGGGCCGATGAGTTTAATCTTGAAGATATCAACAATTTAGACCATCCCTGCATCATATACGACCGCAATAAGGAGGAAATCGGGCGTATCTATGATGAGAATCGTAGCTACGTGACCTATGACAAAATCTCCCGCTCCATGATTGATGCCCTTGTGGCACAGGAGGATAAGACGTTCTGGACGCACAAAGGGTTTGACCCGGTGGGTATTATTCGTGCTGCTCGCGAAGCCTTGGTAGCAGGGCAGGCCAATCAGGGGGCCTCAACCATTACCCAGCAGCTCGCGCGTGGTGCGTATGATTTGGAACAGCGCACCCAAGCCATCGGTGGTAGTCGCTATGAGCGCAAGATTGTGGAAATCTTCCTTGCGATGCGCATTGAAGAGAAATACGATAAGCAGCAGATAATGGAGTTTTATCTGAATCGTATCTATTTCGGCAAGGGGTATTATGGTATTCGTGCTGCGTCTCTGGGATACTATGGCAAGGAACCGTCGGATTTGACTGTGCGAGAGGCTGCCAGTATCGCGGCTCTCATCAAGAACCCGGAGAACTATAATCCTATCAAAAATCCCGAGCTGAATCGAAAATGGCGCAATGATGTGATTGATCGTATGCAGCGTATCGGGATGCTGACGACGGAGGAAGCCGAGCGGGTGAAACAACAGCCGCTGGAGTTGAATCCCAAACCGCTTCGTCGCAATACGTCGTTCCTGCATGCCTTGGTGCAACAGAAGGCCACGGACATTTTCCGCGACCCGAAGCGGGGAGAAGAGATAATCAAGAGCAGAGGTATCAAAATTTACACCACGATTGACCGCCGCATGCAGGAGGCTGCGGAGAGAGCCCTGCGTGAGCAGTTGACAGCGATAGAGAACAGGGAAGATTATAAGCAGCCCCGTTTCTCGGATAAACCGAAAGAGGGAGAATCCCCGCATCGTTATCTCGACGGCACGGTATTTGTTGTGGATAATACAACCGGCGGCGTGTTGGTGTATGTCGGGGGACGCAGTTTTGACCGTGACAATTTTGACATCCTTCAGTTCGGCCGCAGGCCGTTGGGCACAGCCATGCTGCCGTTTTTGTACGTGTCTGCCTTTGAAAACGGATATTCTCCTTGCTCTCGTTTGGTGGATGATGCCCTTGATAATCGACTGGCCGGTATAGGCGGCTCTGAGGGTGTGCTCGGCGAATGGGGCATGGAAGTGGAAAAGGGGCGTTATCTTGATTCCGTAACTGCCCGCCAGGCATTGGAGTGGTCAAAGATTGCCGCCTCTGCCCGGCTGGGTATAGCTCTTGGCTCACATCCCAGAAAAGGAGCACGTCCGTTTATTGATACCCTCACCAGTGTGGGAATAACCCCGCCTAAACGCAATCCAGGAAGCACAGAGGTAAAACCATTGTATTATCCGCGTGTCTATCTTGGGACAGAACCGGCATCATTGCAGGAAGTGACCATGGCGTATACCGTGTTCCCGAATGTGGGACGGCGTCCCATCGCTTCCTATGTTGTGACCAAGATTACAGATAGCAGCGGGAATATCCTTTGGGAAGAACCACTGGCTGCTGCTCCTCGTCTCGTCAATGCTATCGGAGGCTGCACCGCCTACCGTCTCCATTCCATCCTGCGGGAGTCTATCAACCGAGGGGCGGCGCAGCGTCTGCGTACCTATCTGCCCCAGAATTTCAACGGAGCCGTGAAAAGCGGTACGAACTATGATTTCAGTGATAATGTTCTCATGGCATACAACTCCAGCTTTACCGGGGGAATATGGATGGGATATCTCAATGAACACCATGCCATATACCCCGGTGCATTCGGTACGGATACCTGCGGACCGGTGATGGCTGCGCTGCTTCAGGCAGCACAGAATCACTATAAGGATGAGCCGATAGAGATGCCGGATGATACAGAAGAGGTGGAAATATGTCTGTCTTCAGGACAGGTAGCCACGAATTTTTGTTTCGAGTCTGTGATGAAAAACGGGAAACCCGGCTATGTGCGCCGCACCTATAGGGAATATTTCCCGAAAGGTGATGTGTCGCTGGGCGTTTGTCCTATCCATGGTGACGGAAGCCCGTCTCTAGTGGATTTTCTTGAAACAACGGCCAATCAGATGTCGTCCTCGCGCGTACTGCCAATCGTTCCTATTCTTCCTAAAACCCCGGCTATCATCGGCAGTGACCCCTATGAGAGTGAGGTCACGCTGTCTCCCCGCTACAAAGATGCTGCTGCACTGGTGACGGCTGCGGATGATGCGGAGGAAGTTGGTGGTGTTGATGATGATACACCGGAGGAAGTTGATGCTCCGACCATTGATTCGACGATTGAAATAAAGGCACCTCGTCCCATGCGACACCTGCCCCTTGTGCCGCTGGAACTCCGATAAGTTATACCAACTAACAAGATATGTCAACATCTGCTCAAACCATTGCGGCAACACAGGAAAAGGCGTTTATCATCAATATGGATAAATCCCTGTACGGCTCATTTGCCGAGATTGGAGCCGGACAGGAAACGGCCAATTGGTTTTTCCGTTCATCCGGAGCGGCGGGTACCGTTGCCAAGACAATATCGGCCTACGATATGACCGTGAGCGATACTCTGTACGGCACGGCTCGCCGTTACGTATCCGAAGAGAGACTCCTGCAGATGATGGATTATGAGTACAAGCAACTCATTAACCGACTCGGTGAGAAACGAGGAAAGGATACCTGCTTTTTTGCTTTCTGCAATACCGTTAAATGCAAGGGGTACCGTGATAACGGACCTTGGTCCGCATGGGTGGGGGTGCGTTTCCAGCTCAAGCCGGAGGCACCGCCCAGCGATTTGGTGATGCATGTTCGGCTTTTGGTGCCTGATCATGATTTGCAGATGCGCTTGCTGGGTATTCTGGGAGTGAACATGTTGTACGCCCTCTTTTACAAGAGGGAGCGCATGGAGGAATTTGTAGAGTGCATCGGTGAGAATGTGGATTCCGATTCGTTCGAAATTGATTACATGCGTTTCTCCGGCCATGGCTTCGGTATGTTCGATAACCGCATTCTGGCATTACAGCTTGTGCGCAGCGGATTGTCAGAGCTCACGCTGTTCTGTCCGGACGGGCTTGTTGCCCAGCCTTCCGATCTTCTGTATAAGCGCCCCATTGTTCTGATGCGTGGCAGTTTCATGCCGCTGTGCAATATTCATCTGGAGATGATGGAGAGTGTGCGAAGCAAATTCTGCGAATCATTGCCGGAGGAGCAGCGTGAAAAGATTGTGGATTTGTGTGAAATTTCGCTTTCCAATCTGCTGCGTGGCTCGGAGGTGGACCTGCTCAGCTTCCTGGACAGGGTGGACGCTCTTGCAGCGCTTGGCAAGACGGTCATGGTCACCAATATCACCCATTTCCACCGCATCTCAACCATGCTGAATCAGTTCACCAAAGAACCGATAGCCATAGCTCTTTCCATCGGATTGCTCAACGAGTTATTTAAAGATAAATGGGCAGATACACCCGGTGGTATCCTGGCCAGCATGGGGCATATCTTCATTAATAAGACCAAATTCTATGTGACACCATGGATTAACCGCAGTACCGGTGAATTCGTGACTGCCGGTACCTACCGCGCACCGGAAAAGTATCGTTATCTGTACCAGCATTTGCGAGAGAACGGAGACGTGATAGAGGTACCCTATTTCAACCAGAAACTTCTTTTCCGTACACCGCGTGATATCATTCGCATGATATCCTCCGGTGATGAGCAGTGGAAGGAATATGTGCCGGAAGCAGCTTATCGCATGGCAGAGCATCTGAAAGGAGGCGAGGCTTGATGTTTTCGACCCTGCGTGAGCAATTTCCGATTCTTTCCGCAAAGGTGGGCAGAAAGAACTTGGTGTATCTTGACAATGCCGCCACGACTCAGAAGCCCTCTGTCATTCTGGATGCGGAGCGGGAGTATTATGAGCAAATAAACTCCAACATTCATCGCGGGGCTCATCACTTGAGCCGCCTCGCTACAGATGCACACGAAGAAGCACGCCGGTGCGTGGCGGATTTTCTTGGTGCTGCATCGGCACGGGAAATTATTTTCACCCGCGGATGCACGGAGGCCATCAATCTGGTGGCACAGACTCTGGCATTGTCCGGTTGTATCAAACCCGGCGATGAGTTCATCCTTGCAACGGATGCTCACCACTCCAACATCGTCCCCTGGCAGATGCTTGCAGAACGTACCGGGGCGGTGGTGCGCCCCGTGCCGCTGACGGAGTCGCTTACCTTTGATTTGGCGGCGTACGAGAATATGCTTTCCTCCCGCACCCGGCTGGTCGCTATTCCCTATATCTCCAATGCGCTCGGGGTGGTGAACCCCGTGCCGGAGATTATTGCGCGAGCTCGTCGTAATAATCCCTCCACATTTATTCTGGTGGATGGAGCACAGAGCGTGGCTCATATACCGGTGGATGTGCAGTCTCTCGGCTGCGATTTCTACGCTTTTTCGGGGCATAAGGTATATGGGCCTACCGGCACAGGCGTGCTGTGGGGCAGGGAGGAAATTCTGGAAATGCTGCCCCCCTGGCAGGGCGGGGGTGAGATGATTAGTGAAGTGTCGTTTGCCGGGACTAGCTATAATACACTGCCATTCAAATATGAAGCCGGTACTCCCAATATCTGTGGAAATATCGTGCTGAGCAAAGCGCTTCAATACGTGAAAAATGTTGGCGTGGAGCGTATTGGTGAGTATGAACAGGAGTTGACCAATAAGCTCTATGATGGCCTGTGCTCCATGAACGGTGTGCGGCTTCTGGGTCCCAGGGATAAGCGAGGCGCACTTATTTCCGTGGTTGTGGAGGGGGTGCACCATTATGACCTCGGGACACTTCTTGATCAGATGGGGATTGCGGTACGAACCGGGCATCATTGCTGCCAGCCACTCATGCAGTATCTGAACATCACCGGCACTACGCGTTATTCCTTTGCCCTGTATAATACTGCAGAGGAAGTTGATATAACGTTGCAGGCTACGGAGAGAGCACTCGACATGCTGCGTTAAAGGACGATGAAAGCCAATGTCTCACAGTGGATAGGCGCGCGTTCTTCACAGGAGGACGTATACAGGATACGTTTTTTCCCGGAGGGGCTGTTGGTGCTAGTGTGTGACGGGATGGGCGGGCACTATCGAGGCGCAGAAGCTGCCGCAGGGGCTGCAGATGCTTTTGTTGATTTTTTCGCTACATCATCTTCCTTGCCTATGTCCGAGCGCTTGCATGCTGCGTTGAATGCGGCAAATGCCGCTGTCGGCAAGCTGATGAAAAGGCACGTTCAGGAGGGTGGAACCACGCTCGTGGCCGGCTTTATTGGTTCCGGTGTTGTCCGCTGGATAAGCGTGGGTGATTCGTCCTTATTGCTCTGGCGGCGGGGGCGGCTCATCCGGCTGAATGCGGATCATTCTCTGCGCCCGGTTCTGGAGAACGCGTTGCCCGGCAAGGGAAGGTTGTCACACATGCTGCGTAGCGCATTGATGGGGGGGAAAATATCTATGGTAGATGCTCCGCCGACTCCCATGCCCCTATTGCCCGGAGACCGCCTGATTGTATGCAGCGACGGCGCGGATGAATTGTTGAATCCGGGGGGCGTGCCGGTGGAGCTTGCCGCATTGCTCAGCGAGTGCGGGGATAATGATGCAGCTGCCCTCATTGCTTTGCTTTGTCAGCAGGGGAATCCCACGGCAGATAATGCCACGGTCATCGTGGTTGATGTGTAGGTGTATATCTACAAGATACTGAATGCAGAGAGATGATAATACATCCCACCTGCATGGAAAATCATTGTTGTAAAGAAGGATTTGCCGGGGGTGTGTATGTACTGCCACCCTTGCCGCGCGAGCTGTCCGAGTATGAGCCTGTTCTGGATGCGGAGACTGTACGCTTGCATCACGATTGCCACCACGCTGCCTATGTGGCCGGTGCTAATGGCGCCATGACTGAACTGCGACGTATAGCTGCAGGAAAAGAAGATGCGAATGCCGCGCCATGTGCAACGCGTAAACTGGCTTTTAATCTGGGCGGCCACCTTCTGCATTGCCTTTATTGGAACTGCATTTGTAGCGATTCAAAACCTTTGTCTGACTCAGCTCTGGTGGCGGCAATTGCAGAGCAATTCGGTGATTTTGATGGATTTGTACGACTTTTCAAATCTGCGGCCATCGGAGTGCAGGGGAGTGGTTGGGCCATTCTGGCAGTAGAGCAAATGAGTCGCAGGTTGATGGTATTGGCAGTACACAGGCATCAGGATGCTCTTGTTGGCGGAATGATGCCCATCCTTGCCTGTGATGTCTGGGAGCATGCCTATTATCTGCGTTATCAGAATAACCGCGCTGCATACGTTGATGCGTTCATGCGCCACATCAATTGGGAATGGGTTGCCCACCGTTTTAATAACATCTGTCAGAACTGAGATAACATGAGTGTTGAATTAAATAAGAAAGCTATGACTCTGATGGGTTCCCCATGGGTTGCAGGAGGTCTTGCTGTGCTGGAGCTCGCATTGGGATTCCTTTTGTTGGGATTCCCTTTCCTGTTAGGAACATCCGCTGTCTGGGTGGGTGGATTTGTTTTGGTTGTGCTGGGCATTATGCGTGCGGCCCAGGGCTTCATCTACGCCTATAACCGCTGGTGGAATTTTCTGGCCTGCGTCTTATTCCTGATACTGGGTGCGTTGATGATTGCGCTTCCTGTCTTGTCGCTACAGGTGTTCACGCTTGTGATAGGGTGCGCTCTGCTGTCCTTCGGTATCCTCCGTTTGTTGTTTGCCATTTCTCTGCGTCGAGAAAGCGGCAGCGGCTGGCGCTTTTTCAACGGGCTGGTGTCGTTGATTCTGGGAGGAATGGTTTTATGGCAATGGCCGACATCATCTCTCTGGCTGATTGGCACGCTGATTGCCATCGAGATGATTTTCTCCGGCTGGACGCTGCTTTTCCTTGCCTTAACTCCGGCTCGCCGGAGTTAAGGCAGAATGTTTTACGGCATCTAATCGTTGAGCCTGTTGGATAATGGGATAATCAGGCGCTGTGACGGTGCAGCCATCCGGAGAATGATGGGTAATTGAGTGCGTTTGAGAGCAGAGGCTGCAATTTTGCGCTGGATGGAACGCACTGAGTTTTCCTCTAAGCCTTCTCGGTTATTGTGCAGCAAATCAGTTGCGCTGATATTTCGTTCCGATAAATCGTGAATGATTCTGTCCTGCTCCGGTTGGGACGGTTCCGGAATAGCATGCAGCATTTCCGGGACTTTGTCCGCAATATGCCGACAGAGCAGGAAAGAATCTATCCGGTACAGGTTGCCTAACGGCGCCAGATAACCGCAGGATTCACCATAGAGCGTGAAATCTCCCAGCAGCAGCGTGTGCCTGTCCAGTGTGGATAGCAGCATGAGTCCTTTTTCTTCTGCATAGGTAGTCATCAGACTTGCTTTCAATCTCTGTTCCAATGCTCTGCCTGCATCCGAGCTAAGATGTTTGCCGGCAAGTTCCAGCAGCTCATCTGCCTCAATCTGTATGCTCTTGATTCCGGGATATTCCGCGCCCGAAAAGCTGATGCCGCACACGTTGTCCGCTCCCAGCGCCTGCACACAAAGGTAGGCCAGCAGCTTACTGTTGGGGTAATCCAGAGAGAGACAGACACCGCCGTATCCTTGCTGTTGAACGGTATCTCTGATGCCGAACAACAGCGCTTTCTCTACCTGTGTAATCAACTCCGGGGGCTTGATTCCTGTTGCTTTTGATGAAGTTGGGATTCGAAGAGTGCAACAAGCTTGTTCAAACAGGGGTAATAAGCCTACCATCTTGTTCCGGTGGTAGAGGGCTGAGCCGCCGGCAAATAGTTGACCGGCTTCACTTCCAACCGGATGTACGCACACAACAGGTGCCTGAGATGCATGCGATTCCCAACTGAATATGTTCCTTTCCGTCTCTATGCTGAGATTGTGCCAGGGAGTTTCCGGCATGTGGACGATTAAATCCACGTCTCCGTCCGGCAGACTTTCCTCTCCGGACGTGGTCACATGGCACAAAATGTTACCAACAGTTGCCGTTCCCCCATCCGTCAGGATGCGTATCGTGCCGCGGTGTATCAGGCATGGCACGGTAATGACGGATGCGTGCATGTTATAATCCTCTTCCTCTGCATCATAGAGCAGACCATCATCCATTTCCCATGCGCTTTCATCATCATCGTCAGGAATCGTGAGAAGCGGATTGATACAATACCCGGTGAGCAGAGGAGTGTCCGTGACTGCCAGTTCGGCCGCCAGAGTTTCTGCTGCCTCTTCCATTTGGCGCAGAAAGGAGCGCCGACGCTTTAAATCTCCCGTTGCCGGGCCAATGAGCGCAGTCAGCGGGGCGATGACAACGTCGGCCCCATGATCCAGACATTCGCGATAGCCTTGCACAATCTGTCTCAGGTTATCAGGGAAAGCCCCCGGGAGCGTGCGGCACTGGATGATGCCGATTTTTTTCAGTAATTTGGACATGTTGTTTTGGGGTAGGGTATATGAAAAAGGGTGTCATCCATGCTAGATGCTCACCCTGTATATTGCTGTGATTAAATAAAACGCAGGTCAGATATCCAGAGGAAGTGCGGTTCCTGTTTCGGACAAGGTGAAAGAAATACCAAATCCCTCTTCCCGCTTACCACCGTTATCTCGTATGAAGATGGTTGCTCCAACATACCACGGCCCAACATTTCGGAAGAGGCTGAACTGCTGGACAGGGATTCGCCCATGCGTGAAGTCCCAGGTAATACGCGCCGCCCCGGCATAACGTTCATTGAAGCGTATGTTGAATTTTGTTTCGAGCTGTTCAGAATCCTGGTAGATGGGATGTCCCTTGAAATAACGCCACCCCAAGTCTGCTTCCAACCAGGACAATGGCATAGTGGACATATTGATGTTATAGCGATTGTAGCCATCACCATTCTGGATGGTCGGGGTTTGCATTTCCACGTAAAAACGTGTCTGCTTGGTAAGCGTCAGCGTAGCACGGTTGTACAGGTTGGAGAACTCCGTTTCCGTGAGAGGGTTGCTTAGATAGTAGTCCAGAGATGTATCCCAATCCAGAACGCGCTGAGTTTCTCCGTCCACCGTCGTGTTGATGGAGTTTCGTACACCCCATCTCCAAATGGTCCATGAATCCCATGCATCGATACCTGTAAATCCGATCAAATCCAGGGGCATGGGGGAGTTCGTGCTGCTGCCCAGTGCACTGGACCATGAATCAATTTGCGGAAGCAAACCACGCGAGGAGGATAGATTGGTATGGCTCAGTGAAGCGTACGGATGAAACACATGCGTCAGCCCCTTGTATCCGTAGGGCTTGAACGCAAAGCTATCAATATGATTCCTGAACTTGATATCAAAGTCTACCCCCAGATAGCCGATAAATCTGTTGTCCGCTCCGACATCTTCTGCTCCGTAATATCCGGTGTAGCCAAAGCCGATCTTGGGGGTGACATTGAGGAATTTCAGTATTTTCTGACTGGTCGTGAATTCGTGTGTGGAGTTGACTCGTACGAAGCTTGACGAATTGAGAAGTCGTTCGTAGTAGGCGCGAAGATTCGGATCTTTCAGATCATTAAGCTTATTCTGATACGATACTCGCTCATCAATCGGCAAATACTGATGCATGATACCTGCGCTATTGCGCGTTTCGTAGGTAATGCCTGTATTCGCAATAGGCTGCCGTACACGGTAAAATGTTCCTTCAAGTCGCTCGTCGGAGGCATAGAAGTTGTTGGGTGCAAAGCGGGTGTATACCATGCTGTGCGTGCTTTGGGTTCTCCTTTCTATGCGTACGGTGTTATCCGGTGAGCTGTCAACCCGGCTTAAGTCCTCGAAGAAGTCTCGCAAAACGTAACGGTCACTCAGGAGGTTGACATTTGTGGCAATCTGATAATCCGATTTTTGATCCATGTCCGGAGTAATATCCCAACATGTCTGCAAGGCAATGCGGTAGCGGTTGTGACGAGTGTGTTTGCGATTGCCCCGCAGCGGGTTAATCATGGGATTTCGGTCAAAAACCAGATAGGTTTCCAGTCCGGTCATGGCAGAGTATCTTTTAGCCATGCCGATGTTTTCCACATCCAGACCCGTTGCCAGACCTCGGCGTGTGCGTATGTCCGCATGAAAGGTTGCGAGGTAATCAGCCGTTGGCATGATTCCATCGGTTCGTCGATTCCCTAACAGAATACCGTAGTTGTTGAGCAGGTAGCCACCCCATGTAGAGCGTGACCCCATTTCCGGATACCAGCCTTCCCTCGGGTTGAGTGAGTGTTCTATAGGAATCCAACCGAGAATGGGGACGACAATGTCTGATTCCGAACCGACAATGCTCAGCCTGGTCATTCTGGCACTGTCACCGGGGTAGATTCGCAGCGTGCCGCATCCGATCCAGGTGTCGGGTCTTTCTGTGTCATCCGTCGTTACATAGGCATCTTCAATCTGAATGTATCGCTTTCCTTTTTTAGATGGAGATTTGCTGTCAGTATCCGTAGCATAGGTGATTTTTGACCCGCGTACGATAAATCCATTGATTTTAGCTCTGATGCCGTTGGCTTCTATGACCTCTTTTCCCCAGTCGTAAAAGGCATCCGGGATGTTGTTCGTTCCGGAACCATCGACTTTTGCCATGACGGCGCGGTCGTACATGATAACAGGCCCTCGGAGCTCAAGAATCTCATTCGAAATATCGGCCGATGCTTGCGGAGTCATCAGTTCCGTGCCCGCGCTGGTATTTACCTTGATGGTTTTGCCTGCACCATCATAGGTCAATAGAGACGTTTCACTATCATATACAATTTCACCGCCCTCATTTTCTACGTTAACGGCAGAGGGTAACGCCGGCCCGGTAGCGGTTCTCGCCATGGCATCCGGCAAGTCTGTCAGAATATTGCCGTCTTTTTTCTTCAGCTCGTCACTCTGGGTTGGCAATCCGTCCTCCGGAAGGGGGAGTAACGGAGCCGCACTCGTGTATGCCATGCCGCTGATAATCAGGGCCGCGGCGATTCCTGTATGAATGTTCCTGACGCTGGTGTTCTTCATCCCCATGACTGTTATTATTCTGCCTGATTCTGTTGTTTTTGTCAAGAAAGGAAAGGTCGCTTTAATCAGAAAGTCCCAAGTATCGCTGGCGCATGCGTGCATCCGTTGCTCCGGGCTCCACGATGACGAGACAGTCCAGTGTATCCCCGAAGTCGTGGTCGATGTTGAAGGCTGACATCGTGCCCCCCAATCGCAGGTATTGCCGCAGAAGAACCGGAATACCCTTGCCGTCCGGTTCTATCCTGCTGACGAGCGGTGCGAGCAATTTGGGCTCTTCCAGAGCAGCGGGAATCAACCGGGCATCTTCGCTCAGAAGCTCCATGTCTTCCGGCGGGCATTTGGCCTTCACCTCATGTTGCAGCTCCGGGTGCATGCGATTGCTGCGCAGGTAGGTGAGCATCAGCGCACGCGATAAGTGGGAGTATTCACTGGAGATGCTGACCGTCCCGTACAGATATCTGTACTCAGGATGCGCAACCAGATATCTGCCCAATCCCATCCAGAGGGTGTCGAGCGAGGCCGGGTGTCTCTGGTAGGCTTTCGTGATGAAGGCGCGCCCAAGCTCCAGCCCGTCTTTGGCAAAATCGAGGAACTTCCGGCTGAACTCAAAGAACATGGAATTGTAGATGCCCTTGGCTCCCTTTTCGCGGAGGATAACATCCGTGCGCCCGAATCGGTAGGCTCCCGCAAGCGCCTTTCTGTTGCAGTCCCACATGATGAGGTGGACATAGTGACGGTCGTAGTCATCCAAATCGCAGGCGGTGCCGGAGCCTTCGCCGACGGCACGGAAAGTGATTTCGCGTTGGACCCCGATTTCGTGCATCATGTGAGGAATCTGTGCTGCCTCCACAGCAAAAACTTTCAGACCTGTCTTGCTGTTTTCATAGCAGAGCGTTTCGGGGGGCAGGGCGGCCATTTCTGCTTCGAGTACATCCGGGGATCCCGGTTCATCGATGGGGGCCATGCGGCGCTCTGTTGTTTCCTGCTTCATTTCCTTCTTCTCATAGCGCAGCAGCATGGTGCAGAGGCGCAGATAGTCAGAGAGCGCTGCATCATCCTTGAACATGCTGAACGAAGAGGGTGAAATAGGCTTTCCGATGCGAATGGTGTGGCGCATTCTTCCGTCGCGTTTGATTTCGCGCGCCAGAAGGGATGAACGGTGCTCCTTGGCCACGCGGGTAACCAGCTGGAATAATCTGCCCGTGTGCCCGGATATGTGCATGGGAACTACCGTGGCATTCGTCTTGCGAATCAGGGAGGAAATGTTGGTTTGCCAGGGGTCATCAATGATGCGTCCGTCCTGTTTGGAGTAGGAGGCAGCAGAACCGCTCGGGAAAACGAGAATGCAGTGGCCCTCTCGCAGCCATTGCAGTATCTGTTTCATGCCCAGCATGTTGGCCCGCTTGGCCTTGTCTCCGCCGTATACATCCACCTTGATTTCATAAGGACGCATGCCCCGCACGCAGTCCAGAAATTCATTGACAATGATGCGGATGTCGCTTCTGACCCGCATGGCGATGTCGCCGAACATGAGGCCGTCAGACATGCCGTGCGGATGATTCGCCACGATGACGCAGGGGCCTTCCTTCGGGATGTTTTCCAGCCCCTCCAGATCGTAGAGCAGGTTGAGGTGCTTGCAGGCGAGCTTAAAAAAGTTTTCCTCACTCCCATTTTCCCAATCGTCCTCAATGTGTGCATGCGCTACATTGAGAGCGTGGAATCCGAGAAATCTTTCTCCGAGGTTGATAAGCCATTCCGGCCAGACAGAGCCGGCGGGTATATAATCCCGCAAATCAACCATTTTCTGTCGTTTTTTCATGTTGTTCAAAGCTGAGGAGTAAGTGCTGTTGTCAGAATAACACAGAGAACTTTTCAGGTCAATGAAATCTGAACAATAAACTTTAATTAATTATCAGAAGAACGTTTTTTTGTGCTTCATTGGCCAAAAAATGACGCGGGACGGATTTTTTCTGCTTCACATCGCAAAAAATAGAGTTATAATGCCCGTGTTCACAATTTTTTTACTGATATGAAAATTTGGCTCGATGGTAAGCTGGTTGATCGCGAGGAGGCCAAGGTTTCCGTTTTCGATCATGGTGTGTTGTATGGAGATGGTTGCTTCGAGGGTATTCGTTTTTACTCCGGCAAGGTGTTCCGTCTGCAGGAGCACATCACGCGCCTGTTCGATTGTATGCGTTATCTGATGCTGGACCTTCCCTGGAACTACGATGAGGTCTGCGCCGCAACGGAAGAAACCGTAGCTGCCAGTGGTCTGGAGGATGGCTACATTCGCCTGGTGGTGACGCGCGGTGTGGGGGATTTGGGGCTCAATCCCCGCAACTGCCCGAAACCGAGCATGTTCATCATCGCATCCTCCATCGCACTCTATCCCCCGGAGATGTATGAGAACGGACTGAGTCTCATCACCAGCTCCTATCGCCGTGCCAATCCGGATGTGAATTGTCAGCAGGTCAAGAGCCTGAACTACCTCAACAGCATTTCTGCCAAGATTGAGTGTGTGCAGCAGGGCGCAGGCGAAGCTATCATGCTCAACTCCAACGGCAACGTGGCAGAATGCACGGGTGATAACATCTTCCTGGTGAAGGATGGCGTGGTGATGACTCCCCCGCTGACGGAGGGTGCTCTGGGCGGTATTACCCGTCATGCCGTGATGGATATCTGTGAGGAACTGGGAATCCCCTGCGTTGAGCGCGTCATCAATCGCTTTGATGTCATTCGCGCCGACGAATGCTTCCTGACCGGCACGGCTGCGGAGGTGATTGCCGCCACCAGTCTGGATGGGCGCACCATTGGTGCCGGTGTGGCCGGCCCCATCACTAAGCGCATTCTGGCTCGTTATCAGGAGATTGTTCGCCTGTAACATCCCTTTCAATCGGAACGGCAGCAGTAACTGCTGCCGTTCCTTTTTTTTGCTGCTGCTGACATGGAGACATTGTACGAGGGCCGATTCCTGAATATGGTCAGGGAAGGGCGCTGGGAATATTGCGAGCGGAAGAACTCTACCCCGGCAGTCATGATTTTTGCGCGGACTCCGGAGGGGAATATTCTGCTGGTGGAGGAGTTCCGGCCTCCTATCGGCAGACGCTGTCTCTGTTTTCCCGCCGGACTCAGCGGGGATGAAGGCCCGGAGGCGCATGCGGATGCCGCACGCCGCGAGCTGTTGGAAGAGACCGGGTATCGGGCAGAGGTCATACGCTATCTCTTTACCGGCCCCTCTTCCCCGGGGCTTACCTCTGAAACGCTGCACTTTTATCTGGCAGAGGGGCTGGAACGCGTGGCTGCCGGCGGAGGAGTTGAGGGTGAAAATATCACCGTGCATGAAGTCCCGGAATCTCGAATCACCGAGTGGCTGGCAGAGAAAACGGCAGACGGAGTTGCCGTGGACCCACGCGTTTACACCGGACTGTATTTTCTATCCGTGAACTGAATTGCGGATTGACAGCCCCGGGGCTTTCGGGTATGTTGGAGGGCGTTATGGCAGGTCTTATCATTGCGCCCAAGGCGCGTATTTTTCACGGTCACGATTGGGTGTACGGCACAGAGGTGCGGGCTGTTTTCGGTAATCCGAAAGCCGGGGATGTGGTGCTGCTGAAGGATCAGCGCGACCGCTATCTGGGCTCTGCCATGTACAATCCGCAGTCTCAGATAGTTGCACGTCGGTTCTCCCGCCGTAAACAGGATTTGGACAGAGACTTCTTTGCCCGCCGTATTTCCCAGTCCATGCTGCTGCGCGAGCGCTGTCTGCCGGGGGAGGAAATGATGCGTTTGGTCTGGAGCGAAAGTGATGGCTTGCCGGGGTTGATTGTAGACCGCTATAAGGACGTGTTGGTGGTGCAGACCCTGACCATGGCCATGTACCAGCGACTGGGGCTTATCAGAGACATTCTGGGCGACTTGTTGCAGCCGCGCTGCATTCTGGTGCGCAATGACTCCCCCATGCTGTTGGCAGAGGGGATTGAGCCGGAGACCTATGTGGCGGCCGGAGAGATGCCGGAACCCTTTGTCGGCACGGGGCGCGGTATCAAATTTCTTGTCGACCTGTCCACCGGGCAGAAGACCGGGCTCTATCTCGACCAGCTGCAGAACTATGAGGAAGTGGCGAAGTTTGCCCGTGGCCGCCGCGTGCTGGATTGCTTCTGCAATCAGGGCGGTTTTGCGCTGGCCTGTGCCAAGGCCGGAGCCGCGAGCGTGACCGCCGTGGATATTTCTGAGGATGCCATTGCTTCCGTGCGCTGCAATGCAGAGCTCAATGGAGTGCAGGTGGAGGCTATCGCCGAGAATGCTTTTGATTTCCTGAAGCGGGAGAGCGATGCCGTGCGCAACGGTGCAGACCCCAAGTGGGATATGATTATTCTGGATCCGCCCAGCTTTACCCGCAACAAGAAGAGCCTGAATGGAGCCCTGCGCGGATACAAGGAGATTCACCTGCGTGCCATGCAGATGCTGCCTGTTGGGGGTATGCTCTCCTCGTTCAGCTGCTCGCACCACATCAGCTCAACCCTGTTCCGACAGACTATCTGCGAGGCTGCCGTGGACGGCCACAGCACGCTGCGACTGGTGGCAACCCACGGTCAGAGTCCCGACCACCCCGTGCTTCTCAATATCCCGGAAACGGAGTATCTTAAAGGCTTTACATTTGAGATGGTGCCGGGTAGATAAAGGATGCCGGAATAATGTTGTTTTGAGGTAGACAAGACGAAGCTCTGCCGCTATAATGTGCCGCACATCATGCTGAAGCGAAGCTACAGAACCCAGGAGAGTCTGGTGCGCTATTGGGCGCAGCAGGCCGTGGCTCTGTGCGATGATATTGATGATGCCACACTTCAGGAACCGGCACAGCCGGTGCTGCAGAATATCCGACTCCTCAATACTCCCCGTCGGATAATCGTTATCGGCGGTTCGCGCTGCGGCAAATCTTCTCTGCTGGGGCATATGGCCGAAAGCGCGGTTCCCGCCGCCGCTGAGTGGGAGGGGAATTACGTGCGCTGGCGCTTCCGCTGTGAAGACGGCGACGCAACGGCTTCCCGCTTCCTGCCCATCGATTCTCTGGATGGACTGGAACTGGTGGATACCGTAGATTGTACCGCCGCTCCCGTTCAGGACGAATTGCGTGAGCTGATTTCCGGCGCGGATGTGGTGATAGCTGTCATGGATGCCCGCGCGCCCGCGCAATCGCCGGCCTGGGAGCTGCTGGCTTCTCTCGCAGAGACGGAGTATGCCGCCTGCATGATAGCGCTCACGCATACCGATACCATGCCGGCGGCTGAAGCGTTGGAGCTGAACGACACCATGCGTCAGATATGCCGTGAGCGCCTGTCTCGCGCCATTCCCGTGTATCAGGTGTGTCCCACCTCTGCGCAGGGGGTGGAGGTGTTTACCCGCCGTGTGCAGGATGCATTGGGCAGCCAGCGCGGTGTCCGTACGGCCATTCGCTCTGTGGTGAATGCAGCCGTGGATTTGATGTATAAGCAGGGCAGTGTGCTCAAGGTGCGCGGCGATGTGGCGCGGACGGACAGCGGTTTCCTCGCCGGAATTGAGCAGGAGATAGACAACTTCCTGGCGCACCAGATGCTGGGTGTGCCCGCCTGTGCTACCAATTATGCGGATGCCGTTCGTCGTGCCCGTATGCCCTTGCTGCGCCGCCTGCGTCGTCGCTTCGGGTATTTCCTGTCGCCGGTCACGCTGTTGCGGCTGGAGTATATGGGGGCAGGGGCAGAGGAATACTTCTGTGCTGCCATCCGTGATGATGTGTTGGATTTGCAGCAGGAGTCAGACCGTCAGTTCATCCATGCCTGTTCCTTGCACTGGAAACACGTGCGCCCACGCATGAAACAGACCTTGGAGTGCGAAATCGGCGATTTCCCGGAGCAGGACATTGCCGCTGATCTGGAGCAGCTCCGCTCCGGCCTGGCACATGACCTGCGCGAGCCTTTCAAGCGGCAGCAGGTGCGCTCCTCCCTCGGCAAATTCTTCAAGAGCCAGGCCGGATGGATGCAGGCATTCATCGTCATTTGCTGTTTCCTGTTGATGGTGGCAGGGCTTCTCGGCTTTATCGGTCAGGATGTTCTCGCCATCGGGACCGTTGGGGTGGCGGGCTGCGTCTGGCTGCTGGGTTCCGTGGCTCACCTGATTACCGCCCGTGGTATACGACCGCTCGTCAATCGGGCAGAGGGCATCATCTTTGACAACCTCAAGAACAGGGTTCAGGAGCTGGTGAAAGGGGTGGTCGTTTCCCGTGTGTCGGCCTACCGCCGCCTGTATACTGCCCCCCGCCGCAAGGTGGCGGAGCACGAGGCAACGCTGCAACCCCTCATGGAGCGTCACAGCGAGGTCTATCGCCAGCTGCGTGCTGCATCACCCCATCTGTAAGCTTCCGATACAGCCATGCAAGCCGACCTCTTCACGCCCCATGGTTCATTCCGCGACCCGCAGCCGGAGTCTCAGAAAGGCAGCATGCCTCTGGCCGCCCGCATGCGTCCGGAATCGCTGGAGGAGGTGGTGGGGCAGCAGCACCTGCTGGCTCCCGGCAAATTACTGCGCCGCGCCATTGAAACAGACCGTTTCTCCTCCCTCATCTTCTACGGGCCCCCCGGAGTCGGTAAGACCACGCTGGCCTACGTGATTGCCCGCTCCACGAGCTCTTTCTTCGTGATGCTCAACGGCGTGGAATCCAACGTGAGCGAAATCCGCGACAAGATTGCAGAAGCACGCACGCGCATGGCGCTGCACGGGCAGAAGACCATCCTCTTTGTAGATGAGCTGCACCGCTTCAACAAGGCGCAGCAGGATGTCCTCCTGCCGCATCTGGAGCGTGGTACGGTACGCTTCATCGGTGCCACCACGGAGAACCCCTACTTTGCCATCAACTCCGCCATGCTTTCCCGCTCCCAGATTTTTCCGTTGGAGCAAGTGCCGGACACGGATATCGAAGCTCTTTTGAAGAGGGCTCTGCGGGATGAGGAAAAGGGATTGGGGCAAACCCCGACCGACGTGACGGACGAAGCCCTGTCGCATCTGGCACTCAAAGCCGATGGCGATGTGCGTAAGGCTCTCACCGCGCTGGAGGTTGCTGTCCTGTCCACCCCGGCGGCGGCTGACGGGGTGGTACATGTCGATTTGGCGGTGGCAGAGGAGTCCATCCAGAAAAAAGCCGTTAAGTATGACCGTGCGGGTGATGGGCACTACGACACCATTTCCGCATTCATCAAATCCATGCGCGGCAGCGACCCGGATGCCGCCCTGTACTGGTTGGCTTACATGCTCAATGCCGGGGAGGATATACGCTTCATTGCTCGCCGACTCGTCATCTGTGCCAGTGAGGATGTAGGACTGGCCGATTCCAACGCCTTGCGCGTGGCGCTCGCCGCCGCACGTGCAGCAGAGATGGTCGGCATGCCGGAGGCACGCATCCCCCTGGCTCATGCCACCGTCTACATCGCCACCGCGCCCAAGAGCAACTCTGCCTACAAGGCCCTGGACGCAGCGCTGAAAGATGTTCGCGAGGGGAAGACGCTGGCTGTGCCTGACCATCTGGCGACTCCCACCCGCAAAAAACTGGCTCGGCTGCGCGGCGTTTCAGAGGAAGCAACGCAGTACAAGTACGCCCACGATTACGGAGATGACCATTTCGTGCCGCAGGCCTATCTGCCGGAGGGCAGGGTGTATTACCATCCCACCACCAACGGCATGGAACTGCGGATTTCCGAGCGTATGGAATACCTGCGGCAGCGTCAGCAGCAGGGGCAGGAGTGAGATGCTACCCATCCGTTGGCTTGATACCGTGCCGCTGATAGAGCGATTCCATCTGTCCGCGAAGCCAACGCGTGAATGCTGCCTTGTCCGCATCTATATCAGCGCTTGACGACCACGGCAAGGGATATTCCGGTGAAATCGCGCCATGTTGTATCAGTAGCTCGGCCAGCTCCAATTGCTTCATCGTGTGTTGTTCGTACTCGTTCTCATACGTCAGACTGAGGCTTTTGAGAAGTATCTGCAAGGGTGTTTGCTGAAACCGCTCCAATGTAGTGGCAGAGGGAATGAGATTCGGCTCGGCTCTGGCTTTCAGCAAGCGTCGTACATGTTCCGTCGTTTTCAGCGGAAATTCCATGACCGCGACCTGAAGAACGGTAGACATGCCCCGTGACTCATTCAAATCGATTTTCCCCTCATCCAGCAGGCGGAAAAAGATATCTTTGTGCAGGTACAACTGTGAAGCCGGGTTGACCGGTGAACCCTCACTTGTGTAGAAGAACTCCGTTTTGACGAATTCCCGTTCCAACGCCCATTCCAAGGCATCAGCCGCACCGGGTAGGCTGCAAATCGCCAGCATGATGCCCGGTGCCCGGTGCATGCCTTCTCCCGGTTGCTGTACTAACCAATCCGCCAGTTCGCAGAGCTCCTCCTTTTTGTATTTTCCGCTTCTCAATACATGCATCAACAGCGAGGAATTCAAATCCCTCGGCTTCTCCAAATTGGACTCTCGGTTGAGCTGTGCTCCGTGTCGCACCATAGCTTTGATGATTTCGGGCTCCCCGCAGTATGCCATCTCAATGACGAGAGTATGCCATTCCTCGTTTTCCTTGTCATTTCTCTGGTCGGCATTTCCGCTGACCGCCGCCTTGTAGAGCAAGTCCCGCCATTCGGCGCAGTCTCTGCGCAGCCCCAGCTCCACTTCCAGCCAATCGAGGGAGAAATGGCTCAGTTCTTTCCCACAGAAAAAAGGGAAGACAGACCTCATCCGCTCTCTCATTTTCTGCCTGTTTTCATGGAGCAGATATTGCTCTGCCTTTTGCAACGCCACGCGCTCCTCCGCTGTCCATGACGCATGAAAATCCCCGTCTCCCAGTCGAGTCAGCGGAGTACCATACAAATAAAAAGCCAGACCACCCGTTGCCAACAGCAGCAACACGAGCAGACAGATAATGACACAGAGCAGTCGTTTTACCCATTTATTTCTGAGCATACACGCATTATGCCGCAACAGGCAGAGACGTGTCAATCTTTTTGTCTTGCCAAGCAGGGGATAAGGTGGTAGGATGTCCGCGCATCCTGCTCCGGTAGCTCAGTTGGATAGAGCACGAGCCTTCTAAGCTTGGGGTCCCGCGTTCGAGCCGCGGCCGGAGCGGTTCATTTCGCCACCCGATTCCTTTCTGAATTCGGGTGGCTTTTTGCTTCGATTTAGTACAGAAAGTGAGCAATTTTGAGGCGATGCCACCAAAAAATGAAAAAAATAAAAATAAAGCTTGCAATTTGGTAGCGATTAGCGTATATTTCCTGCGCACCGCTGAGAGCTTCCGGCAATATGCAAAGGGCAGGTGTCTGAGTGGTCGAAAGAGCACGATTGGAAATCGTGTGTACGGCAAAACCGTACCGAGGGTTCGAATCCCTCCCTGTCCGCTAAAAAATCCCGCAAGTCAAGCACTTGCGGGATTTTTGTATTTCGAGCATAAGGGGACTGGATGACAGGGAAACTGCAACTACATATTCAGACTGAACAAAAAGCGGATAGAGAACGCTGACGAACAGGAAGAGGGATTCGTGAATTCCTTATTACCCGATTTGAAACAGATAAAAAAAAGAAAATCAATCCCGAGGGTCAACGACTTCTTTCAGGCGTTCCATCTGTTTGCGCATGGTTTCCAATACGGGGTGTGTCAAGAGACGCCCGAAGTGGGTCACAGGCTCCGGAATGGCCGGAACACAAATGCGCAGCGGATGCGGTATGCGCTCCACAGTGGCGCTTTCACCCGGAAGAATGGTTCCGGCGTAGTCACCGTCCAGCTGGTAATCGAGTGTTGCTTCTGCGGTGATGGTGCAGGAGGGGAACTGGCGCAGCTGCGTGAAATCAGTTGTGTTGCGGTCGGTGGCTCCACGCATCAGCATGTAGGAGATGACCTCGAAGAGAATGCCTGTGCTTTCCAGCTGAATGATAGCCGCATCCAGCAGTCCGTCGTTGTAGCGGGCGTTGGCGAAAAGATGCCCCTCACCTCCGTAGCGCTTACCGTTGCCCAGAATGACCTGTGTGCCGCAGACTTGCTCGCCATCAGGCAGGGTAACGGTGATGATGGGGTGGTGCTCCACCGCCACCTGCATGCCGGTAATCACGTGGGAGGCTGCGCCCAGATGTTTCTTCATGCGCGGGGTGATGCGGCGGATGATACTGGCATCCGGGCCGAATCCGGCCAGTTGCAGAAATGGTCTCCCGTTGACGGTGAAAATGTCCACCTCCTGACGCACGTCACCCTGCATGGCGGTTAGCGCCGTATCGAACCGGCGGGAACCAATACCCAGTTCACGGGAAAAAACATTCATTGTTCCGCAGGGCAGGATACCCAGCGCGGCTTCGGTGCCAATGATGCCTTGCGCGGCACACATCAGCGTGCCGTCACCTCCGGCAGCTGCGACGATGGGTTCGCCGCGCTCTGCCAGTTCGCGAGCTTTTTCCGTCAAATCCTCCGCACTTCGGGTGGAGATGAGCCGGAAATCCGCGCGGTGCGTGTCCAGCCACGCCTTGAGCCCGGAGCGGAAGAGGCTTCCGGCCTTCGGGTTAATCAGTAATGGAATGGGGGTAGTCATAAGAAAGCATTACCCAGAATCCCCAGTACCGTGATGATGGAAACCGTAAAGGCCGGGGAATCAATCAGGTCAAAAATGCCGCCGATGCCGGGCAGCAGAGAGCCGCTGTCTTTCACGGCAAGACCGCGCTTGATGAGCGAGCCTGCCAAATCTCCGGCAACTGCCAGGAAGAAGAGCGGAAGCGCCACGGCAACATAACAACCGATTTCGGCCGCCGTGGTGACGGTTTTATCCAGCAGGACGGGGATGAGCAGAGCCCCGCACACCAGCGTGATGATGATGGAGCCGATGATGCCCTCCCATGTCTTCTTGGGAGAAACCACCGGGCTGAATCTGCGGGTGATGAACTTGCCGCCCATCAGTACGCCGCTCACGTATGCCCAGATATCGCTCATTTTCGTGAAGAGGATGAGCCAGAGCAACAGATTGACGGAATCCCGGTCATTGATGTACCAGAGGGCAAAGGAGAACAACCAGACGGGGTAGATGAATGCCAGCACGGTGCGGCAGACGGAGGAGAGTGCCTGCTCGGCAAGTTTGCCGCGATAATCCATGCTGAACAGTTCGCAGATGAATGCCGTGACGGCAAAAAGCACCAATCCGAAGAGCGGCACGGCGATGAAAGTCAGCTCCGGCTGAAGCATTCCGGGAACCTCAGCATCGAAACGCACGGCTGCCAGCTGCAACCATGGGTAGACTACACCGCCGATGAGAACGAGCCAACGATTGGTGGCAGTTCCCTTGAGCATATTAAACCATTCCCATGTGGTGAGATTACAGAGCAGGCATATCAGGATGCCGTAAGCAATGGGCGTATTCAGACAGAGCGCCCCACCGAGGATGGCGAGCAGAATAATGGTGCTGAATCCGCGTTCCAGAAAGGTTTTGAGTTTAGGTGTCATGAGTCTGCTATGAAAATGGCGAGTGAATGTCGACAATCCGCGCTTGAGTTTAGTTTCTTATGACGATTTTGTCAATGTTTTAATGGCAGTTTCGTCGATGAATCGGTTTTTTTGAGATAAAATAAATATTATCCTGTCACAAAAACCCCCTTGACTATCTCCCGATATGTTGTATTCTGAACCGCATGAAGCGAAAGAGCATTGCCGGCATCGGTTGCGGGTCCCGCACCCGCACATACATGAAACTCGCCATGGAATACCCGGAGCGTTTCCGCATTGTGGCGGCCGCAGACCCGGTGAGGGTGCGTGCGGAGCAGGTGAGGGATTTTGCGCCCGAATCCGAGCGGGACGCTGTGAAGATTTTTGCCAATGCGGATGAGTTCCTCTCCCAGCCGAAGATGGCGGATATGGTTATCATCGGTACTCAGGATGATTATCATTTCGAGCCTTGCAAACGCGCTCTGGAGCTGGGGTACGACGTTCTGCTGGAGAAGCCCATTTCCCAGACGCTGCGCGAGGTGCTGGAGCTGCGTGACCTGGCGGCAAAACTGGGACGCCGCGTGGCTATCTGTCACGTGCTGCGCTATACCCCTTTCTACAATGCCATCCGTAAGGTCATCCGCAGCGGTGAACTTGGCAAAATCATGACCTTTAACGCCAATGAAGGCGTGGGAGCCTGGCATTTTGGCCATTCTTTCGTGCGTGGACATTGGGGCAACAGCGTCAAATCCACCCCCATGATTGTGGCGAAATGCTGCCATGACATGGATATCCTGCACTGGCTCATGGAGCAGCCCTGCGAACAGGTTTCCAGCTTCGGAGAACTGTCGTTCTTCCGCAAGGAAACGCTGACCGAGCCCCGCCCCCTCCGCTGCACGGACTGGACCACCCCCATCGGCGAAGACCCGTGGGATGCCCGCAAATACATTACCGATGATTCCTGCCGCCGCTGGCTGCGTATGGTGATGGATGGTGCAGAAACGGCCACACCGGAAGAGATTACCGAATGGCTTCGCACGTCCCCCTGGGGACGGGATGCTTTCCAGTGCGACGATAATGACCAGCCTGACCATCAGGTGGCTATCATGAACTTCAAGGGCGGTATCACAGGCACGTTCACCATGACGGCCTTCGAGGAAGGCCGCCACATCGAAATCTACGGCACGAAGGCCAAACTGCGTGCCGGTGCTTTCTACAAGGAAAACGGCCCGGGCGAAATCACCATTACGGAGCATTTCAGCAAGAAGGTGCGTCAGGTGGAAATCGAGACCCCCGATGGCGGTTATGCCGGGCACGGCGGCGGTGACTGGGGACTGGTGAATCACCTCTACGATGACATGTTCGTGGTGGGTGATACGTCCCTCATGACCACGCCCATCGAGGCATCGGCTCATTCCCATGTCATCGCCTTTGCTGTGGAGCATGCCCGCCGCAGCGGCCAGGTGGTGGATATTCAGGAGTTCGAGCGCAAGGTTCTTTCCGGCGAGCTGAATTATTGATGGAATATTGGCTCGGTAAAAGGGAAATTCTAAGGAAGTACAAAGTCAAACGGACGATGGACAAGGTGCAGAATTCCGCTCGCTTTGCAACCAACTTTTTATTCTACTGCGAGCCGGAGAATCGCCTGACTTCTTTGTACATCGTACTTCGTTCCTTGTACATTAAAGTTCCATCCGGCGATTTATCAGAAGTTACCTGATGCTTTTATGAAGCAAAACGGGTGTATTCGGTTCGTTCGGCATCTGCCGGGCTGCGGGATACACCCGTTTTTTCTGACATCCGGCGGGTGATGTCCGATTGGGGGCTTGCTCCACCCGCCTTCTGAGGCGTAGAATACGGGGCAATGATACGCTTCTCTCTCTTTGGGGTGTCGGTGTGCATCCATCCTACCTTATGGCTGACTCTGGCCATATTGGGCGGCGTGCTGTCCAGCACCGGCATACAGGATTTACTGAGCGTATCGCTTTTTGTGGTGGCCGGATTCGTCTGTCTGTTGTCGCATGAGATGGGACATGCGCTGGTGGGGCGCTTATTTGCCGGGAATTGTCCGGATGTGCATCTGGCATGGCTGGGTGGCGATTGCTCCCATGAGGGGGCGAACTTCACGCGCATGCAGGGTGTTCTCATGACGATTGCCGGGCCTGCGGCCTCCCTGTTGCTGGGCGTTCTGGCGGCCTTGGTTCTCTGCCTGTATGTGGGTGATTTTTCGTTCGGACTGTATTTATCGCGCTACTTTTTGTTCAATGTGATACCGGGTGAGGCGTTGCAAGCCTGGCCGTATATGCCGCTGGTGTTTTTCTGCAATATGATAGCGGTGTCATTCTGGTGGACCGTGCTGAACCTGTTGCCGATTTTCCCGCTGGATGGGGGGCAGATTATGCATGGGTTGATGCGTTCTCCCAGACTGATGCACAGCGTCAGCCTGTATGTGGCCGTTACCTTGTTTGTGGTTTTCCGCACACTGGGCATGTGGATTGCCTGCCTGTTCATGCTGGCTCTTTCTGTGCTCAATTATCGTTTCCGCATGCAGGCTCCGTATTGAATGATGCTTTATCATTGACTTTTTTTCAATAATAACTAATATCTCCGACATGGCTCAACAGAATGCAATTTCCCCCACCCGCGCGGAAAACTTTCCCGAGTGGTATCAGCAGGTGATTAAGGCCGCCGATATGGCGGAAAACTCCGAAGTGCGCGGCTGCATGGTTATCAAACCGTGGGGCTATGCCATCTGGGAGCTGATTCAGCAGCAGATGGATGCCGAATTCAAGCGCACCGGTCACACGAATGCCTATTTCCCCATGCTCATTCCCGTCTCCTATCTGGAAAAGGAAGCGGAGCATGCAGAGGGCTTTGCCACCGAGTGCGCCGTGGTGACTCACCACCGTCTGGAAGCCGTCAAGGATCCGGAAACCGGTAAGACCCGCATGATTCCCGCCGGTGAGCTGACGGATAAGTATGTGATTCGCCCCACTTCCGAGACGGTAATCGGTGCCGCTTTCTCCCGCTGGCTGGAATCCTATCGCGAGCTTCCCATCAAGGTGAACCAGTGGTGCAATGTGATGCGCTGGGAGATGCGCCCGCGCATTTTCCTGCGCACGGCAGAGTTCCTGTGGCAGGAGGGGCACACCGCCCACGAAACGCGAGAGGAGGCAGAGGAGGAGACCGCCGTCATGCACAAGGTGTATGAGGACTTCCAGCGCGATGTACTCGCCGTTCCCTCCATCCCCGGTGAAAAGACAGAGCATGAACGCTTCCCCGGTGCCGTGCGCACCTTTACCGTGGAAGCCATGGTGCAGGATCGCAAGGCCATTCAGGCCGGCACGTCCCACTTCCTCGGTCAGAACTTCGCCAAGGCGCAGAATATCTGCTTTGCCGGTCGCAACAACGAGCGCCAGTATGCCTGGACCACCTCCTGGGGTGTTTCCACCCGCATGATTGGCACGCTCATCATGGCGCATTCCGATGACGATGGCCTGGTCTGCCCGCCCCGCGTGGCTCCCCGCCAGGTGGTCATCATCCCCGTCACCCCCAAGGCTGATACGCGCGATGCCATCATCGCCCACTGCGAGCAGCTCGCCGCCCGACTTTCCTCTCAGACCTTCCACGGCCTTCCCATTCGTGTGCAGGTCGATACCCGCGATATCAACGGCGGCATGAAGAAATGGGAGTGGATTAAGAAAGGTGTGCCCGTGCGTGTGGAAATCGGCCCGCGCGATTTGGAGAAGGGCTCTGTATGCGTGTGCCGCCGCGACAAGGCCGCCAACGAAAAATCCTTTGTTGCCGAAACCGACTTTGCGGACGGTATTACCGCACTCCTGCAGGAGATTCAGGACTCCCTGCTGCAGCGTCAGCTGGATTTCCGCGACAGCCACATCCGCCCCTGTGATAATCTGGAGGCGTTCAAGGCCAACTTCGCCGGTGAGGGCGATGCCGACTGGCTGCTCTGCCCCTGGGACGGCACGCCGGAGGAAGAAGAAGAGCTCGCCAAGAGCCTCCGCATCTCCATCCGCTGCATTCCCCACGGCGAGATGGGCACCGGCCCGGAAGCCCCCTGCATCCTCACCGGACGCCCCACCACCCGCCGCGTGCTCTGGGCTCGCAGCTATTGATACGGGGTTTCCGTTTATCTTTCGCCTCCACCGCATGGTGGAGGCTTTTTTTTTGCCCACCGGCATCATCTCCAATACACTTTCGCCTGACTCACCTGCGGCAAATTCAGATAGCGGGAGCGCAGTAAATCCGCGCTGCGGTGTCCCATCTCCAACTGCAACGCTCCCAAATCACGGAAATACGCTGCATGATAACTCGCAAAAGTGTGGCGGCATACATCCGACTGCCAATGGGTGAATCCTGCGGCTCTTCGCAACGCCCGCCAGCGGTTCTGCCAGTTGCGCGGAATGCGGAGGTCTACTCCCTGCAACTTCTTCTTCTTTCGCAGAGGCAGCACGCGCCCTCCTCCCGTCTTACTGCCGGAGGCGGCGATGATGACCCGCCCTTGTTCCGGCTGTATATTGCGTTCATGCAACCGCGCCACCTCCTGCGGGCGCACGCCGTTGTACAACAAGAGGTGCAGAGAGAAACGCATCTCCCGGTGCTCCGGCAGCTGCGCTGTTTCCTCCAATCGCTGCACCTCCTGTGGGCTCAGCGGCACAATCTCTTTTTCCTGTATTCTGCGGGGTTCGATGCGGCTCACCGGATTCTCCCCGCACCATTCCTGGCGCTGTCCGTGGGCAAAAATGCTGTGCAGAATCGCACGCGCCTTGTTGAAACTGTGGTTGCTGCCGCCAAAGGCATATTCTAGCAATTCGCGGCACTCCTGCGTGCTCATTGCCCGCAGCGGTCGCGCCGCCACCCCCTCCACCCGCAGCATCCGCCGTACAAAATGCCGCAAATCCCGGAGCGTTGTCGCCCTGCGACCCGCCCGCGCCGCCACACTCGCCCACGCTGCCTCCTCAAAGCACACCGTGTGTTCCTCCGCTTTTACCGCCTTCACTCCCGCACGAATCACCCGCCGTAGCAGATGCAGCATGTCCAGCCTTGTCAGTCCCTGTGCGCTTTCGCCCAGTTCTTCCGTTGCCTCCAGCGTCAATCGGGCTATGTCGTTCATATTAAGCGGTAAGCCCTTGATAATATCCTTTGCTGTTTTCATGATTTTTTTCGGTAGGTGGGTATGCATTGCGAATGCTGATTCAAGCAAAATCTAACGGGAATCGGCGATTTTGTGCTTAATGTCAGACTTATACCTCAAGATGTCGGTGTAATCAAGATTGTGACTGCCTGTTTATCTTCATGCCCGCTTGATTCTTACTGATAATTGGAAATAATGACCTTAACAACAACATTGGGTATACCAGCATTCGCAATGCTGTATAACATTACAGCAAAGTGGTCTGTCAGCCACTTTCTTCCCGGAGAAGTCCGGCGCTTTGTTTTCTTAGCCATTTTAAACGTGCGCAGCTTTTCCGGGGCGTTCTCGTCAACACATCTGCTAACACGAATCATGAAAACGTCCTGTCTCATTCGAACCATACTCCTTGCCGGATCCATTTCTCTTACCCTCGCCTCCTGCGGTGGCGGTGGTGGTGGCGGGGAATCCTCATCGTCCGGTAACGATTCCACGACCAACACTCCGAACACGCAAAAAGGCTATGCCCCCTATAATCTCTCCGGCTGCACCATGACCTACAATTACGACGGGAAACCATATTCCTTTGAATTTGATGCTTCCGGAAAAGTAAATGGCAAGGCGCAGCTGGTAGATACCGTTATCAACTATACCGGCACTTATACTTATTCACGCTCATCGGATGGGCAGAATGCAACTCTGGTGCTCAATACGACCAGCGGAAAAACATCATCGGGAATTGAGAAAACGCAGACTTTCGACATCGAGCTATCGTTTTCTTCCTCCACTCAGGCAACGGCATTGGTATCCTACACCACCACCGATTCTGTCAACGGCAATGGTTTCCATGAAAATGAGGATGTATATAGTGTTACGGCCACCTTCTCCGGTGTCGGCGTGCAGGACAATGGCTCATCTGATGGCGAATCCAATGATGATACCTCATCCGATGACAGCACGCAGTTGGCTCCGGACTCTCTCCCTGTGGGAACCGTTATCAATCTGCATGCCAACGGCGGTAACATTACCTCTTACACTCTGAATTCTGATACAAACTGCACAAACAACTCCGGAGGCAAGCTCACATGGGAGTATTCCGTCACGGGTGACAATACCGCAGAATGGGTTGCCCGTAATGCCTTGAATATCCCGTTAACCTATAAGCTTGTATTCACCTCTGCCACCGGCGGTACATACACCTATGTCAACGCCGGAGGTGAAGCCTCTGTTTCCGGTAGGTTTAATCTGTCAGATAAGTCGGATGCGCCTATACAAAAAGATGAGCCAAATGATGACGATACAGAAGAAAATGAAGCTGAAAATTCATCCGACAATGCGCCTAAATTTATAAGCGGGAATTTGCGGTTTAATGCAACATTAGGTGAATCTCAAATTCCTCTGTATTTTTTTCTTAGTGAACCATCAGGTGTACATGAAATAAGCTTCAACGAAGGCGTCGTTCGATGGAATTCCATGTCCGTTGATTACTACAAAAATGGTGAAAATGTTGCCATAATAAAGTGTAGCGGGGTATCTTCCTATCCATCAGGATGGAAAATGGAGGGAGTTTTTACTTTGTTTTTTTTAAATTCGAAAACAGCGAGCGGAGAATTTTATAGTAATGTTATAACTCCGAGCAACAAGAAATACACCTTTACGAATAATGGTGTCTATTATTTCACAAGTCATTAATTTTATGTAAGATACCTATGTTTTTTCTTCGAGTAGCACAATTTTACCTCATCCTACTCTTCGGGATATTGGGCTACACCTGTGCGGAAGAAATACATGAGCATCAACATCTCCGCATCTCCCGCCATCCGGCGAAGGTCGTGCCGCGTCGCGTGCTGCCGATTACGCCGGACATGGCGGGGGAGGTGGAGGTGATTCACCGCGCTGAGGGGCGGGTGAAGAAGGATACACTGCTGCTGCGCATCAACCCGGAGGAGCTGGCGCTGGATGAGCAGGAGCTCCACCAGCAGATGGAGCGCAACAACCTGACCGCAGAAACAGAAATCCTCCAGTTGGTGCGCCAGAAAGAGGAGCTGGAGTTCATCTCCAAGCTCCCGCCGGAGCGCCGTATGTATGTGGTGCAGCATCTCAAGGCTGATGTGGATGACCGAGCTCTGGCTCTGCTGGAGCGCAAGATTGCTGTCACCCGCGAAAATGCGCGCATCAGCAATGAGCGCCTGCAAAAGGCCTTTGAGAAGAAACGCAAGCTGCGCGAAATCACCATGCCTTTTGACGGTCGTATTCAGTACCACTTTGCCATGCCGGAGGAAGGACAGACGGCGCTGGTGGGGACGAATAATCCCGTGGTCACCATTGCGGACGATAGTGTCCTCTACGTGGTGCTTAACATGACTGATCCGGCGCTCTCGCGTCTGGAAGCTTCGCGCCTGAGCGTTCTGCTGGAGATGGGGGGCGGACGCACTCTCAGTGCCCCTTGGTCGCACAGCAAGGTGCAGAAAGGAGACAGAGGGGAAACGATGATGTATTACTTTACTGTGCCGGATAAGATGCGCGGGCGAGTCTGGTCACAGGTGGGGGCGAATCTGGTGGCGCACCTGCGCTATCATGCTGATGCGGAAGATATCTATGTAAGTAAGGCTGAGCTGGCACAGGAAGCGGGCGAGCAGCGATTCGAGGGCTGGGAGGAGCTGTTGGCCGCCCTGCGCCCGGGCTATGCCATTGTGTTCAATGGAGAAACTCATCTCTGTTTGAAAAGAACGAAGCCGGAAGAACAAAGTACGAATTGATAGTGCTGAGCAGGGATGAAATCAACCTTACTCATCTTGCCGTATCTGGTGCGGGATACGATACACCGCTGGTTGATGCGCATTTCCAGCCCGTTGGCGCGCTTGTTTGTGGTGTTGTTTCTGAGTTTCTGCGGGCTTATCTTCCTGAGCAGCTATGTTATTTCCGTGAAAGTGCTGCGCGACCGCATTCGCAGCAGTGGTGCGGATCTGGTGGTTGCTACCGAATATGTGCAGGCGCAGAAAGCGCTGCCGGAGCGCGGGTCTTGTATCATTCCTCAACGTCCGGAGGATTATCTTCTTTTCCACTTCAGAGAGTCCTTTGCGAGTGCGAAATGCGGGCAGCAATTTATTTCGATGGTGGAATACCCGCCGGTGATGACCGCCCTGTTTCCCGGCGGTGTGAAGCACAACGGGCTTTACCTGCTGCCGCAGCGGAGTGATACCTACCGAGGCCCCGTGGAGGTAAGCATCGAGGAGCACCGAACAACAGCACAGAGTCTGGCAGATGCAGACATTCCGCTGTTGCGGAAGCTTTATCCCGGAGGCGCGCTCTTTCTGCCCACCGGCAGTCTGCCGTTCATCTGGCAGAACGGCTACATGAATAAATATGTCCTGCGCGTGCAGCATGCCACCGCGGACAGGGTGGAGGTATGGGAGCAGATGCTGCGCCAGCTCTCCCGGCTGGATAAGACGAACATGAACATCATTGCCAGTACGACCCTGCTGCGGGAGCTGCACCAGATGGAAATCATTCAGTACCGTTTTCGCGTGTGGGTCACCCTCGGCATCTCTGCCATCATCTGCCTGCTGCTCACGAGCATCTCCTCTCTGGAGTTCCGGCAGAGCGAATACATCTACGCGCTCATCGGCAGTTTCGGCATCAATCGCTTACTGCTCTACGTCTCGTTCATTGCCGAAAACGTGGTGCTGGTGGCCGCAGGGTTCATTGGCGCACTCGCCGGGCTGTGGGGCGTGCGCCACTATATCACCGAAACGCTCTACAAGAGCCCCGGTATCACGCTGACGCTCTGGGAGCTGGAGGATGACATCCGCACCTTCCTGCTGGCCTTCGGCATCTGTGTGCTGGTATCGAGCGTGCCCATCCTTTTTGCCATCTTCCGACCGATAGGAAACGTTCTGAAATAATGATGAAAGCGGTATACAGATTTCTTCTCTTGCTGCCTGCATTACTGGGCAGCGGATGTTCCGTTGACAAGATGTTGGATGAAGCGCGAGTGGAACTGGAGCAGACTTACGACAAGTTGCCCGCCTACGAGAGCCTGCCTGTGCGCTCCCTGAGCTGGCGGGAAGCGTGGGCGATGGTGGAAAAGAACAATCTGGAGCTGAAACAGGCAGAGCAATCCGTGGCAGATGCGAAAAAGAATCAGAACCGCGTGTTCCGTAACCTCATCCCGCAGGTGAATCTGGGGTATTATTACAGCATGGCCCTGTTCGGCGAGGATGACGGCATGAGTGGCCGCAGTGGTGAGTTCGATATCAACATCATCTTCAGCCTGCCGGAACTCATCAACCTGCCCATCGAATACTACACCGCCGCACTAGCCACCTACAAGGCAGAGCAGAACCTGGAGCAGAAGCGGCGAGAGCTGACGGCGAGACTCTACCAGTACTACCGCGAGGAAGAAATCCAACGGGCAACGGAGCAGGCAGATGATGACCTGTGGCAGGAAGATGCAGAAACCAACCGACAGACCGTGCAGAAACAGCGTGAACTGCAACGGCGCGAGCGCTGGCACAAAGTCTGTGCCTTCCTGAATAATTATGAAGCACGCTGGCAGTTGCATCCCGGAGGCATCCCACGCATCACCCCGGAGGATTATCGTGAGAAGCTGAAACGCCCCGGGGATGTGTCCGTGACGCTGGCGGCGATGGAGTTGGAAGCCTCGCGGTTGCGGAAACTGGGAATTGCGCTGGATTACTGGCCCTCACTGCATGTGAACTTTTACAGCCCGACGCTGTTCAACATGAGCGGCGGCAACATGGGCGGCTTCATGAGTGTGGAAGATGTGCGACTGGATATGAACTCATACTTTTCGTTGGACACGAGGTTGACGACATGGGACGAGTATCAGGATGCCAAGAAGCAGCACGAGCTGCTGGTGCTGCAGCTCAAGCAGAAAATGTACGAGCACCGGGAGAAAATCGCTCTACTGATGCGCAGTTGGAAAGAATACGGTGACTGGAGGCATGCGATGGAGGAATATGTTGCCTTTCGCCGTGAACAGGGAGCAACCGACCCTGAATCCGCTCGTAAGATGCACGCAGAGGCGGTGAGTATGCAGAAGAGTATACTGGAGCAGGACAGAAAGAACCTCGACCGCGAGTGTGCGCTGATTCAGGAGTACGGCCTGCTTCGGGATTAAAAGAATGCCGAGACTCCATTTGCCGGAGAAGAACGGAAAAATGGGAAGTTGACGGGGAGATGTTCGCTCTGAAGAGCGAAGTGAAATTCTCGCCTGCGGCTCGAGTGAAATTCGGCTTTCGCCGAGCGAAATTGGCTCTGGCGAGCCAGCGAAATTGCTGCCTCCGGCAGCAGTGATAGAGTTCCGCAGCCCACAGGGCTGCCATTCTTTTTCACTACCGCCGTCCCGGCGGTAATTTCGCTATCCACGCAGTGGATAATTTCGCTCGAGCCGCAGGCTAGAATTTCACTGCCCGAATGGGCAATTTCGCGTGCGGGCTTGCCCGCACATCTTCCCCCCTACAACTTCCCATTTGAAGTGTTATTAGATTCCCGAAATGCTCATTCATTTTTTCTTGAGGCGGTACACGTAGTATTGAGCGATTGGCCAACCAACGATGAGACCGGTCAGCGTGCCGGGCCAGGGGAAGGTGTCTTTGAACATGCCGCCAATGGCGGTACCGATGGCGGTCACAAGGATGATGACCTGTGTCACAATCGACCAGTGGCAGAGCACACGCAGCATCCGATTCGTAACCACGCGCTGCTCGGCTTCGCGTTCCTTGAGGAGCTGGTCCCACACGCTGCGGGGGATGCTTATCATTTCTTCGTCAGTATTTTTCTTCATGTGCAGGGAAAGAAGCACCTCCGGCAGGATAGGTGCTGTCGGAGGTGGGTTGGGACGGTTATCTGTGGGTTCAGGAAGCCTGTTCTTTGACCTGTTCGGTTGCAACGGGTGTCTCTGCTGCGGCTTTGAATCTCTCGAACACGCCGCGCGGGTCTTCCGGAGTCTCGCGGAGGGCATCGAAAATGCGGTCGCGCATTTCCAGCGCAGCCTTGAACGCGGCTTCCTCGCTGCCGTACTGGCGGTCAGAGAAGTATTTGGTGAACTGATTCCACTTGCGGCAGATGCTCAGTCTCCATCCCTGGAAAGAGGTTGTCTCATAGGTGTAGCGGGTGATATTGCGTTGTGTCATTGTTGTTGGGTGTTGGTTTGGGTTATAGTTTAGTTGGGGTTTTGTGTATATCGGGTGCTGTCTGCATCCGGTGCGCCTATCATGCCACGTGTTACCGTTGGATGCAATCTAATTTACTAATTGTTTATAGTTAAGTCAGTTAGATTGGTTGTGTGCCGTTTTTATACGTGCCCTGTATAAAACAAAAACACCCACAGGGTAGCAATGACTCCTGTGGGTGTCTGAAACGGAATGGCGGGGGCAAATCAATCGCCGCTCTTGAGCACGTTGATGAAGGCTTCCTGAGGGATGTTGACCTTGCCGATGGCTTTCATGCGCTTCTTACCCTCTTTCTGCTTTTCCAGCAGCTTGCGCTTACGCGTGACGTCACCGCCATAGCACTTGGCCGTCACGTTCTTGCGCATGGGGGAAATACTTTCGCGGGCAATGATTTTACCGCCGATGCAGGCCTGAATAGCCACGGTGAAGAGCTGCTTGGGAATGACATCCTTGAGCTTGAGCGCAATTTCACGCCCCTGCGCCTCGGCGCGATCGCGGTGCACAATCATGGAGAACGCGTCCACCGGTTCACCGGCAATCATCATGTCCATTTTCACAAGCTTGGCAGCCTGGTAGCCATCGTACTCATAATCCATGGAGCCGTAGCCGCGGGTGGTGCTCTTCAGCTTGTCGTTGAAGTCGACCAGGATTTCCGCCATGGGCAGGCGGCAGGTGAGCATGACACGAGTGTCATCGATGGTCTCCGTGTGAACCACCTCGCCGCGTTTTTCCATGACAATGCGCATGATATCGCCGATGTAGTCACTGGGAATCATGATGAACACCTTGACCATGGGCTCGCGGATTTCCTGAATCTCCTGCGTTTCCGGCAGCATGCTGGGGTTGTCTACCATCAGCTCTGTACCATCTGTCTTGGTGACTTCGTAAATCACAGAGGGATAGGTGGAGATGACATCCATGTTGAACTCACGGCGCAGACGCTCCTGAATGATTTCCATGTGCAGCAGGCCGAGGAAGCCGCAGCGGAAGCCGAAGCCGAGAGCAATGGAGCTCTCGCCCATATAGGTGAACGCAGCATCGTTAATCTGCAGCTTGGCCATGGCGGCTTTCAGGCTTTCGTAATCGGCCGAGTCCACGGGATAGATGCCGGAGAACACCATGGGGCGAATCTCTTTGAAGCCGGGCAGGGGTTCAGAGCAGGGGGCTGCCAGGTTGGTGTAGGTATCACCGATTTTCACATCTGCAGCGGATTTCATGTTGGCAATGATATAGCCCACATCGCCTGTTTCCAGACGCTCAACGGCCTGCATCTTGGGCGTGAAAATACCCACTTCCTTTACCTCGTAGGTTTCATCGGTGGCGAAGAGTTTCACCTTCATGCCGCGCTGCACGCTGCCGCTGACGAGGCGCACATAGGACACGACGCCGCGGTAGGCATCATACACGGAGTCGAACACGAGCGCACGCAGCAAATCATCCTGCGGCTCGGCAGGCGGGGGAACGCGCTTCACCACGGCTTCCAGCACGTCTTCGATACCGATGCCTGCCTTGGCAGAGCAGTGAATGGCCTCCTCATGGGGGATGCAGATGACATCCTCCAGCTGGCGATAGACTTTGGGCAGGTTGGCACTGGGCAAATCAATCTTGTTGATGACGGGGATGATTTCCAGCTGTTGGTCAAGCGCCAGGTGCATATTGGCCAGCGTCTGGGCTTCCACACCCTGTGCGGCATCCACAATCAGGACAGCCCCATCGCATGCGGCCAGAGAGCGTGACACCTCGTAGGAGAAGTCCACATGTCCCGGGGTATCCAGCAGGTTCAAATCGTAGGTGTTACCATCTTTGGCTTTGTAGCGCATCGTCACCGGATGGGACTTGATGGTAATGCCTTTTTCTCGCTCCAGATCCATGGCATCCAGCAGCTGATCCTGCTTATCACGCTCGCCGATGGTGTTGGTGAACTCCAACAGACGGTCAGAGAGCGTCGTCTTGCCGTGGTCAATGTGAGCAATAATGGAAAAATTGCGTTTGTTGCGGATATCCGTAGCCATGCGCGCGCAAGGATACGCGCCTTTGTGCCCGATGTCAAGCAAATAACGCTTCTGTGGTAATGAATCCACAGCGAACCCGCAGTGGACAGGGGAAGTATCAGTCTGCCCGACCGTAGTCGTCGGTGAAGCGCTCGATATCTTCCTCGCTCAGATAGTCGCCGTATTGAATTTCGATGACCAGCAGGAGCTCCGAACCGTTATTGGCAAGGCGGTGAATGCTCTCGCGGGGAATCATGACGGATTCTCCGGCTCGGACGGTAAGGTGTTCATTATCTCTTGTGACGGAGGCGATACCTTCCACCACAATCCATCGCTCAGAGCGGTGTTGATGCCGCTGGAGGGAAATACGTTTGCCGGGCAGGATTTCAATCTTCTTTACAACAGCATGGGGGAGCACATCGTACACAAGCCAGTTTCCCCAGGGTCGCTCATCACGGTCTCCCGGTTTATATGTATTGACGTTCATGTTGCAGTAGAAGAAGAGATGTTAAAAAAGAACGACCGGGAGCGGTAAACCGTACCGGTTGTTCAGATGGTCAGCTCATGCAGTCATGGATGCGCAGTCTCCATAACAGGCTGGCTCTTTTCGGGGTGACTGTACTCCGACGCAGGAAGGAATGCAAGGCTATTATTTGTCATGATGGCCCGCTTATTCATATTGGCGGGCTTTGCGGCGGGCGGCACGGAGGCGTTCCCGCTCTGCAAAGGCTTCCTTGCCGATATCGGTGTCTCGGTCAATGTCGCGGGCTGCTTCCAGCGCGGCAATGGCTTCCAGCAGCATCGCTTCCGATGCCGGGGTGTGGGCTCCCTTGTATGCGTTGGTGTAGCGCAGCATGAGAAGCGGGTAGAGGCAGCGGTAACCCAGCAGCTGGCGGTCATGCGCCGTGGCGATGCTGTGGTTCATGAGGGTGCGGCAGCTGACGATGCACAGCTCAATGACTTCATCGCTGAGGGGCTGAGCGAGGTTGAGCCTGGCAAACAGCAGATATTCCTTGGCCTGAAAACGGCGAATGGCACATTTGGACTCCCTGTCTTCTCCCTTGGCTACCGAATGGGCGGCAGACAGGCTCTCATCCGTCAGAAGGTGCAGGGGAACGGCGGCGTATTCGCCGTCCTCATCCGCCAGAACAAGACTGGGCAGGTGGGTGATACCCGCGCGGATGGCTTTGGCAGCCTGAACCGCCTCGTGCATGTTGCTGCATTTGCTCGTCAGATGGACAAACTGGTAATCAGCATCCGGCACGGCACGTCGCAGCGGCTCAAGCTTTTCCTCTACAGCGGCGGGCTCCATGCCGTCCGGCAGATAGACTGTATAGGTGTCTGCTGACGATACGGCAGAGCCGAGTATGATGGTTGCCGCTGTAGTGAAAAATGCTCTCATTCCGCTTTGCTGATAGTAATGCGTTTGAAGCGGGATTCACTTTCCTCTGAATGGGTGACAATGCCGGGGATTTCTGCCATGGCATTGTGGACAAGCCGGCGCTGGTAGGCGTTCAGCCGCTCCATCATGAGCGGTTTGCCGGTCTTGAGGACACGCTCGGCTCTTGAGCGAGCGCGCCGAAGGAGCTTGGCTTCAGCTCTTTCCCGGTAGCGATCGCAGTCTACTCTGACTCTGGGCGCATCTTCCCATGCAGCCTGCACCAGTCTGTTGATGAGGTACTGCAAATCGTCCAGTCGGTCACCATCCTCGCCAATGAGGAAACGTGCATCGGGGCTGGATATCATGAGCAGGATACCGTCCTCGTACACTTCCGTTTCAAAAGAGAAACGGAATCCCAACGGACGGAGAATGTTCGTGGCGGCATCCGTGGCCAGTTGAGTCAGTCGTTCCGTGTCAGACATGCCGGTGCTACGCTGCGTGTGTTACTCGTCTCTGCCCAGGAAACGCAGGAGGTAGAGGAAGAGGTTGATGAAATCCAGATACAGGGAGAGCGCCCCGAGAATGGCTCCCTTGCTGCGTTCCTCCTCTGTGCCGTACAGTCCTTCCTGCAGAAGCTTCTGGGTGTCGTAGGCGGTGAGGATGCTGAAAAGGATAACGCCTGCGGCAGAGATGATGAGCTCTGTCATGCCGTTGCCCCAGAACGCATTGGCAATGCCGGCAATGATGAGCCCTATCAGCCCCATGAACAGGCCGCGACCCCAGCTGCTCATGTTGATTTTGGTCATCGCGCCGAACAGAGACATCGCGCCGAACATGCCGGCGGTGCAGGCAAAGGTGAGACCGAGCGATTCCTGCGTGTAGTGGCAGAGAATCGGCCCGAAGAGCAGCCCCTCTGCAACGGCAAAGACCATGAGCAGGATTCCGAGAGCCCCTGCGGTGAGACGGCGGGCGGCAAGGCACATAACGATGATGACCGCGATGCTGCCGAGAATAAGCAGCCAGATATTGCTCACCACCCAGGTGAGCACCTCCGCAGATTGCAAGGCATATAGCGCTGTGCCGGCTGTCACCAGCATGGTGGCGGCCATCCAGGCGTATACCTTGTTGAGATAGGCGCGAGCCAGCGCATTGGCGGCTTGCGAGTCAAGAGTGTTGCTGTTGGGCAGGGTATAATTTTCCATGGAGTCATCATACCGAGGACACCATGTTTAGTCAAGACGATAGTGTGTTAATGCGTGAAATCAGGGGGCGAACGGAGCCTTGAGGCATCATGCATTGTGCTTGACGGATTAGGGGCTGTAGCTTATAACACCGCTGTCATGAAGAAACTCCCCTATGTTCTGCCATTTGTGTCACTTTTTTTCAGCTGCGACAGTGTGGAAAGGTATCTGAACTGGCTTGAATACAAGGAATCTGCGTTGAGGGAAAACATGATTCCGCTCCACCCCGAGGAGCTGTAACCGAACAATCCGGAAAAAGCCTACATCAGCGCATGGAATCGCCTGTATCCGGCCGGTGCTCCGATGAAGACGAGCGTCGGACGAAGTTGGTGCAGGCAATGCTGAGCTGCGAGCGATGTTGCAACGCTGGGCAACGGCTCCGCAGTGGCTGAATCTTTCATTCTGCGACTTTGATGTCGCGGGATGGTTCTGCTATCGGGATGAGTTTATTTTTCCGGATGCAAACGGGGACGAACCGGCGGCCTTGCCATCGGGCATCCGGATATCGTTTGCAAGCCGGAGGGACAGGATAGCTATGAGCACATGAAAGAGAACCTTAACAGGGTGTTGCATGTGCCGGAGTATCCGTAATCAGAGCTGATGCTCTTTCAGCAGTCGGTCGGCCTGCGCGGCGCAGAAGGCAACGCAGCGTTCGCAGGGGCGGGCGGCGTAGTAGGCACTCGTGCGTTCGGATGGACGGGCGGATTCCTGCTCTCCCTCATTCAGATGCAACAGCTCGCGACAGAGCAGGGTGCCGAACTCCGTTTTGAAGCTTTCTGCCAGCTCGCGGGTGAGGGCGAATATCTTTTCCTTGTCCTCGGGATTGCCGCTCAGGTTGCCTTTGCAGAAGCCTGCCACCATGCAGAGCCCGGAAAACGCGCCGCAAGTGCCGCGCATGCGACCCAATCCGGCACCGAAAGCGGAGGAGACGCGAAGCGCTGCTTCCTCGCTCAGCCCGAGACGTTCCGCAAAGGGCGTGAACACCGATTGTGCGCAATTGAATCCGCGATGAAAATATGCCAGAGCTCGTTCCTGTGCCATAGGGAGGATGATACGCTGCCGATGTCGCTTCGTCAATCCCAAATGAGAGACGGCGGCTTATTTGCCGCCGGAATTCAATCTGTTTCTCAGGGCGTTCCAGTCAGTACTGTGCAGGAGTTTGCGGAGATTTCCGTACCAGAACTCGTGGTGTCCGAATCGGTCATCCGTTAATTCTTTTTCTGCCTCTTCTACGGAAACTCCTTGTTCAACAATACGATAGGCGGCAATGGTGATACCTGTTCTGTCTGAACCATGCCAACAGTGCACCAGCACGGGTTTGGGGGCTGTGCGCAGCAGATTCAGGATATTCACGATATCCTCTTCCGTCACAGAGCCTGCGGCTACAGGGTAATGCAGAAGTTTCAGCCTGGTTCCGGCGGCTTCATCATCATCACTGTGGTATTCGCGCAGGTTCAGCACGCTCTTGATGCCTGCCTGCTCTATGGTGCGAAACCCCTCTTCATCCGGTTGTCCGCTGCGGTAAAGCTCCGGGCTGACACGGTGACTGTTCTCCACCTCCGGCAGAGCGGGCGGGTCGGAGGGCGGCAGCCCGACTGCGGTGCAGGAAAGTGGCAGCAGACAAAGAATGCTCAGGAAGGAGAGAGCGCGGCGCATGTGCGGTTGAACGTCAGTATGGTTTCTCCTCTGCCAGCAGCCCCTGCAGCTGGCGGCGGGCATAGTGAAGGCGTGAACGGAGCGTACCCTCTGAAATGTTGATGATTTTAGAGATTTCCGGGTAGGAAAGCCCCTGAATATCGCAGAGGTTGATGACCTCTCGGTGGGCAGGGGAAAGCTGGCTGATAGCGCGCTGGAGCTTTTTGCGCAGTTCGGCAATGTTGGCTTGACGAACGGGGTCTGCAGCGCGGTTCGTGTCGGACAAATCGGCGTTTTTTTCCAGCGGGTCGCCGTTTTCGTCGTTATCCAGGCTGTAGGAGTTGTCTCGTTCTCTCTTGCGTTTGCGGAGGAAGTTGCGTGCCTGGTTGAGCGCTATGGAATAGAGCCAGGTATAGAAACTGCTCTGTCCCTTGAAATAGCGCAGGGAGTGAAATGCTTTCAGAAACGAAGTCTGCGCCACATCATAGGCATCTGCTTCGTTGTTCAGCATGGCAATAAGCATCGCATTGAGCTTGCGGCTGTGTCGGCGCACCAGCTCATCGAAAGCCCGCGTCTGTCCGTCGAGGGTTCTCCGGATGAGTTCCTCGTCTTCCAGTTCCGGGTAATTTTCTTTAGCGTTGTTGTTCATTCGTTTGGGGTTGTCAGGGTTGGGTTGGGAGGGTGCATCGGCGGTTGGTTGTGTTGCATACCGCCGAGGCGGGAAAAGAGAGGGGCTTCCGCGAGGTCGCCCCTCTGAAGGAAAGGGGATATCAGAGCTGATAGTCGCGGGAGTCGCGGCTTTCGAACCACTTGATAAAGGCCTTGTTCACCACGGTGAAACCACCCGGTGTGGGGTAGTCACCGCTGAAGTACCAGTCGCCGCAGGGGCCTTCCACGGCTTCGCGGAGACCTTCAAGAGACTGGTAGATGACCTGAATTTCGCAGGGGCTGTTATCCGGCGTGACCATGCGGGAAACCTCGTCCGTAATCTCATCGTCCGTGAAGGGCTCATAGATTTTCTTGACGGGGTTGGATCGCTGCTCGGCCGGGAGCGTAAGCTGGTGCTTGCATTCCTCGTACACATCGATGATATGCGTGTACATGCCGCGCTTCTTCAGCAGAGTGATGGCCGCCTGGAAGGCAATGAACTTGCCCATCTCGCTCATGTCGATGCCGTAGCAGTCCGGGTAACGAACCTGCGGCGCGGAGGATGCGATAACAATCTTGCGGGCTTTGGTGCGGGCCAGCAGACGCAGCAGGCTCATCTTGAGTGTGGTGCCGCGCACGATGGAGTCATCGATGGCCACCAGCACCTCATCGCTGCCAACTGCTCCGTAGGTGAGGTCATACACCATGGCGGCCAGCTGCTTGCGGCTGCTTTCCTCAGAGATGAACGTGCGGAGTTTGATGTCCTTGTGGGCTATCTTTTCCGCGCGCGGCCAGCGGCGCAGTATCAGCTCCTCAATGAGTTCTTCGCTCATGGTACCGTTGCGGAAGGCGGTCAGCATGGCCTGTGTCACCTTGTTGCGACGGTAGGCCCGCAGCCCTTCCAACAGACCGTAGTAGGAAACCTCTGCGGTGTTGGGGATGAAGGTGATGGCCGCCTTGGAGAAGTTTTCATCCAGACAGTCCACCACTTTTTCCGTGAGGTTGGCGCCGAGCTGCTTACGCTCGCGGTAGATGATGGGGTCGTTGCCGCGGGAGGTGTAGACATCCTCGAAGCAGCAGGGGGTGGGCTCCAATGGCTTGGTGTATTCGCGGATGGTAACGGCACCATCATACTTCACCACAATCATGTTGCCGGGATTGAGTTCTTTCACCTCGCTCTCTTCCACCTCCATCACACTCATCAGCGGTACACGCTCGCTGGCAACGGCCAGATACTCATCCGTGAGAATGTAGTAGCAGTAGCGGATGCCGTGCGGGTCACGCAGGCAGAAGAAGTCACCGTTGCCGATACCGCCCATGATGGTGTAGCCGCCGTCCCAGTCTTTGCTGGCCTTGCCGATGATGTCGAAGAGGTCGAGCTCTGCGGAGATGATGTGCGGAATCTCCCGCCCATCCACGTTCTTGTCGCGGAGCTGGCGGTAGAGGTCGGTGTGAGCTTCATCAAGGTAGTAGCCCACTTCCTCCATGAGGGTTTGGATATCTGCGCCGAACACCGGGTGTTGCCCGCGGGAAATGAGTTTCTCGTGCAGCTCAGAGATGTTGGTGATACCCATGTTACCCTGCATCATGAGGGTACGGGTCGGCCAGTTGGTGCGGCGCACATACGGGTGGCAGCTGCCTTCATCATAGGTTTCACCACTGGTGCCGTAGAGCAGATGCCCCATCAATACCTCACCGCCGAAGTTGAAATGGCTCTTGTACGATGCGGCATCCGCGCCTTTAATCAGGTTGTCTTCCCGCATGTGACGCAGGTGGCGCTGCTGGTTGGAGAAGATGCTGGTTACGGCATTGGCAGAGGTGTCTCGTGCGCGGAAGATGTAGGGCTCTCCCAACGGCATGTTGAGCTTGATGCAACCGATGCCGGCACCGTCCTGGCCGCGGTTGTGCTGCTTTTCCATGAGCAGGAAAAGCTTGTTGAATGCCCACTCCGGCGTGCCGTACTTCTCCGCATAGTAGGAGAGCGGCTTCAGCAGGCGAATAGCTGCGGACATAAATTGATTGGGGGGTAAAAGTTACTTCTTCACCGATACCTTGATTCCCTGGCCTTCGCGCATGGTGCCAATGATGGTGCCGCCGGGGCCGGCCGTCATGGCCTGTTCTGCCTGCTCGGGGCTCACGATGGCCACCCAGCCGATACCCATGTTGAAGGTGTGGAATCTATCCTCTGCGTCCACGAAGGTAAGTACCTTCTGTGCCGGGGCATTATCCCAGTAGGGAATCTCCAGATCTGCACCCTTGTCGCCCAGGAAACGCTCCAGATTCTCCGGCAGACCGCCGCCGGTGATGTGAGCATAGGCTTTCGGGGTGATTCCCAGCTTGCGCATGTCGTAGACGACATCGTGATACAGGCGGGTGGGAGCCAGCAGGTCGCGCAGCTCTGCCTCCGTGAGCAAATCCGGATTCTGCTTGAGGATGCGGCGCACGAGGCTCCAGCCGTTGGCGTGGAAACCATCGCTGGGATAGCCGATGAGAACATCGCCCACAGCCACCTTGGAGGGGTCAATCATCTGGCTCTTTTCCACGCAGCCGATGCTGAAACCGGCCATCTCCACCAGATTCTCCGGCACCACGCCGGGCATTTCTGCCGTCTCGCCGCCGGCGAGGATGCAGTTGCAACTCTCCAGATAATCGCACATGCCGGCCACCAGGCGGGTGATGCGGGGCTTTTCAACCTCCAGGTTGGAGATGCCCAGATAGTCCAGGAACACGAGCGGATCACCACCGGTGGTGAGGATGTCGTTCACGTTCATGGCCACCAGATCCTTGCCTGCGGTTTCGAGCATATCCATGTCGAAGAGAATTTCCGTCTTGGTGCCCACGCCGTCCGTTCCGGTTACGATAACCGGCTCCTTGTAGGAGGAGAGGTCGTAAGCGGCGGCGAATAAACCGAATGCATTGCAAAGCTGTCGGTTTTTCTGCGTGCGCTTGACGTGTGCACTGATATCCTTAACAAAAGACTGCGCCTCAATGGTGTCGACGCCGGATTGCTTGTATGTGAGATTGCCGGACATAAATAATAGCACCGTGTGGATGCACGGAGATTATACACGCGCATGACGCACTTGGCAAGCCGATTTTTGAGAGCTGACGCTCTAATTGATGGAAACTACCTGTGTCATGCCTTTTACGTCGGAATCAACGTCCTTTTCCAAAAGCCGTTTATGGCTGCTTATTCAGGAGATTTGAGCGAAAGAAGCAAAAAAAATACGGACAACCGATACGCGCTGCGAGTATCCTTTTCATGATGACCTCAGCAAACATTCCCGGAGGAATGATTCAAATGCGGGGCCCAGTTGGGCGGGGTAGACGCTGAGCGTGTCTTCATGCCAGAAGACGGCACCTTGGGCAGAGCTGTTATCTAAAATCGCTTCGGGGTTGCCGCGTTCCCTCAGCGCAAGTCCCCAGAATTCCATATCCGACAGGGCTTGTATGGAGTGCATGTCGGAGCATTCATTCAGGTTGAAAACGCCCTGCCATCTGTCAACTTCAAGCCATGCAGAAAAAGTTCTCCCTTTTTCATCCTGATACCGAAATACCTGCTTTTCCAAACAGGCGTGCTCATCTTTCAAAGACATTTCCTGCCACTTGAAATACAGATAAGATGGCAGTACGGGGAGGTGTATCGAATAAGGTGAACTAAGTACCTGCCTGCGGGTGTTCACTTCTTCGTTCCTTTTTCTTAACCAGAGAATGGGGTGGGTCAGCAGGGTTATGGAATCAGACGGATGAGCCGTATCTTGTACTTTCATATATTTGACATGTTGTTATTGCCATGCGAGGCAGAGAGTCTTTTTCGCGTGACATGGATATTATAATGCTGTCAGATAGAAAAATCAAATATACAAAAACGATTGATAATCATATATTGAGGTTATGCTTTGAGGTCTTGTCCTGTAATAAAATGATGGAGCTGCTCGATGAAGAAAGTTGATAGCCTGCCAAGGAGTCTGTTGCGATGGTGAATAATGCCGATTCTGGCGCGCCCTCTGTTCTTCAGGGGAATAGCTGTGATTTTTGTGCCTGTTAATTCCGGATGAAGAGTGCTATGCGTCAGGGTATAAGCATTGACTCCCATCAGCAGGTCATAGAGGGTGGCGCGGTCGCGTACTCTTATGTGTCGGCTCTTATCCAGTGCATTCAACATTTCCTCTGTCAGGTAGAAAGAATCATGTTCCTTGTGTTCGAACGACACGTAGGGAAAATCCTGCAAGTCTTCCATGCTCAGTGATTCATTGTGAGCCAGAGGATGATTGATGCTCATAAATATGCGTGGGCTTGCTTCGCTGATTTCGGTGAATACCAAATCGCGTTCCTTGAATGTTTTTTTAAGGATTTTTTCATTGGAATCGTTGAGATATATAACCCCTAACGCACTTTTCATGGTAGAGACATCTTCGATGATTTCTCCCATCTGGGTTTCTCTGATGGAAAAATCGAACTCATCGTCCTGATGCTTTCTGACCAGCACGATGAACGCCTGCACGGCAAATGAATAATGCAATGTGGATACGCAGTATTGTTTTTTTCGAGGCCCGGATGTCAGGTATTTTTCCTGTAGAATATCGGCATGATCAAGGACTTGCCTGACGTAGACAAGGAACTCCTCACCGTTTCGTGTGAGCCGTATCCCGGTACGGGTTCTGTCGAAAATGGGGAAGCCCAGCTCATCTTCTATTTCATGGATAGTTTTTGTCAGACTGGGTTGAGAGACAAAAAGCAAGCGCGCGGCCTTGGTGATGGAACCGTTTTCTGCGATGCTTACCAGATAACGCATCTTTTGTAGAGTCAAGCTGTTCATATATCAAACTGACCTGTCCTGATTATACCCAATAGAGGAGACGTAATCAAATGTTGTGATTTCTCTCTTTGTCATAACTGATGGCTATCTTACAGACACGTACCACACATAATCAGGAATTTTGTCAGAACCGTCATCAGCAGGAGGGCAAGCGGATAGGCGGTCGCATAGGCAATGACCGGGGCCTGTTTGTCCGTTTGGGCTGTAATGGCTCCGAGTGCCGGAGTGGAAGTCATGCCACCGCAGATTCCGCCTAGCGATTCGGTCAAACTCAATCCCAGGAATTGCCGAGCCAGAATGTACCCGACGAGCAGAGGAACTATCGTTATAATCATCCCAATACCAAACATGGTGAAGCCATGGGTGCTCAATGTTTCGAGCAATGTTGCGCCGCCATTGACGCCGGCACCGGCAAGGAATAACATCAACGCGAACTCCATGAGCATGATTCGTGTGTTTCGCGGCATGTAGCCAACGACCGTGCCAATATGCCCCAGATGTCCCAGTATAAGGGAAACAAGCAGAGGCCCTCCGGCTGTTCCCAGACAAAATCCGTTGAAAAATTCGATTTTCCCGATAATAATGCCTGCGGCCACACCTGCGGAAAGCGAGAATATGTCCGTGGCATTGATGGCAGAGCTGCGGTGTTTACACATCGTCTTGAATGCCGCGATATCCTCAGGCTGTCCCACGATGGTCAGAACATCATTGCGGAAGATTTCTGTATCACCATTGGGGATGAAGGTATTACCCAACCGGGTGATGCGGGAAACCACAATGCCATAATTGCTGAGGGTATGGAGTTCTCGAAGTGTTTTGTTGCTGAGAGAGGGTTCCAGGAGGAGAACTTCTGCCATTTCATCTTTCAACCGATGATTTGTGGGGGCATCCTTTTCTATATGTCCAAGCAAGGCGGCATCTCGCTCTACCCGGCTGAGTGCTCCGACTACAAAAAGCTGCTGATTGACCTCAAAAACATCTTCCGAGGTCAGAGGAACCAGCATCTCGTTCTTCATGACGCGGGTAGGACGGCATTGCAGTATTCCGTTTTCGATAGCAGCCATGATGCTCGTGCCGGAAAGTGCGTTGTTCTGAATCCTGATGACGCGTGTTACAATACGGTCAGGGTCAGTATTATTTTTCTCCCGTTTTTCCGGAATGTTAAGATTCTTTTTTAACAATTTCGGCAACAGCTGGACAAAAAGAACAACACCAATGACACCAAATGGATATGCCACACCATAACCGATGTTTATTTGTGCCGAATCCTGTCCGGCGGCTTCAGCTGCTTCCAGTGCGGCGGCCAGCCCGGGTGTGCTCGTACAGGCACCGGCAAATAAGCCGGCACCAATTCCAAAATCTATGTTCAGTAAATAGCAGGCCAGCATAGTGACGCCCCAGCCGGTTCCCACCACGATGGCTGCCATTAACAAAAGTCTGCTGCCCTGGCTTCTCAGGGAGCCGAAGAAACGATTACCGACCCCAAGTCCGACACAGTACACGAACAAGGCTGTGCCGATAGTGGTCACCCCTGCCGGTACTTGCAAATGATAATGACCGGCAATCAATGCGGTGAACAGAACGCCGGAACTTCCGAGGGATATTCCCTTTATCGTTATGTTACCCAAGGCCAGTCCTGTTGCCAGAATTGCAAATAGAACAAACAAGGAATCATTCAGAATGTTGCTCATAATTGTAGGATGGAAAGCAGCTCCGCCTATATCACCGACTGAACTTTTTTTCAAGAACTTCCCGCAACTTCATCTCATACAAGTTATCTATCCTGAATCATAAGAAAAAGCAATATCCGAAATGCGGAGCCGGGTGTAACGGGCTGCTTCGGCTTGCTTCCTGTTGAAAAAATCTTGAAGAAAACACGGGAATCTGCTACTCTCACCGCGCGCTGAATCTCATGGCAGAAAAATTCGACATCAATTCACTGAACGCCGCCCAGAAACAGGCGGTGCAGACGCTTAACGGCCCGGTGCTCATCCTGGCCGGTGCCGGCACGGGGAAGACCCGCACCGTCACTTGTCGTATCGCCAACATGATAGAGAAGGGGGCTAATCCGCGCGGCATCCTTGCCCTGACCTTCACCAACAAAGCCGCTAATGAAATGGCTGACCGCGTGGCGGGGCTGGTGGATAGAAAGTCGGCACGAGCCATGACGGTGTGTACCTTCCATTCACTCTGTGTGCGCATCCTGCGCCAGGATATCGGCCGCCTGGGCTACAAGGAGAACTTCTCCATCTATACCGGCAGCGACCAGACCGGGCTGCTCAAGCGACTCATCATGGAATACGGCGCGAGACGCGAGAAGCTGGAGCCGGGGCAGGTGCTGGCAGAGCTTTCCCGTGTGCGCAATCAGGGGCTGGGAATTGATAATATTGAGGACACGCTCATTGCCGCTGTATCCAAGGCCTATATGCGCGAGCTCAAGGCGCAGAATGCGGTGGATTTCGATGACCTGCTCATACTGACGGAGCGCCTGCTGCGAGCCTATCCCGATGTCCATGACAAGTGGAACAAACGTTTCAACTACATCACCGTGGATGAGTTCCAGGATACCAACTCGCTGCAGATGAGCCTGCTGCGGCAGCTGGTCGGCCCGGAGCACAATATCTGTGTGGTGGGCGATGATGACCAGTCCATCTATGGATGGCGCGGCGCGCAGATTTCCAATATCCTGGACTTTGAGAGCTTCTTCCCCAATCCCACCGTCATCAAGCTGGAGGAAAACTACCGCTGCACGCGCCAGGTTCTGGATTGTGCCAACGAGCTGATTCGCCACAATGCCGGACGACGCGACAAAACGCTGCGCACCAACAAGGAAGGGCAGCACCCGGTGCGCCTGCTGGCCATGCCCGGGTCGGAGGAAGAGGCAGAGTTCATTGCCGATGAGATTGAGACGCTCCGCGCCCGCGATTCTCTGGCATGGGAGGATTTTGCCATTCTTTTCCGTGCGAATGCACAGAGCCGCCAGTTGGAAATGGCCATGCGAGAGCACCATATCCCTTACCGTATGGTGGGAACCAAGAGCTTTTTCGACAGACGAGAAGTCAAGGACTTGCTCAGTTATCTGCAAATGATGGATAACCCGGATGCTGACCTTCATCTGTTGCGGGTGCTCAATACGCCGCCGCGCGGTATCAGCCCCACCACTGCTTCTTTCGCCATCGATTGGAGCCGCGATAATAAAAAGAGCCTTTGGGCCACGCTGGTGGATATCTCCTTCCTGTCGGAATGCTCTACCCGCTCCCAGAACTGTATTACGGCTTTCACGGATATTGTCACGCACTACGGCTCAGAGTTTGCCGCCGGTGAGCGCCCCTTTGTGGAGATTCTGGAAGAATTCCTCAAGGAAATTGAGTACGAGGAATACATCGCCCGTACCTGCAAGACGGAGGAAGAGACAAACCGCCGTCTGGCGGCCATTGATGATATCAAGGTGGCGCTGCGTCAATTCTGGCTGCCGGGGCACAAACTCACGGATTTCCTGGCCGGTATCTGTCTGGACAATGAGCGCGATGACGACGATATCGAGAAGAAGAGCGGCGTATGCCTCATCACCATGCATGCGGCCAAGGGGCTGGAGTTCCCGCAGGTCTACATTGTCGGCGTGGAAGAGGGGCTGATTCCGCACACCCGCTCGGTGGATGAGGGGAGTCTGGATGAGGAACGCCGCCTTTTCTATGTGGGAATCACCCGCGCCCGTGAGCGCCTGACCATGACCTACTGCGCCAAGCGCAACCGATACGGTCAGGAAGAACGCTGTCTCCCCTCCGGCTTCATCAAAGAGATTCCCTCCCGCATGTACGAGTATGTGGATTATGAGAAGCTCATGAAAGAGCCTGTCTCTCAGGATGAGCAGGACGACTTCTTCGCTTCCATCCGCAGTATGCTCGCAGATGATTGATGGTTAGCTGCGCATTCTCTTGACTTCTCCTTTGGGCTTTGCTACATTGGCAGCATGAGAGATTACTTCAATCCGCTGGTCTTGCTGGTCGTGGTGGGCATGTTTGCCTGGGGCATGCTGGATGGAGAGGGCAGCGGTACCAACGCCGGCGTATGGGCGATGTCGCTGTGTGTGTCGGCCTTTCTGGTGAACGGAGCGTTGAGTCTGGCTCGGCTCATCGCGCATCGCCCGGCGCTCATGGGGGTGGTCTGGAGTGTGGCATACCTCATCCTGAGTGCCTGCGCCTGGGTGATGCTCCATGCCCCGGAAACGGATGTGTTTGAGGAGGAAAAAGCGGCATTGAAAGCCCAACTGGCAGCATGGAAAGGGCAGGGTAAATCCCCCTTTGTCTCCGTTCAGCAGGAGCAGGATTGTTTGCTTGTGCTGGCGGCAGGACTGGGCAAAAACCAATTGCTGCGTGAGCTGCTGGCCTTGCCGGAGGCCGCGCCAAACAAGGAGGTGCTTCAAAAAGCGGCGCGCGCTGCGGTGGAAAACGGCCGCCGCAAATCCTTGCAACTTCTGCTGGATGCCGGGGTATCTGCCGATGCTGTGGTGGAGGGGGGCTCTCTGCTCAGCACAGCGGCGGTCAACGGTCAGCGCGATATGGCGACTCTCCTGTTAGAGCGTGGTGCCAAGCCTGACCGTGCGGATGCCGATGGCGTGTCGCCCATCATGCATGCCGTCATTAATGATGATTTGCCGATGGCTCGTGTGCTCATGCAGGCCGGGGCGAATCCCGCCGCCAAAGCCCCGGATGGTCGGGATGCTTACAGCTGCTCCCGCACTGCGGAGATGGATGAGGTGCTGCAAAAGAAAGGCTGAGACGACAGGGATGCCGTGCTTCTGCTGCGGTATCAATTCGCTGTGCAGATGGTGTTTCGCGCATTTTGCATTTTTTGCTCCGTCTCCTGCCACTCGGCTTCCTCGTCAGAGTCGGGCATGATTCCGCCTCCTGCGTAGAGTCGGCAGAAATCCGGGAAGATACGCATCCCTCGCAGCGCAACGTAAAGTCTGGCGGCTCCCGGGCTCACAGGCCCGAAGTAGCCGGCGTAGCAACTGCGGTTAATATCCGGCGTATCGCGGAGCAGGGCGCGAGCCTGTTCGGGCGGGAAACCGCATACCGCCGGGGTGGGCGGCAATTCCTGCAACAACGCCGGGAGCTGCTGCGCTTTCATCGTGAAACGAAACCGTGTGCAGAGATGCTCAATCCGACCGTTGCACAGGGATTCCGTCGGCGATTCTTCCACCGCATCGGCATGGCGTTGCAGCACCGCGCGGATAAAGTCTGCCACAATGCCCTGTTCGCGGGTATTCTTACTGTCCCAAGGAGCAGAGGAAAGGGGGCGAGTGCCGGCCAGCGCCATGGTGCTCCAGCAAGAATCGCTGCCCTCTACCAGCAATTCCGGGGTGCAGAATAGCCATGTCCCCAGCTCCGGTGTGTGCAGCAACACGGTGAACGTGTCGGGAAACAGCTCGCAGGCATGCATAAAACTGCGGCTGGGGGACACCCCGGGGGCTGCCACATCTGCCGTGCGAGCCAGCACGATTTTTTGCAGCACCGGCTTTTCTCCATGCAGCAGCGAGGAAAAACGTCGGAAGTTTCTGCCGTATTCCTCTCTTGTTGTTGCGGTATCGACTCCTCCATCGCAGGAAAGAGGCGGGAAACTTTCCGGGGATGGCGCTTCCCTCCGCTCATCCGGGATGAAGCAAGTCTCGCCCTCAAATGTCGAAATGAGAAATCCCCGACCGCTCGGGTGTGGTTGCGTTCTGCCGTCCTCTGCCATGCAGAACTGCACGCTTTCCCCCGGTAGCCGATACAGCACAAACGCGCCGTGTCGGTGGCACAGCGCGTCTATATCCTTTGCTCGAATCCCGGGCCTCATGCGCCTAACATACCCCGATACCATGCGGAATTCAAGCTTTTTTCCTGCCTGTCCCGCGTATCCCGATGCTGCCGGAGGATGGCTTTGGGGTTATTTCCAGAGAATGACGATTTCCGCCCGTGTTTCACCCTCACAGGTGATGAGGTGGTGGGTGTATGCTCCGTCTGCATAGTGGGCGATGCTCATGCGATCGCCGGCATGGCTCTCTCGGCGGAAGTTGATGCGGTAGCGTACCATGTCGCCGGCGGGGCGGAGTTCAGCAGGCAGGGTATCGAGAGCCCAGATGAGGTAGGCGCTGTTGTTGATATGGCCGTTGAAATCCACATCCCGTCGCCCGGCGGTTAATTCAGCAGTAGCGGCGGCATTTTCCGGCCGCTCGGGAAAATCCATGGCTGCGGTGACGGTGGGACTGGGGTTATCCAGCGGCAGCCCGGTGCGCTTCAGCGGCACGGGGCGGCGCGTGTCGAAATTGATGATGACCCACAGCAAGTCTGCGCGAGCCAGAACATGGCCACCCTCATCCGTCATTTCCACGAAACGTCCGGCCTGCAGGGCAGAGGCTTTGCCGGTGTTGGTACGCAGATAGACCTTCTCCTTCCATGCCGGGCGGCGCAGCATTTCGAAATCGCCCTGCACCTGCACCCATGCCGTACGGTTGGTCATCACCCAATCGTAGCCGAATCCGTAGGAATCCGCATGCTCCTCGGCCATTTCCTGACAGAAGTGCTGGAAGCATTCCGGCTTCATCAGCTTGTCTGCTCCGCATTCGTAGCTCGTTATCCGATGGGGAAGGATGAGGTCTTGCATAGAGCTTACTCTAGTTTATCTGTTGTGAAATGTCAAGAAAAAGTAACAAAAAGCATGGAAGTTGGGGTGCAGTTAGGTGTTGGCGGTAACTTTTAACTGTACATGGGGTGCAGAATATGCTAGCATGCGGAGCATGACTAGACTCAACACGTTCATGTTGATGGCAGCCATAGCTCTGGGCGGCACTGCAGCGGCCGGTCCGGAAGCCATGCAGAACCTGCAGAAACCGCAGGCCGGTGTCCCCGCAGATTTTTCCTTTGGCGGGGAGAATGGCTGTGAGTTCATGCTCAATGGTAAAGCGTTCCAGATTCGCAGCGGCGAGATACACCCGCAGCGCGTGCCGCGTCAGTACTGGCAGCACCGCATCCGCGCCGCGAAAGCCATGGGGCTCAACACGATTGCCTTCTATGTGTTCTGGAATCAGCTGGAGCAGAAAGACGGCAGCTGGGATTTCAGCGGGATGAATGATATAGCCGCTTTCATTGATTTATGCCAACAGGAGGGCATGTGGGTACTCTTCCGCCCCGGCCCCTTTGTGTGCGGTGAGTGGGATATGGGCGGCCTGCCTGCTTACCTCCTCAAGGACGGCCCGGCAGAGCTGCGCAACACGCGCAATCCGCGGTTCATGGCGGCTCAGACCCGCTATCTGGACAAAATGGCAGAGATTGCCATCCCTCGTCTGGCAAAAAACGGCGGCCCCATCCTGATGATTCAGCTGGAGAACGAATACGGCAGCTACCGCTCCCCGCACGATGAAATCGCCTATATCGAATGGCTGCGAGATTATTGGAAAGGCAAGGGGGCAGAGCGCTTCTACCTCTCGGAGGGCAGCTCTCCCATGCACCTGCGCTTTGTGGTGCCGGAGGTGGCGGTGGGGCTCGACCCGGCCGACCGAGAGAGTGACACTCGTCACGCCCGCAAGGTGGTGAAGAATGCACCTGTGTTCTCCAGCGAGACCTATCCCGGTTGGCTGCGCCACTGGGGGGAAGGTAACTGGTTACCCAGCCGCAAGACGCTCAATTCCGTTCGCTGGTATATGCAGAGCGGCTTCTCATTCAACCTGTTTGTGTTGCACGGCGGCACGAGCTTCGGCTTGACTGCCGGCTCCAACGCAGATAACAATACCGGGGCAAACTTCATGCCCGACCTCACCAGCTATGACTACGGTTCTCCCATTGGTGAGCACGGCAACCTGACCAGAGAATACTTTGAGTACCGTGATATTATCCGCAAGGCGCTCCCCGCAGAGGCTAATGTCCCGGAGCCGCCCGCCACGCCGGAGACCATGACCGTACCGGCCTTCACCCCGGAATTGGTGTGCCCGTTCTTCCAACTCCGCAAGACGGATGCCGGGCTGAGCGAGCAGCCGCGCACGCTGGAGAGCGTGGGGCAGAACCAGGGCATTGCCGTCTACACCGCCACCGTACCCGCAGGGGATGCCGCCCGTCTCCACCTCACGGTGCGTGATTACGCGCAGGTCTACCTGGGTGCCGACCATGTCGGCGATATCGACCGCCGCACCAACCCCACCGGTATCGACCTCCCCGCCCGCAAGTCTCCGCAGGCGCTCACCGTGGTGCTGGATACCTTCGGCCACGTGAACTTCTCCAACTTCATCGAGAAGGATGACAAGGGAATCTTCGGCCCGGTAAAACTGGGTGATACCGAGCTGAAGGGTTGGGAAATGAAGCTGCTGCCGCTGGATGCAGGTGAGCCGCAGCCCGGCATGCCCAACCGCATGTGGACACCCAACCTGAAAGGCGGCCTCTTCCGCGCGGAGATTGAGCTGGACAAGGTGGCCGATACCTTCCTGAACATGGAGAAGTGGCCCAAGGGCTACGTGTGGGTGAATGGGCATCTGCTTGGCCGCTACTGGAACATCGGCCCGCAGTTCCGCCTCTACTGCCCCGCAGAGTTCCTGAACAAAGGTAAGAACACCATCACCATCCTCGATACCATGACCTCTGCCCCCGCACCCATCTGCGGTGAGCTGGAGCGCAACATGGAGGTGAACAAAGTGACGGAAAGTCTCAACAACCAGTGGTAATCCACACGCCTACGCCCGGTGCTCCCGGGCTGCAAGGTGAAAAGCTGCAAAGCCCGGCGCGAAAGCTCCGGGCTTTGTCATGCCGTGGCATTCCGGTTGCATGGCGGCATCCTCAGAGCCATTTCCCGAACACTCTTACCTCCTCGCCCGTTGCTTTGCCTGTCTAATTCACTCGTAGGATTGCAGGAGTTCGGCGCAGCGTTCGCTGTTGTAGCGGATGGCGCGTTCGAACGGGGTTTTGCCTTCGCTGTCGGGCTCGTTGGGGATGATGACTTCGGCATCCAGGAGAAGTTGCAGCGTGTCAACATCGTCTTCCATCATGGCGTTTTCAGCCATAAGTCGCTGCGTGTTGGGGTGGGTGATTCCCCGTTCCTGTAACTGTGCGAGCGCGGCTTCTTTTTGCGCGTGGCGGAGCAACTGCATGCAGGCTTCGTGTTCATTGAGTCGGGCGGCGGTGTAGGGCGTTTCGCCGAACTCGGTGGTTGCACCGGGGGCAATGCCGGGAGCGTTCAGCAGCTCCTGTACGCAGTCGGAGTGGCCGAACCATGCCGCTGCATACAGGGGGGTGATGCCGAGGGTATCCGCTTTGTTGACATCCGCTCCTGCGGCTAGGAGGAATCGCAGGTTGCCTGTGCGTCCGTGGCGTGCCGCGTGGATGAGGGCGGTGCGGCCCTGCCAATCCTGAATGTTGATATCCGGGGCATTGGTTTCTGTCCGCAGTTCCTGCAGCCGCTCCGTGTCCGGCTGGGCGGCGGCCAGCATGAGCTGTTCCACGGGGTCTTGGTTCTCCGGCCACAACAGGTGCGCGATGCTGCCCGCTGTGAGCGACAGGAGCAGGACGAGGCCAATGATAATCAGGGCTTTTTTCATGCGGACAGCAATCTGCCCCGATGGCGGACGCACCGGGGCAGGGAAAGGTAAGGGGCTTACTTGGTCAGGGAGATGAGCTCCATCTCAAAGATGAGGGTGGAGTTCGGGCCGATGCTGCCCGGGCCATTGGCACCGTAGGCCAGATTGGCGGGGATGGTGACGCGCCATTTGGCACCCACGGGCATGAGCTTGAGGGCTTCCGTGAAGCCGGGGATGACCTGACGGATGTTGAACTTGATGGGCTGCTTGGACTGGTCGAACACCGTGCCGTCCACCAGCGTGCCCTTGTACATCACTTCTGCAGTGGGGGCTTCGCCGTGCTTGGCTGCGTCGTACTTCTCCTCGCCGCCGGGGGTCAGAATTTCATACTGGAGACCGCTCTCCGTGGTCACCACGCCGTCCTTCTTGCCGTTTTCTTCCATGTACTGACGGCCGATTTCGAGATTCTTCGCGCCCTTTTCATCGGAACGCTTCTGGAGCATGGCGCCGAACTCTCGCTGGATGGCCTGCACATCGGCAGCCATAATTTCCGGATCCATGCTTTCGTTGAGAGCATCGGTGATGCCCTTGGCAATCATCTCGCCCATCAGGTCATCGGCCTTGACGCCGGGGAGCATCTGCGGCAGCATCTGTCCACCCACGTGGAAACCGACGATGTAGGACATCACTTTCTTGATTTGTTCCATATCAGACATGTCGGTATACTAGCATGTCCTCTATGCTCAACGCAAGACAGGGCAGAGTCATAATGGATGGACGATGGACAAAGGACAAAGGAAGAGGTGCATTCTCTTAGTCCTTATCTGAGGTCAGCAGGAGGTATGGCACGTAGACAATGGCTACGCCGGTGGTACAGACTCCCTCTCCCAACCAGAGAAGCGTATTGAGTGCGGGACCCACGGTATAGGTCACGGGCATGCGGACATAGTTGAAGAAGCTGCGTTTTGTCGGGGCATATTCCTCTGTCCAAATGGGCCAGTTCAGCCGTTGGCGATTGTTGAAAGGCAGGCCGATGCGTTTGGTTGCCTCTTTGCTCAGATAACAACGGCGTGCCGATGCCCGGTCAAAATCACGCTCACGCAGAATCATCGGCGTTCCGTCCGGCAGTTCTGCGGCCTCTTTTCCGAGGTAGTCTTTCACCTGTTGCGGAGTCAGGGCACAGTAATAGACCTCTGTATACAAATCCCGGCTCTTTGCCTTCGGCCATGCTGTGGAGCATTTGCCGTGAACAATGCGTATGGGAAGGCTTTCTTCCATGTACCCGTACACCGTTTCGATGTAGTATATCCCTTTCAACTCATAGAAAGGAGTTGCCGATGGTTTGCTGTCTTTCTGATAGGGAGTTTCCTTACCCCAGGCATCCATTTTGTCGCAGATGTTGTATTCTGTCAGAATCGGCATACAGGCTGTATGGATTGCACATAACACCGGCAAGCAGAGATAAAGGAAAATCCGATTTCGGGCAATTTTCATGGCGGTAGCGTTCAGTTGTCGCTTTTTATAATACATTGTGGATGGAGATGCAAGCAAATTGTTCTGTGGTTCGAGTATACTCTTGATTTGGTTTGACAAACGATTGAAAAAGCGTATAATGCCGCGCATGGAAACGCGCGTGATAGAGATAGATCCGCTGGAGGATTGTCGCAAGGTGTACCGGGAGGCAGCTGATTTGCTGGCTGCCGGGGAGTTGGTGGCAATTCCCACGGAGACGGTGTACGGACTGGGGGCAGATGCCTTCAATGCGGATGCCGTTGCCAGGGTGTTTGCCGTGAAGGAGAGACCGAGTTTTGACCCGCTCATCTGCCATCTGGCCAATGCACGCGCACTGAAGGATATTGCGGAGGTGCCGGAGGAGCTGCAACCGCTGGTGGACAGGCTGAGCAAGGAGTTCTGGCCGGGACCGATGACGCTGGTGCTGCCGCGCAAGGACTGCGTGCCGGATGTGGTGACGAGCGGGCTGCCCACGGTGGCCTGCCGTGTGACCAGTCATGAGGCGATGCGCGGTGTGGCGCGTGCGCTGGGGCATCCCATTGCCGCCCCGAGCGCCAACCGCTTCGGCAACATCTCGCCCACAAGCGCGGGTGCGGTGCTGAAGGAACTTGGGGGCAGCATCCCGCTGGTGCTGGATGCCGGAGCCTGTTCTGAGGGGCTGGAAAGCACTATCCTGCAACCTTTTGTGGATGAAAAGGGTAAGCCTGCCGTGCGTCTGCTGCGCGAGGGACCTGTCACCCGTGAGAAGCTGCGCGGTATTTGCCGCGTGGTGAAGCCCGGCAAGGGTGGTGAAGCAGAGGCAGCGTTGCCGAATGCTCCCGGTCAGCTCAAGAGTCACTATGCACCGGGCAAGCCGCTGTTGCTGCATGACCCGCGCACGCCGTTTGAACCGCAGGAGGGCGTTGCCTACGGCCTCATCTCCTACAAGGGCGATTCTCCCCTCGCGGAGCAGGATTGCTGGGTGGAAACCATGACGCTCTCCCCCGGCAGCGGCCGATTGGTGGAGGCGGCGGTGCGTTTGTTTGCCGTGATGCGAGCCATGGATGAGAATGAGGATGTGCAGGTGATTGTGGCAGAGGAACTGCCCAGGATGGGGCTGGGTTATGCCATGATGGACCGCCTGACGAGAGCCTCCGCTCAACGCGAAGACTGATTGCCCCGGGATGAAGCTGTTTTTTCAGAAATTGACGGTGGGTATTGTGCTGCGTGTGGTGCATGCGGCGCTGGTGGAACTGTATGGAATGGATACGCGGGTGAAGGCAGAGTTTGATGCCCTGCCGGAGCGGATGAGCTATGCCATAGCCACCGGACATGACGCTCCCACGCTGTTTGTGCGGTGGAAAAAGGGGCGTCTGGTGCGGCTTAAGCAGCTGCCCTCTGCGGTTTGCAACCTGCGAGTGAAATCCACCGCGCACTCGTTCCAACTCTTTACCGGGCAGATGGGACTGGCCCAGGCGTATGCCCGCCATGCGTTCACCATGCAGGGTGAGATTGCCGATGTGATGAAGCTGGCGCGTCTGGTTAACATTGTGGAGGCCTACCTTTTCCCGAAATTGATAACGAAACACATACTGACCGATATTCCGGCGCTGCAGGTGAACCCGCTGCGTGTGTACGGGAAAATAGCACTTGGGTTCCTGCGCTTTAAATACTGATATGTTGCCTCCTTACTTTGAGTTTCAGAACTCCGTGAAGCTGCTGTGCGGCGAGTTGTCGCTGGAGCGGCTTGCCAATGAATTGCAGCAGCAGGGAGCTAAAGCTCCCATGCTCCTGACGGATGCCGTGCTGTACAAGTTGGGAACGGTGGATGCCGTGCTCAGCAGCATGGAGACAGAGGGATGCCGCCCGGCCTGCATCTTCACGGATATCCCCGTGGATTCCTCGCTCCGCGTGGTGAACAGCATTGCCGCCCTCTATCGCCGCAATCAGTGCGATTCCCTCGTGGCGGTGGGCGGTGGCTCCGTCATTGATACCGCCAAGGGGGTGCGCCTCGTCCTGTCTCAGAATACGGATGATATCCTGTCCATCAGCGGAGTGGAAAACCTGAGCCGAGGTACGCACATCCCCTTTATCGTGGTGCCCACCACGGCCGGTACCGGGTCGGAATGCACCGGCGTGGCCGTTATCCGCAATGATGAAACCGGGGTGAAGATGGAGTTCCTCTCTCCCTTTGTGCAGCCGGATGCGGCGGTGATTGACCCGCGTATGACCACCGGGTTGCCGCCCAAGGCGACGGCTTCCACAGGTATGGATGCCCTCTGCCACGCGGTGGAGGCATGCACCTGCCTGCAGGCCAATCCGCTCAGTCAGGCATACGGCATGGCTGCCATCCGAATGATTGCCGACAACATTGTGCAGGCCACCCGCAAGGGCAGCGATAAACAGGCTCGCTTTGCCATGGCGCTGGCTTCCACCATGGCGGGAATTGCTTTCTCTAACTCCATGGTGGGCGCGGTGCATGCCATTGGTCATGCCCTCGGCGGTGTCTGCCATGTGCCGCATGCCGTGGCGATGACGATTCTGCTGCCGCATGTGATGCGCTACAACCTTTCCCACGCTGCGGCTTCCTATGCGGGGCTGCTGCCCGCGCTGGTGGGGGATGAGGCTGCGCTCAACACGCCTGCGGATAAGCGTGCCGAAGCGGCCATTGAGGCCATTGCGCGACTGGGACGCGAGCTGCATGATGCCTGTGGTCTGCCGTTGACGCTGGAAGCCGCCGGAGTGCCGAAGGAGTCCTTGGCGCAGGTGGCCGCCGTGGCGGTGAATGACGGCGCACTCATTGTCAATCCCCGTGCTGCGGATGAGCAGCAGGTCATTTCCATCCTTAACGCTGCTTTCTGAAGATGCACAAGCTCGTCGAAAAACAACGCCAGTTCTTCCTCACGCACACCACGCTCGATATCCGTTACCGACGCGAGGCGCTCAAAAAACTCCGCACCGCTCTCCGTAAGTGGGAACCGCGTATCTGCGCCGCGTTGGAAACCGACCTCGGCAAGTGCGCCATGGAGACTTACATGACCGAAATCGGCATGGTGCAGGCCGGGCTGAGTGATGCGCTGCGCCACCTGAGCCGCTGGAGCCGCCCGAAGCGTGTGATGGCACCGCTGGCACAGTTCCCCTCACGCTGCCGCGTCGTGCCGGAGCCCTACGGTGTCTCCCTCATCATCAGCCCCTGGAATTATCCCGTTCTGCTGTGCCTGGACCCACTGGTGGCAGCACTGGCGGCGGGCAACTGCTGCGTGGTGAAGCCCTCTTCCATGTCTCCCGCCACATCGGCGGTGCTGGCAGAGATGCTGGGCAGCATCTTCCCCCCGGCCTATGTGAGTGTGGTACTGGGCGGGCGTGAATCCATCGGCGCGCTTCTGGAGCAGAAGTTTGATTACATCTTCTTCACCGGCAGCCCGAAGGTGGGGCATGTGGTCATGGAGGCCGCTGCCCGTCACCTGACCCCGCTGACGCTGGAGCTGGGTGGCAAGAGCCCCTGTATCGTGGATGAATCCGCCAATGTGCGTGTGGCAGCTCGCCGTATCGCCTTCGGTAAGATTCTCAACGCCGGACAGACCTGTGTAGCACCGGATTACCTCATGATTCACGCCTCCCGCAAGGAGGAATTCGTAGCGGAGTATCGCGCCGCCGTGCAGGAAATGCTCGGCGAGGAACCCTTGCAGAACAAGGAGTTCACCCATATCATCAATGCGCGCCATTTTGAACGCCTCTGCGGTCTGATGCGAGATGCCCGAGCCGTGGTCGGCGGCCGCAGCGATGCGGAGTCGCTGCGTATCGAACCCACGCTGCTGGATGGCATCACGTCCGATTCTGCTGCCATGCAGGAGGAAATCTTCGGCCCGATTCTGCCCATGATGACCTGGGAGAAATGGAACGATGTGGAGGATTTTGTGCTCAGTCGTCCGCGACCGCTGGCCTCTTATCTCTTCACCACGGATTCCACTGCGGAGAAGCGCTTCATATCTAATCTGGCATTCGGCGGCGGCTGTGTGAATGACACCATCATCCATCTGGCGGTTCACGGGCTGCCCTTCGGCGGCATAGGCGACAGCGGCATGGGTGCTTACCACGGTAAGGCCGGGTTCGATACCTTCACGCACTACAAATCCGTGCTGACCAAGGGCAACTGGCTGGATCTCCCCTTCCGCTACCACCCCTACAACGGCCTCAAGAGCCGAATCCTGCGCCTTTTCCTGCGCTGAGAAGGTTTGTTATAAAACGGTGACAGGCATTCCTCTGCACAGGAGCGGTTTTTGAGGGACTATTTCAGCACCTGCTGCGTGACCTTGAAATGTAGTTTCGCAACATCGCGGAGGCGCTCCGCACCGTGTTTTTCGACAAATTGTCGGGCAGCTTTGGTGACATGGGGGGCACAACCCAGGGGCAGGGGGCATTGAGCGGCCTCTGCTGTCTGCTTCATCCATTGGACGAAGCGCGCTCGCGCCAGAATGGAGGCGGCAGCCACGGCTACATCGCTTTCGGCCTTGGTGCGCTGCTCCAGCTGCACGGGGATGTGGCGCTGCCCCAGCGCTCGCTTCAGCACCCATTCGTTGGCAAACTGGTCGGATAGTGCCCGAGGGCAGCCGGGCACTTTCTCATGCAGCGCGGCAATCACCCGCGCGTGGCCCCACGCCAGCAGTCTGTTCAGGTTTCCTATTTCGGCGTACAGCTCATTGTAACGTGCCGGGCCTATGCAGACCACTTCCCACGCCACTCCCGGCACCTTTTTGATTTTATCAGCAATGGCCATGATGCGGGCATCATCGGCAATCTGCTTACTGTCGCGGCAACCCAGCTTCATGAGGGCCTGCGCGGTGTTTTCATCGCTGTAGACCCCGGCGATGACCAGCGGGCCGAAATAATCTCCCTTGCCGCTTTCATCCACTCCGAAATGGGGAGAGGTATCCACGAGCGCGGGCAGGGTTTTTCCCATGGCCGGAGCCGGGGCATCCGGGGTAAGCAACAGTACGTTCTCCAGAAAGTCCTCCGTCCCTTTCCCCTGGATGAGCAGTCGTCCCTTTTTGGGGTAGAATGCCACATTGACATCCTGCTTTTCAAAACAGAATGATGCGTATGCACGCTCGGCGCGGCAGAATCCGGCTCTTGTTGCCAGCTTCTTTTCCAGGGCGGCGGCTTCGTTCTCTGACAGGGATATTGAACATTGATTGGCCATCTCCGCTTCATAAAATCCACTTTTCCGGCTAATTCGTCAACTAAAATCCCCGGAAAAGACTGAAAATTCCCACGGTTGACACAAAAAATGGCATTTTAACGATGATTTAGCGAGACAATTTGAAAAAAATGGGCTATAATCCGCCCGCCTTCTCAAGCATGCGAAAAAAGGCAGAAAAGTTATGGCTAATACGATTACTAAAAGAGAACTGGTGAACAAGGTCTGCGCTGAGCTCGACGGCGACTTCACGCAGAATGACGTCCTCGACATTGTTCAGAAGACCATCGAGCTGATTACCGAAGCTCTCGGCAACGGCGACCGTGTTGTGCTTCGCAATTTCGGTACGTTCACCGTGAAGGAAGTGAAGGCCAAGGTTGGCCGTAACCCCAAGGATCCCGCCAAGAACGTGCCGATTCCTCCGCGTTCCGTGGTGAAATTCAAGGTAGGCAAGAACCTCAAGGAGGCTGCCGCTAAGGTTTCTCATTAACCCAGGGAAGCTGTTCCAAGCAGCTTCCCCGATGACAAGGACGTATCCGTGACGTACGGACGCGTCCTTGTTCATTTTAAGAACTCTTCATAGATAGCTGAAATGATGAAACTCCGTATTGCAGTGCAGTCCAAGGGTCGTCTGAATGAGGACACCATGGAACTGCTCAAGGAAGCCGGAATCAAGGTAAGTTCCTCCCGCCGCACGCTGCTGGTTGCCGCGCGCAAGTTCCCCATGGAGGTGCTGTTCCTGCGAGATGATGATATCCCCGAAACCGTGGCTGATGGTGTGGCCGATATCGGCGTGGTGGGTCTCAACGAGTTTGAGGAGCGCGCCGCCGATGCTGAAATCGTGAAGCATCTGGGCTTTGGTGCCTGCCGCCTGTCCATTGCTGTGCCGAAGGATGTGGAATATTCCGGCACGGAGTGGTTGCAGGGCCGCCGGATTGCTACCTCCTATCCCGGTATTCTGAGCCGTTATCTGGAGAGCAAGGGCGTGCAGGCAGATATCCACGTCATCACCGGGTCGGTGGAGATTGCCACCGGTATCGGTTTGGCGGATGCCATCTTCGATATCGTCAGCTCCGGTTCCACGCTGGTGAGCAACAACCTCAAGGAAGTAGAGGTCGCGCTGGAGAGCGATGCCGTGCTCATTGCCAATAAGAATCTCAGCGCAGAGAAACGCGAGATTCTGGACAAGCTACTCTTCCGCATTGATGCGGTCATGAGCGCTTCTGATAAGAAGTATGTGCTGATGAATGCGCCGCGCGAGTGTGTGCAGGGCATTCTGGACGTGCTGCCCGGTATCAAGAGCCCCACGGTCATGCCGCTGGCTCAGGAGGACTGGTGCAGTATCCACACAGTGCTGGATGAATCCTGCTTCTGGGATATCATCGGCCGCCTGAAAGATGCCGGAGCTCAGGGTATTCTGGTGCTGCCCATCGAAAAAATGATTCTGTAACCCCTGATTTGAGAATCTCCATAACTCACTAAATGGAATTTTAAGGACAAAGGACGAAGAACAATGTACGATGGAAAAGTTCGGCAAACCTACGGTTTGCAGTAGGGCAAGAAGTTGGTTGAAAGGCATCTGCATGCGAGCAATGCGAGCCGAAATTTGACTTTGTCCATCGTACATCAGTCTTTGTACTTTCCGTTAATCTTCATTAATCGATTAGTTCAGAGTTTTAAGCCCCCTCTATTTTAATCCCCCCCATGCCCATGACCATCATAACGGAGCCCTCGCGTGAGCAGTGGACGGAGCTGGTGCGCCGTCCGGCATTCGATGTTACCCAACTTTTCGATGTGGTGCGCCCCATCATGGATGAGGTGCATGCCCACGGCGATGCCGCGCTGCGTGAGTACGGCCGCCGTTTTGATGGCGTGGAGTTGGAAGAGCTTGCCGTATCTCCTGCGGAGGTGGCGGAAGCCTGCGCTCAGGTGCCGCAGGAGCTGCGCGAGGCTATTTGCGCGGCGTATGCCAACATCCGGGATTTTCATGAGATTCAGCTGGATGAGCCCGCTCGCTGCCGCGAAACCGCACCCGGCGTATACTGCGAGCAGCATACGCTGCCCATTCAGCGGGTGGGGCTCTATGTGCCCGGGGGGCAGGCTCCTCTATTTTCCACCGTGCTCATGCTGGCCATTCCCGCAGCGGTGGCCGGGTGCGAAGAGGTGGTGCTTTGCACGCCTCCCGGAAAGGACGGTCGGGTGAATCCCGCCATCCTCTTTGCGGCAGAACTCTGCGGAGTGAAGCGCATTTTCAAGGTGGGCGGGGCTCAGGCCATTGCGGCCATGACCTATGGTACGGTTTCCGTGCCGAAGGTGGACAAGATTTTCGGCCCGGGCAATGCGTATGTGACCGCCGCCAAGCAGCTGGCCTCGCTTTCCGGTGTGGCTATTGATATGCCGGCCGGGCCCAGCGAGGTGGAAGTGCTGGCCGATGCGAGCTGCGTGCCGGCCTTTGTGGCGGCAGACTTGTTGAGCCAGGCAGAACACGGCCCGGACAGCCAGGCCATGCTCGTGACCACCGACGCTGATGTAGCCGTAGCCGTGGCAGAGGAGGTGGAACGCCAGCTTGCCGAGCTGCCCCGCAGGGAAATAGCCGCCAAATCCATTGCCAACAGCCGCATCATCGTGCTGGCGAACAAGCAGGATTGCATTGACTTCACCAATGCCTACGGCCCGGAGCACCTCATCATCGCCATGGAGGGTGTCCTGACTGCTTCCGTGCGCAATGCCGGGTCTGTCTTCGTGGGCAACTACAGTTGCGAAAGTGCGGGCGATTACGCCAGCGGCACCAATCACACACTGCCGACCATGGGCTGCGTGCGTGCCTACAGCAGCCTGTGTGTGGACAGCTTCCAACGCAAGATGACGGTGCAGACCATCACCCCGCGCGGTATCCGCAGTATCGGCCGCACCGTGGAACTCATGGCCGAGGCCGAGCATCTGGATGCCCACGCCCGCGCCATGACCCTGCGCATGCAGGCCGTGGCCGCCATGCCGGAGGCAGAGACAGATGAGCCTGCCGTGAAGGAAATCAAGCGCCTGGTGCGCCCGAATATCCTGGCACTCAAGCCTTACAGCTCTGCGCGTGATGAATATGCGGGCAAGGCTGCTCACGTGTTCCTGGACGCGAACGAGTGCCCGCACAACGCACCGAATAATCGCTATCCCGACCCCCTGCAGTGGGAGCTGAAGCAGAAGATTGCTGCCTATAAGGGAGTGGCCCCGGAGCGTATTTTCCTGGGCAACGGCAGCGATGAGGCCATTGATCTCATCTTCCGCACCTTCTGTACTCCCGGGGTGGACAGCGTGGCGGCCATTCATCCCTCCTACGGCATGTATGAGGTCTGCGCCGACATCAACAACGTACACTATCTCAAGTTCATGCTGAAGGCGGGGTACGAGTTCGACGGAGCTGCCTTTGCCGAGAGCTGCCGCGATGTGGCCAAAGTGGCTTTCATCTGCAGCCCGAATAACCCCACAGGCAACCTCTTGCCGATAGAGGAAATCCGCAAGGTTCTGGATTCTTTCCGCGGTATCGTGGTGGTGGATGAGGCCTACATCGATTTTGCCCCGGAGGGTTCCTCCGTCATCTCTCTGCTGGAGGAATATCCGCGCCTCATCATCCTCAACACCTTCTCCAAGGCATGGGCCTCTGCCGGTATTCGCCTGGGCATGGCACTGGCTCACCCGGAGATTATTGCCCTCTTCAACAAGGTGAAATACCCCTACAACGTCAACATCCTGACCCAGCGCGCCGCCATGGATCGCCTGGAGCACATGGATGAAATCCGCGCCTGGGTGCAGGAAGCTCTTTCTGAACGCGAACGGATGATGCAGGCCGTGGCGGCACTGCCCATCTGTGAGAAGGTGTACCCCAGCGATGCCAACTTCTTCCTGGCAAAAGTGAACGATGCCTGCGGTATCTATGATGCACTGGTGGAGCAGGGGATTATCGTGCGCAATCGCCACCGCATCATCATGTGCGAGAACTGCCTGCGCATCACCATCGGTACTCCTGCCGAAAACGACGAACTGCTTGAAGCTCTCAACAAATTCTGACAATGAAGAAAAAGGCTCTTTTCATTGACCGCGACGGCACCATCATCCGCGAACCGGCGGATGAGCAGATTGATGCCTTTGAGAAACTCTCCTTCCTGCCCGGCACCTTCCGCGCCCTGAGCACCATCCGCGAGCTCACCGACTACGAATTCGTGATGGTCAGCAATCAGGACGGCCTCGGCACTGATTCTTTCCCGGAGGACACCTTCTGGCCGGTGCATAACTTCATTCTGGACACGCTGCGGGGCGAGGGAGTGGAGTTCGATGCCATTCTCATCGACCGCCATTTCCCGCAGGACAACGCCCCCACCCGCAAACCCGGCACAGGGATGCTCACGGCCTATATGGACGGCTCTTACGACATGGAGAACTGCTATGTCATCGGCGACCGCGCTACGGATGTGCAGCTGGCGCAGAATCTCGGGTGCAAGGCTCTGCAGATTGGTGCGGACGGCTTGGACTGGGCAAAGATTACGGAAATTCTGGTGGCCGGGGAACGCAGCGCAGAGGTGAAGCGTACCACCCGCGAGACGGATATCTATGTGAAGCTGGAGCTGGATCGCCCCGGTGTCTGCGATATCAGCACGGGGCTGGGCTTCTTTGACCACATGCTGGCGCAGCTTTCCCACCACGGCGGCATGGGCGTGACCATTCGCGTGAAAGGTGATTTGTATGTGGATGAGCACCACACCATCGAGGACACGGGGCTGGCGCTCGGTGAATGTCTCCGCAAAGCCATCGGCAACAAACTGGGTATCTCCCGCTACGGCTATTGCCTGCCCATGGATGACTGCCTGTGCCGGGCGGCTCTGGATTTTGGCGGTCGCCCCTGGCTTCAGTGGGAGGCAGAGTATAAGCGTGAGCGCATCGGTGATATGCCCACGGAGATGTTCTATCATTTCTTCAAGAGCCTGAGCGATGCTGCGCTGATGAACCTGAGCATCACCGCAGAGGGCGATAACGAACACCATAAGATTGAGGGCACGTTCAAGGCGCTGGCTCGCGCCATCCGTATGGCGGTGGCTCGCGATGTGCGCCACCTGGTGCTGCCCTCCAGCAAGGGAACGCTGTAAGATACACACACATGAAAGTCGCGGTCATCAAGTACAACGCCGGCAACATCTGCTCTGTGGTGAATGCCCTCCGCCGCGTGGGGGTAGAGCCCTGTGTCACCGATGCGCCGGCAGTCATCCGCGCGGCAGACCGAGTCATCTTCCCGGGACAGGGTAGTGCCGCTCCCACCATGGCCTACCTGCGGGAGAGCGGACTGGATGCCGTGATAGCCTCCCTCACGCAGCCGGTGCTGGGTATCTGCATCGGCCAGCAGCTCCTCTGCGGACATTCTGACGAGGGAATGGTGGATTGCCTGGGCATTTTCCCCGGTACGGTGGTGCAGAAGTTCACCGCGCCCGCCGGGGTGAATCTGAAAGTGCCGCACATGGGCTGGAATTCGGTGGAGGAGCTGAGCTCGCCGCTGTTTGACGGGCTGAATGAGGGAGATTTCGTCTATTTTGTTCACAGTTATTATGTGCCGGCCTCACCGCTGAGCATCGCTACCACGGAATACGGCGGGGTGCGGTTCAGCTCTGCCATGCGGCGCGGTAATTTCTATGCCACCCAGTTCCACCCGGAAAAGAGCGGGGATGTGGGTGAGCGCATCATCCGAAACTTTATCTATCTCTGCCATGATTGAGCTGATTCCTGCCATTGACATTATCGGCGGCAAGTGTGTGCGCCTTTCCAAGGGTGACTACGATGCCAAGAAGATTTACGATGAACACCCGGAGGAAGTGGCCCGCCGATTTGAAGACATGGGCTTCAACCGCCTGCATGTCGTGGATCTGGATGGTGCCAAGGCCAGCCATATCGTCAACATCGACGTGCTGGAGAAAATCACCACGCAGACCGGGCTCACCGTGGATTTCGGCGGCGGTATCAAGGCCGAATCCGATTTGCGCGCTGCATTTGACCACGGCGCAGCCATGGTGACGGTGGGCAGCCTGGCTGCCACGCAGCCGGAGACGGTGCTGCAGTGGGCAGAGCGCTTCGGTGCAGACCGCTTCATTGTGGGCGCGGATGCACAGGACGGTCGTATCCGCATCAAGGGCTGGCTGGAGGATGGCGGCATGTCGCTGCGTGAGTTCGTGGCACTCTATATGCAGCATGGTGTCACCCGCGTGCTCTGCACGGATATCAGCCGCGACGGCATGCTCTCCGGCCCCAATATCGAGCTTTACCGCAGCATCATGCAGGAGTTCCCCGCTTGCCGACTCATCGCCAGCGGCGGTGTCTCCTGCACGGAGGATATCCTGGCGCTGGATGCAGCGGGTATTCCCTCCGTGGTTTTCGGCAAGGCCTTCTATGAGGGCCGCCTGGATATGAACGTACTTCTTCAACCTCATTCCTGAATCAACAACATGTTAGCTAAACGCATTATTCCCTGTCTGGACGTGAAGGACGGTCGCACCGTCAAAGGCGTGAACTTTGTGAACCTGCGCGATGCCGGTGACCCCGTGGACTTTGCCCGCCTGTACAGTGAGCAGGGGGCCGATGAGCTGGTATTCCTGGATATTGCCGCCAGCCATGAGGGCCGCAAGACTTTTGTGGATGTCGTTTCCCGCGTGGCAGAGGCCGTTTCCATCCCCTTTACCGTGGGCGGTGGTATTCATGAGCTGGATGACGTGTCGCGCATGCTGGATGCCGGCGCAGACAAGGTGAGCCTGAACTCCGCTATCCTGCGCAACCCGAAGCTCATCGATGACATTGCTGCCAAGTTCGGTTCTCAGGTATGCGTGGCGGCTATTGATGCCCGCTGTGAGGAGGACGGCACCTGGGCCTGCTACCTGAACGGCGGGCGCATCCGCACGGAATACAATCTCTTTGACTGGGCTCGCGAGGCTCAGGAGCGCGGTGCAGGGGAAATCCTCTTCACCAGCATGGATCACGACGGCGTGAAGCAGGGCTTCCCGAATGAGGCTCTGGCTCGCCTCAGCGACAATCTCACCATCCCGGTCATTGCCTCCGGCGGCGCCGGCACCCGTGAGCACTTTGCGGATGCTTTCCGTCTGGGCCATGCCGATGCCGCTCTGGCCGCCAGCGTGTTCCACTTTGGCGAAATCCTGATTCCCGAGCTGAAAGCCTGGCTCCGCGAGCAGGGTATCAGCGTGCGCCTGTGAGGATTGACAGGCTGATTTTTGACAGTTATGTATTCAAGGAGCGTATCTGCTTCCGTTCCCCTTTCGGGGAAATGTGGAGCGGGTGCGCTCCTTTCTGTTTGTTGCGGTTAGTTCGGGGAAAGAACACGACAAATAGATGGGAAGTTGAAGGACAATGGACAAAGAACAATGGACGAAGGAAAAGTCAGACGAGCCGCTGGCTCGCAGTAGTCAATGATTTAGTTGCAAAGCTTTTGCATGCGAGCAGCGCGAGCGGAATTCTCCACCTTGTCCATCGTCCATTTGACTTTGTACTTCTCGTTAACTTCTCATTTGCCGGGTAAGATATTTCTATACCTTACAAAATAATTGGGGCACGTGTGAGCGGCGAGTAAAAGAACACGTTTTAGGCTTGATTTACAGAGAGGAATGCGGTTCAATATCTGCGTATGAAAAAGATAGCATATCTGATTGCCGGTGCGGTGGCGGTGTCTCTGCTGGCCTCCTGTGGTGAATGTGCCTGCAATTCCTATAATTCGGATTACCTGCGTGACGTTCCGGTGTCATCCAGCCGCAGCTTTGAATAAGGCTTATGTCGTTTGAGATTCGCGAGAAGCCGGATATGGTGGAGCGGGCGTTGCTGGTAGGCATCGCCCTGCCCGGGGAGTCGCGTCGCGAGCGTGAGGCGCTGCTGGCGGAACTGGTGGATTTGGTGAGTAATCTGGGCATTGGCATTGTTGAAAGCCGTCTGGAGTTCACCCGCGAGCTGCAGGCGAAATACCTCTGCGGTATTGGTAAGGCAGAGGAAATCCGCGCGCGCGCTGAGGAACTGGGCGCAGACTGCGTGATTTTTGATAATTTGCTTTCTCCCTCCCAGCAGCGTGAGTGGGAAAAGCTGGTCAACGTGACCGTGATTGACCGCGAAGAGGTCATTCTGGATATTTTTGCCAGTCGGGCTCGTACCCGCGAGGCGGTGATGCAGGTGGATCTGGCCCGCATGCAGTACGCGCTGCCGCGTATGGCGGGCATGTGGAAGCATCTTGACCGCCAGCGCGGTGGCTCCGGCGGCGGTAAAGGCGGTGGCGCGGCGGCTCGCGGTGAGGGTGAGAAACAGATTGAGGTGGACCGCCGACTGGCTCATGAGCGTATCGAGACTATACGAGCCGAGCTGGAGGTGGTACGCCGCCAGCGCGGCACACAGCGCAAGGAGCGTATTCGTCAGGGGATTCCCACGGCTGCCATTGTAGGGTATACCAATGCGGGTAAATCCTCTCTGCTGAATCTGGTGACAGGTGCAGGGGTACTGGCAAAGGATATTCTCTTTGCCACGCTGGAGACCACCAGCCGCAAGATTGAGTTGCCGGATGGGCAGCCGCTGGTGTTGACGGATACCGTCGGCTTTATCCGCAACCTGCCGCACCGTCTGGTGGAGGCGTTCAAATCCACATTGGAAGAGGCTGTGCTGGCCGATTTCCTCATTCAGGTGGTGGATGCCAGCGACCCGGATGCCCTGCGCCACTATGAGACTACTTGCGAGGTGCTGGCCGGGCTCGGCGCGGAGGATAAGCCCATGGTGGTGGTGTGGAACAAGTGTGACCTGATACCGGAGGAAATGCGGGAGGTGACGCTGGAGGCTCTTTCTGCCAAGGTGGCGTGCCCCAGCCTTTCCATGAGTGTGTTGCGCGAGGAAGGGGTGGATAGGCTGATGTCCGCCTGTGTGGAGATGATGTCTCACCGCGTTTGCCGGTGCAGCTATCGCATCCCGCTCTCCGACAGCCGGACGATTGCCCTCATGCACCGCGACGGCAAGGTTCTTTCCACCGAATATGACGGCAATGATGCGCTGGTCGAGGCCATCCTGCCGAAAGAGTTTGCTGCCAGAATAGAACATTATCGGATATGAAGAGCCTTTTTATCCTGAGCTGCGTATTATTTCTGGTGGGATGCCAGCAGAAAAATACGCCTGAGTGGTATCGTGCCGAGGGTGATAGACTGGAGGAGGCCGCACGCAATAAGATGGTAGCCAAAGGGTTTGATGCCTTTGTGCGTAGCCCCGGCTACCGACACTCCCGTGATATCTGGCGGGGCCCCGCCGTGAATTTGTATAATCCGTCAGCGTCATACGTAGAGGTTCTGCTCAATGAGCAGCGGGGCAGGCTCTATATCGAGGGTCGCATTGCCATGGATTTCCCACTCTGCACGGGGCAGCCGGGTGAAATGGAAACCCCCAAAGGGACGTTCCGTATCTCTCAGAAAGTGGAGAAGGAATACCGCTCCAACCTGTACGGTTCATTTGTTGACCCCACGACCGAGCGCGTGGTGAAGGGCGGTGTCAGCTCGTCCGACCCCGCTCCGCCGGGAACGGTGTTCAAGGGGGCAGAGATGCCGTATTGGATGCGTTTCAATGGGGCTATCGGCATGCATGTGGGCAATGTCTATCGCAACGAGGACTCCCATGGCTGCGTGCGTGTCCCGGTGGAGGCTTGCAGCATTCTGTTTGAAAAATTGGCTGTGGGTTCAAGAGTTATCGTGAAGTAAGGATATGATTTCCCGCCTCTTTTCAGCTTCCGTCACGGGTATTCAGGGCTACGAAGTCCAGGTGGAGGTGGATGCCCGCCCGGTGGATGACATTGGGCGCATGACTATTGTCGGTCTGCCGGATGCAGCGGTGCGGGAAAGCATACAGCGCGTTACCTCCGCCCTTTCCAACAGCAACTTCTTTCATCCCGGTCAGCTGCTTGTGACCGTGAATCTGGCACCGGCCGATGTCCGCAAACAGGGGCCGGGCTTTGACCTCCCCATCGCGCTGGGCTTGGAAATGGTGATTCAGCAGAACAGCGACAGCGTCCCGGAGCTGTACCGCCGCCGGGTTCCCATCGGGCTGGAGGATTGGTGCATTGTGGGCGAGCTGGCGCTGGATGGGCAGGTGCGCGGGATTCGCGGCGTATTGCCGCTGGCTGTGGCTGCGCGGAATGCCGGGCGCAAGTACCTGATGCTTTCCCCGGAGAATGCGGCAGAGGCCTCCGTGGTGGAGGGTATCAGCGTGTATGCCGTCAATACCCTGCGCGATGCCTGGGATGTGCTGCTGGAGCGGGAACGCTTCACCCCTTGTCAGCCCCGAAATGAATACCTGAAGCCCCTCCGCGATATTGATTTTGATGAGGTCAAGGGGCAGCCCTACGCCCGCCGTGCCATGGAGATTGCCGCCGCAGGCGGGCACAACCTGCTGATGTGTGGTTCTCCCGGCAGCGGAAAAAGCATGCTGGCCGGGCGTTTACCCACCATCCTCCCCCCGCTTTCGCATGAGGAAGCCCTGGAAACCAGCATGATTCACTCGGTCTGCGGACTGCTTCCCCGGGAGGGCGGGCTGCTGCACCGCCGCCCGTTCCGTTCGCCGCACCACACCATTTCTGATGTGGGACTCATGGGCGGCGGCACCAACATCACCCCCGGCGAAATATCGCTGGCTCATCACGGGGTGTTGTTTCTGGACGAGCTGCCGGAGTTCAACCGCCGCACGCTGGAGACGCTGCGCCAGCCATTGGAGAGTGGAGTGGTGACGATATCCCGAGCCTCCGGCACCATGGATTTTCCCTGTTCGTTCATGCTGGTGGCGGCGATGAACCCGTGCCCCTGCGGTTATCTGGGCGACCCACGGCATACCTGTCGCTGTCGTCCCGCAGAGGTGACTCGCTATCGGCAGAAGATTTCCGGCCCGCTGCTGGACCGTTTTGATATACTCATTGAGGTACCCCCGGTGAATCCGGCTGATTTGTTGAGCAAACCGGATGGCGAGAGCAGCGCCGCCATACTGGAGCGGGTCATGGCGGCGCGGGAGCGCCAGCGCCGCCGCTATGCCGGAACGGGAATCTCCTGCAATGCCCGCCTCAGCAGCAAACAGCTCAGAAAATACTGCCCGCTGACAGCGTCGCAGCAGGAAATGCTGCTTTCGGCCGTGAGCCAGCTGGCACTCTCCGCCCGTGCCTTTGATCGCATCCTGCGTGTTGCCCGCACCGTGGCCGACCTCGCCGGACACGAGCAACTGACGGATGCGGATTTGTATGATGCCATCCAATTCCGCCAGTTTGAGCAGCAACTGCGCTCCTGACGTTATCCGTTATTGTGCATCGGTTCAGCATGCCGTGTCAAAGCGGTACTATGCCTGAGTTTTCACATGCATTCAGTGGTTGCGCTGCCAAAAGCAAGCTGACCCATAGCGAGTTGGTGCGGTCTGTTCGATTCATGATAGCCGCAGAATATGAAGCCATCCAGCTGTATGAACAGTTGGCTGAATCCACGGATAACGAAGCTGCCCGCAAGGTTCTGCTGGACATCGCCCGGGAGGAGATGGAGCACGTAGGCGAGTTCCGCCGACTGCTCAGTGTGCTTGCCCCGCAGGACGAGCCATACTACATGCACGGAGTCAAGGAGACAGAAGAAGCTTTGGAAGAAATAGGAGTCCCTGTGCCGATGTGTTCTTCCTCCGGCTGCAAACAATAACGCTGTTGTCCGTTTATGATACAAAAAGAAGCCATGCTTTTGCGGCATGGCTTCTTTTTGTATTTGAAAAATCAATCTTATGGATGGGGCTCCCACTCGCCGTCCTTGCTCAGTTCGTCATAGAGCGTTCGGGCTTTTTCTCCCATGTCGAGGGCTGCCATGCGGACATATTTATCCGCGCGTTCGGCATTGGCGGGAACGTTCGGAGCGCCTTTTGCCGTGATGTAGGCCATGTAGATGTATGCCTCCGGGTAGCCCATGGCGGCGGCTTCCTGCAGGGTGGTGAGGGCCTTATCTGCATCTGCCGGCATGCCGAGTCCCTTGTACTGGGCGTAGGCCAGAAGAACGACGGCGTAGGGATAGCCGGCATTGGCTGCACCACGGATGAGAAGCACACCGCGCTTGGCATCGGCTTGTGTTCCCAGCCCACGCAACAGCATGTAGCCCTGAGCCGCGCCGCTGGGGGCGTGGGCGCGTCCTGCTCCCTGTGCAAAGTGGCGGTAGGCTCGTTCATGGTCCTGCCGGATGCCGTAATCTCCGGAGTAATAGGCATTGCCCAACCAGAAATTGGCGGTCGCAGAGTTCAGCATGGCGGCCAGTCGGATGAGGTGACGCCCCGTCTTGTCATCCGGCTCAATACCGGCCTCCTTCAGCAGGGGATTGGTGGAATTGAGCTCGCAGAGCGCGCCGCCCAGTGTCCACATGGACTCCGCATGGTGGCGTTTGATGGCTTGTTGCAGCAGCTCGTAGCTCTGCTTCGGCTTGGCTTTGGAGCAAATGGCTGAGAGCGCATACAGCGCATCGGGGCTTCCCTTGATGGCGGCTGCCTGCAGCCCGGCGATGCGTTCCTTCGTGGTGGCGTTCAGCAGGGCCATGGCGTACAGCACGTAGTGGTTGCCGCGCTCGGCCTCCGCCTTGACCTCCGGGCGTTCGGTATCGCCGTACTGCCCGAGTCTGCCGGAGGCCTGCAACCAGAGGAAACGGGGCAGGAAGCCCCCGCGTTTGCAGGCTTCCATGAGCTTTTTTTCGGCATCTGCCTCATTTTTAGGGGTGCCGATACCGGCTCGCTGGCAGGAATAGCGGTGAACGACGGCGGCATCGAAGCCGGCCTCAGCGGCCTTGCAGAGCATGGCGTAGGCCTCCTTGACTTCCGGTGCCTGTTCCTTGTTGTGTTGGATGCTGCGCAGTCTGGCATCGGCCACATAGGTCATGGCCGCCAGATTGCCTTCCTCTGCCGCTTTCTCCATCCAGGCGAGTGTGGCGAACTCATCATTGGTGGCAGAGAGCACCATGGAAATGGCGGGGCAGTAGTCATCCAGGTTGTGCTTTACCTGTTCTTCCAGGCGCGCCTTGAAGGTCTTGTAAGCTTCTGCATGCGCAGCCGGGCTCACGTCAGCCGGGCGCTCCACATCCGCACTATGCTGCAGCGTGGCTGCCTCTGCCGGGGGTGTCTGAGGCTCGGGAATATCGGCTGCCGGAACTTCCGGTGCGGGCGGTTCCGCTACTGCTTTTCCCGCAGGGGGCAGGAAAGAACGAATGGCCGACAGCGTATCACTCTGATCCGCTGCGTAGGACGGCAGCGCGAGCACGGGAATCAGGACGGAGGTAAGATGCTTCTTCATAGATGCAATACCCTGCCATTTTACTGGATGAGCATCATTTCGCAAGCTCAATTCGTGTCTTTCTGTCGCTCTTATGCGTTTGTCGCCTCTCTTCTCTTGGCCGAGCGGAATAATAGTTGGTTTTGTTCGATTGACAGACAGACGGCGTTTATTGTACAACTGGGCAGCACTCAGAGTGCAGACAACTCCCTGAATCATTCGTATTTTATGAAATTACACATACCCCGTCGACTTCGGGCAGCTCTTCTGGCTGCTATATCCGCCTCCTCAGCCTGGGCAGATGTCATTCCTTATACCGGTACCATCTATACTTGGGAGGGTACAAGCAATAGTTTCCATCAGGGCTCATTCTATGCCACCACCCAGAATGAGGATGGGAGTTTTACCACCCAGGAGGAGCCCACGGGCAACTGGAACAGGGATTTCTGCTCCGCCTCCACCAGCGGTGGCAATCAGACATCTCTTGATACGGCCAATACACTTCGTTTTGCAGCCGGAGCCACTTTCCCCACTGTCAATTACAGCTTTACGCCGCTGGCTGTGGGCGGATTCATTATTGAATCCGATACGGCAGTGCGGCAGATGTCCGGCGGCAATCGCGTGATACGCTTCGGCAATTCATCGGATGTGGCGGCCTATTCCACGATACTGTCGGATTTTACCTTATCCGGCGGCACCTCCACGACCTATCTGCGGGGAACACAGCATTGGCATGTGGGGGAAGAGGCCATATTTACCCTCACATCGCCCGCTCAGACGGAGCGTTCTCTGTCGATAACGGGTGAGGGTACGGTGAAGTTCGGGAATGTGCTGACCGTCAACAATGATGCTTCCCTGACGCTCTCGTCTGACGGAACCTTGCAGATTTCCAACACCATGGTGAATAATGGTACGCTGAATCTGGCGGGAACGGTGGATTTGCAAGGCTTTGCCAATGTTCCTGCCGCTACGGCACCGGCTGCCGGAACCAATGGTTTTGCCACCCGCGCCGGATTCAGCCTGACGGTGGTGAGAGGAAGCGGCACCGTGACGGGTGCTGACACCGTTACGTGGAAAGTGCAAGGGGATGCTCCGGCGGCCTCTGCCGTCAGTTTCAGCAATGGGGTGTTGCAGGTGCAGGAGAGCCCCACGACAATTTATTACGTTCAGGCCGATGACTCTGTCGTGGAGCGCAGCGCTACCTCTCTGCCCACGGCCAGCGGGTTTGTTGTCAGCTCTTCGGGTAACACGCTGACGCTGAAGAATGTGAGTAGTCACCAGCTGCCCAATGGTATTTCGTTCAACTCCACGGGGACGAATACGCTGGTGATTGACAGCGGCAGTCGTCTGAGCGGGGCTGATCTGGCTCGTACCGGCGGCATGCTGAATGCAACGCTGAACGGCAGCCTGACGATTATCGGCACGGCGGTGCGGGTGAATGGCAGCATGAATATCGGAGCCGGTGGCGAACTTTCCTTGCAGGCGGTGGATGCGCTGGGGTATCAGGGCGGGGGTGATTATACTGATTCCATTGCGATGCAGGGGAGCGCAGATGCTCCGGCGCTGCTGAATGTATCACGCCGCCAGACAATGAGCACGCTGCTGGAACTGAATGGGCATGCCTCTGTCGTCAATGCTGCCGATGCCGTCACGACGGGGGACCAGGTGGCTGGATTTGAGGCGTTCGGCTACTCGATTACGGCCACCGGAACGGACAATCTGATAGAGACCCGCCTGATGGGACGCGGTGGCAATGATGTGGAAATCAATGTGATGGGTGAGTCGGATGAGCTTGAGATTGCCGGGGCGATTCTCCCCCGTGCCGGACAGGGGGATTCCGATTATATCAAAACGGGGCAGGGTACTCTTATCCTCAGCTATGGCGGCAACGATCTGACGCGCCTGTATGAGCACCGGAGCGGGGTGACCCAAATCACCGGACAAACGCTGATGCAGCAGGGCTTCACCGTGGCTGACGGCACGCTGAGTGTCGCGCAGGGCGGTGAGCTGACCTCAGGGACAGGGGTGACTGCACTCGGTAAGCTGGAGGTGGACGGACTGCTGAGATTGTCCGGGGAATCCACTCTGGCGCAGTTGAGTGGCAGCGGTGTGCTGGATGTCTCCGGCAATGAAGTCAGCCTCGGGAGTTCCGTGCAGATAGGTGCCGTTCTGGCGGATTCGGTGACCATGAGCGGTGCGGAAGGCGCGCGGAATCTGACGCTGACCTCATCCACCATGAATTCTTCGGTCGGGACTCTCTCAGCCGTGGAAACGCTGACTATCGGTCCGGCAGCAAGTCTGGCGGTATCAGACGCCCTGTATGTGCAGACGGTGGAAATGAATGTCGGTACGCTGACACCGCTGCTGACGGTGGGGGCTCTCCATTCGTCTGCCGCTGACGGGAAAGTACAGATGAATGCCGTGGCTGCCGATGCCTTGCTGCTGGGGATGGCTCATGGGGATTCTCTTACGCTGGCCACCATCACGAACAATAATGCCGATTTGACCTTGACCGTTAATGGAACAGCTGATTATGAACTGGTTAATGACTCCGGGTTCCGATACAAGTATGCTCTGGTGGACCAGGGAACGAGCGGGGTGGAGATTGTGCTGACGGCGGCTCGCGATGCCGTTGGCTGGATTGGTATGGAGGGTGATATTTGGTCGGATGGCTCATCGGCAGAATGGGTGGGAACTCCCCCCTCTGCATCAGAGCCAGCCCGCTTCTTCGGTGATGGTACAGGCGCGGTAAGAGTGGATACCTCCGGGGTGAGCGCGAGCCGCGTGTTGGTATCAGCAGACGGGATGACGACGGCCTACACATTCAGCGGTGGCAAGGTGAACACTTCCGTTCTGGCTGTGAGTGCCGGTAGTTTGACCATTAACAACAGTGTGGAAGTGAAGAAAGACTACTTTATGGCCGGTGCTTCAGGTCTGGTGGTCGTGGGTGATGCAGGCAGTCTGTCCGTTGCTTCCGGCGGCTCACTTTTGGTGGAAGATGAATTACAGGTGCAGGGAAACGGAACGCTCCGCAATGCCGGCAGCCTGACGGTTGCGACCCTGAATGCACCTGACACCCTCTTGCAGAACACAGGCACGCTGACCGTTTCTTCCGGCTCTTTGTCCGGTATTTCCGGCGGAACGGTGGTACTCGAAGCCGTGGGGCAGAGTGAGGTCGGTACGCTGAGCGTGGATTCGGATGTAACGCTGACTCGCCTCTCCGGCAACGGAGCGCTGGATGTAGGAACGTATGATTTAACCCTTTCGGCGGCAGATGGTTCGGCAGATGTATCGGCACGTCAGTTGACGCTGCTTTCCGGCGGTTCCGAGCTGGGTGATGTGGACGTGGAGACGCTGCTGCTGGGCGGTGATATCTCCCTCAACTCCACGGATGCTCCGTTGCAGGTGGTATCAATGAACTCCGGTTACGTACGCGTATCTGATGCGGTTTTCTCCACGATTCCGACGGCCGGCGACGGCATGTATGCAGAGGGGGATTATCTGCTGGTGCGTGGTGCAGGTGCGGGGATGAGTTTTGATGACAAATCGCGGTTGCAGGCGGTGCGGAGATTCGGCCTCACGGCAGATGCTCTTTTGGAGGAGGGTACGCTGCTCCTGAGGATTGAAGATACTTCCACCCCCATGACCTGGAACACGGCTGATGGCAATCGCATGACGAGCAATGGTTACGTGGTGCCGGAGGGTGCAGGGTTCTACAAGGCTCTGGATTATGTGGAGAAGGTGCTGGTGAGCGGGGATGTATCGTTCAATCTGGCTGCACCTGCCGTGGGGGATTCGGTGGTCGGCAATGCCACGATTCCGGCAGCGGGCGTATTGCTGCGCAACTTACAGGGAGGCGGGAGTCTCTCTATCATCGGTAATGGCAACGCTTCGGATGTGCTGACGCTCATTCGAACAGAGGATGCGGAGACTCCCGTACAGCTGATAGCAGATAATCTCCGTGTGAACTTCGGGCTTCCGGAGTCGGTGGAGGGAATCCTGCCCGATGATGACTCACGCATGCCGATAGCCCTCTCCTCGTTGAAGTTGCAGAACAATGCACTGGCGGTCGTTGCGGCGGAGCAGACGCTGGAACTGGGCTCGCTCTACGGTGATGAAAGCTCGATGCTGGGTGGTGAAGTGCATCTCTCGGGGCGCGGTAGTGCCTATATGGGTAGTTACAGGGAGGCTGTCATACGTGCGCTCCCGCAGAGTTCGCAGACGCTTCGTCCCGACCGAGAGCTCAGCTTGTTCTCGCAGTCCGCAGACACCACACTGGATTTCAGCAAGGCAGATGCGCGTCTCCGACAATTGCAGGCAGAGAAAACAGCGCTCACCCTGCTCAATACAGGCACGGATACCTCCGGCTCGATACAGCATCATCAGCTGTCGTTGGCAGAGGCATCGGCCATTACAGATTCGGCAATGACGCTTTCTCTGGGGCTGACGGAGAGCGCAGCCACACTGGGCACAAATGCTGTGCCCGTGGTAATCTCCGGCCCGGTAACGATGACGGGAACGCAGGTACAGGTCAACATGCTTGCGGATGAATCGCAGCCCGGCAATTCGCTTCCGGTGATGGCAGAGGGAACGCAGAATCTGGTGCTGGCTCATCTGATTGAGGGTGGAACAGTGCAGAATAATCGCGTGGAATTGCAGGGAGATGCTGCGGTCAACATGCTTCTGGACAAGTATTACACCAATGCGCGTCTGGCAGATGACGGAACCATCCGAGTAGACAGGGTGACGCAGTATTACAGCAATCGTTTCGAGCCCCTGGGGGCAGAGGGCAATCAGGGCTTGACCATGATGGATGAGACTCTGCTCTATATCAATCCTCAGGCGAAACGTGATATGTACCCGGATCTGGCAGCTGTGCTGGACACGCTTGATAATCAGCTTCTCAACAACGGACAGGATGCAGCCAACGAGCTGATGGCCGCTGTGACCGGGGCCTCTGCTGCTGCGATGAGCGCTGCGGTCTCCGGCGATATGGAGCGGCAGTTGAGAGCCATGCGTAACCGCGTCTCCACCATGGGAATGAATCCCGATCCCTGTAGTGGAAACATCCCGGAACTCCCGGCATTCCACACATGGGTGAATGCAGAAGGCGACTACGCCCACCTCAACCGCAGCGGTACGACTCCCGGTTACACGCTCTCCACCTGGGGCGGGACGCTTGGTCTGGCGGTGGATACGACCCCATGCCTGACGGCCGGGTTGGCATTCTCCTATATGCATGGCGATTTTGAGGCCAAGTCCGCAGAATCTGCTGATGGGAATCTGGATTTCTTCTATATCAATGCCTTTGCGCGATACTCCACGGTCAACTGGGTGCATTCCTTCATTGCGACGCTGGGAATTGTGGACACGGAGCTGTCGCGCCGGATGCCGCAGTTCCATACCGAGGGCAAGACGGATGGTATCGGGTTCGGCTTCCTGTACGAAGTGGCGTATCAGATTCCGCTCAATGAGACGAAGGATATCGTTCTGCAACCCCTGGTGAATGTGGCGTTCAGCCATACCTCGCTGGAGGGATACAGCGAAAGCGGCAGTGATGCGGGGTTGCGCTTCGGGGATTCGGATATGACAGCCGTAACCTTCGGCCTGGGCGGGCGCTTTGTCGGCTCTGCCGGAGAAAACCTGTACAACCGTAAATCCCGCGTGGAAGGCAGAGCGCTGCTGAAACTGCGCGCCGGTGACAGAGATGCGGCTATCTCTTCATCTCTGCTGGCTCTTCCCACAGCCGGGGCACATGTGCGCAGCGCAGAATTGGGTATGGTCGGCGTGGAACTGGGCGCCGGTATCGTGGTGCCCATCGGGGTAGACTCCGGCTCTCTCTTCCTGGATGCTTCATTCGAGATTGCTTCCGATTACTCCGAAATTAACGGGGTCATCGGGTATCAAATCGATTTCTGATAAGCCCCGATAAAAAAATTCAACCCGACAATGATAAGTTGTCGGGTTGGAAACCCGAGGAAATTTAAAGCCCGTGGAACGGGCGAAGGCCGTTAGACAGGGGCAGAGCGCGAAGCGCTTAGCCCCTGTTCACGAAGCAATTATAAAGGAACCCAGGGAACCTGTGGTGACAGCGAGCTATGCCTGAGGCGATGGTTGGCTGCCACCACCGTTTCCACGGGGTTCCATTTAGTTTTTCTTCGGAGGACAGGGGTTACGCAGCTGACGCTGCTCCACCACCTGCTTAAGCGCTACCGCCCTACGGGCTCTATAATTCCGCACGCCTATGGCGTGCAAACTTCCCGACAATTTCCCATTTAGTGGCTCCCTGGTGAGTCGTTCTATGCTCAGCAATAAACGCCATGCGATGTACAAAGGAAATGCCGGGTGCGCCTCCGGTTCGCAGTAGGACAACGACTTGGTTACAAAGCA
>SUVN01000051.1 GCA_015061985.1 Akkermansiaceae bacterium
TACAATTTTCCAGCTCACGAACATTTCCCGGCCAGGGATATTCCATCAGCGCATTCATGGCGCGGGGGGAGATGCGTGTTATGTTTTTGGCGTAGCGAAGATTCATTTTTTCAATGAAATGCTCCGCTAAAAGGATGATATCGCCTTTTCTGGAAGAAAGCGCGGGCATGATGATGGGAAAGATGTTGAGCCGATAGTACAAGTCCTCGCGGAAAAGATTCCGGGCCATCATTTCCTCCAGATTGCGGCTTGTAGCCGCGAGTATTCGTACGTTGGAACGGAGCTCCTGATTGCTGCCGACGCGTGAAAAGGTACGCTCTTGCAGGAATCGGAGCAGTTTCACCTGAGTTTGCGGTGTTAAATCGCCTATTTCATCGAGAAAGAGAGTACCGCCATCTGCGGCTTCTGCCCGCCCGATGCGCCGCGTCACCGCCCCGGTGAACGCGCCGCGCTCATGCCCGAAAAGCTCACTTTCTACCAGAGATTCCGGCAGGGCGGCGCAATTCAGGGTGACAAAGGGCTTCCCTTTTCTATCAGAAAGTTCAACGATGGCCCGAGCCAGCAGCTCCTTACCGGTGCCACTGGCACCGCGAATCAAAACGGTTGCCTCACTGGGAGCCACCTGTCTGAGCTGAGCATAGACCTGCTGCATTTCCCGACTGGAGCCGACCATGTGCCCGGGATTTTCACACAGCTGACTTCTCAAGCGTCTGTTTTCATCCAGCAGGGCTGCGCGTTCTTCGTGAATTTCAATACAACGGGCTGCGGCATCGCCAGTGATACCTGCTACAATTTCGAGGATAGCGGCATCATGCTCCAGATTGGAATCAGACTCGACCTGACGGTCGATGGAGAGTGTACCTATCACCTTGTTATGCCGGATGAGCGGCACACATATGAAGGCGACCTGATAGGGGTACGTGTGTGAGCCTGTTCTGTTGAGAAAGCGGGCATCTTTGCGTAAATCCGGCACAATGCAGCGTTTCCCATTCTCTGCAACCATGCCGGTTATCCCTTCTCCCATGCGGTATTGTCCCAGCTTTTGCCGCCGGGCCTCTATGCCGTGAGAGGCTTCGATTGCCAGCGTGTCCCCAAACAGCAGGGTAAATGTTCCGCGCATCATTCCCATCCGCTGTGACAGAATACACAGAACCTTATTGAGCAGTTCCTCGACATCCTTTTCATGAATTACGGCAGAACTGACTTCCTGAATCATCAAAAATTCCGGTGAAATTTTCATCCGCTGCGGCTACTATACCATTTTGTGGGCGATATGCAAGACCGATTAACTTAACTTTTTTGCGAGAGGAACCGCATGCGCGGCAAGCTGCAGCGCCCGACGATATTCTACCGGGAATACGCGAACAAAGCGGGGGCGGTAGTGTTGCCAGTTGACAATCATACGCTCCGCGAGAACGCTTCCGGTTTCGCGGTGGTGTTCCTTTATCAACGACAGGAGTTCCTGTTCTGCCGCAGAATCTGCCGGCACATTTTCGAGGTCGACACACTCCGTGTTGCAATGAAGGTCGAAATCTCCGCTTTCATCATAGACGTAGGCAATGCCCCCGGTCATGCCTGCGGCAAAATTAACACCAACAGAGCCCAGCACGACAACACGTCCGCCGGTCATATATTCGCATCCATGGTCGCCCACCCCCTCAGCCACCAAGGTGGCACCGCTGTTTCTGACTGCAAAGCGTTCACCGGCTCGCCCGTTGATGAAAATGTGCCCGGAGGTAGCACCGTATCCGACCACATTTCCGGCAATCACGTTCTCCTCTGCCCGGAATGCAGATTCTGCCGGCACCCGTATGCTGATACTGCCACCGGAAAGCCCTTTCCCCACAAAGTCGTTTGCCTCACCGATGAGTCGTAACGCGACTTCTTTCACCAGGAAGGCACCGAAACTCTGCCCGGCGGTTCCCCTTAAATTGATGCAGATGCGGGCAAGGCTCTCAGCATGAGACGTATGGGATTGGACAATCCGTCCGGAGAGCGCAGCGCCGATGCTGCGATCGGTGTTAAAGACTTGCGCCTGTATGGTGGATGCTGATTCCGAAAGCAGCGGGAGACGGGAAAGATACCGCTCATCAAATGAGTTGGTTGTCTGCGCATTGATACCCTTTTCACTGGCGGCAGGGGCAGGTATCAGCAAGGCGGACAAATCTATGCCGTACCGAACAGCCTCCTCTTTAACGCAAAGCAAATCGGCACGTCCGCAGGCATCGTGAATACTGCGCAGGCCCAACGAGGCGAGCAGCCTGCGAACTTGCCCGGCAACGAGCCTGAGATAATTGACAATATATTCGGGTTTACCGATGAATCGCTTCCGGCGCTCCGTATCCTGAGTGGCAACGCCCATAGGGCAGGTATTGTTGTGACACCGGCGAATCATGGCGCAGCCCAGGCACACCAGCAGAGTCGTTCCAAAGCCGAATTCCTCCGCCCCCAGAAGGGCGGCAATAAGCACATCCCGGCCGGTTTTCAGCTGGCCATCCGTCTGGAGTCGAACCCGATGACGCATCTTGTTGACAACAAGCGTCTGGTGCGCTTCTGACAGCCCCAATTCCCAGGGCAATCCCGTGTGGCGGATGCTGGTGAGCGGCGATGCTCCGGTGCCGCCATCATAGCCGGAAATCAGAATGGTATCCGCATTTGCCTTGGCAACGCCGGCACACACCGTTCCCACCCCCATTTCAGAAGCCAGTTTGACCGAAATACGAGCCCGGGGATTCACCTGCCGCAAGTCGTAGATGAGCTGAGCAAAATCTTCTATCGAGTAGATATCGTGATGCGGCGGCGGAGAAATGAGGCTCACCTGAGGAATGGCGTGGCGCACCCCGGCAATAAACGCATCCACCTTAAACGCAGGCAGCTGGCCACCCTCTCCCGGTTTTGCGCCCTGAGCCATTTTAATCTGGATTTCATCTGCGTGGCACAAATAGTGTGTAGTCACCCCGAATCGACCGCTGGCCACCTGCTTTGTGGCACTATTGAGCTGCGTGCCGAACCGTGAGGCTTCCTCCCCGCCTTCACCGCAATTGCTGCGAGCTCCGATGCTGTTCATTGCGGCTGCAATGGCATGGTGCGCCTCCGGGCTGAGTGACCCCAACGACATGGCACCCGATACAAAATGCTTCATTATCTCACCTTCGCCTTCCACTTCTTCCAACGGGATAGACGGCACTGCGCGAAAATCCAGCAGGCTTCTCAGTGTACACGGGTGCGCTTCCTGGTGGTCTATCAAGGCGCTGAACTCAACCATCTTCTCTTCATTATTCTCCCACACCGCTTCGCGGAAGAGCTTGATTGCCTGCGGTGTCCACAAACGGGACTCGCCGTCCTTGTGATACCTGTAAACCCCGCCTGCCGACAATGAGCGAGAGCCGGCTTGTGATTGCTCCAGGCGAGAGGCCGCATCGGCCGCTATGCGGCGCAACCCTGCGCCGCCAATGCGCGTTACCGTGCCGGGCAGAAACTCGCGAATGAAGTCGGCACTCAATCCCAAAGCCTCAAATGCCTGTGCCGAGCGGTAGCTGCGCAGCGTAGAAATCCCCAGCTTGGACATAACCTTGAGCAGTCCTTTATCCAAAGCGCGCACATAATTGCCGGCCGCCGTGACGGCATCACAGCTTACCTTGCCGGAGCGCGACAGTTCGGTGATACTTTGCAAGGCCAGCCATGGGTTAACAGCGGTTGCCCCATATCCCAGCAGCAGAGCGGCGTGCATGACCTCGCGCACCTCTCCCGAGCTGACAATGATTCCGGCCTCCGGGCGCAGATTATGCTCTACAAGTGCTTTGTGCACGCATGCTGTGGCAAGGAGCGAAGGAATGGCGGCGTAACCGTCCGGCAGCTTTCTGTCTGTGAGCACAACGAGACGTTTCCCCTTCTCCACGGCTGCGACGGCTTGTTCGGATACGTCCTGCAGGGCAAGCCTGAGCGCCTTCCCATCAGCATCCGGTATAAAACCGCAGCCTATTTCGGCGGTTTCATAACCATTACGGTTCAATGCAGAAAGCTGCATTAATTCATCATCCGTCAGGATGGGGCGTTGCAATTTAATGAGTCTGGCATGCTGCGGTGTTTCTTCCAGAATATTCCCCATGTTGCCGATATAAGTCATGAGACTCATCACGAGTTCTTCCCGGATAGGGTCAATGGGCGGATTCGTCACCTGTGCAAAGCTCTGCTTAAAGTAGTTGAACAACAGCTGCGGCTTGTCGGACAACACCGCCGGGGCGGCCTCCATCCCCATGGAGCCTATTGGCTCGGCACCCTTGTCAGCCATCGTGGATAAGATAATATCAACGTCTTCCGCGCTGTACCCGAACAGCATCTGCTTTCTGAGCAAATCTGCCTCCGGTTCTGCTGCCGTAATCTCCGTAAACAGCCCGCGTACCGATAAGCGGTTTTCCTCCACCCAACGGCGATATGGCTTGCTGCGTGCCAAGGCGGTCTTCACCTCGGCTTCCTCCAGAATACGGTGGCCGGGGATGTCCAGCACCAGAATGCCTCCCGGTTTCAGTCTCCCTTTGCGGCGGATTTGCTCCTGCGGTATATCCAGCACTCCGGCTTCACTGGCCAGCACCAACAGGCCATCATAACATTCCGTAAATCGCAGGGGGCGCAAGCCGTTTCTATCCAGCAGAGCGACTGCCCGGTTGCCATCTGTTGCCACGATTGCGGCGGGGCCGTCCCATGGCTCCATCAAGGCTGAATGGTACTCAAAAAACGCCCGGACATCCCGCCCCATGTGGTAGTTCTCCCCCCATGCCTGCGGAATGAGCATCAGCAAAGCATGCTCCAGCGGTCGCCCGGCTGCCACCAGAAGCTCCAGCATATTATCCAGGCAGGCGGAGTCGCTCTGCGCCTCGTTGATAAGGGGGAGCAGTTTTCTGAGCCGATTGCCGAGGACGGCACTCTTCAGCAGATTCTCCCGGGCTCTCTGCGCATTCAGATTCCCCCGCAGCGTGTTGATTTCTCCATTGTGAGCCAGATAACGGAATGGCTGCGCCAGTGCCCAGGTGGGAAAGGTATTGGTACTATAGCGTTGATGAACAACCACCAGCGGCGACACCATACGAATATCCTGCAAATCCGAATAGAAGGAATCCAGCTGCCCGCCCTGCAACAGTCCTTTATATACGATGGTGCGGGAAGACATGCTGCAAATATACAGGTCTGAAATGGATTTTTCGAGCCCCCGTCTCATGACGTAGAGGTTGATTTCCATCTCCTGCCGTGTTTCTGCCTCGGCTGCAATAAATAGCTGGCGGATGCAGGGAACGGTAGCACGTGCCACCGCGCCGATACTCTCCGTGCAGACCGGCACTTGCCGCCACCCGAGAATCCTGCCGCCTTCTCGCTGTATCACTTCCTCTATGGCCGCCTCCTCCCCCACTCCGCCAAACATCATGGCAACGCCGTAGTGACCGGGCTCAGGCAAGGAAAAGTCAACGACCGCCCGAAAAAAGGCATCCGGCAGAGCAATCAGTAATCCGGCACCATCTCCGGTATCAGGGTCAGCACCAGAAGCCCCTCTGTGCATCAGGCGTTTCAACACCGTGATTCCCTGTTCAATAATGCGGTGACTCGCCTCGCCCCTCATGTTGGCAACCAGGCCGACCCCGCAGGCATCATGCTCAAATCGGGGCAGATAAAGCCCCCTCTCTTCCGGTACATATAACTGCGTCTTCATACCCATGGTAAAAATAATCTCTATTCCTATTCCCTGCAAAAATCATGCCAACTTGACAAACCGGGCTATTTTCTTCTTTTCCGTGCCAGGTGAATGCACCGAGTGTTACAATTTTGTAAATCCACCCGTCATTTTTTTACATTTTTTACCCTATCCTGCTGAAAAAAGGCCGCCAAATCGGCATTGGGGAGGCCATTAAAAAGTTGGCACGATTTTTGCAAGCATAAAAAGCAGAGCCTTGGCTCACCAAAACAAAGAAAGAAACCATGAGAAATCTCAATCGACAAAACGCAGTAAGAGGCATATCCACATCGAAAAGCCCCGTCGCCCCGGATGCAGAGCACATCGGCACCGCCGATTACGGCTGTGACGTGTTCAACGCCGAGGTCATGCGCGACTATCTGCCAAAGGAAACCTGTTGCAAATTATTGCAAACAATTGAGAAGGGTAAGCCGCTAGACCCTGCGATTGCCGGCGATGTGGCCCATGCCATGAAAGAATGGGCTGTAGCAAGAGGAGCCACCAGTTATACCCACTGGTTTCAGCCGCTGACCGGCGGCACCGCTGAAAAACATGATTCGTTTCTGGAACCAAACGGCAGCAAAGCATTGTTCGCGTTTTCCGGCAAGAATCTCATCATAGGCGAGCCGGATGCCTCCAGTTTTCCATCCGGCGGGCTTCGCTCCACATTTGAGGCGCGGGGTTACACAGCATGGGATCCCACCAGTCCGGCATTTATCAAGCGGCATGACAATGGGGCAACCCTCTGCATCCCCACAGCATTTTGCAGCTATACGGGAGAGGCGCTGGATAAAAAAACGCCGCTGCTGCGTTCCATTCAGGCACTTTCTACCGCCACCCGGCGTCTGATGCAGTGCTTCGGCAGCTCCGGCAATGGCAAAGTGACCGTCACGCTTGGTGTGGAACAGGAGTATTTCCTGATAGACAAGCACTTTTTCCTGCTGAGGCCGGATCTCATTCAAACCGGCAGGACTCTGTTCGGCGCACCGCCCGCCAAGCACCAGCAGCTGGAGGACCACTATTTCGGCGCGATTCGTCCGCGCATACTCAACTTTATGAGTGACGTGGAACAAACCCTCTGGAAGCTGGGTATTCCGGCCAAGACACGCCACAACGAAGTAGCCCCGGCTCAATTTGAGCTGGCTCCCGTCTTTGAGGAGGTAAACCTGGCCTGCGACCACAATATGCTGGTGATGGAAGTGCTGCGGCAGACCGCAGAGAAACACGGTTTTGTCTGCCTGTTGCATGAAAAGCCCTTTGCCGGGGTTAATGGTTCCGGAAAACACAATAACTGGAGTATCAATTATGAAGGCCGGAATCTGCTCAACCCCGGCAGCAACCCGCAGGACGATGCTATCTTCCTGACGGTGCTGTGCGCCATCATCGAGGCCGTTGACCTTCACGCCGATTTGCTCAGGTGTGCCGTAAGCGGTGCCGGCAATGACCACCGACTCGGTGCCAACGAAGCACCCCCGGCCATTATTTCCATGTATCTGGGTGACCAGTTGGAAGCCATTCTGGAGCAACTGGAACAGGGGAGCGTGCAGAATGCCGCCGATATTGCGCCCATGAAGGTTGGCGTGGATACGCTGCCGCCCCTGCCCCGAGATGCCACCGACCGAAATCGAACCAGCCCCTTCGCCTTCACCGGCAATAAATTCGAGTTCCGGGCACCGGGTTCAAGTCAATCCTGTTCAGGGGCAAATATCATTCTCAACGTGATTGTGGCAGAGGCCTTTGACCGCATGTCTGATTTCCTTTCCGGGGTAAAGGAAACAGATTTCCATGAGAGCCTGCAGATGCACCTGCAATCCATACTGAAGAAACATAAGCGCATTATTTTCAATGGTGATGGCTATACACAAAACTGGCTGGAAGAAGCCGAACGCCGTGGCTTGCCGCATACCCGCACCACGATGGAATCGCTCAAATGCCTGACAACACCGAAAAATGTTCAGCTGTTTG